>JAWCNZ010000007.1:0-54760 GCA_038848005.1 Bathyarchaeia archaeon | reverse complement strand
CACCTACTGCTACGCCTACTCCAACGCCGACTGCTTCGCCTACTGCTACGGCTACTGCCACTTGCAGCCCAGCAACAGACATTAGCATACCATTTACAAAAGACGGCTCTGGAACATTCTGCTGGAGGTTACAAGCCACTTCGCAGTTACGCGACCCCAACAACTACAGCAACTACATAAACAGCTGGAACCTGCAAACGCTAACCGTAAACGGCGTAGACTACACCAACAAATACGCTTTTACGCATGACTTGCCAGCGCCAATAGACAACTACTGGTACATATACTACGTAGGCAACTACGCATGGTCTCACTTCGAAGCAAAATAAACACAAACAATAAAAACCCAACTCCCTCCTTTTTTCAGTAAAAATTGGTATTAAAGCGAAGTGAAACGAACCTTTGTGTGTCTTGTTATATTTTGTTCATTAGAAAACATAAATATAAATGGCTGTTAACTTGTTTTACCAGATTAACCATGTTCCGTGTTAGAGTGAGTAAAATTGAGTCTATTCGAGATTTGGATGGTAACCTCGGAAAACGTATAGAGTTGGTTGAGGAACGCCCAATTCCCCGTTTTGCAGTTAGACCCCAGTCTGAAGAAGCCAAAATAGTTCAAGATGTTATTCAAGCCATGCAACAGCAACTGCCAATTTTCCCGACGAGAATGGAATTTACAATTCCAAAAATAATATTATTCCTAACAGAACAGGAATATGAAAGTTTAGGCATAAACTTTGACGTAAATCAGACTTATGAAATAGTGCTTGAGAATCAAACTATAAAGTTTAGGAAAACGCCATAATCTTCCTTATTTCTTTCAAGTCGGGATGTTTGGGATGGAATGATAATACAAACATCATGTTCCTTAAAGCTCTATAAATTTCTTGTGTATTGGTTTTTACGCCCTTATCGCAATATACTGGAATAGCCTCTTCTTCACCGTTTTTGTAATACACGTATATCGGTGTGATTTTCTCACTTAACGTTACAATTTCAAAAGTTAACTTTAACAATTTAGCTATTTTTTCAACTGCCGCCTTCACATGCTCCAGCCTCCTTTCACATGATGCAAGGTTTGAAACGTAAACCATTAACTTTCCATTAGAGTCGCTTAACATATGTATTCCCTCAAAATTCGCACTGTACCGAACAATTTTTAAAGCAATCGTTAAAACGACATGTTTTAGAAGTGGAGAGAGATAAGTTAAAATGAAAACTACTTAAACCATAAACTGCCCTTAACGGTGAAATTTCACATGAAAGTTAGAGCCCACGTGTTTGTAAGCGGTATGGTGCAAGGTGTCTTTTTCAGGTCGGAAACAAAGCGTGAAGCCAAAAAACGAGGTGTAACGGGATGGGTTCGCAATTTGTCAGACGGTAGAGTTGAAGCCGTTTTTGAGGGTGAGGAAGAAAATGTTAAACAACTCATAAGCTTTTGCCATTGCGGACCGCCGGGCGCAAAAGTTACAAGCGTCGAAGTTAAATGGGAAAATTACACTGGCAAATTCAAAGATTTTGAAATAAGATACGGATACAGCCTTTAATCTTTTTATGTTCTTTTTTTGGGTACTCTGAAGTGTGAGGCTTTTCCAGCGCTTATGTAGTCTCCGCCTATTCCACGCACTACGCTAGCTATTTTTGCAAAGTTTTCTGAACCTAAAAACTGTCTGGGCTTTATTATTATGTAATCGTCTTTTTCTTCAAAATTTAAAAGGTCTTCAAGGTCTTCTGGAAACATCATTTTTATGTCTTCTATTGATTGTGTTTTTTCTGTGGGTTTTGGTGTTGTGGGCGTTATGGGTGCTGGGGCGGTTGGTGGTTGGGCGAGTTGTGAAACAGCTATGGATTTTAGGGTTATTGAAACTTCTCGGAGGTCTTCTGCGACTCTGTTTAAAACTAGGAGAAGCTCATCTATTTGCTCCACAAGTTTTTCAATTTTCTTTTCTTCGCTCATACGTCTTCTTTCCTTTCTAGCAATTAATACCCATACGCATTTATTAATTGTTTTTCATCTTTTAATAGGTTTATGAAAGCGGTAGGGCTGAGCTGTTTGATTGAGGTTGATGGAAGCCAAAAAAGTGGAAGCGGCACAATTCTCAGGTTGTCGGTTGCCTTAGCCGCCATACTCGGCGAAGTCTTGCACATTTACAATATTAGGCAGAACCGCCCCCAGCCTGGATTGCGTCCACAACATTTAGAAGCGGTTTTGACAGCGGCGAAACTCTGCAATGCTGAGTTAGATGGGGCGGAGCTTAACTCTAGGGAACTTTGGTTTAAACCTAAAAAGGTTAGGGGCGGAAAGGTTGAGGCAGAGATTGGCACGGCTGGAAGCATACCCATGCTTTTGATGGCTGTCTTGCCCATCTGCATTTTCGCAGAAAACATTGTGCATTTACACGTTGTGAAGGGTGGAACAGATGTTTCACATGCTCCAACAGTTAATTATTTGCGGTACGTGTTTTTGCCAGCTTTAAAATATATGGGAGTAAACTCAACCATAACAGTCCACAAATATGGCTATTATCCGAAGGGTATGGGCGAAGTGACAATGACAGTTGAGCCTTGTAAATCGCTGAAATCCATATTTTTGGAAAGTTTTGGTAGATTAAAGGCTTTGAAGGGTGTTTCAGTCTGCACTTTTCTCGCCGAGAGGAGGGTTGCGGAGCGGCAGGCGAAAGCTGCAAATGATTATTTGAGGGAAAAGGGCTACGTGGCGGACATTCAAATAGTGAATGATATGTCGAATCCTCTGCAGAAGGGGAGCTCCATTGTTTTGTGGGCTGAAACGGACACAAACGCTGTTTTGGGGGCTGACGCAATCGGCGAAATTGGAAAAACAAGCGAGGCGGTTGGTAGGGAAGCCGCTGAAAAGCTTTTTGCGGAAATTTCCGCCAAGCCGACTGTTGATGAGCATTTGGCTGACATGCTAATTCCCTATATAGCCTTGGCTGAAGGTGAATCAGCCTATTTAACACGTAAGGTTTCAGACCATTTAGAAACAAATATTTGGCTTGCCGAGAAAATTTTAGGCGTCAAATTCAAAGTTGAAAAGGCGGATGGGCTTTACATTGTTAGGAAAGTTGGCTGAAGTGTGAAGGCGATGGCTTTAAAAGCGAATGTAAGGGGGATTTATACAACTGCCTTAACAAAACTGCTTTTGGATAATGGTTTTGAAATAGTTCAGCCATCACCCGCCATAAAAAAGCGTTTTGGGCTTTCGGATAATCCCGCTCCGCCAGACCTGAAAATAAAGGATAGGTATGATTTGCAGGGAATACGTGTTCTTGGAATTTCTGAAGCCTTAAACAAGTTTCAGTTTGTTTTGCAGTCTGCTTTTGTGGATGTTTTAACTCGGAAGTGGCTTGTCAGCGTTGACGGAATATATAAGGGCAAAGTGGTAAGCTCAGATGAGTTTTACGTTTATGTTGACGTTGGCAATGCTGTAGGCAAAATTCCAAAATCAGAAGTTAACACAAGCGGTGAGTATGTTGTGGTTCAAGTTGAAAGACGAAGGATTGGTGCAAAACAGCCGTTTTTAACCACAAATTTAAAAATTGTTGGGGACTACGCCATTCTTGTGCAAGGCGGTAAGGTCGGTGTCAGCTTTAAAATTCGAGATTTTCAAAAAAGGGCAGAACTTTATGCTTTGGGTAAAAAGCTTGCGTTTGACGGTTGGGGGATTATTTGGCGTGAAACAGCGGTGAACCAGCCGAAGGAAGCTTTGGAAAAAGAGGTGGAAACGCTTACTGAGAAAATTAAAACTTTAAAAGAAAAAATCGGTGTTACAGAGGCTCCATCGCTTTTGGTTGAAGGCTTATATTTTATGGATGTTGAATTTCCATATTTCTCCAAAAAAGAAATGGACAGGCTGAGAGCTTCTGAAACTCCAACTTTGGATGGACATCACTTCTACAAAAGCTGCGGTGGCAGAGTCTCGGCGATTTTAGAGATGGCTGAAAAACTTCTTGAAAAGGGCGAAGAGCGAGGCAATGTTGAAGAAACTTGTAAACAGCAGATGTTGGGCGAGTTTCCAGAGGAAGGCTCTTTGGTTGATGTTGAACATGTTAAGCTCAGCGGAGTGGTTTTCCATCTTGGACAAGCAACAATTGAAATGTTGGACAACCAACAGATAAAGTATAAGCGGACAATAAGGAGCAATGGTGTTTATGATGGTTTAGGCGTTAGAAAGACTGTGGGAGACACTGCGGTTAGCGAAACAAAAATTGGCGATTGGTATATTACAACTAGGTATTTTTCGGCTGATGGCGAATTTAAAGGTGCATATGTAAACTTGAACACGCCGGTTGAGGTTTACCCAAACGCTTTGCGTTATGTTGATTTGGAAGTTGATGTCTGCGTTCAGCCAGACGGCACGGTTAAAGTGTTGGATGTGGAAAAGCTTGAAAAAGCCTTGGAAAAGGGTTTCATAAGCAAGAAACTTTTTGAGGTGGTTATGGAGAAAGCGAATGCAGTTATGAGCGTTGTGGAGTCTAAGCTGGAATTATAAACTTTTGTTGTACCTCCCTCCAGCTGTTTACCTTTTACGTTTAAATGTTATCGGAACAGAATTTTCAAAAACAACAACATTTGGTGCAATTTGGAAAGTTATACTCTTAATCTTTAAATTTAATTATTAGGTTTTGTCATGCATGCCGATTCATAACCTATAAGTTTAAAGCCTATTTCTCATATTCATGATGAAAAATGCAGGCAGATGTGAATACATTAACTGAGATTCCATGTTTTAAATGTTTGTTTTGGCAACCATTAAAACGCAGTCATTTACATTGTAATCCTGGCGAATGTGAAAAGTTGACTGAGTGGCTTTTGAAAGAGGTTGAGGGTTCTCAGCAAAGCGATTTGCATTTAACTGTGAACTTGGATTTTATGGAAGTGGAAAAGCGCAAGCCTTAGTGGTCGCATGCTCAAAGAAGCCCTATGCATAAAAGTTCAGAAAGCGTTTGGAGAGAAAGCCATAACCCTCGCTAACAAGCTGAAAATCTTTAACAAAGATTTGACGGTTCAGCGAAACAGCAATTTCATTTACATTCCACTTGTCCGTCACCCATCGGAAAATGAGTTGCAAATGTTTATGAAGCAAACTCCAAACTTTGAAATTTTAACGAAAACTTTTCCAGAAAAGAAAAAGCCAGTAACCACATATGCGGATTTGCTTGCAGATAGGCTTCCTCCATATGTGATGGCTTGTTTACCCCGTGCATTGGATTTTGTTGGAGACATAGCCATAATCGAAATTCCACAGGAACTTGAAACTTATAAAGCGGTTATTGGCGAAGCAATCCTTAAAGCGCATAAAAACGTGCAAACAGTCCTCGCCAAGGCAAGTGCAGTCACAGGAACTTACCGACTAAGAGAATTCAACGTTGTCGCTGGAAAACCCAAAACAGAAACCATCCATAAAGAACATGGCTGTCAATACCATGTGGATTTGGCGAAAGCCTACTTTTCCCCGCGTCTCTCGCATGAACACAAACGTGTGGCGTCACTCGTCAACGAAGGCGAAACTGTAATAGACATGTTCGCCGGAGTCGGCCCCTTCGCAATATTAATAGCCAAAACTCGTGAAAACGTGAAAGTTTACGCAGTAGACGCAAACCCAAGCGCTGTTGAACTTCTAATAAGGAACGTTCGCCTTAACCGTGTTGAAAGCAAAGTCCATCCAATTTTAGGAGATGCAAAACAAGTCGTTAACGAAAAGCTTGCGGGAACCGCCGACCGTGTAATTATGAATTTGCCTGAAAAATCCATAAAATTCCTAAACAGCGCATGTAAAGCCCTAAAGCCAACTGGTGGCATAATGCACTTTTACTTTTTTGTAGGCGCCTCTGATTCGTTGGAGGACATGCAACGGCAGTTTACACGCGCGGTTGAAGTGTGTGGGCGAAAGGTGGAGAAAATTTTGTTTCACCGTTTTGTTCGTGAAACCGCCCCTTACGAGTGGCAAGCGGTTTTAGATGCGCAAATCCGTTAAACGCTAACTGTCAAAGTGATTTTCACCCTTTGCATCGGATTTCTAAGCTTTTCCACCAAAGTTCTTGAAAGGTCAAGGGCGGATTTGTCTGCGTTTATAGCTAATGTCCGACTGCAGATGTAATTGCTTTTCCTCACAACAATGTCTGTTGGATGCGTCAAAATCAACTGTGGGCTTCCAAAAGCATTAACTAACTCAGAAATCCCCCCAGCCCCAATCAGCACAGTTATTTTCGCATTTTTTCTGCGCAAATAATCCTTAAATTCAGCGTTTAAATCCGCAAGCGCCTTATCAGCCGAAACCGCAACTATACAATCACCTCTCTTTGACAGTTGCGGTTCCTTTGTGATTTCCAAAGTTGTTCTATGAGTGGCTTGAATGTTTTTATGACCATAAGCTGTTATAACTTCCTCTATTTCCATAAAATACCTCTAAGAGTTATGGAGAAACCTCATTTATTCGAGTATTTCTATTGAATCCACTTTTCCGTCGCCGTCCAAGTCGAATCCTTGTATAACCCTTGCAAAAGGTTCTCCGCCGTCATAATCTCTCAATGTTTTGTTCCAAAAATGTGTTAAGGCTAGTACGCATGCTTTTGTGCCGACGGCTTTGTTTCCAGCCAAAACTATAATTCGCTTTGAACCTTCCCATGGATTTACAATTTTGGCTATCAACCCAACGGTGTCTGAGGTGTAAACGTTTGAGGTTTTTCTTGAAACCAAACCGCCGAACAAAAAGCCCTGCTCTGAAGGTTGCATGTTAAACTTTATGGGCAAATACTCGTTCAATTCTTGTGTTAAAAGGTTTGTTCCAGGCCCACCCACCAAAACCAAATTGTTCCGCTCCTCTTTTTCGGCTTTTACGTCCACATCAAGCTTTATGGCGAAATCCTCGGGCATCTGAGCGAACTGTCCCAAGAAAAACGTTAGTTGCGAAGCGTAATGCCCATCCCTTGCGCTTGTTTTGAATGGACCGTGCGGCGTTGGGCTTCCAACAACTATTTTCCCTTCAAAAACGCCATCTTCTCTAACAAATTCTTTAAAGAATTTTTGTATTTTATCGTTTATGCTTAGAAGCGAAAGCCGTTTTATGGTTCTATATCCTTGCGGTAGCTCAATTCCAAAAGCTGACGAAACCGCCCTGTAATATTTTGCTGTTGCACCCTTCTTTTCCTCTTCCTTTACGATTGTTATGACTCCCGCCTTCGCCAACTTCCTAATGTGATAATAAACTTTTTGTTCGTGAACGCCAAGCTTTTTGGCTATTTCTATGGGGTACATTTCCCTTTCAGAAAGCATAACCAAAATTTTCCAGCTAAGTCTATTCAAAATCATCTTTAACTTTTGAGGGTCTTCGATTATGACTATTTCCTTTACTTTCTGTTTTTCCCCTTCTTGATGAAGCAACAACCGTTTATCCATGGGCTTTCATAAGCATAAAGCATAACCCATTATAAAAAATTTATTAAAGCTTTAACATAACACACTCCACTACAGCATAAGAACATTCTTAAAAAATTTTTAGAATTCGAAATTTTCTCCTAAAAAAGCTTATAACAGCCAAAACGCCTTAAACAAGCTTAAAAATCAAAATTGACGGTGAATGCCCAAAAATGTGCGGAATATTCGGCTGCATCCTAAAAGACGGAAAGGCTGCTCCAGTTATACACGCAGCCCTAAAAAGGCTTGAATATCGCGGTTACGATTCTGTTGGAGAAGCCACAATCCACGAGGGCAAGCTCTACATAAAAAAGGACCAAGGAAAAATAGAGGAAGTTGACAAAATCCATAACTTGGATGATTTGCCTGGAAACATCGGTGTTGGACATACACGGTGGGCTACGCACGGCGCGCCTTTACAAGTTAACGCGCATCCACATGTGGATTGCAGTGAGCAAATAGCCGTTGTCCACAATGGCATAATAGAAAATTTTGTTGAGTTAAAAACGGAGTTGGAAAACCGAGGACACGTTTTCAAATCAAAAACAGATACGGAAGTGATTGCCCATCTAATCGAAGATATTTTGAAAACTAATCCTTCCCTTAGCCTTGCTGATACGGTTCTTGAAACCGTGAAAAAGCTTGAAGGTTCATACGCAATTGCCGTGCTTTCGTCGAAAGAACCTAACAAAATAGTGTGCGCCAGACATGAAAGTCCACTGGTTATAGGCTTAAACGAAAACGCAATTTACTGCGCTTCGGATATTCCAGCTTTTCTGCCCTTAACCAACAAGGCGGTCATGGTTGAAAACGGCGAACTTGTAACGCTTTCACTTGAAGGTTTTGAAATAAGGAAAATAGTTGATTCAAGCCTTGTTGTGCGAGAACCAAAAATTATTGATTGGACGCCTGAAATGGCTGTTAAACAAGGCTACCCACATTTTATGATTAAAGAAATCCATGAGCAACCAGCCACTTTACGCAACACTTTGAGGCTTCAAGAACACTACTTGGATTTAATGGCGACATTTCTCGACCGCGCCCGCGAAGTCTTTTTGGTGGCTTGTGGAACCTCTTATCACGCATGTTTAGCTGCCTCCTACATGTTTTCCAAACTTGCCTTTTTGGCAACCTATCCCGTAATAGCCTCAGAATTTGTTGAGCAGCATGGCAAGTCAGTTAACATTGACAGCGCAATTTTGGCTGTAAGCCAATCCGGCGAAACAGCAGATACGTTGGCAGCTGTTAACTACGCAAGGCAAAGAGCCGCAACGGTTCTCGGATTAACAAACGTTATCGGTTCAACCTTGACAAGAATTTCCAGAGTTTACATTGGTCAACAGTCTGGTCCAGAAATTGGAGTTGCGGCAACAAAAACTTTCACGTCTCAGCTTTCCGTTTTTGCCCAATTAGCCCTTAGACTTGCCAAGAAACGAGGTAAAGTTTCGCAGGATGAAATGGATTATTTAGCTGAAAGAATGGAGAAATTGCCGGAAATCGTTGAAACAATAATTCAAACGCAAGAGGAGAAAGTGAAGCAAATTGCCAAAAGATACAAGGACGCCCGAACATTCTTTTTCTTGGGGCGTGGGATAAGCACCGCAACCGCCTATGAGGGGAGGCTTAAGCTTATGGAAATAGCCTACATACCAGCCATAGCTTTTCCAGCCGGCGAAAGCAAACATGGACCAATCAGCCTAATCGAGCAGGGCTTTCCCGTAGTTTTCATTTGCCCCAAAGATGAAACACACAAGACGCTTATAGGCAACATTATGGAGATGAAAGCCAGAGGTGCCTCAATAATAGCAGTTATTGAAGAAGGCGACGAGGAAATAAAACGTTTAGCAGACGATTACGTGGAAATTCCAAAAGGCGTTCCAGACGTTCTCTCGCCCATACCATTCATAATTCCATTACAGCTTTTAGCCTATTACATGGCTGTGGAAAGAGGCTACAACCCAGACACACCCAGAAACTTGGCGAAGTCGGTTACAGTGAAATAACGTTAAAAGCACTTTCCGCTATATCTTATTTCGGTGTTGTAATGGAGAAAAGTGAATGGGAAAAACTCATAGGCAACCTGATCAAAGAGGGTGTTCTCCGCTCGCCGAAAGTTATCCGTGCAATGCGAGCCGTGCCCCGCGCAAAGTTCCTCCCAGAAAACTTGCAGCCCCACAGCGCTGTTGACACGCCGCTTCCAATCGGTTTTGGGCAGACAGTTTCAGCGCCACATAGCCCTGCACTTGCAAGGCTAGGCGAAACATGGTATCTATAATGAATGAAGCCCTCCAATTGGAAGTAGGCCACAAAGTGTTGGAGGTCGGAGCGGGGTCTGGATGGCACGCCGCCACCATAGCCGAAATAGTTGCGCCACATGACGCGCCGAGAAGCGAGTGGGGACACGTTTACACCGTTGAAATAATTCAGGGGTTGGCTGATTTAGCCAGAAAAAACATTATGAATAACGGTTACGGTGACCGTGTAACCATAATTTGCGATGATGGTTCCATGGGATATGTGGAAAAGGCTCCTTACGACAGGATTGTTGTGACAGCCGCTGCGCCTGATATTCCAAAACCCTTAATTGAACAGTTAAAACCAAATGGAATCATGCTGATTCCAGTGGGAAGCATATCCCTATTCCAAAGCCTTATGAAAATCACTAAAGGCGCAAATGGAAAAATTAGGGAGGAAAACCTTGGGGGAGTAGCCTTCGTCCCATTAACAGGACGTTACGGACACAAAATTTAGGCGTATTAAAACCATTTTTCCAGCGTTGTTTTTCCCTTCTGCTTTTGTATGCCTTTCTGCATTTTTTCAACAGCCTTTCTCACACGGTCTTCTGAGAAATCTCTTTCTCTGCAGATAAAGTCAACTACGCCTTCAACATCCGGCTCTTTCCATTCTATTTTGTAGTTGTCCGTTACTTTCGGATGGAGAAATATCTCCCTAATTTTTTGAGGTTCAACTGGAAAATCCGCATTTTTCAAGTGCTGAATAGCTTTTTCAATGTTCCCATGTTCCTTTATCAGTTTTAATGCTGTTTTAGGTCCTAAACCTTTAACTCCTTCAGGGTTAAAGTCCGTCCCTATTAGTATGCCTATGTCAATTAACTGTTCACGGGTTATTTCGCATCCTTTTAGGACTTTTTCCAACTCTACAATTTCGGGTATAACTTCAACGTAAACGTTTTTGCCTGGAAGCTTCCTTCTTCCAGAAATTGTCACGTTTCTCACAAGTCTCGGAGCGCCGAAAAGTAGGCTGTCATAGTCTTGGCTTGCGCAGTAATCCGCATCTCCATTCTTCGCCAGATGGGCGGCTTGGGCTTCCCCTTCGCTTGGAGCTTGCACCCAAGGAATCCCCATTAAATCCAAAAGCTTTTTGCTGTCTTCCGCCATGTAATCTTTTAGGCGTGAGGTTGCCTGCGCATACATGCGCGCCTCTTCAATTTTACCCTCTTTTATGGCTTGCTCATATTTTATTAAGGCTTCCTCTTTCGTTTTCATGCGCCTTTTTATTTCCGCTTCTTTAAGTGCTGGTGGCGTTCCGTCAAAGACATAAATTGGTTTTATGCCCATTTCCACAAGGTTGCTTGTTCTATACAAAAGCCCACTCAAGTGGCTTGTTACTCTTCCGTTTGCGTCCTTCAACGGTGTGCCGTCTGGCTGGCGGATTATAGCCAAAAACTGGTAGAGGGCGTTGTAGGCGTCTATGGCTATGGATTTCCCACTTAAATCTTCAAGCCTAACAACAGTTTTCGGAACCAAATCGCGGAGATTAACGCCCAAAACAACCACACAAAATATAGATGTGGAAACTTTAATAATAAATTTGCGAGCCTAAAACATAGAAGATATAAGGAAGCTTGACAATTACAAAAATGCGCTTTGAGGAATATGGAATGGCTAAAACAGCATCCCTAACTCTACTAACATGCACAAGCTGTGGCAAACCAATTTCGCCTGGAGCAGAAGCCACAAAATTCCTATGCCCAAACTGCGGGGAAATCCTAATAAGGCGTTGTGGAAAATGCCGAAAGTTTGGTCGTCCGTATAAGTGTCCAAAGTGTGGTTTCGTTGGACCGTAAAATAATTAGAGAGGATAAATATGGGTAACGTCGTAATCACCTACAAAATATTTCCGAAAGATATTATTGAGAACTTTGACGAGTTGAAAAAGAAAATTGAGAATTGTTTACCCGAGTTTGCTTCTGTCTACGGATACGGCGAAGAACCTGTAGCCTTCGGCCTCAAAGCCCTGTTAGTTCAGCTCAAGTTTCCGGAGGACAAGACTGGCGTCCTTGAAGAAGTTGAAAAGAAATTGGAAGAAATAAGCGAAATAAGCCAAGTGCAAACACTTATGGTGCGTAGAACAAGCACATAATCATTATGAGACAGTTTAATGTTTATATAGGAATGAAACTCTGTTCTAAAGCGTATTGATAATGGGGTGTTTTATTTGAGTGAAGTTCAATTACGTGTTGGAGATGCAAGGCAAAGGGATGTTGGAAGGGGCATAGCTCGCATAGACCAGAAAACAATGGAAAGGTTGGGCATATCCGCTGGAGACGTCATAGAAATAGTTGGTAAACGGACGACTTCGGCTATTGCGTGGCCTGCCTACAGCGAAGACCAAAATCGAGATTTTATACGGATAGATGGTTTTACACGTAAAAATGCTGGAGTAGCCATAAACGAATATGTAATTGTGAGGCCAGCCAAAGTTAAAACTGCTTTAAGTGTGACTTTGGCGCCCGTGGATATGCGGTTAAATGTTGATGAAGACTTTACAAATTTTGTTAAGAACCGTTTAATGGAACGCACCCTTGTTGAGGGAGACACCACACTTGTTATGATGCTTGGACACGCCATACCATTCACAGTTACGAAAACCCGTCCACACGGCATAGTTAAGGTTACAGCTGAAACACGTCTAACAATTTTGAATGAGCCTGCGCCTGAAGGCAGAGGACTGCCGCGGACAACATACGAGGACATAGGCGGACTGCAAGAGGAAATTCAAAGAGTACGCGAAATGGTTGAACTGCCATTGAGGCATCCGGAACTTTTCCAAAGACTTGGGATAGAACCGCCAAAGGGAGTTTTGCTTCACGGCCCGCCTGGTTGCGGCAAAACTTTGTTGGCTAGGGCTGTTGCAAACGAGGCTGAAGCAAACTTCTTTTCGATAAATGGTCCGGAAATAATGAGCAAGTTTTATGGGGAGTCTGAAGCTAGGCTTAGGGAAATTTTCCAGCAAGCCCAACAGAACGCTCCAAGCATAATATTCATTGATGAGCTTGACGCCATAGCGCCGAAACGTGAGGAGGTTACCGGCGAAGTTGAAAGGCGTGTGGTTGCGCAGCTCTTAGCCTTAATGGACGGTTTGTCTGGAAGGGGAAACGTCATAGTTATAGGCGCCACCAACAGACCCGGCGCCCTTGACCCAGCGCTTCGCAGACCCGGCAGATTCGACCGAGAAATCGAAATAGGTGTTCCAGACAAGCGTGGAAGATACGAAATCTTGCAGATTCACACTCGCGGCATGCCGTTAGCCGAAGACGTTGACCTTAAGAAGCTTGCTGAAATGACGCATGGCTATACTGGCGCAGATTTGGCGGCTCTTTGCAGAGAAACAGCCATGAAAGCCCTGCGCAGATATTTGCCGCAAATAAACCTTGAAGAAGAACGCATACCACCGTCGGTTTTGGAGCAGATGGAAGTGAAAATGGAAGATTTCATAAACGCCTACAAAGAAGTGACGCCTACAGCCATGCGTGAAGTCTACATAGAAGTGCCAACAGTCCACTGGGACGACATAGGCGGACTGGAAGAAGTTAAACAGGAACTTAAAGAGGCTGTAGAATGGCCTTTAAAGAACCCGGAAGTTTTCAAGAAGCTTGGCATAAATCCTCCGAAAGGCATACTCCTTTATGGTCCGCCTGGTTGCGGCAAAACTTTGTTGGCTAGGGCTGTTGCAACTGAAAGCGAAGCCAACTTCATAACGATTAAGGGTCCAGAGGTTTTTTCAAAGTGGGTTGGCGAATCTGAAAAAGCCATAAGGGAAGTTTTCAGAAAAGCCCGTATGGCTGCGCCTGCAGTTATATTCTTTGATGAGATAGATTCGCTTGTGCCTCGTCGAGGTTTGGGCTATGCGGACAGTGGCGTAACAGAACGTGTAATTAGCCAACTGCTAACTGAAATGGATGGAATTTTAACTTTAGAAGACGTCGTTGTTATCGCAGCTACAAACAGACCTGACATTATTGACTCTGCGGTGCTTCGCCCTGGAAGGTTTGATAGGCTGATATATGTGCCAGAACCCGACGAGAAAACTCGGCTTCAAATCTTCAAAATCCACACGAAAAAAATGCCGTTAGCCAAAGACGTAAGCCTAGAACAGTTAGCTGTCATAACAAAGAATTATTCTGGTGCGGATATAGAGGCGCTCTGCAGAGAAGCAGCTATGCACGCTTTAAGGAGAGATATGAACGCTAAGGAAGTTACCATGGCTGATTTTCAAGAAGCACTGAAAAAAGTTGGTCCGTCAATAACGCCTGACATGGAAAAATGGTACAAAAGCTTTATGCAGCAAGTCCGCCAAGTACAGAAACAAACAACGCCAGTTGCTTAGGAGCGCAACAGCTTGCCAGTTAAAACTTGGAAAACCCATCCCGCCTATTACGTGCTTATGGAGATTTTGAAAAAGAAAGGCGCAATGACAGACACTGAACTTTTTGAAGCGTTAAATGAAGAATTTAAGGATTTAGGCTTTAAAGATTTCAATCAGCTTCTAATGCGGTTAGAAATCAGCGGAAAAATACGCACAACCTCCATGACTCGTGGCAAAAGACGAGTTGAACTTGCAATTTAAACATTTCAGTGTATATCGCATGGAAAAACGTTCACAAGTAATAGTTGTTGGAGGCGGACCCTGCGGTTTCTTCACGGCTTTAAACCTTGCAAAAAATGGCGTTCAAGTGGAAGTTTTCGAAGAACACAGCGAAGTCGGCGTGCCTTCTCACTGTCCTGGACATTTAAGCATTAAAGGCCTAAAAAATTTAGGGTTGCATCCGCTTCCAGCGGAAATCATCGAAAACACTTTTTATGGGGTTATTTTTCACTCGCCAAAAAACACTGAATTTCCAGTTTGCTTTTCTTCGCCACTAACATGCACCGTTAACCGTATTCTTTTTGATAAGTATGTTGCAGGAATGGCAATGAAACATGGAGCTAAACACTATTCGAATTCGCTTGTTGAATCGCTTATTATTGAGCATGATTTTGTTAAGGGAGCGCGCATCCAGCAGCACGGAGAAAAGGTGCAGTTTCACGCCAAAATCGTTATAGACGCTGAAGGTGTTTCCTCAAGAATTTTGAGGATGGCTGGTTTGTCTTCGCTTAATCCTTCAACGCTTGTTAATGGCGTGCATGCAGAAATTGAAAATGTTAAGGATGTGGAAGAAGACTTTGTTGAAGTTTTTCTCGGCAGAAGCTATGCGCCGGGTTTTTACGCTTGGCTCATTCCGAAAGGCGAAGGCAAAGCCAAAGTTGGATTAGCTGCAAAAAATGGAAACCCAAAAGAACTTTTAAGAAGGTTTATGTTTAAACATCCAGTAGCTTCAAAGAAACTTTGCAAAGCAAAAATATTGCGGATGGCTTTTCATCCCATACCTTTGGGCGGACCCATTCCAAAGGCTTATGCAAACGGTTTTTTGGCTGTTGGCGACGTTGCCTCGCAGGTTAAACCCACAACAGGCGGCGGCGTAATTTTTGGTTTGTCATGCGCAAGAGTGGCGGCTGAAGTTGTATTTGAGGCTTTGCAGAAAAACGATTTTTCCTCGGCGTTTTTAGGCTTGTACCAGAAACGTTGCCGAATAAACTATGGTTTTGACGTGAAGGTTATGCTTAGAATTAGGAAAATGCTTGACGGCATTTCAGACGAGAAACTTGACGAGGTCATTCGCCTATGTAAAAGATTAAACTTGAACGAGGCTCTGCACGGGGTTGATGAAATAGACTTTCAAGGAAAAACCCTATTGAAACTTCTGCGAAATCCAAAGATGTTGCCAGCCATTCTCTATTCCTTTTTCCTTTACATTTCTGCAAATCCTTAAAACCTTTGACAACAACAAAGTAATGAATGGTTGAACTGTGCATGTCTGAATTTCATTATAAGCAGGTTATTGTTTTTCGTTCAGATTTAAAGTTGAGCAAGGGTAAAATTGCAGCTCAGTCTGGACATGCTGCGGTTTCAGCTGCGGAAGAAGCCCGCAAAAATCGTAGGGCATGGTGGAAAGCTTGGATAAGCGAAGGGCAATGTAAAATTGCTGTGAAAGTGAAAAGCGAAAAGGAAATTTTGAAGTTGGAAAAGCAAGCGAAAAGTTTGGGTTTGCCATACGCCTTAATAGTGGATAGGGGATTAACTGAAGTTCCGCCTGGAACAATAACATGTTTGGGGATTGGTCCAGCGCCTTCCGAGGTTGTTGATAAATTGACTGGTAAACTTCCCCTCTTATAGGGAAGAGGTTTAAACGTGTTTGTTTCTAGGTTGGAGAAGCTCATTGGCTTGGATGTTTACGCCACAAAATCACTTGGCATCGGCGGGGTTATTCGACAGTTTGCGGATGACTTTGTTGTTGAGGAAATCCTCGTTGACGGTTCAAAAGCGGAAATAAACCCAGTTGAAACGGAGTGTAGGGTTTTGCGTTCTGCGTCTGTGGAGAACCGTTTTCTATTGTGTGTTTTGGTTAAGCGTAACTGGGATATTTTTTTGGCTTTGAGGGCTGTTGCTGAGCGGTTAGGCTTAAACCCCGAAAAAATTGATGTTGCTGGAATAAAGGATGCAAAAGCCCTAACAGCCCAACACATCACAATTGAAGGCGCAACAGTCGAAACAGTCAAAAAAGTTAATGTTAAGGATATAGAAATCCGCCCGTTGGGGTATTGCCGTGAAAGGCTTTCGCCCTATTACCTTTTTGGAAACAGTTTCCAAATCACCATCAGAGCCATAAGCCACTCGAAATCTGCAATAAAAAAGCGGATAACTCGAACAGTCCGAGAACTTGAAACGTTGGGCGGAATGCCAAATTTTTTTGGGCATCAACGTTTCGGTTTAACCCGTCCAATAACGCATTTGGTTGGAAAAGCGCTTGTGCAAGGAAACTTAAAGAAGGCTGTTATGCTTTTCTTGGCGAAACCAAGCCCACATGAAAACCCAAAGTCGAGACAAGCCCGCCGGCAACTGTGGAAAACCCAAAACTTCAAACAAGCCTTGAAAAATTTTCCAAAACAACTGCGCTATGAAAGACTAATGCTTAAGCATTTAACCCAAAAACCAGAAGATTTCGCTGGTGCATTCAAAAAATTGCCAGATAAACTGCAAAGGCTTTTTCCCCAAGCCTATCAATCCTACCTCTTCAACAAGTTTCTTAGCAAAAGATTAGCCAACGGCATTCCGCTGAACCGAGTGGAAGTTGGCGATTACGTTGTAAACGTGCAACGTAACGGCTTGCCCATGCCGAGCATGCGCCGTATCGTACAAACTGAAACGCTTAAAGAAATTAACGAAGCCATAAAAGCTGGAAAAACGCGTTTAGCCCTTCCGCTGATAGGCTTTAGGCAGAAACCATCCCAAGGCGTTCAAGGAGAAATTGAAAAACAAATACTAGCGGAGGAAGGCATAACACCAGAAAACTTCAAAATACCGTTTATGCCAGAAATAAGCTCTAAAGGCGAACTGCGAACCGCCCTGGCGCCAATAGGCAATTTCCAACTAAAAGAGGTTTCCGATGACGAAGCCAACTCAAACAAAAACAAAGCAAAAATAAGCTTCACACTGCATAGAGGTTCATACGCAACCGTGCTCCTAAGAGAAATAATAAAACCACGCAACCCAATAAAAACAGGATTTTAGAAAACACTAAACTAAAGAAAACGCAGGCAAAATGGTTGAAAGGGCTAAAGTATTTTTTCGGCGTTTTCTATTAGCGTCTCTTTTTTATCCATTGGCACTATTACGTTTGCGGCGTATTGATGTCCATCAGCCACTCCGAACTCGCCACAAGCCTTTTCCAGCAGGTTTGCGGCTCCGGGCAACTCGCCCTTGTCAATAAGCGGTTGCATGGTTTTCGGCGCTCTAACGGAAGCCTTAACGTATTCTGTGCTTAGTTTTCCCCAGCCTGGAATTTCCATCGGCACATCCACGAATCCCACGATGTATTTGTTTGGCTTTATCAGCCGTGTTTGGTAAGCCAGAAAAGAGCAGAATTGCCCAATCACTTTTGTCCCCATTCCAGCATAGGCATTTCCAGCGTCGAACCATTGAATGTGCGCTGTTTCCCGCAGTCTTTCACGGTAAAGTCTCCCCAAAAGGCGGCGGTTCGCCTCTTTCCGCCTTTTTTCTAGAACATCAATTTTTTCTGCAGCTTCCTTGCTTAGCCCTTCAAGGCAAGCGTTCACGCCGATTTCTGGACCGCCCTCATAATAGCCCACAGCGCCCAAAATTTGCAGTTTAGCGAAAAAAGTGTCCAAACGTGTTTTAAACTTGACTATTTCAAAGCTTTTGCCCTTCTGCTGGACTATTCCGTTTTTGACGGTTTCTTCCAAAACCAGTTTGTTTATTCCTAAAAAGCCGTCTGGAATTTCGCAACTTCCAATTAAGGCTAAATAAGCCAAGTCCACGTTGGCTTCGCCTAAAGCTTTTGCGAAAAGATAACAGCATGTAGCCCCAGAAAAGTCTGTTTCGCCTTTAAACCCGAAGTTTTCAAGGTTTAAATCCAAAACTTTCGGGTCTGTGGATGGTTTTGGGTCGTGATGATCCAATATTATTGTTAAGTTTCTGCCTTGATTGTATTTTGACAGCATGTCCGCATGCGCCGAGCCTATGTCAACGTAAAAAATTGTTTGTCCAGTTTTTGCGTGTATGTCTTCGACGACTTCGCTGTAAACTTTTTCTAGGCAGAATGTTTTGGGTTTTATTCCTTCCCTTTCCAAAGCTTTTTTCGTTATCGCCGCCGAACACAGTCCATCCGCATCGTCATGGTGTATTATCAATGCTTCTTTTGGCTTTAAAGCCCTTAACTCATCAATGGCTCGGTTTGCCTTCGCTTTAAAACTTTCAAGCGACATGCACGGCAACCCAAATTTAATGACAGCAAAAATATTATTTATGGGTTGCATGTGTTAAACCTCTAAAGTGGAAAGGTTTGCCATGCGAAACATAATTGTTGAAGATTTAAAACAAATGCCCCTTGAAAAACAACGTATAGAAATCGTGGAAAGGAAGGGGTTGGGGCATCCAGATTATATATGCGATGCGGTGATGGACGCCATTTCGGTGAGGCTAAGCCAAGAATACCTTGAAAGGACTGGTTCAATACTGCATCACAATGTGGATAAATCGTTGCTTGTGGCTGGCGAATCCGAACCCCGCTTTGGCGGAGGCACACTGAAACAGCCAATGCTTTTCGTTTTCGGTGACAGAGCCACATCAGAATTTAATGGCACAATAATAGACGTTAACGAAATAGCTGTAAACGTTGCCAAAGAATGGTTTAGGCGAAACATGCGTTTTGTAGACCCTGAAAAACACGTTAAATACCAGGTGGAGCTTAAACCAGGCTCTGTGGGGCTTGTGGACATTTTCAAGCGGAAAGGCAAGGTTTTAGGGGCAAATGACACTTCGGCTGCTGTTGGCTATGCGCCTATGACCAGAACGGAGAAGGCTGTTCTCGAAACTGAAAGGTTTCTAAACTCGAAAGAGTTCAAGCAGCGTTTTCCAGAGTCAGGCGAAGATATAAAAGTCATGGGTTTCAGAACCAACAACCGCTTAAACCTGACAATTTCAATGGCTTTCGTTGACCGTTTTATAAACAGCGAAGAAGACTACTTTGAAAAGAAAGCGAAAATCCTTGAAGAAATAAAAAAGTTTGTGATGGCAAACACCGACTTCGAGGAAGTTAACGTGCAATTAAACACTTTGGACGTGCGTGGAAGGGGTTTAGGAGGCGTTTATCTAACCGTTTTAGGCACAAGTGCAGACAGCGGTGATTCGGGGCAGGTTGGAAGGGGAAACCGTGTAAACGGGTTAATATCCCTAAACAGACCTTTCTGTTCAGAAGCTGCGGCAGGCAAAAACCCCGTGAGCCACGTTGGCAAAATCTACAATGTATTAACATTCAAAATAGCCCAGCATGTTTATGAAGAGGTGCCCGAAGTTGAAGAAGTTTATGTGTGGCTGTTAAGCAAAATTGGTAAGCCCATTGACCAGCCAGAAGTGGCAGCAGCCCAAGTTGTAATGAAGGGTAACAACTCCTTGGAAAAGGTTAGAAATGAAATAGGCGATGTGTTGGATTATGAACTTGAAAACATAGACAAGTTCTGTATGGATTTAGCTCAAGGAAAAATCCGAACATATTAGACTTTTAAATGGACATGCACTTTTACTTATTACTTTTGGTGATTCAGGATGCAAACTGCGCAATTGAAAACTTTAACAATAGTTTCTATAATTTATTTCTTTACAAGTAATCTTTCTGGGATGTTCCTTCCAATTTACTTTAAAGAGTCAGGTCTAAGCTTGACTCAGATAGTCCAAATAATGTCTTTGATGTTTGTTGTTGTGGGCTTGTTGCCTGTTGTTTTGTTGAAGCTTTTCAAAAATTTTGAGCGTATAATAAGCCTAGGAATACTTCTAACTATGTTATTTTATGTAACTTTAATTTATGTTAAAGAGCCTGCAGTTTTGGGGTTGACCTATGGTTTAAGTATCGCCACTTTTTGGCCTTCTTTTAATCTCCTTCAGTTTAGGTTTAGCGAGTCGAAAGTTAGAGCTAGAACTGTAAGTTTTTTCTCCATGATTGTCCCGTCGGTTTCGGGCGCTTTAAGCCCAGCGGTCGGCGGTTTCATTATTGAAAGTTTTGGTTTCTCGGCGCTTTTCGTTTTGTCTGTTTTCATGTACCTTTCAGTTTTTGTTTTGTCCACACGTATAAAAGTTGAAGCTGAAACTCATGAAATTCATATTCCAAAAGATAAAATGTTTGTCACTTTCTTTGCAACTTTTATAGTTACTGGGCTGATTGATTCTTCTTATTGGCTTGTTTATCCCTTGTTTGTTCATAAAATTTCGGAAGGAAGCATTTTGAATATGGGTTTGGTTTTTACTTTCAGCTCCATTTTGGTTTCAGCTATAACATTTTTTGTTAATTGGCTTTCAGACATTAAAGGAAAACGTGTCGAATTTGCCATTGTAAGCTCGGCGCTTTACTTTCTTTGGTATTTTGCTTTAGCCTTTACATCAACAATGTATGAGATAGTCGCCTTGTCTCTGCTTTCTGGTTTGGCTGGCGCCTTCTCGTTTTCGTGGTTTGCCTATTATGGAGACTACTTTCTCAAAGAGTATTACGCAAGCATTTTAGTTGTGATGGAAGTTGGTTTAATGATTGGAAGATTAATAAATCTTGCATCAGCACACCTTTTCATTTCCGTTGGGAATTACCCAACATACTTTATGCTTTCAGGAGTTTTTTCGTTGTTTATGATTCCGTTTTTGGTTTCAAGCATGACATCGCAGAAAACTGTTAACCATGAAAGGCTTAATGCAGGTTATGATGTGAGGTGTAACTGGCTTGGCTGAAGCTCAACTTCCAATATCAAGCTTCTACAAAGTTGTTGATTATGTCACAATTTTTAAAAATGAAAAATGGTGGGAAGCCGTTGTAGTCTTCGAGTCTTTCGGAAAACGTTCAATCGGCTTGTATCTTTGGCATAATCAAAATGGCGCTTGGAAACGAAAACATAAGTTTAACATAAGAAATTTGGAGGAATGGAACAAACTCAAAACCGCCATAGAACAGCTTACACCCAAATTTGAAGCAAAATAGCGCCTTCAACAATGTATTTTTAATTCTTATTCTAGATTAGAATCAAAAATTGAATAATTTTATTAATTCGCTATGACACAACACAAGAAAGGCGAGTGAATATGGAAACCAATCAAGAAACAGAGGAAATTGAACTTCCAGAGTTGCTAGATGAAGAAAGCACTGAACAAGAAATTGAACTTAAAGAAAAGCGTTTAGAGGGTTTAGAGGAAGAAAAACTTGCGGAGCAAGAGCAGAAAAAGGCGGAAAAGGACACAGCAGAGGAAGAGGATAGAAGCGGTTTCATACATGGGCTTTCCGTAGGTCTCGGAATCGGATGTATTACAACTTTTATCGTAATGTGGATTGCAATATTTTTCACTCCACAGTTGCCGTCAGCAATCACCTACGAAAATCTGCTCTCGATATTCATTTATCCGCTTATCTACTTGTTAGCAGTGGGCTTGATAGCATTAACAGCGGGCATAGTCAGAGAATACTACGCAAGAAAGTTCTAAAATTAACACCTTAAAACCAATACTATTTTCTACATTGAGCACCTTCCTCAATAAGTGTATTTATCTCCTCCAGCTAGAATGCGCTCTAACGCCATGTTAAAGTTTATCATTCCCTCATTTGTTTTTGATGAAACTGGAATTAAAAGAAACTTTAAACCAAGCTGGTAGATCGCCCGCATCATACTTCGGCTTAGCAACCGTTTTGTTCCTTCAAGTTTCTGTTCAATTGCGTTTTCCAAAGCTTTGGGGTTGGCTGACCAATCCACGATTTTGTCAGCTTCATCTTTTGGAAGCAAATCACATTTTGAAAGCAAATGCACTTGAGGTAGGAAAAAGCGGTTGTAAACTGCCGCTGAAAGAAAAAGGTTTGAAACATAGTTAAGGGGGTTTGCCGAAAAGGCAGCGTCAAACAAGTAAACTATGGCTTTAGGCTCATTTGTTAATTGACTTGCAATATAGGGTCCGCTTGCCCTAAAAGCGAACAACTCCATCTGCCCAGAGGTGTCAACCAAAACAATGTCAGATTTTAAATCCTCAATTTCTTTGGAGATTTCCTCAATTTTGTCGGCGATTAAGTCGGCAGCCATTATCAAAGCGCCGTTTGGACCTAAACCGTACTCCTCCATCAAACTTCCAACATCCACGTAATCGCGGACGTCAATGTCCGGCGTGTATGGAAGCGTTACGGCTCCGGGGTCAAGATTCACCACAGCCACGTCTTGTTTCGACATTTTTAACCATTCGTTAAAGGCTGCGGTAAGTGTTGACTTTCCAGAGCCGGCTGTTCCAATCATGAAAACTATAAACATGGCTTTTCCCTTTTTAATGTGCTACAAACACGCTTGGTAAAAGCTTTTTCTGTTAGGCTGGCGGTTCTGGCGGTTGCGGTTCTTGAATCTCTGCTGGCTGAGTCTGTTTTGATATGAGAAATATGAAGGCGCCTAAACAAGCTACAACAACGGTTATGATGAGCAATAAAATGAAGAATGCGGATAGGACTGTTACTGTTCGGGTTGGGCTGTCCGCTCCAGCATACTCATAATCTCCAGACCAGCTTGCACGTATGAAGCAGACTCCAGCATTAACTTCCGCATCCCAAACATAAACGAAATGCCCATTAGCATCTGTTGTGGTTACGTTCAAAACCGTCCATGGCGAATTGTTCACTTTAACGTAAATTGCAACTTCCCTGTTTTGAAGCGCTGGCGAAATTTGTCCAGAAATTGTGACTGTACCTCCTTGAATGAGGATTATAGGCGAAACCGTCAACGATAACGTTGTGGATATTAGGGTTTTGTAGCTTGCGGAAACTTGCCCAGGAGACCATTCTTCACAGTTTTCAAGAGTGATCACTTTCACACGGGCTTCTCTTAACCCGTCTGGGCATTCGCCAACTCTCCATCCATCCCGCCAATCTCCGCCCGTGCATTCAGCAATGTAATATCTGATGTTGTTATAGGTCACATAATAGGCTCTTGTTCTTGCGTCTTGCGGCGAATGCGAAAGGCTGACGCCGACGTTCATGTGTGATTCATCTTCATAATACAACAATGCAACGTTAAGCCCGCCAGCCTTCATAATTGAAGCCGCAATGAAGGATAATAGATCGCAGTCCCCCTTGTTTTCCACCATTGTCTCTATGGGGTATTTTGGCGGTCCAATCACCTCGTAGGGTATTTGATGCACAATCATTAATACTCCATTTGCAAAGTCCTCGTCATCCGCATAGAGTTTCAAGAGGCTGTCGGCGATTGGCTTTAAGGCGTGGGGCGTAACAAACCTTGCAAAGTCGTATTCTGAACTTAACGTGTGACTTTTGCCGTTGTAATATTCATAAAGCGACTGTTGAACTGTAACATTTAATCCATAAATGGTTGAACCGTTCGGCTCGTTTAGGAGTTGGTATGAAATGCTATGGGTTTGTGATAGGCAAGATGGAATAAAATGGGAAAGCGTTAGCAGAACCGTTATTGATATAAGCATTGTCGAAGGCTTTTTCATTTCAAGAAAATTTTGCTTTACTATTTTATGGCTCTTATGAACTGCAAATCAATAGCTGAAAATAGCTTCAGCCAACAAGCCTAAATTTTCACAAATTCCCTTTTTCTATAATTGAATAGGCAAGCGTGGGTGTAACCAACTTTTTTCGCCAGTTTTATTGCTTCTGTAAAGTTTTTGCCCATTTCTTCTGGTTGGTGGGCGTCTGAACCGAAAACTACTGGAACGTTGTGGCTAAACAATATTTTCAGGAATTGTTCGCTTGGGTAAATCTCGTTGCATGGCTTTCGCAGTCCACGGGTGTTGATTTCTGCGCAGATGTTTGCTTTAGCCATTGCCTCAGCAACCTCTTTAAGCATATGGGAAAAGTCGCCTTTCGGTTTAAACCCGAAAATTTTTATAATGTCTGGATGAGCCAAAACGTCGAAAAGCCCGCTTTTACACAATTCTTTAACTATGCCAAAATATTCCTCGTAAACACGTAAAATATCCCTTTTCTCGTATTCGCCTATTTGCGCTGGATGGTCAACCGCCCATTCCCCAATAAAGTGGACAGCTCCAATAACATAGTCAAAAGAATATTTTTGGATGAAATCCCTTATTTTATCGGTGTCGCTTGGAAAGAAATCCATTTCAACACCTAATTTAAGCGGCAAGTTCGATTTTTCCCTTAAACTGCGGAAATTTTGAATGTAAGCGGTAATAGACTCGATGCGCATGCAAGGCGCATCTGCAATTTTGCGAAGTATAATGTGTTCTGAAAAGCCTATTTCGCCAAGCCCTTTTTCCATCGCCTTTCTAACGTACTCTTCCATTGTTCCTTTGCTGTCTGGCGAAGCTTCCGTGTGAATGTGGTAATCAGCAAGCATTTTATTCGCCCAATTTTTTAGGCACTTTAATTTTTCCACCGCTTTTCTGCACAAGCTCTGTCAGTTGGATTATGGCTTTTCCCAAACGGTCCTTCGCCGTTTCAGAGTCTTCCGCCGTTGTTGAAATGTGAACTTCTATATGCGGTTTTTTCTCTTCGCCTTTCGGATGCGACTTTATGTAAACGTGGGGGTTATCACGCATCGCCATATCTATTAATGGAGCCAAAGTTGACTCCATAACACCGTCAACGTATATGCTAGTTTCAAAAAACACGACATTTCCAGCTTCCCGCCTTAACAGCGGCGCAACAGACTCTTCAAAAATGGCTTCCATTTCCGATGGGACGCCGGGCAAAGCCACCAAAAACGTTTCCTCAACCTTCATTATCACGCCTGGCGCTGTGCCAACGGGGTTCGGCAAAGGCTCAGCCTCTTCTGGAAGCGTAGCCATTTTTATTCTTGGCGGCGTCAACTCTGCTTCGTTTATCCTTCCAGCTTTTGCATAAGCCTCATATTTCGTTTTAACTATCTCTAAGGCTTTTTCGTTAACGTGCAATTTGCGGTTTAGGGCTTTGGCTATTCCCTCTAAGGTTTTGTCGTCGAATGTTGGACCCAAACCGCCAGTTGTTATTATAAACTTTGGCTTTCTCTGTAAAGCCTCTTTCACGGCGTTGGCAATTTCTTCAACATCATCGCTTACAACGGTTATGCGCTTAACCATTATCCCCAGCGTGGTGGCGCGTTTAGCAAGCCAATGGGCGTTTGTGTTTAAAGTCTTACCAATAAGCAATTCATTACCAACACAGACTATCTCAATTTGCGACATCCATTTTACACTCCGCTTTCCAAATGAGTAATGTAGGCTGTTTACTTTAATCCTTTTTGAAAATGTGAATGGCATAGGCTATGAAAAGATGATTTTTCTTTTGCGAAGGGCTATTTTTTCTTGCTTAGCCACCACTTCAAGTATTCCTTTCTCTTTTTGTCTTGTTCTTCTTCTTTGTCTTCAAATGTTGGCTTCAGCTTTTCCCTTAACTCTATCAGCTCCTGCTGAGTCACTGATAATCCACAGCTTTTGCACACGTAATGCTTCGTGGCTAATATATACTGCATTTCGCCACCACATTCTGGGCAATATGGCATTCAAATCACTATCAGCCTTTACAATTGAAAGCAGTTTAAGAAATAGCTTTCGATAGCCTGTCCACTTCTTTTACCGCTTCGATAGCAACTTCGATCATTTCATCATCTGGTTTTCTAGTTGTAAAATATTGAAGCGCCAAACCAGGAGCCACAAGCGCTTTCATGACTGGCGAATTTTTGTATTTGTCGCTAAACTTTAAAATTTCGTAGGATATGGCGCTGATTACTGGTATTAGGAGGATTCTGTAGGCTATGCTGACGGGGAAACTCAAGTTTCTGGGTATAAGCAAAAACATGATTATTGTGATTAATGTAACAATGAAGATGAAGGATGTTCCGCATCTCGGATGGAAACGTGAAAAGTTTTTGGCATTTTGAACGTTCAGTTCAATCCCCGCTTCGTAAGCGTTTATAGCTGTGTGTTCTGCACCATGATATTGGAGCACTCGCCTAAATTCTCCAAATAAAGAGATGACCGCCAAATAAACCAGTAAAATTCCAATGCGAATTATGCTTTCCACTATGTAAAAGGTTATTCCCTCAAGTTTTAGGATTCCAGATAAAAAGTTGGTTGCGAGAAGCGGTAAAGCAGTGAACAGCAATATGGCAAGTGCCAAAGCGAAAACAACTGTTCCAATCATTTCTTTTATGCTTAATTTTTCTTCTTCCTCCAAATTTGCGTTTGCGGAAAAAAGCAGCCCCTTAACGCCTAAATACAAAGTTTCGAATAGGATGACGACTCCCCGTAAAAAGGGCAACCTCAAAACTTTATGTCTATCCGAAATTGACTTTATTTCTTCCACTTTTTTGAGTATTTCGTTGTTGGGTTGTCTAACACAGATAACCATGTGCTTCCTAGAACGAATCATAATCCCCTCTATTACTGCTTGTCCGCCAAACGCCAGCGAAGGTTCCTTCGTCCCTTTCACAGTCAACTTCGCACCTACCTCAAAATATGCAAATCTAAGTTATGAAGTTTGTTAGTTTTGCTTCTTTAGCGAGTTGTATGGCTCTTTCCATTTCATTTCTCGTGAGTCTTCTGCGAAGCTCTGGAATTTCATAGGCTCGCCATTCTGGGCGGTACTGAAACATCACGTTGACTCTTGTTTCCACGCCTAGGTTTTCCGCAATCCAGTTTAAGATGGGTTTTGTGCAACATTCTAGATGGTTTGGCAGAACTAACACGCGTATTATGAGTTCGCCGTGTTTTTTAGCTTCTAAATGGTTGCATGTACAAACCTGCCAATATTTTGGGGCTTCGGAAATTTTTTCCGCGCATCCACTTGGTCCATACTTGAAGTCTAATAGGTAGATGTCTGCAAACCCAGCTAAGAGTTGGGCTGTTTCTGGGCTGTAATAGGTGTTTGAGTTCCAAACAACTGGGATGTTGACGTTTACGTGTTTGAAGGTTTTTAGCCATTGCCAAAGCCACGGCGTAGGTTCTCCGCCCACGAGATTAGCGTTTCTGCATCCGCCACGGCGTAAACTTTCAACTTGTTTGGCTAAATCCTCAATTTTGTAGGTTTCGCCGTTTTCCATCCACTGCGAAATCGTCCAGTTTTGACAATGTTTACAACGCATTGTACAGCCCATTGTAAAAATCGTTCCAGAAGGCACAAGTTCAGGCTCTTCGCCTACATGCTCAAAAATGCTTGAAACAGTCATTTCCAAACCGCACCCGCAAAATCCTTTTTCGCCCCTAAGCCTATTTGCCCCGCATCTGCGAGTGCAAAAATGACAACTGCCAAGAATTCTGTTTGCAATCTCTATTTTCAAATCTAAATAGGATTTTTCAGAAGTCGGCATATCCTCCAAAACTTTCTGTCCACTATCAATTTCTCTTTCAAGTTCATAAAATTCCCTAGTGAGTTTTGCGTGTTCTTGCCAAAGCTTTTCCAATGAGTCCCTCTCGCTGAATTCTGCCCGAAGTTTTTTAGTAATCAAAAATTTTGCTGGTTTTTCATTTGCCACAACAGCGAAGTATCTGTTTAGGCTTTTCCTTGCCATCTCATCGTTTAGCACTGCAACAGCGTCTGGACGGAGAACCTTCCACATTTCCATCTAAAATATCATTTACCACGGAACAAAATAAGAGTATAGCTCACCCAATTTTCTCTTGCATCTGAAAATCTAGAGGAGACTAGCAATTTTGCAGTTAACCGAACCTAGCCCACATAACAATACCATTTAAACAAACGGGTTATTCACCATTGTACGCGTACACAAACACTAATGTGAACCTAAAACAAAGCATATGGATAAGCATATCCGCTTGTGTGTAGTTTACCTTTGATTGGAATTTCTTGCCCGCACACTGGACAGCGCATATCCTTTGTCAAGTTCCACCTTGTAATTTCAAAACTGTAGCGTTTAATTAAAAGTTCGTTACAGTTTGGGCAGTAAGTGTTTTCAGATGGGTGTCCCGGTACGTTTCCAATGTAAACATAATTCAACCCAAGGTCTTTTGCGGTTATGTAGGCTTTCTCCAAAGTTTCAATGGGCGTGGATGGGATAGTTGTTAATTGATAGTCTGGATGAAACCGTAAAAGGTGGAAGGGCGTGTCCCTGCCTAAGTTATCTTTTATCCATGTTGCAAGCATTTTTATGTTTTCTATAGAATCTCCTATTTTTGGTATAACAAGATTTGTTATTTCAATGTGGATGGCGTTTCTTTTCATTTCTTTTAGGGCTTCGTAAATGGGTTCAACAGATGGAACAGACGAAAAAGACTTGTAGAAGTCGGGGTCGCCGCCTCCTTTAAAGTCAACTGTTGCAGCGTCCAAATAAGGCGCTATGGTTTTTACGGCTTCTGGTGTCATATAACCATTCGTAACAAAAGTGTTGAAAAACCCAACTTGGCGTGCAAGCCGAGCTGTTTCATAAGCGTACTCAAAAAATATTGTTGGTTCAGTGTAAGTGTAGCTTATTCCTTGGCAGCCGTTGTCTCTGGTTGCCTTAACAACCTCTTCCGGCGGAAACTCTTTGCCAGCTGTTTCCCTTTCTTGGCTAATCATCCAGTTATCACAGAATTGACATCGAAAGTTGCAGCCCACCGTGGCGATAGACATGACGGAAGCGCCGGGGTTAAAATGCGACAGGGGCTTTTTCTCTATGGGGTCTACGCATGCGGATATGGCTTTTGCGTAGACAAGCGAGTAAAGCGTTCCACCCTCGTTTTTTCGTACTAGACAGAAGCCCGTTCCACCGTCTTTTATGAGGCATCTTCTAGCGCATAAGTTGCATCTAACCTTTTTATCCTCTAACTTTTCGTAGAGCATAGCCTCATGCAACGGCGCCATTTCGTTTGCCCTCTCCGTTTAAACTTGCTGGTTAAACGTGTAAATCTTTTGGTGCAACTCACTCCTTAATTTCAAAAACAAGCGGTGCAGTTGAAGTTTTCACGTCAACTTTTATATCCAACAAACCTTCCAAAAAGCCAGCCCATATTTCACATTCGCTTATAAACGGCGCTTTTATGAGAATATACTTATCCTTAAGGTAAAAGTCTCCAAATCCTTGAACTCGCAAACGTTTGAAAACATCCTGCCATTTTTCTCTGTTTGCCGTTTGGATGCCAACTGTTGCCTCCATCGAAACTTTAGCTGCTTCACCCATTTTCCTTCCGATTTCCCGCCACTTCTCCCTTGGAATACTTTGAATCAAAACGTTAACTAATTCAACGTTTATGAAGGCTATGCGGCTTATGCCACAATAATATTCGCCTGGAAAACGCCAATCATAAACCATCATGCTCCTATAAACATCAAGCATTTTAGAAATAAGCGGTTTTATACCCGGCTCTTTCCCCTCCCGAATTAGGGAGTCAATAAATTCCCGCTCTTCCTTTTCCAAAATTATCGTTGTTCTTTTAGCTGGCTCCTCATCCTTTTTCATTAACTCTTCAAGCTTTTTCCGCTTATCATCTTGCATAATTATTATATCTAGCAGCATATCTTATATGCCTTGCTAATTACTCATCCGTAAACCGAACAATTTTTAACACAGCAAAACAATTTTACAGTTGCCGATGAAGAATTTGCCTGTCTGAAAATGGTGATGCACCCTGGGGTATCTGAGGCATTCAAGCAATAACCTTATTCCTAATCAAATACCAAATAAGCGCTAATCCCAACATGAAAAGGGCAAATCCAAAAACCATAGAGGTAACATAGCTCACGTCCAGAATTATATAGAGCACATAAACCACATATGTTGGTCCAGCAAATGTTAGGGAAAACGCCAGCATAGTAATAAGTGTTCTCCAAAATTTCGAGTTTAAATCAACCTTAAACCTTCTCGTTGTTTCTTTGCCCATACATTTCACGTTCCGTAACAGTTTAAATGTGAAGTTTTTGCTTATAACCCTTCCTTCACTTCGTTGCCGAAAGCTTTCATGAGAAACTTGAACACGGAAACACCAGCGCCTTTATCCGCTCTAAAACCAGTTGTAGCGCCTAATAGGCATACGCCTTCCAACCCCCGTTCCTTTGCAAGCCCCAACAGTAAACCCGTAGCCCCCACAATTCTGCCCTTGCTGTATATTATTGCGCCTTTTTCCATAAACTCCGTGGCAAGCCTTGGCGAAGTAGCAGCTACATACACTTGCGCTTTACCCTCTGTTATTGGTATTCCGCCAAGCGCCACAATGAAACTGCAACCATACTTTCCAACAAAATCCAGTATTTCATTGCATGTTATGTAATGCGCAACAACATCATCAAAGGAAGGTTGCACGTCTCCAGTCATTACTATGAAATCGTTTTTCTCCATGGGTGCAGCATAAAACTGGTAACGGGGCAACTGGCAAATTCCCTTTGAGCTTACGGAAACATAATCTGGAAAAAAGGGCGAATAAAACTCGGCGAAAAGTTTGGCTTCACAAAACTTTATTAAAAGATGCGCCGCGATCTTCCCAACATTTCCAAAACCCGGAAGCCCCTCAACAAAAATTGGATTTTCCAGAACGGGACGGGACAGTATACGGAAATAGGGCTTATCCAAACTCAACAACCAAAACCATAAAATGGCTTCGCAACTAAAATGTTTTACTAAAAAGATTTAAAAGAGTATATGCTCAGCAATAAAGTAGCGGGGTGGGGTAGCCAGGATTAACCCGCTGGGCTCATAACCCAGAGATCGGTCGTTCAAATCGACCCCCCGCTACCAAAATCGGAAATTTTATTACTGAAAAATTTGGGAAGGGGAAGGGTTTACTTGTTTATTAAAAGCTGTTGAAAATGTCACTTTCTTTGATGGCTACTCCATTGACTGTTAGGTCTTCAGCTTCAATAAGCGATCGCCAAAGTTTCGCTTCTACGACTTTGCTTTGAAGTTTTTCGCGTATTTCTTTGATGAATTTAACCCTTTCAACTTCTGGCATTTCCAACAAGTCACGTTGTTTTTTGTTCTTGTTTGTTCTGTTTATTTTTATTATCATTGTTTTACCTCTCTAATTACCTTTTCGTATATCTTAATAAATTGGTTTTTTCCGAGGTGGATATATATCAAAAACAAAATTATTTGAATGTCCGAATAGAAAAGCTCTAATACGTTAGACGTTAAAAAGTGGTTCACATGCAAATAGACACCATCGAAAACGCCTTGCTTTCGGTAACTGTTAATCCCATTCTTAAATCCTTAATCAACCGTTTCGACAAGGAATGCCCAAAAGACGGCAGTTTACTGCTTAATTCACTAAAGGATTTTTTAGGCGTTTCAGTTCCGCTTTGCCCCACATGCCAACACGTAAGCCGCAGAATCGCCAAACCCTTCTATGAACTTGGAAGCCGCTTTATACGTGCGGATAAGGGTTTCATGCAGAGACAGTTCCTAAAAAGCAGATACAGCGAAGCTTGGCTTAGAGGTTTCGGTTTAATGATGAAAGGCATAGAAAAATATGGCGTGCGTGTACCATTCGTGCCAGCCGGCCCATTCGAAATTGTTTGGAACTTCACTTACCAATGCAATTTACGGTGTAAACATTGTTATGAGGATGCGGGCGCAAAGAAAAAAATGGAGCTTTCAACGGACGAGGCGAAACAAGCGTTGGATATTCTTTCAAAAATTGCTGGTGTAGGTTTGCCCGCGCTTTCATTCAGCGGGGGTGAACCCCTAGCGAGAAGGGATTTTTTCGAGCTTTTGGCTTACGCTAAAAAGCGCATAGGATATGTGAGCTTAGCCTCCAATGGAACATTAATAACGAAGGATAATGCCAAAAGGCTTAGAGATGTAGGCGTGGATTATGTTGAAATAAGCGTTGATGGAGCAACACCGCAAGTGCATGATGATTTTAGGGGCATACCCGGCGCCTTCGAAAAAACATTAGAAGGAGTCAAAAACTGTGTGGAGGAGGGAATTGATACTTGTATTGCAACGGTTTTGCATAGGGACAACTTTTCCGAACTTGATAAGTTAATTGCATTGTCTAAAGAGTTAAACGTGAGGTTCATGCACTTCAATTATATCCCAACTGGAAGGGCTAAGGCTTATGTTGAATTGGATTTAACCCCAGACGAACGTTTTCACGTGCTTGAAACTATTGGGAAGGAGATAATCGAGTTGTATTTGCAGGCGAAGGAGGAAGAGCTGAAATATGGAAAGTCGGATGTGATAGTTGACAAGTTTTTCAGCACTTGTCCGCAGTATGCCAGCGTAACAAAGGAGCTTTCACAAAAACACGGCGAAAAATTCATGGTTGAAGCCCATTACGCAGCCAAAAAAGGCGTGGAAAACATCGCAAACTTTCTCGGCGGATGCGGAGCTGGACGCCTATACTGTTGTTTTGAACCAAACGGAGACATAAAACCATGCGTTTTCTTCCCAACGGGTAAAGACACATTGTTAGGCAACATTTTAAATGATAACTTCGAAGAAATATGGGACAATCATCCACTTTTGTGGAAACTTCGTGTGAGAGAAAACCTTGAAAATTACATTGTAAATGGGAAACTGGTTGGCTGCGGAAACTGCCCAGACAAATATATATGCGGCGGTTGCCGAGCAAGAGCCTACAGCTACTTCAACGGAAACGTAAACGCTCCAGACATAGGCTGCATACACAACAAGCCATTATGGGAAAAAATAGCTGGCTTTAAAAAATAGAAAATGGAATTGGCTTAACTTTCAAATTTTCGGCAATAAAAACAAGGGGTTAAGCCTTTCCCTTCTCTTCCTTGCCATAATACATTGTCCACTTAAGCTTGCGGGCGTCCCTTCCAAATTTCAAAGAACTTTTTCTACACTTGCTTGAGCAAAACCAGAAAATTGACCCGTCGTTTTTAACGTACATTATGCCTGTGCCCGCTGGAAACTCGTTGCCGCAGAACGAACATTTCCTTGGTCTCGGCAAAGCTGAACCCTCTCTTAACAGTTTTGGATGCCCTTTTATCTAGTTATTTTTTTAGCTTCTCTTTCAGTTTCCCTCAACATTAATATGTCTTGAACCCGCACTGGCCCCTTAACATTACGTGTTATAATGCGTCCCTTGTCCTTTCCCTCTAAAATGCGAACCCTAACTTGTGTAATCTCGCCAGTTACGCCCGTGCGTCCGATTATTTGAATTACTTCTGCTGGAGTTATTTCTGCTGTTTCTTTTTCTTCTTTACTCATCACTTTGCCCCTTTCTTAAACTGTTCAATTCTCGCAATTATCTCTTTAACTAACCCTGCAGCGTCTCCCTCGGTGACTATACATGCGGCGGCAGCGGAAACATCTATGCCCACAGCATTGCCTATCTTTTCTTTGCTTGGAACGAAAACGTATGGAATTTTTCTTTCCTCGCACAAAAGCGGCAAGTGAGCCACAACCTCGGGCGGGTCAACATCTTCGGCTATAACTACAAGTTTCGCTTGTCCCCTTTCAACAGCCTTTGTGGTTTCGTTTGTTCCCTTCCTTACCGTGCCAGTTTTTGTTGCCACTTGCAGGGCTTCATAGGCTGCATCTGCAACTTCTTTTGGAACTTCAAATTTCACATAAAACGGTTTGGACATTAGCCTTCACCCATTAACGCACAAACTTATCAACATTACTTATTTATGAACGTTTCGACGTTTTTACATGTGGCGTCAGTTAAAAGTGCTTCTGTCACGCATATTTGTGCAGAAAGGTTTAAATAAAATGGTTGGTTTGAACCCTTCTGTTTTTCCATGAGGGGAATCCGAAAGTTTGCAGAGAATAGGTCGCGTTCTCCACATAAGTCCAAGTCGAAATGTTATAGTGCGAATCGAGAACATGCCGCAAATCGGCGCAACAGTAGTTGATGAAAATTTGGCTGTTGTTGGGAGAGTCTTCGACATATTTGGTCCAGTTTCCTCGCCGTACGCAGCGATAAAACCCGCCATAGGGAACGCAGATAAGTTAGTGAATAAAATGTTGTATGTTCTCCCCTCAAAAAGAGAAAGGAGAAGGTAAAATTGAGTAGTGATGAAGAACGCGGGGATTCCGACTCTGCGTTGCCCGTGCAACACGTTGAGCCTTCAAAGGTTCAATGTTGCCCAGAATGCGGCAGTAAAAGGCTTATGCGGGATTATGAATGCGCCGAACTGGTTTGCATGGACTGCGGTTTTGTGATAGCCGCCAAAATAGCTGATAGGGGGCCTGAATGGAGGGCTTTCGATGATGAGCAGAGAGCCAAAAGGACAAGAGTGGGCGCTCCCTTAACTTATACAATACATGATAAGGGCTTATCTACGATGATTGATTGGCATGACCGCGACATTTATGGGAAAAGCCTTTCGCCTGGACAGAAAGCTCAAGTTTATCGCCTTAGGAAGTGGCAGCGCCGCATAAGAGTGTCTGACGCCACTGAGCGCAATCTTGCCTTTGCACTTTCTGAAATTACAAAATACGCTAACAACTTGGGTCTTCCAAAAAACATTGTTGAAACCGCCTCGGTCATCTACAGAAAAGCTGTTAAGGAACGGCTGATACGTGGAAGGTCTATTCAGGGCATGACGGCTGCGGCAATTTATTTGGCTTGTAGGCAATGTGGGTTGGCTAGAACTTTAGAAGAGATAGCGCAAGCATCAAGTGTAAACAAGAAGGAGGTTGGTCGCAGCTACCGTTTCCTCATTAGAGAGCTTAACTATTCCATTCCGCCTTTGAAGCCAAGTCAGTACATAACAAAGTTTTCAAATCAGTTGACAATGCAAGGGAAAGTTGAAGAAATTGCCCATAAAATTTTAACTGCGGCGAAAGAGCTTAAATTAACTTCTGGTCGTGGCCCCACTGGTATTGCGGCGGCTGCAAGTTATATTGCGTCTGTTTTGACTGGCGAGAGGAAAACGCAAAGGGAAATCGCCGAAATCGCCCAAGTTACAGAGGTTACTATCCGAAATCGTTACAAGGAACTTGTTGAAAGGTTAATGTTTCAGATAACCGTTTAACCCCTCCTTTTTCTCTAATTTTCTTGAAGCGTTTCCTCTTTCTCGCCTAAATTTTGCTCCTCCCCCATTAAAGTGGGCGCAGTTTCGCCGAGTTCTTGAAGCAGTTCCCGTGGAATCTTATCCTCTAAAAGTTTTGCTTCTTTTCTAAGCTTGTTAACTTCATTTTCCAAACCTTTCACTTTCTCGCTTAATTCCACAATTTCCTTAAGCTGTTCTATCTCCTCCAAAAGCATGCTTTTCTCCTTTTCCAATGCTTTTAGCCTATCCTCCAATTTTGTTTTCATTTTGGCTGTCTGCATATTCTCCCCTACAAATTAACTGTACTGCGAGCTTTGCAATTAAATATTTTATCGTGACGCGCTGCAAAACATATTTTAGCGTTAAAAGCGAAATTAGTATTTGGGGGAGATTGGTTGGTTAAATGTCCAAAATGCGGCGCTGAAGTGGCTACTCCAGTTAAAACATGGGCTGTTCCTCAACGGGAAGGTGGGGAACACGGGCGTGTTATGGGCATATTTGAATGCCCAAGTTGTAAGGCTAGGTTTAGGTCTGCTGTGACTGTTGAGGCTAAAGCTGAGGAGGGCGTAAGCATTAAAAACATGGTTGAGAGAATTAAGGGTATAAGGGTGGAGTTTATGCAGACTTTGAAGAATTTGCGTGAGAAGATTAAGACTTTGGAGAGTGAACGGGCTGATTTGTTGATGGAAATTGAAAAGTTGAAGAAAATTGCGGAGTCACGGGTTGTCGCCCTCGAAAGCGAAGTAACCATGCTAAGAGAAGAAGTAAAATCCCTAAGAGAACTTTTAGGCTATACAGAAGAAGAAAAATAATCCGTCAGTTTATTGTAACCGTGGTTTGGATGGCAAAATTTTCTTATAGTATTCCTGTGCTTTTTCCACAGCTTTCTCAGGATTCTTCAATATAAGAAACTTTTTATTGTTGGAATATTTCTCGCAAGCGCTGAAATACTCCACAACCTTCTTCGCATTTCCTTCATAAATGGCTAAACCACCAGCAATTTTATACCACGACGCAGCATTTGCAAAATCCTTTGCCTTCTCAAATTTTTTAGCGTTTTCAACAGCTTCCTTCAGTGAAACTTCAATGTTTCTCGGGTCGAGAAACATTGTTTCAACCAAAGCCATATAAGTTTCTTCGTCGTCTCCGCAAATTTGCGCAAGCTCATCAATTTTCTGCGGATCTTCCACTTTCGTTTCGTTCGCATTCTCCTGCTTTTTCTTTTTCTTGAATGCGTTTAATAGACCCAAACGTTTGCCTCTCCCGTTCTTCCCGCATGTTTGGCACGTATTATGGTTAAATATAATACAACAGATAGTTTTAAAGGTTTGCTGTGTATAGTGTATTTCTATGCCATACAAGTTCACATTTGACCTCTCAAAGATTCCACGCTTCTTTTTCACAGAAATCGCAAAGGTTGGACTGCAAAAGGGTCTCCACAAAAAAGTCGGCGGAACAATGCAGGAAATGATAAAGAAATTTAAGATTCAAGAGGCAACTGGGCTTAACTTGGCTGATGCTGTTCTTCTCCTCGAAGACCTAGTGGATATGCAAGCCAGAAACCTACTGGAAAGGGAAAAATTCCTAAAAACCAAAAAACGAGCGCTTTTTCTTCCACACTGCTCAAGGAAGTATATGGATAACCGTTGCAAAGCAACTTTTGACCCAAACATTCCCTCTTACATTTGTGCGCATTGCTCCCCAGACTGCCTAATCAACAAAGCAGTGCACCTCGCCGGGGAAAAAGGCTATGACGTTTACATTTTGCCCGGCAGCTCTTGCGTGTCAAAAATTTTGATGGATGGACGGTATGATGGCGTTGTTGGAGTTGCCTGCGGCGAAGAAATAAGGCTAAGCGGTGAAATATTGAAGGAGGTAGGCTTGACTGGACAAGCCGTTCCATTAATAAAGAATGGCTGCGCAAACACCCTCTTCAACATTGAAACTTTAGCAAAAACTCTTTAAACAGTCTATTTCACAAGTTCCCTCTTCTTCCAACGCAGATTCTTGCTGTGGCATTTTCTACACTTAACCGCCGTGGCGGCATTTCTCGCACCGCATTCACGGCAGATTTTCATGTAAAGCCTATGCTTCTGCGCAAGAGTCTTCTTCAACGGGTCCATTATTGGCATTTGCTTAACCCTCTCTTGTCAACGGCTAAAACACAAATAACCGACCCCAAAATATACTTTTTGCGTTCTCGCATCTTCGCTGAGTCTCTTGTTAACACTAAGCCATTAAAGGTTATGAATGAACTTTTTAGGCTTGTCCACAGTTGCAAGTCAAAAATCGGAATAGAATTCTAATCTAGAAAAAAGTATCATAAAATTCATAAAGCTTATAAATAATCTATATCCTTAATTCAGTTTCGAAATCAAATGTCTGGCCGGAAAACGACATTGTGGTTCCTCCCTCCTCACCCCGGGTGGTATCCAAGGAGGATGAACCGCTGATGTCCGTCCGGACACTTGTGTTAATTTTTTAAATACATTTTGTATTTTATACGTTTTCACTTAATAAAAGTTTCGACACAGATTTTATTTTATGGCTTTATTGTCATGTAAGATTTTGTGTTTTCTATGCCTTCTATGATGGATAAATTTTTCAAAATTTCGTCAACGATTGATAAGGACGTAAACGTCGTCAACTAGAACGCTTTTCAAACTTCAAAATTTTGGCAATGTAAATGCTGAAATAGAAGTTTAAACCAAAATGTATTTATTTGCCGAAAAAATGTTATAAATGCCATAGAAAATGCGAAAATTAGGAGTGAGGCGGTACAGAATGTCGGAAAGCAATTCAGTGTTGGTCGGAAGGAAGCCAGTAATGAACTATGTACTGGCTTGCATAACCCTCTTTCACGGCGGAGCAAAAGAAGTGAATGTTAAAGCACGAGGGAGAGCCATAAGCCGAGCAGTTGACGTCGTAGAAGTTGTCAGACGCCGATTCTTGCCAGACGTTAAAGTCAAAAAGGTTGGTGTGGGAACAGAGCAAGTGGCACCCAGAGAAGAGGGTGGCACGCCCACAAACGTCAGCACAATCGAAATAACACTGGAACGCTAAAACCAGCGAAGCAAAAGCCAAAGCCAAAATATGCAATGCTCCGCCGCCCCCTCCTTTATTTGTGGAGGGCGCCTTTCCAAGTGAAAACAGAATTATGTAGTTTCTGTTTAAAAAGTGGGATATTATGCCAAAAATGTTTAGCTAAACTTAAATCTGGCGAAATAACAGAATTAGACCTGAAAATTGCCCGTTTACTCCTATCCTTAGAGGAAAAGTTTCCATCTCTCCAAAATGTTTATTTTCGTAAGGCTGTTGATTCTGGCAAAACTTTAGCGGTGATTGTTGGACCAGGAGACATTCCCCGCCTTTTGGGTTATGGCGGAAAAATAATTAAGGCTTTAAGCGAAGAAGTAGGCAAAAACGTTCGTGTCTTGGAATACGGTGTTGATGACAGAAAGTTTTTGGAGGATTTGTTTGCTCCCTTAAGCATAGTAACAATCAACACTATTTGGTTGCCCGACGGCACAACAGAGACAAGAGTAATCCTTCGAAAGAGACGTGGCGCGCAACCACCTTTTGATGTTAAAGCTTTAAAGGAGATAGCCAACAAAGTTCGCAATATGACTTTGCGGGTTGAATTTGCCGATTAAATCTAGAAATGGTGAAAGTATGCAGTTGGATTCCATCGGCGATTGGCGTAGAACACATTATTCCGCGGATGTGAAACCTGAAATGGACGGCTTGGAAGTTACGCTTTTCGGTTGGATTCAAGAAATAAGGGATTTGGGTGGAATCCGCTTTATAATATTGCAAGATAGGGAAGGTACAATTCAAATTACAATTCCACGGAAAAAGGTAAGCGGCGAAGTGCTGGCGAAGTCTGATGTTCTGCAAAGGCGTTGCAGCATAGGCGTGAAAGGCATTGTGAAAAAAACAGCCATAACACCGAGAGGCGTCGAAGTCATACCGAAGGAAATAAGAATTTTCAGCACAGCCGCCCCAAAATTGCCCATTGACATCACTGGAAAAACACCTGCAAACTTGGAAGTCCGCTTAGATGCACGGGCGTTAGACCTTTGCCAAGAAGAGAACATAGCGGCTTTCAAAATTCAACACGTAGCCGTAGAAGCCATACGAGATTTTCTTTTCGAAAAAGGCTTTATTGAAGTGCATACACCACGCATAATCGCCTCAGCAACCGAAGGCGGAGCCGCCCTTTTCACAATAGACTATTTTGAACGGAAGGCTTTTCTCGCTCAAAGTCCACAATTATATAAGGAACAGCTTGTGATGAGCTTCGAAAAAGTTTTTGAGGTCGGTCCCTTTTTCAGAGCGGAGAAATCGCACACTCGCCGACACCTAAGCGAGTTCGTTTCAGTAGACATCGAACAAGCTTTCGCTGACGCTGAGGAAGTTATGCAACTTCTTGAACAGCTTATACGCCATGTATGTGTTGTTGTTAATGAAAAATGCCAGAAAGAATTGGCAACACTGAAGTATGTAGTTAAAGTGCCAGAAATTCCATTCAAACGCCTAACCTACACAGAAGTGCTGGAAGATTTAAAGTGTGAAGACATAACCATTTCATGGGGCGAAGACATACCAACACCTTCGCTTAGAACTTTAGGCAAAATACACCCATACTTCTATTTCATTACGGATTGGCCGACACGTTCCAAAGCCTTTTACATAAAACCACGAGATGATAACCCAGAAATTTGCGAGGGTTTCGATTTGATGTGGCGTTGGGTGGAATTAGCATCTGGCGGAACAAGAATCGCCAACAAAGAGCTTCTAATCAAACGCCTAAAAGAGCAAGGGTTAAACCCAGAATCTTTTCGGCATCATTTGCAAGCTTTTGATTATGGTATGCCGCCTCATGCGGGTTGGGCTATAGGATTAGAAAGGCTGACGATGATGTTAACTGGCAAAAAAAATATTAGAGAAGTTACGCTTTATCCGAGAGACCGATTTAGGCTAACGCCCTAAAAGACTGTTCTAGTTTTGTTTTATAGAATTATCCTACAGAATGGATAAAACAAACCCTTTCGCATATATCGTTCAGAGGAGATGATAAAGGATAATGAAGAAAAGGTTAGCTTTACTGTCCGTTATATTAGCTGTGATAGTTGCAACAGCAAGTTTTTCGGTTGTGGGTTCTGGTGAACACTCTTTGGCTTGTTTGTCGTGGGACGGTGATGGCGGCGTTGTTGACAAAGCGCCATGCGAAGCTTTTACTGTGAAAATAATTTTCAAAAACACTGGAAAAAGCGAAGGCGTTTGGGCTGTTAACATAGCCTTTGAAGGCGATTTTTGGGTTTGGAGCGGAAAACCCCAAAATTTAACGCTTAAGCCCTCTAAAACAAAAACTTTAACTTGGAATGGCGTTGTTCCATGCGACGCTCCAATAGGCTCTGTGACTAGGCTCATAGTTTATTATAACGATTCCTTTGTTAGATTAAACTGGTGGATTCACATAGTTTCAAACGCAAAACTAACGATAACAACAAGCACAGTGGAATAGGCTTTCGCAAAAACTTAACATTGTTTTTAGTTAAAAATGTTATAAAGACTGATAAATCCCCAGTTTCTATTTTGCAGAACTGTAAGAGGGAGGAGGAAGCCAAAATAGGCTGTGGAATATTTGGTTCAATAAACTTTGAAAAACAGCCCATATTCCCATACATTTACTGGGGTATGCGAGCCCAAAACCACAGGGGACATCAATCCCACGGCTTTTTAACACTTGACAACAGAAAATTTCATGTTCACAGAAACTTGGATTTAATACCAAAAATAAAGACAAGCGCCATTTACGAGTGGCTTGGGCGTTTGCCTGGACATGTGGGATTGGCGAATGTGCGGTATACGACTTCTGGGAAGTCTGATGAAAAATCGCTTTTGAAGGGTACACAGCCCATAACAGCCTCAAAAAACGGTTATAAACTGGCTGTTTCCTTTAATGGCAATCTTGTCAATGTTTTTCAGCTTAAAAAGGCAATAAGCCTTGAAATGTCGAGTTTCTGTTATGAGTGTGATGCGGATTTAATCTGTAACAAACTGTTAATAGAGCTTGCAAAAAGAAAGGATTTGCCATCAGCCGTCGAAGCGTGTATGCAAGACGTTGAAGGCGCCTTTTCCGTGGTTGGACTGACAAAAGACGGCGAATTTTTCGCTTTTAAAGACCCTTATGGAATAAGACCCTTATGTGCTGGTCAAAGTCCAGACGGTGCAACATACGCTTTTTCGTCGGAAACCGTTGGTTTAGACATAAACAGCTTTGAAAGAGACTTTGAATTGGAGCCAGGCGAACTTGTAACTGTTTCGAAAGATGGTTTTAAAAGGGAAAGGCTGGTAAAAGGCGAACGCAAGGCTTTCTGCGCCTTTGAATATGCATACTTCGCCAGACCAGACTCACGTTTTGACGATAAATATGTTTATGAAGTCCGTGAAGAGTTTGGAAGAAACCTTGTGAGGGAAAACCCAGACATAGTTGAAAATGCAGATATTGTTATTTCCATGCCTGAAACTGGCGATGATGCGGCTTTTGGGGTTCATGAAGCGTCTGGACTGCGGTGGGAAAGGGCTTCTAGGCGACATCGGTTTGTAACAGAAAGAGCCTTCATCCTACTAAATAAGGAGCGGTATGCAACAATAGACAAGAAAATTAACATTTTAGCTTCGAAGGTTAAGGGAAAACGCGTCATAGTCACGGATGACAGCATAGTCCGTGGTGACACGACAAAAATTGTTGTGGAAAAGCTTAGACGAATGGGAGCCAAAAAAGTTTATTTATTCGTGACTTTTCCACGCATTGTTGGTCCATGCTTTTACGGAATAGACATGGCAACGTACGGTCAACTCATAGGCTCAAAACACACGGCTGAGGAAATAGCAAAAATCATAAACGCGGACGCTGTTTGTTACCAATCCCTAGAAAATTTTGTAAAAGCCACGGGTTTCGCCGAAAACAAGCTTTGCCTCGGCTGTGTAACGGGCAAATATCCAACGCCTCTTGCACAGAGAATAGCGGATGAGATGAAAAAACGGTTTTTAGAGGGATGCGAGGAAACTGGAAGGCTTTACGAGATGGAAGAAGCCCTGCAAAACTTGTAGGATGAGAAGGTGTCAATTATGGAGCGTGTTGGCATACTCGTTGTTTCTTATGGTGCAAGAGAAGCCGCCATGATAGATGCTTTCACACGAAGCCTAAACTATAAAGTTGAGGTTTACGTGGCGGATAAACAGCGAAACCCCTTCAACGTGAAAAAGGCTGTTGAACACGCTGTCATCCCCGACTTAAACGTGAAGGAAATTTGTAAATTCGCCGAAAAAAACAAAGACAAAATTGATTTCGGCATTGTGGGTCCAGAAAAACCAATAATAGACGGCGTCCGCGACATTGTGGAAGCACAGACTGGCATACCAATGATTTGTCCAAAACGGGAATATGCCATAGAAGCAAGCAAAGTTCAACAGCGCTTGCTTTTCCAACAAATAGTGCCAGAAGTGAATCCGCAATTTAAAATTTTCAATCCAACAGACTACAAAAGCCGAGAAGACGTTAAAAGGGACGTTTACAGGTGGCTTGATGAGCTCGGCGATAGAGCAGTTGTTAAACCAGATGAGCCTGCTGCTGGCAAAGGCGTAGGCGTCTGGGGAGACCACTTCACAACACGCGAACAACTTTTCGAGCATTTTATGGCGAATTTCCAGCATGGCAAAGTAATAATCGAAGAAAAAATTGAAGGTGAAGAATCAAGCTTCCAAGCTTTCTGCGACGGCAAACATTTAGTGCCGCTGCCTGAAACAAGGGATTACAAGAGGGCGTTTGACGATGACAAAGGCGTAAACACGGGTGGAATGGGCTCCTACAAGGATGTCGGCGATTTTCTGCCATTCATGACAAGCGTTGACAGAGCCAAAGAAATCGAAATTGTCAACAAAATATTTGAAAAATGGAATGTCAAAGACAAAAGGGGTTTAAGGGGCATACCCTTCTACGTAGCTTTTATGCACACAAGCAGAGAACCAAAAATCCTTGAAAACAACAGTCGCCCCGGAGACCCAGAAATAATAAACATCTTGCCGATTTTGAAGGATGATTTTGTGGATCTATGCTTCAAAATTTTGGAGGGCAACTTGACAAAGGTTGAACTGGAAAAAGCTGCGACTGTCGTAACTTATAAGGTTCCACCCAGCTACGGCGGATATGCAGATGTTTTTCCACATCTTTTTAACAGTGAAGAGGTTGGCACATCTGTGGATTTAACTGGAGCTTACAAGTTGGCTGAGAAGTATGGCGACAAGATTTGGGTTTATCCAGCGGCTGTGGAACTGCGCAATGGCGAGGTTTATGCACTTAAGTCTAGGGCTGTGGCTGTCGTGGGCAAAGGCGGAAACATCGAGGAGGCTAGGCAAATTTCTTTAGAGGGCATAAAAGCCATAAAAGGCGGAGCGCTTTGGCACAGAACGGATATTGCATCAAAACGGCACATAGAAAAAAGCATAAGGCACATGGAAATGTTGAGGCGCCAAAGTTGAAGCGTGTTTTCATTTCAGACTGTGAAGGACCAATATCAAAGAACGATAACGCTTTTGAGTTGACGGCGCATTTTGTTCCAGAAGGCGACAAGCTTTTCACGGTTATAAGCAGGTATGACGACGTGCTTGCAGACGTTTTTAAAAGAGTTGGCTACAAAGCTGGCGACACTTTAAAGTTGATTTTGCCGTTTTTAAGGGCTTATGATGTTACAAACCAGAAAATGCAGATGTTTTCGGCTGAAAGCCTAATTTTGATTGCAAGCGTCAAAGAGGCAATACAACACATAAAAGCCTTAGCTCACGCTTTTATTGTAAGCACAAGCTATGAGCATTACATAAGGGCTTTGTGCAAAACCATAGATTTTCCATTTGAAAACGTTTACTGCACAAAACTTGATGTTGACAAATATCACATACAAGAAAAAGAGAAGGCTAAACTGTATGGTTTGGCAAAGGAAATTTCGCAGATGCCAGTTATCCAAATTCCACCAAATGCGAAGTCGATAGAGGATTTTTCAATGGAAGAACAAAAAGCAATTCGGCGATTGGATGAAATTTTCTGGGGGGAAATAGCCCTCATGAGGTGCGGACAAATTTTTTCTGAGGTTAATCCTGTTGGTGGCCGTGAAAAGGCTGAGGCCATAAAAGACGCTGTTCGAAGAGTCGGCACCTCTTTGGCTGATGTTATGTATGTTGGCGACAGCATAACAGACGTTGAAGCCTTTAGGCTTGTGAGGGAAAACGGTGGGTTAACGGTTTCCTTCAACGGCAATCAATACGCTGTGAAAAACGCTGAAATCGCCATTTTATCTGAAAACAGTATAGTAACCGCCATAATCGCCGAAGTTTTTTGCCGATTCGGGAAAAAACCCACTTTACAGCTTGTTGAAAACTGGAGTCGTGAAACTTTAAAGAAAAGCCATGTAAAAGAAAATTTGCTTAACCGCTTTTTTGAGTTATACCCAAAAGAACTGCCTAAAGTTGAATTGGTTAAAAGCGAAAATGTGGAAGCCCTAGCGGTGGAAAGCAGTGAATTCAGAAAAAGGGTTAGGGGCGAAGCTGTTGGAAGGCTTGGATAAAATAGAGGATACTTATGCTGAGGCTTTTGAGGGGGTTTACTGCCGAGTAATAGTTACGGCTGACGATGAAGAAACGCTGCGAAAAGCCGTTGAAGACGCAACTGCCACGCCTTCCATAGTTATTGGCAGGGTTGAAGCTGGAATAGAAAAATGGTTAAACGAAAAGGAAACTCCAGACGGACGCAAAGGCGCAACCCTGCAGTTTTGGGGTGGAATAAACCCGAAAAAACCCTTCGCCGAATCCCTCAAAAAATTTGAAGTGGAACTTTCATATAGAATACGTCAAGATATTCTCGTTAAGCCCTTCACGGCGGTTTTTGATGCGTTGCCGAACGCCGAAGGAAAAATTGACATGATGGAACGTGTGGGACACTGCGGAGACGGCTACGAATGGACAGAAAAACGCCATAACCGTGAAGTGATAATTGTGCCAATAATGGTTCCAGACTTCATAATTGAACGACATTTAGGTTATGCACACGGCGTTATAGGCGCAAACTTTTGGGTTATGTGCAAAACAAAAGAGGCACTCCGCGAAGCCAGCGAAAAAGCCTTAGAGGCCATACACGCCATAGAAGGTGTGATAACGCCTTTTGATGTGTGTTCTGCGGGTTCAAAACCTGAAACACGTTTTCCATGGATTGGACCAACAACAAACCATCCATACTGTCCATCGCTAAAGGCGAAGCTTGGCAAGGCGTCAAAAGTGCCAGAAGGCGTCAGCTACATTCCAGAAATAGTCATTAACGGGGTTTCATTAGAAACCGTTAAAATGGCTATGCAAGCTGGTATAAAAGCAGTTTTGGATGTTGATGGCGTAATTAAGGTTTCAGCTGGAAATTACGGTGGAAAACTTGGAAAATACAAAATTTACTTGCGTGAGCTGTTTTCATGAAAAAGTTTGACGTCGTCGGGTTTGGAGCATTAAACGTGGACAAACTTTTTAGAGTGAACATGATAGCTGGGGCTGACGAGGAAAGCTTCATTATAAGCTCTGAAGAATTTTGCGGAGGCTCAGCAGCCAACACCGTTGTTGGGTTGGCTAGACTAGGCTGTAAAGTCGGCTTCATCGGAAAAGTTGCCGGTGACCGTGAAGGCAAAATGATAATTGAATGTTTTCGGCGGGAAGGCGTTGACACAAAAGGTATAGTTAAAGCGGAAAAGGGCAGAAGCGGCGTTGTTATGGGTTTTGTTGATGAAAAGGGTGAAAGAGCCTTATATGTGGATGCAGGCGTAAACGACACAATAGAATTTGAGGAAATAAATAGGGAATATGCCTTCCAAACACTTTTTTTGCATTTAACCTCTTTCGTCGGGGAAAAGCCGTTCCAAACCCAAAAGAAGCTTGTGGAAGCGCTTCCATCAACAGTAAAGTTAAGCTTTGACCCAGGCGAATTATACGCAAGAAAAGGCTTAGTGGCTCTTGAACCAATAATAAAGCGAACTCACGTTTTTATGCCAAACCGGCATGAGCTTAAACTTTTAACGGGCGCCGTTGACGTCGAAAAGGGCGTGGAAATTCTGCTTGAAAAAGGCGTGGAAATCGTAGCCGTGAAACTTGGCGGAAAAGGATGTTATGTCACAAATGGAAGAGAAAGCCACTGTATAGAGGCTTTTAGGGTGAAAGTTGTCGATGCAACTGGGGCTGGCGACGCCTTCTGCGCTGGTTTTCTCTACGGTTTATTAAACGGTAAAAGCCTTTACGAATGCGGAAAACTCGGCAACTTTGTAGCGTCAAGATGCATTATGGCTATGGGCGCCAGAACAGGACTTCCACGCATCAAAGACTTAGAGCTTCTCCACTAAATATTCGATTAGGCTTTCAAAGATTAGTTTTCCATCGCCGTGTTGTGGCATCTGCTTCTGTCTTGTCCAGTCTGGCTGTTGCCACCAGTAAAAGGCTCTTTCTGGATGCGGCATCAAACCAAAAACTGTGCCTTCTGGATTGCATATTCCAGCTATGTCGTGAAATGACCCGTTTGGGTTTGTTGGATACCGTCCCTCAGCGTATTCGCCATTTCTGTCGCAGTAACGCAGAACCAACTGGTCTTTTTCGTAAAGCCTTTCCAAAAACTGCTTTTCTTTCTCTTTTGCGAATATGAATCTGCCCTCTGCGTGGGCGACTGGTAACCGCAGAACTTTTCCCTTCGGAACCTTCCATGTGAAAACGCATTTTCCATTGCTTTCATGTTTAAGGTAAACCCATCTGCAATTGTATCCAGGCGGAAAATTTGTTGCTAAGGCGGCTTCTGGATAGGGGCTTATTCCTTCGAAGCCCGGCAATAGTCCAGCTTCAACAAGCAATTGGAAACCGTTGCAAATGCCAAGTATAGGCTTTCCAGCTTCAACAAAGGCTTTTAATTCTTTACCCATTTTGGCTAATATCCACTTAGCCCATATAGCTCCAGCCCGCACATAATCCCCATAGGAAAAGCCTCCTGGAAAAACTAGGCAGTCATATTCCAAAAGGTTTCGCCTTTTAACAAGCTCGTTCACATGTGTGGTTGTGGCTTGTACGCCCAATTCTCTGAAGGCACGTTCGGTTTCTGCGTCGCAGTTTGTCCCGCCAACCCTCAAAACGCAAACCTTAACTTCTTCACGTTTCACCTTTAAACCCTGCCGTTTAAAGCGTTTTTCCAACTGTTTAACAAATCGTTAAGCGCAGCATCCACAACAACTTCGCCGTTTAAACCGTAAACGCATAGGCGCGAGGCTTTTGTAACCCTGCCTATTTCAGCGTGAGGCACGCCCTTCATTAAACTTTCAAATTCTTGTTTGGCTTTTGGTGAAACTTCCACTAGAAAACGGCTGTTTGACTCTGAAAACAAAATGAAATCGTTGCGGTTCAAATTTAGCCTTGGAACCTTAGCCAAATACAGTTCCATTCCATATCCGCCAGCGAAAGCCATTTCCGCCGCAGCCACGCCTAAACCGCCCTCAGACAAATCGTGGCAAGCCCTAACCAGTCCAGAATCAACAGCTCTTGTAACAGCCCTAAACGTTTTCTTGGCTTGGGTTGCCCGCACTTTCGGCACGTTTTTTCCGATAAAGCCCTTCAGCCCATAATATTCCGAACCGCCCAACTCCCTATAAGTTTGTCCAACGATATAGATGGAGCTGCCTGGTTCTTTAACGTCCATTGACACTGTTAATCTTATGTCTGGGATTATGCCTACAGCTGTGATTAAAAGCGTTGGCGTTACGGGTCCAAGCGGCGATTCGTTGTATAGGCTGTCTTTTCCAGAAATAAACGGTGTTTTGAAGGCTTTGGCAAATTTGTAACATGCTTCGCAAGCCCTTACGAGGCTTCCAAGCCTGTCAGGTTTTTCAGGGCTGCCCCACGTGAAATTGTCAAGCAGGGCTATTCTTCTTCCGCCAACGGCAACATTGTTTCTTATGGCTTCATCTATGGCGGAAGCAGCCATCCAATAGGCATCAATTTTTCCATAGTTTGGATTCATTCCGCAAGAAATGGTTACACCCATCCACGAATCCGCCAGCGGCTTAAGCACAGCCGCATCGTTTGGTCCAGCATTTTCGCCTTGTAAAGGCTTAAGCACAGTGTTGCCCTTCACTTCATGGTCGTAAGTGCGTATCACATTTTCTTTGCTTGCAATGTTCGGCGCTGACAAAAGTTGAATAAGCATTTCTGTTAGGTTTTCTGGTTCTGGAAAAGCTTTTTCTTCAAAGTTTGCGGGTTTGTATTCTGCCGTTTTCACGGTTTTCGGCGGTTCAAAAAGGAATGAAATATCCAACTCCGCAACTTTTTCACCTTGGTAATAAATCCTCAAAATTTTATCTGCAGTGTATTTTCCAATGGCGTTTGCCTCAACATCCTCAGTTCTAAAAACTTCCAAAACTTTCCCGAGATTTTCAGAAGGCACAGCTAAAAGCATTCTTTCTTGGGATTCGGAAATATAAATTTCCCATGGAGCCAAACCATAATACTTCAGTGGAACTTTATCAAGCTCTACAACAGCGCCGCAGCCGAACTTTTTCGCTGTTTCGCCGATGGCTGATGACAAGCCGCCGCCGCCCAAATCCGTTATTGCCGATGCAAGCTCCAAATCACGAATTTTGATTATGGCTCTTTTCAGTTTTTCCTCTTCAATTGGATTTGCAATTTGAACAGCTGGCCGCGAAACTTCTTCTGACTTTTCCGTTAACTCTGCAGATGCAAAAGTTACGCCGTGAATTCCGTCACGTCCAGTTTTTCCACCAGCCAAAACTATTATGTCGTCTGGTTTAGCTTCTCTCCTAAACTTTTTAAGAGGCAACAATCCAACGCATCCGCAGTAAACAACGACGTTTCCAACGTAGCTTTCATCAAAATATATGGCTCCATTAACTGTTGGGATTCCCATGTTGTTGCCGTAACTTCCAATGCCAGCAACAACGCCCATGTAAACATATCGAGGATGCTTCACGCCAGGCGGAAGCCTTTCATAATCAAAATTTAATGGGCCGAAACCCAAAACATCCATGCACGCAATGGGGTCAGCCCAGACACCTAAAATGTCACGGATCACCCCGCCGATGCCCGTGGCGGCCCCTCCAAAAGGCTCCACAGCAGACGGATGATTATGGGTTTCAACTTTGACTGCTACTCCATAGCCCTTATCAAAGTGGATTATGCCTGCGTTGTCTTCAAAAATTGAAAAGCACCATTTAGGCTTAATTTCCATTGTGGCTTTCGCAATGTAAGTTTTGAAGAGGCTGTCAATTTCCCGTCCGTTCATTAGAATTTTGCCCTTGAAGGTTTTGTGAAAGCAATGTTCAGACCATGTCTGCCCTATAGTTTGCAGTTCAACATCCGTTGGGTTGCGTCCTTTCCGTCTAAAATAGGCTTGAACAGCCCGCATTTCCTCCAAATTTAAGCCTATTCCAAGTTCACGGCTTACCTCCAAAAGTTGCTGGTTAGATGCAGCGAGAACATTAACTTCAAAAAGCGGGAACGGTGTTTTTCTGCGGATACAAGGGCTTTCAATCATTTTCTTCCTCAACCATAATCACATAATCGTCCTTCGTCGGGTTTGCCAAAAGCCTCCTACACATTTCATCAGCCTTTGCTTTGGCTTCTTCCCTTGTTTCAGCCTCAAGAACTACACTGTAAACTTTGCTGACATTTACCGCTTCAACTTTATAGCCAAGCTCTTTCAATAGGTGCGCTGTGGTTTCACCTTCAGGGTCGCTGTGCCCAAGCTTCAACTTAACTTCAATTTTTAAGCGATATTTCATAGGCTAAGTTTAAACTTTAAGGGATTTAAACACTTTTATTCTTGGCTTTTCAAAACAATTTTCTTGCCGCCATAAAAAATTTTTATTCCACTGGAATACGTCACATAACCAATAGGCTCGGCCTGCACGCCGTTCCCCTCTAAAATGTCTATCGACTTGTCCACATCCGCCTTGTCAACTATTACGGCGAAGCCCCATCCCATGTTAAAAGTTTTAAACATTTCCTCATCCGTTAGTTTTCCACCCAATTCCGAAGCAGTTTTCTGAATCAACCCAAAAATCGGCTGTGGCTTAAAATTGTTGAATTCGAAGCCTACATCCTTCGAAAACTTCATTAACCTATTAAATTTCAAGTATGCATCGCCCGTAACATGCACTGCGGCTTTCACTTTAACTTCTTCTTCAACTTTAAGCAGAGGCTTAGCATATATCCTAGTAGGTTCAAGAACTTCATAAACAACAGCTCTATCCAACCCTTCTGGAACATCATAAGGCTCAAATTTGCCATCCCATTTTTTAAAGAGAATTTTCCTCGCCAAAGAAATGCCGTTGCTGTGCAGTCCAGAACTTCGCAAGCCAACCACAACATCGCCGGGCTTCAAATCTCTCCCATAAATTATCTTTTCGCTGGTAACTTCGCCTACAGCTGCAACAACTAAGTCAAAGCCTTTACCTTCAACCACGCCTTTTATAACCTCGGCAACATCGCCTATTTCCCCGCTTGGCACGGGGCATCCAGCTTCAACAGCCCCTTTTGCTATGCCCTTCAGTAATTCCCCAATAAGTTTTGGGTCTGAAACTTGGGCGTGGATGTTATCTGCAACCGCCAATGGCTTGGCTCCAGACCTAATAACATCGTTAACAGCCATAGCCACACCATCAACGCCTATAGTATCATATTTTTCGGCTAACTGAGCAATAAGCACTTTAGTTCCTACACCTTCAATAACCAAATCCAGATAGATATTTCCGCCCACTGGAAAAATGCATCCGTAGGGAAGTTGGACAACCCCACCGTAACAGCTAAACCCATAAGTTTCCTTCAAAATCTCCAAGGCTCTTTTAGCCTCAATTCTTAACCTTCGGTTAACTCCAGCATCCGCATAAGTAAATTTTCTCGGCAACACTTCGCCCTTCTAAATCTAGACACTGCTAAAGTTGCATAAATAACAATTTCGCTTTGAAATGTAAACCCAAAAGCGCCCTTATCCATCACTCAAAGAAAAAACGTTTAAACTCGGCGTATTCTCTATACTCGTCTTGCAAATTGTGCTGTGGGGGGCATGGCAGCACGCTGTTGTACATTTGGTGACATAGATTCTTCATGAACCATGACAATTTGTTTATCGCTTGTGGAAGTGCTCAGCAACATATCCCGAAGAATGTTGTACTGTCTAAGAAAGGCAAGTCCATTCTCGCTAACCCTAAATGAAATTTCGCTTTCTTTAATTTCCGTCTCTATAAAACCCATCTTAATCAGAGATGGCAAATACCTTTTAAGTTGTTTATAGTTGATTTTCGTGCGTTTCACAATGGAGTAAAAAGTGGCGCCGCCATTTCTTGCAGCATCCAGTATTAAAGCCATAATTTCAATTCTACTCCTATATTTCCTATGCAAAGGCAAACAAAACAAATCATGTCCATTGATGTAATTTGTCATGCACCCACCTAAATACCATTAGGCTTTGAGTAAATTTAGAGGTTTTTTCCATAGAATCTGTTGAAAAATTTAAGCAAGGCAGTAGCGAAAGCGAAGCGTTTTTATGTTATTTCAATAGTTTCAATTGACAAGGAGAAAGAGTTGTCTCAGCATAGGCTAACGCAAAACGAGATACAATTTCTACAGGAAGTGTTAACTGCAGACTATAAAAACAGCAACATACGCCTAAGAGAAGGCGAATACCAATTCAACCTCGCCAAAACAATAGCATCCTTCCACTTAGAACTATATTTTCCAAACGTCAAAGACATAATAAGGCGATTATACGGAGAGGAAAAAGCCAACGACATCCAATTCATCCGTATGATTCAAACAATTCTAAAAAAATTAGAGAAAAGCAACGTCGTCAAAATTCTGCCAAAAAAAAGTCCTTGGGAACTACAAAGATACGCACTTTTAAGCTTCAAATTTCAAGACAGCGACAAGAACTTTGTCGCCTTTGCTACGGAAGAACAAATAAGGCAAGCACAAAACCTTTTACGCTCCACAATAAACCAACAAGAAATGCCCACAGCCAAAATCATCGCCAAGACTAAAATCTCCATGTTAACACTCCTAATAATCATTTCATACATAACCATGTTATGGAACATCACACAGTCCACCATCAACCCAACAATCGCCATTTCAGCCCTTTTAATAGCCATTACATGCGCCATAGTGTTAGGCAAAACCATTTCTGAGGCTAATGCTTAATAATCATAATAGTCAACAAAAGAAAGGTGAATAAAATGAAAAAGCTTGTGATGGTATTATCCCTAATATTATGTTTGTCATTTGCACCATTTCTAAAAGGTTATAAAACATCAGTAAAAGCAAATCCAACGACATGGACTGTCAATCCAGGAGAGAGTATTCAGGAGGCTATTAACAATGCAAGTCAAGGAGATATTATTCGTGTGCATAAAGGAACATACCATGAAAATGTTGTGATCAACAAGAGCATTTCACTTATTGGAGAAGAAAAGGAAACAACAATCATTGACGGCTCTAAGAGTGGAAGTGTGATTTTTATAGAAAGAACCGACAATGTTGTTGTTAAAGGCTTCACTTTGACAAACAGCAGTCTATACTCTATATACGACAGTGGAATAAGAATTGAGCGTTCAAGCGGCAGCGTCATAATCGACAACATAATCGTAAACAATTATAATGGAATTTTCCTTTTCTATTCCGATAATGCAGTAATTTCTGGCAACAGCATTTCAAAAAACTCTGAAGGAATCAGCCTTTGGGGAGCTTTTAACAACCTAATTGAAAATAATGTTGTCTTAAATAACACAGATGACGGAATTATTCTTTTTTCGTCTCAGAATAATGTAATTTCAGCTAATACCATCCTAAACAACTCTTGTGGGGTTGGCTTTTATTCGAGTAATGGCAACTTACTTTACTTAAACAACTTTGTCAATAATGCCGTGCATGTTTCCAGCGCAGAATCAATCAACTTTTGGAACTATACCTCATTCGGAAATTACTGGAGTGTTTATCGAGGGCAAGACCTCGATGGAGACGGAGTGAGTGATTCCCCTTATATTATCGACGAAAGTGGTCAGATGGATAATCATCCACTTATGGGAATGTTTTACGAGTTTGATTTCACTTATAATGGAAAAATATATCAAATTGATATAATTTCTAATTCGACGATTTCCGATTTTCACTTTCAGATTGGAAATGAAACCGGAAATAAAATACTGCAATTTAAAGTTGAGGGCAATGTTGACATGGTTGGCTTCTGTCGGATTATAATTCCTACGCAATTTATAAAATATCCATACATTGTCTTAGTTGGTAATAAAGAGATTAACCCTATTTTTCTCGATGTTTCAAATGAAACACATGCTCAACTGTATTTCACGTATTCACATGAAAATCAGACAATTAGAATAATTTCTTCTGAATTGTATAGCGAATATAGAGAATTACTTGATAACTACCAAAGGCTACAAGAATACTTTTACCATTTAAATATGACGTATTATAACCTCACCGACGCTTACGCGGATTTACAAAAGAATTTTTCTGATCTTTTAAGTAATTATACTTGGCTTCAGGAAGCTTATCAAGAGTTGAACTCCTCTTATAATGAACATCTGCGGGTTTACTCTGAAAGCATTAGCGATCTTTTGGATAATTTCAGTAGGCTTCAAAATGATTATCAAAAATTGAACACCTCGTATAACGAACTTCTGTTAAAATACTCTGAAAACGTTGACAAGGTTCAGAACTTAACCTATATTCTCGCGGCTACAACATCGATTTTAATAATAGCCACTGCTTATTTGTCCAAGCATGCGCACGCTGCACGGCACTAAAGAGATTTGGAGAGAGTGAACAGGATAAAGTAATGGGTACCCGCACTATCGCTTAACACGGCGTAAAGGTAAATCTTAAGTTGGGCTTTTCTTTTTACAAGGTTTTAGGGTTGCGGTCGTAGTCTAGCTTGGTTAGGACATCGGCCTCCCACGCCGACGACCCGGGTTCGAATCCCGGCGGCCGCACCATAATTTGGACAAGACAACGGCGCTTTTACTTTCTCTTTCTAAACAACTTTACACCGTCGAAGTCGCACACGTACTCAAAGCCAGCTTCAATTAACTCGGAGGCTTGCTCCACTGTTTTGGCGACTTTACAAACATACTCATTATTTTCTTGGGAATTGATTAATTGTGTGTATACAAGCGTATTCTTGATGTTTCTATGCCCTAACATTTGCATTACGTGAAGTATATCCTTTGTCCTATGGTATTCCATAGTTGCCTTCCAATGTCGTATAGTATGGAAGCTGATCCTAAGTAGCCTCGGGTTTCCAAGATTATACGCTATCCTTTTTCTATGTCTTTCAAAAGTTCGGCTTAAGTCTTTAAGCCGCCTATAGTTGCCAAAGATTCTCTCGCTAGTTTTGGGAAGACTTTGAAGCATTCCAATCAGTTTGCTAGACATGCGAAACAT
>JAWCNZ010000006.1:0-56277 GCA_038848005.1 Bathyarchaeia archaeon | reverse complement strand
TTGATGGTTCGACATAAAACCTTCAAAAATGAAAGCGAACTAAAGAATTTTTTACGGGATTCTGTTCCGTTAAATGTTTATTGTTCATGTGCCTATTATGAAGACCCTGAAGCTGAAATGGAAAAGAAGGGTTGGTTAGGCGCTGACTTAATTTTTGACATAGACGCTGACCACATTACCACTTCTTGCAATAAGGTTCATGATAACTGGACTTGTGGAAATTGCGGATTTACTGGGAAGGGCATTGAACCTGAAAAATGTCCAGTTTGCGGTGACGAAAAATTCGAAGTGAATACGTGGCCTTGCGAAAATTGTTTGGCATCTGCAAAGACGGAAACCATCAAACTTCTGGAAATGTTGATGCAAGACTTTGGTTTCTCTAAAAAAGAATTGCATGTGTTTTTTTCTGGTAATAGAGGCTATCATGTGCATGTTGAAAATGAGGCTGTTAAAAGCTTGGATTCGATTGCACGCAAAGAAATTGTTGATTATGTTTGTGGTTTGGGATTTGATGTTGCCTTCAAAGGTTTAAGCTGGAGAAGTTCGTTTGAAAATTTGTCTCTAAAGAGTTTCGGATGGAATGGTCGAATCGCCAGAGGAATCTATAACTTCGTACTTAATGCTAAGCGTGAGGACTACGAAGGTTTGGGAATAAAAGGAAACGTTATCAAAGCTATAATAACAAATAAAGATGTAATTTTAAAGAGGTTAAGTGGTGCCGTTCCATGGAGTACTGTTAAAGGAATTGGTTTCGAGACTTGGAGGAAAATTGCCGAATTTTGTGTTAAGTTCACAGCTGTTCAGGTGGACACTGTTGTAACAACGGATACACACCGTCTGATTAGGCTAGTTGACACTTTGCACGGCAGGACGGGTCTAAAAAAGGTTGAGTTGCCAGTTTCGAAAATCGAAGATTTTGACCCTTTCAAAAGTGCGGTAGCCTTTAAAAAGGGAACGGCAACAGTTTTTGTTTCCGATGCACCAGAGTTTGGACTTGGCGATGAAATTTTTGGTCCATATAAAAATCAAAGGGTTGAATTGCCTATGGCCGCGGCTGTGCTACTTATCTGTAGGGGAAGGGCGGAGGTTGTGGAGTGAATGTATGATGAGTTGTATGAGGTTTGGCGGAGGGAAATTGAGGATTTTGAGCTTGTAAGGCTTTCAGACGATTTTTTCTCGAGGATTGCTGATTATTTAAGGAAGATTAAGGAAGAAAGCCGAATGCTTGATAAAAAAACTGTAAGGGCAGTTTTGCTTCAAAAGGAGATGCAGAATGTTAAACGTATGGTTCGTGAACTGGTTAGAGCGCGTTATAAAAAATTAGTTAGGAAAATGGTGAGGGGTGAAAAAATACCGATGGATGCGTTAACAAGTGAAGAAAAGAAAATCTGCGCTGGGACTGTGTCTTTTGCAGAAGCCTACCGAAACTTCGCCAAAAATCTCATTCAAGGACATTTTTTAAAAGCAAACTCTGAACAGGAACATAAAAACGTTATTTTACGCTTTTTAAAAGATGTTCCGGCAATCGTAGGCTCGGACCTTAAGGCTTATGGTCCGTTTAAAGCTGAGGATGTTGCATCCTTACCCGCTGAAAATGCTAGAATACTGGTTAAGCAAGGTTTAGCTGAAAAAGTTGATATTGCTTCGTCCCATAGACAAGTTGTTACCTCTTGAATTCGTTGGGTTTAGCGAAAAAGTATAAAAGAGCTTGTGTGTTTTTGTATGCAAAGTTGGTCGTGAGCAAAGTGAATGTTCCAAAGGAAATTAGAACGTACTGTCCCAGGTGTAAGTTGCATCAGGTTCATGCTGTTACGCTGTATAAGGCTGGGAAACGGAGAGCTTTGGCTAAGGGTGAGCGCCACCATGAACGGGAAAAGAAGGGTTATGGTGGGCAGAAATATCCTCTTCAAAGAAAGTTTTCGAAGACAACTAAGAAGCAAACTTTAAAGCTGAAGTGTAAGGTTTGCGGTTATATAAGGCATAAAGATGGTATACGTTTAAGAAAGCTTACTATTGAATAAAGTGGATGGTGAACACAATGTCTGAATGGGAAAGGCTTATTCCAAAACCGAGAAGCGCTTTTCTGAGGGTGAAATGTCCTAAATGCGGCAACGAACAGCTAGTTTACAGTCACGCCGTAAATCGAGTTAATTGTAATGTCTGTGGTGTTGAACTTGCTGAACCTTCTGGTGGGAAGGCAAAAACTAAGGGCGAAGTAGTTGCGGTTTTTGAGTGAGGCGTTATAAATGGCGTTGAAAAAGCCTGAGTGGCCTGAAGTTGGCGATTTGGTTATAGCCACTGTACAATCTGTTGCGGATTATGGTGCTTATGTAAAATTGGATGAGTATGAAAAGGTTGGTTTGCTTCATGTCTCTGAAGTATCTTCTTCTTGGATTCGGAACATTCGTGATTTTGTCCGTGAGGGGCAAAAGGTTGTCTTGAAGGTTTTGCGGGTGGATGCGGAAAAAGGTCACATTGACTTGTCTCTTAGAAGAGTTACGAAAAGGGAGAAAATTGAGAAAATAATGTCTTGGAAAAGGGAAAGAAGGGCTGAAGCTTTAATGCGGAATGTTGCTGAAAAGGCTGGCATATCCATAGAAGAAGTTTATGAAAAAGCTGGCGTGCCGATGGAAAGGGAGTATGGACTTTACGAAGGCTTCGAAAAAGCTGTTAAGGAAGGATTAGAAGTTTTAACGAAGATAGGTGTACCCGAAAAACTTGCAACGGTTATCGCCGAGGTTGCAAAAGAGAGAATACATGTGCCAATGGTTAAGGTGAAGGGTTTTGTTGAACTCCGCTGTATGAAGCCTAACGGAGTGGAAATCATTAAAGAGGCTTTTTTGAATGCCAAAAAGTCTGAGAGGTTGCGTGATGCGAAAGTTAACTTTTACGTGATTGCAGCGCCAAGATACGGCATTGAGGTTATGGCTGAAAATTACAAGCATGCGGAGGCTATTTTGCAAAGGATTGCTGAAGCCATTGTTTCAAATGTTGTTAAGGCTGGTGGGGAAGGAGTTTTTAGAAGGGAAAAGTGATGGTTTGGCTTTTAAGGAAATGTGAAAAATGTGGAAAGTACACATTAAGAAAGGATAAGTGTCCACACTGCGGCGGGGTCGTCCGTGTGCCACATCCCCCAAAATTTTCGCCTGACGACAAGTATTTAGAATATAGGGTTAAGGAAAAGTTTGAATAATGCGCTAATTAGACTCTTAACATATTCCAAACTTTAGCACATTTCATTTCGCCCATGTTTAGAGATGTATTTCACTTTTATTTCAGGTTTGTCTTATTCTCGAAGTGAAGAATACCTTTTTATCGTTCGCCGACCAGCAATACTAAAAAGGGAAAACGCAATAAGCTGAATGGGGTTAATCGGTTGAAGGAAACATTCATTAAAGAACTTGCAAAGGTTGATTTGCATGATCCAATTTTGGTTGAGGGGCTTCCAGGTTTGGGGCTTGTCGGCAAAATTGCCGTGCGTTATCTGATAAAGCAGTTGAAGGCTAAAAAGTTTGCCTATCTCTATTCTCCACATTTTCCGTATTTCGTGCTTGTCGACAAGAAGGGAAATGTTAGGCTTCTGCGTGGAGCCTTTTATTTTTGGAAAAACAAAAATGGAAAAAACGACCTTGTTCTGTTTACTGGAGACAGTCAAGCGCAAACGATTGAGGGACAATATGAAATTTCAAATTGCATATTAGATTTCGCTAAAAAATATGATGTTAAAATGGTTATCACAATAGGCGGTTACCGAACAGAGGTAAAGGACAAGCCGAAAGTTGTAGTAGCCGCTACAAATTCGGAATTGTTAAAAAGGGCTTTAAAGGCTGGAGCTATTGTCAGCCCAGCGGGAAACCCCATTGTCGGCACGGCTGGTTTAATTTTGGGTTTGTCTCACTTCAAGAAAATTGATGCTTTATGTCTTTTAAGCGAGACTCGGGGATATTTGCCAGATCCGAAAGCGGCTAAAAGTGTCTTAGAGACATTGCGAGTGTTGCTTGGCATTGACGTGGATTTGGCTGGTTTAGACGAGGAAATTTCAAAGGCTGAGAAGATGGTTATGCGTTTGCAGAAAATCGAGGAGAAAAGGGCTTTGCAAGCCGAGGAAGCCAAGAAAGAAGAGGATAAGAGAATCACTTACATTTCATAAATCTAATTCTTCTTTAACTATTTTGGCAATTATTTCAGCTGCGTTTCCATCTCCGTAAGGGGATTTTTCTGGCAGTTCTCTTTTGTTGTTTATGAGGCTTTCCATGGCTTTTAATATCCCTTGTTTTTCCGTGCCGGCAACCACGGCGAAACCATATTTGACGGCTTCAGGTCTTTCTGTGGATAGACGAATAACCACGACGGGTTTTCGAATACATGGCACCGTTGCTTCCTCTTGTATGCCACCTGAGTCCGTTAATATCATTTCGCATTTTTTCATCAAAACTAAAAAGTCTAGGTAGCCAAGCGGTGGCAAAATCTGTACGTTTCTAGATTTTTTAATTTCAGCATAAATCCTGTTTTGTTGAAGTCTCTTTTTTGTGCGTGGGTGCATTGGAATAACAACTGGTAATGGAGCTTCCATGAAGGTTTTTATGAAACTTTTAAGCACGTTGAAGTTGTCTACGTTTTCTGCTCTGTGGGCGGTTGCCAACGCAAACTTTTCAAATTGGATTTGCTCCAAAATTTTTGATTTCTTTTCCGCTGTTGGCAAGTGCTGAATTACAGCGTCTATGATTGTGTTTCCAGTAACGTAAATTTTCCCCCAAACATTCTCTTTTATTAGGTTGTCTTCGGCTGTGGTTGTCGGCGCAAATAGGTAAGTGGATATATGGTCTGTTAGGCGTCTGTTGTGCTCTTCTGGCATACGCAAGTCAAAACTTCTCAATCCAGCCTCAACATGTCCCACGGGTATTCCAAGCTTAACCGCTGCTAAAGCTGTTGCCAAAACTCCGTTTGTGTCTCCCTCAACCAAAACAAGGGCGGGCAAAGTTTTCTTTAATAGTTGCTCCATGCGGGTTATTATGCTTGCAGTTTGTAATCCTTGAGAGTGAGCCTTAACTTTAAACGTGTAGTCTGGTATTGGAAGTCCAAGTTCCTCGATGAATTGTTGAGACATGTTGTAGCTGTAGTGTTGACCGCAATTAACAAAAATTAATGGAATTTTGCCCTTTTGAAAAGCCTTAATTACAGGAGCCATTTTTATGATTTCCGGGCGTGTGCCAGCGACAACCATCACCACCTTCATAAGCTCCCCAATTAACCCTATTAATGCCACATTCAAAATTAAAACTAACCCTCAAGATTCTATTCATTTACCATCTAAGATATGGTTATGCTTCCGTCTGTAATTTTGCTGTTTGTGGCGCCGCGATTTTCTGTTCATTTAAAGGCAACTAAAACTGTTAAGTCCGGGTTGTACTTGCACATTTTTCCATACTCAATACTTGCAACACTAAATCCCTTTTGCTGGAATAAGGTTTCAATTTTGTTGTAAATTTGTCGGTTGTGGCATTCAATTAACCATTCCTTCACTTTTTCAATGTTTTGGCAACCTAAAAGGTTTAATTCGTATTCTTCAATGTCCACTTTAACGATGTCTGGATGATATTTGCTGATTAGGTTATCAATGTCTTCTGGAGATTTAATGAAAAGTTCTATCGGTATGATTCTGGGTTCTTTTCGAAAGTTTTCCGCAGGGCTTCAGCAAACTCCTCGTTTCTCTCAACCGCAATTACTTGTTTTGCTCCTTGCCATAGGAAATAGCTTGCTGTGCTTCCATAATCAGCACCTAAATCCAAAATTTTCTTGCCTTTGAAGTTTAGATAATTCCAATGTTTATCGTAATCTTCACCGAAAGACGGCAGGGTTCCCCTTGCAACATTGAGTAAAATATTTCTTATGTTGTTACGTCGAGTATATTTCAATAACACACCCGTAGGATTAGTAAGTAAGGTATACAATTTCCACTTCAACATTTTAACCAGCCTTTGATATGGTTTAATCTAATTTTTATCTAAAATTCCGAAGAATGTTCCGAACAAATTTTGTCAAAAATGTAAAAATTAATACTTTAAGTTTTAACTTTTAATTAACCGTTTAAATAATAATTGTTAGGTTGCGTTGGATTTGTGACGTACAAACTGTCTTACTTTTCTTTCCAATTATTTTTTGTTAATGCAAGGTGATGAAGCCTATGGGCTTGTTAAAAGATGTGAAAGGGTTAAGCGTGGTAGTTACCACATTGATAATACTGGTTGTTTCTGTGTTGTTGGCGACCGTCGTGACTTTTTATGCCATAAACGTGGTGAGCACAAGAGTTCAAGAGGAATCATTACATTTAAGCAAACAACGTGTATGGTATAATACCACTGGAGGTTGGGCTGAAGCGGCACTGCTAATCATAAACACTGGAGGAAGAGACGTAGTGCTTGACAAAATTGCGGTGAGGGGACAAGACTGTCCATGGTCAAACGTGTATTATTGGCGAACAAACACCATAACCATCTCAGCCGACTTAAACGTTACACGAGTTGAAATCCCCAACATGGACGCAACCATGTGGAAAGAAACATTCACGTATCTTCAAGATGGAGAAAGTTTCCAACAAGCCACCACTGATTTGACGTTAAGGTCAGGCTGGTCCATCGTTATATACATTATGAATCCTGACAGCATTGCTTTGAACGATGTGGGGCTTTCTGTGGGTATTACAGTGTTCACTTCAAACGCCCAGTACTATGTTGAAACTAACATCGCCGCAGCGCAGTAGCCCAGCTAAGTTTTCTTTAGGTATCCTTCCCTCGGCTCGTAAATGGTGCCTTCCCGCAATAATTGTCCTATAAGACGTTCTGACTCTCCTCTTGGGATTTTATATTTTGTTTCTAACTCATTCAAAAGGGCTGCTTTTTCTACAACTCCCGTGTCCCTTTCCATTTCCATAATTGTTGAAAGCACTGTTTGAAGCTTATCCCTTACACTTTTCGGTTTGCCAGTCATTATAATGTCTATGTCATACTTGTAAGAGGACAAGTCTATTCCAACCTCTTGCAATGACCTTTTCATAATGTTTATGGCTGCCTCTGCATCCTCAGCCGTAACTTCTTTTCTCAAGGCTGCACGGGCTCTTGCCTCTGCAATGCGCACAAGCGATTCAAGTTGACGTGCAGTTATCGCCACTGGAGAGCCTTCTGTTTCGCTTGCGGAACGCATCGCCAAATAAAAGTCGCTGAGACGTTTCAGGGCTTCTTGAGTTAAAACTGGCTTAACTCCTCTTGCGTAGCTTATGTATTTTCGCAGCAAATCCGACGGTATCGGCGGTTCAACTGGACTTAAGCCTTTTCTGTGAATTTCAAGGATGTGTTCCGACATTTTGCTGTCCGCTTCTTTGTCTGGCACATCCCTTAAAACAAAAATTAAATCAAACCTTGAAAGTATTGTAACGGGTAACGAAATGTTTTCTGCAACCGTGCGGTGCGGTTCATATCTTCCCAAAGCTGGATTGGCAGCTGCAAGTATGGCTGTTCGTGCGTTAAGGGTTGCCACTATACCGCCTTTTGCAACAGAAACCGTGTGCTGCTCCATAGCCTCGTGAATTGCGACCCTATCCTCTGGACGCATCTTATCTATCTCATCTATGCACGCTATTCCCTTATCCGCCAACACAAGCGCTCCAGCTTCGAGGCTCATTCCACCGCCCTTTTCACGGATAACAGCCGCCGTCAAACCAGCCGCTGTTGTGCCACGTCCAGAAGTGTACAATCCCCGAGGCGCTATTCTTGCCACATACTGCAAAAGCTGAGATTTAGCTGTTCCAGGATCCCCTATCAAAAGACTGTTCAATTCCCCCCTTATCGTTATGTCTGGAAGGGTTTTTTGGACACCCCCAAAAAGAAGGTACATTATCGCCTCTTTTATGTGGTCATAACCATAAATCGACGGCGCTATAGAATTTATTATTTTGCGGTGTATCCAAGGGTCTTTCGCCAACTCAAGGATTTTTTGCTCCTCTTCTGGAGATGGAAGCGTTGTTTCTGGCTCTTTACCCAAAACCTCAACCGAATTGGCATCCAAATGCAAAATAAACGTGCGAAGTTTCCCAACTCTCGGAAGCGTAGGCGACACAGCGCGAACCACTCCAACAATTGAAACGTGATCTCCTGGACGTGCAACATCAACTATTTCGCCTCCAACGAGCTTAACATGCAAGGTTCTGGGAAGCTGTCCAGGCGGCAAATCTTCGGGTCTTTCTTGGAGGCGAAGGTCTTGAGAGTCTATAAACGTAGATTCTTCTTGGATAAAGTCGAAGGGTCCTTTCGCCCTGCAAGTTGGGTTGGCGCAGGCGAAGGGCGCCTTAAGGAATTGCCCCGTTTGTTCTACACGGGTTGTTTCGCCGCATCTTTTACATTTGAACGCCGCTTCCATGACCATTGGGCGGACCGTTGTGGAGCGGACAACTATGCCTTCCACCATTACAAGCTTTCCAATGTGTGCTGAACCAAGTTTCCGCAGCGGTGTGGGTTCCCAAAGCCGAACTATCCTAACATCTACGCCTTTCACTTTTTCAGCGTATTCCGGGTCTTCCGTTTGGAGTTGCGCATAGGCGGCGACACAAGCATGTTTCAAATACTCGTCTGGCCTTTCCAGAAGCGCTTCTGCAAGTGCTTGGTCGAACGCCCAAACATCTTCAAAATCAACTATTAACGAGGTTTTGCCTGCCACAGCCATCTGCGAGATTCTTTGACGGTATTTTTCCGCCTTAAAAAGCTCTTGAAACTGTTCTTGCGGGTCTAGAACTTCTACTTTTGTCATTTTTCCACCTTTTCATTCCTTAATATTTGCGTTTTCCATGTGTGGATTAACCTATGAAGTTTTGTGTGGAGTATTTTTTCTTCAGCTGTTAAATTCTTTAATGTTTGTTCGGTTTGAGCCGAGGCTGAGGCGAGAGCAACAACCTTTTTTAACCTTGCATTTACTATGTCCTGCGCTAGCTGCCTAATCTTTTCATATTCCCGCATTTTCTCTGGGTTTTCAGAAGCTTTTTCCTTAAGTTCCATGAGAAACCTGCAAAGTTTTGGGTAGAAATTTTCTGGGAGCGGAGCAATTTGTCCCGCTGTTTGGACGCGTTCTGTCCATTGAATTTTGTAAAGTTTAGTGGCGTCTAAACGTTCTTCCTCGCGGAAACGGGTTATTCCAGCCTTTTCCAATTCTTGAGCTATCCAAAACTGAACTTCATATTCGTTTCCCTCTTCAAAAGGACCCACGCTTAAACCTGCGAGCTTAATTTCTGGGCAGTTTCTGTTTGCAATAACCCTTACATTTGAATGTTCAAAGCTGAAATCCAAATCTTCAATTTTCATTGTTTTCCCCTTTTCTCGACTTTGGCGCTATAGCACAAAGCAAATAATAAGCGTGACAGTTTAAAAATTAGATTGAAGGGTTTAAGAAAATTGGAAAGATGCGCTTTTGCTAATTTGTATGGTAAAGCTGTTAATTTCCTATTGTGGATTTTGGCTTAGAAAAAGAAGAAGGGAACATTAATCGTCGAGTATTGCTTCGATTTTTTCTTGTTCCGCTTCGTTTGGTAGTGGTATGCCCGTAACTTTCGCAGCTATTTCAGACAAGCTCATTAGGTCGTTTCTGTTTATGAGTTCCAGTTTCCATTTTCTGTTGCCTGCCAATAGCTGTTTTAGTCCTGTGCCTATGCGGTCTGTTAAGTAAGTGTAAAGTGCAACGGCTTCCCATGGTATCTCTTTGAAGCGTTCGCCATATTTTTCCTTTAGTTCTGTTGTTGCGATGAAGAATTTTTCTGGAGTGTTGCCGTACTTGTTTGTGAAGGCTTTCGGCAGTTTGCCTTCTTCGGCTAATTGTTTGAAATAGTTTGCCTTCATAACCGCCGTGACGGGTGCACGTGCCATCAAAACCGCTTTTACAAATGGTTTGTCTCCAAAGTTGCTCATCGCTATCGCCTTAAAAATCTGCGTTTCGTTAATGAAGCCTCCAGCCATGATGAGGTCTGGTACGTAGCGTCCCTTCCTTTTTAGTATTTGGGCGCATTTGAGGACTATAGTCTCCAGATAGACTGTTGGTATGCTCATTTCATCCATCATTGGAACTGGGCTCATGCCTGTTCCGCCGCCGGCACCGTCGAAATAAACGGCGTCAATTTTTGCTTCTGATGCAATTTTCATTGTGTAGGCAACTGCTGACGGTCTGTACGCGCCTGTTTTTAGCGTCACCTTTTTTGCGCCTTGTTTGCGTAGCCACTCCACATCTTCTACAAAGTCTTTTTCTTTTGGTATGCCCACTCTGCTGTGTCTTTCAAATGTTTGGAAAACTCCTTCCTTGAAGGCTTGTTGCACCACTGGGTCTTCTGGGTCTGGAATTACTATGTAGCCTCTTTTCTTTAGCATTACGGCTCTGTCTAAGTCTTTTATGCGGACTTCGCCTCCTATGGCTTTTGCGCCTTGTCCCCATTTTCTTTCTATAACGTTCACTTCCAATTTTGAAATTGCGTAAACGTCAACGCCTAACCGTTGGTCTTCAACGTTTGTTTGAACAGCTATGTCTCCATATTTTCCATCCCAAAACTTTCGGAAAGCATCGACTCTTCGCTTTAACTCTTTAGAATAGGTAACTTTGCCCTTTGTGAATTGAGCTTCAGGGTCCATGCCGCATACGTTTTCGCCAACTATTATCATTGCTCCTGAAAGTGCTGTGCCTATGGCTAAGCCTTCCCAGTTTAGCCTTGCAACCTCTGTTGAACCGAAAGCGCCGCACAATATGGGAATTTTTAACGGTATGCCTGCAACTTTCGTTTCGATGTTAACGTTTGGAAAGAGCGCCACATCAGAGTTTTCCTCTATTCCAAGCGCTTCAAACAATCCAGCTTGAATGTTGAAGTGCGACCAATCTAACCCAAAGTCTTTTAGAGCTCCTGCTGTGCTGTATCCATACTGAACTGGCTCTGGATATAGGGCTTCCCTTCCTCTGAAGGCTGATAGGCTGATTTCGCAGATGAATGGACAATCACGAATGCAGATTGGACACATTCCGCTTGTTGGGCTTGTATCCTTAACACGAGTTGTCGTGCCAGTAGTTGACTTTTCATTTAGGTAGGAGCTGTTTCTATGTACACGTTCAGTCATTTCACATCACCATTTTATGTTTTAAACTTTAGAGTTGATTTCACACCGTTAAAGCCATGATGTACGTTGCACAATTTGATATAAACTTATTGTAAATCATTTATATACAAGATAGTGAATGCTATAGAATAAATGAAATATATAGTTGAGGAAACGCCATGAGAGAGAAAGATTTGGGACATAGAAGGGTTCAATGCACTGGAAGGGGTTCATACATTATATCTTTACCTAAAAGATGGGTGCATGACGTGGGTTTAAAAAAGGGAAGCGAAATAGCATTTAAAGTGCTGGATGATTCTTCCTTAATGTTGATTCCAAGGAAAGAAACTGAAGGAGGAAAGGAAACTGAGGAATCTAGGCTAAGAGAGTATTGGGTTCTTTTAGAATCTAAAGAAGACCTTGGGTCGGTATGTCGTAAGGTAAAATCTCTTTATGTCGCTGGTGCGGAGCTTATACGTATTCGTTTCAAGGGCAAAGATAATGTTTCAAAACTAAAAACGGTAATAAACAACCTTGTTAGAGACACCCTTTTAGGCTCGGAAATAATCGACGAAACACCCAATGAATTCGTCATCCAAATTTTGATAAAACATCCGGAATTTCCAGTTGAAAAGGCTATTAGGCGGATGGCAATCGTAGCTCTTTCAGCGCATAGGGACGCCATCTTAACATTAAAAAATATGGATGAGGGTTTAGTTCAAAACGTGATGAATGCCTATAACGATGTAAACCGATTGAATTTGTATGTGGTTCGTCAACTAAAGTTTGGTGTGGAGCGAAATTTGTTCCGAGAGTTGGGATTTAAAACTCCCAAGGAGTTTTTGGCTTATAGGATTGTTGTTAATGATGTGAGGAGCATAGCCGAAAACGCAAGAAACATTGTGAATAACATAATCGCCTTTAGAAAGATGGTTAAGAGCCAAACGCTGTTTCTGAAAGAGCCAATAGATGAGGAGGTTTACTCCCAAATTCTCAACTTCAATTCTCTAGCGCATAAATTGTTTGAGGAATCCATAAGGGCAACTTTCAAATGGGATTATAACCAAGCCGATAACATAATCTCTCAAACAGAATCGCTCGCCACCCTCGAAAACGACATCATCAACTTAATATCAAGCAAAAAACTAGACCCAAACATCTCAGCAATTTTCAGACTGATTTTCGACAGCTCTAGAAGAATTATGGAGTACAGCCAAAACATTGCGGAGGTGACGCTAAACAAAACAGTTGAAGAAATAAGTTCTGTGCAAACTTCAGAAACAAGCATTTATTAAACAACTCCTATCTTATAGCTACGGAGGAGGTTTGTCCTTTTTGAGTTTCGAAATGTGGGCTGAAAAGTACAGACCGAAAACGCTTGACGAAATGGTTAACCAAAAAGAAATAGTTGACCGCCTAAAAAGCTTTGTCAAATCACGTAATGTTCCACATTGTATTTTTGCTGGTCCTCCCGGCACTGGAAAAACTACGGCGGCTCTTTGTTTGGCTCGTGACCTTTACGGTGACGCTTACCGCGAACACATTATGGAGTTAAACGCCAGCGACGAGAGAGGCATTGACGTTGTGCGTGAAACTGTTAAAACCTTTGCCAGAGTGCGTTCCATCGGCGAAATCCCATTCAAAATAATGATTTTAGACGAAGCGGATAACATGACGTCTGATGCGCAACAAGCCTTAAGGCGGACGATGGAGCGTTACACGGAAACTTGCCGTTTCATTTTATGCGCTAACTACAGCGGAAAAATAATTGAGCCAATCCAGTCTCGATGTGCGCCTTTCCGTTTCACTTTCCTGCCAAGAGAGGAACAAGATAGGTATCTGCGGCACATAGCGGAAAATGAAGGCGTAAAACTGTTAAAGGATGGTTTAGACGCCATTTTCGAGGTTTGCGGCGGAGACCTCAGAAGGGCAATAAACACTTTGCAGGCAGCCGCCTCCTTAAATAAGCCTGTGGATGCAAAAATTGTTTATTCAATCGCTGGACGTGCCAACCCAGCCGATGTGCAGAAAATGTTGGAAACAGCCATGAAAGGCGACTTTTTAGAAGCGCGAAAACAGTTGCGTGACATGATTCAGAAATACGGCGTGGCTGGCACCGACATCATCCGCCAAATCCACACCGAAATTTTCAGGGCGGAAATTCCAGAAGAGTGGAGAATAAAGTTGGCTGAGGCTGTTGGCGAAATTGATTATAGGCTTGTGGAAGGCGCAGATGAAGAAGTTCAACTTAGCGCTTTACTCGCCAAACTTGTTGAGGCTGGTCATGAACTGGGAAAAGCAAGTTAGGTGTTAAAGGGTTGTTTGCCGCTTGGACTGTTAAGCACAAACCTAAATCCCTAAACGAAGTTGTTGGAAATAGAGAGGCTATTCAAAAGTTTATTGATTGGATAAAATCTTGGGAAAAGGCTGTTCCCAAAAAACGGGCTGCTTTTTTGTATGGACCGCCAGGTGTTGGGAAAACCGTGGTTGTTGAGGCTTTGGCTAATGATTTTGGGTTGGAGCTTGTTGAGAAAAACGCCAGCGATTATCGGACAGAAGAGGCTGTGCATCATTTTGCTGGTTTAGCCTCCCAGTACGGTTCGTTGTTTGGTGGTAAACGAGTTGTTTTGCTTGATGAGTTGGATGGTTTAACTGGCACGGCGGACAAGGGCGGAGTTAAAGCCATAACCGACATTGTGAAAACAGCCCTGTGCCCAATAGTTTTAATTGCAAACAACGCTTTTGACCCGCGTTTTTCAGAACTTCGCAACCACTGCCTCCTAATAGAGTTTAAAAAGCCGCCAGCAAGCGATGTTTTGCGTCATTTGAAACGCATTTGCATGGCAGAGAACATCCAAGCAGACGAAGACGCATTAAAGTTTATTGCTCAACGTTCTGAGGGCGACGTCCGCTCGGCAGTAAACGACCTGCAAGCTTTGGCTCAGGGCAAGACGAGGCTTACTTACGATGATGTTTCTTGGCTTGGACACCGCGACAGGCAAGAAAATATTTTCAATGTTTTGAGAATGATAATTTATGGGAAAACTTGCAAGGGCGCAAAACAAGCGGTGGATATGGCTGACGTTGATGTTGACATGCTTTTTGAATGGATATACGAGAATGTTCCAGCGCATTTGACGGACCCGCATGATTTGGCAAAGGCTATGAACGAGCTTTCACTGGCGGATGTCTACCGCGGCAGAATCCGCAAAACCCAGGACTGGAGTTTTGTTCGCTATGTTATTGACCACATGACAGCGGGCGTAGCCATGGCGAGAAGAAACACTAAACCCAGCGGGTGGATACCATTCAAATTTCCACAGCGCATACAAATGTTGTCAAGGTCTAAGGCTGAACGTGCCATACAACTCCAAATAGGCTATAAAATCAAGCGTAAATGTCACATTTCAGCTAACCGCGCCTCAAAAGAAATACTTCCATACTTGAGGATTATTTTCAAGAATAATGTAGAGATGGCGGCTGGAATTGCACGATGGCTTGACTTAGACAATGAAATGATTGATTATTTGACGGAAAACGAGAAAAACGCCGAAGCCATCAAAACACAACTAAAAACATCCGAAGTTTCGCCCACTGCATAACGCTTCATTAAACTACACCAAACTTTTCCGTTAACGATGATTAAACAAAACTTTTATGTGCATCGTTTAAAGGGAAAAGTCGAGGGGACATCTTTGAAAATTATTGACGTGCTTCAAGAAAAATCTTTAAAAAGGACTTTTTGGATAAATTGGCAACGAAATGGCGGCATATTAGCAGTAATTTTCTCGCTGGTTATGGACAGGAAAACCCTGAACCTTCCTTTCTTAACATCTTAACTGAAGAGATACACGAGAAACTGCCGGACTATAAAACTGTGACCTTTGTTAAGTTAAGGAAGATAGATGCTTTTTCTTCAGAGGAAAGGGTTGAGAAGATCTATGTTTTTTAAGTATGAAAATACAAGATCAGGAATGTATGATAATTTCATGAAAATTTACCGCCTACGTCAACTCTAAAATAAAGAATTCGAAAGCTTGTCCATAACAAAAGTCACTATGAAACAAACAGAAGGCTATACCGCTTTCGAGGATTTCAATAGTTACGTCGATAACATAAAGCCGCTTCTGGATCGTTTACTTGTAAACTGGAAAGTGTTAGAAATAGTTAACCTTAATGTTTCTGAAGGAAAAAGATACCTCTACTGGAAACCGTGAGTATCTGTTACCTTTGTTTCCTTAAGAGACATTAAGGGAATGTAGAAATTCAATTATTTTAGTGTATTTTGCTTCCTTCTGCTATGTCTTTTTCTGGTTGTAGAATCGCCACGTTGCCTTCCGTGTCTTCTGCGGCTAAAATCATGCATTGAGATTCTACGCCCATGAATTTTCGGCGTTGAAGGTTTAGTATGAAAGCACATTTTTTGCCGACAAGGTCTTCTGGTTTATACCATTGTAATAAGCCCGCAACTGCTTGTCGCTTTTCTGTTCCAAAATCCACAATCATGCGGATGAGATTGCGTGAGCCTAGAATTTGGTTTGCCTCCACGATTTTTCCGACACGCAAATCCAATTTTTGAAATTCCTCAAATGAAATCTCCATTTTCACTTCTCCTTTTGCTTTCATTTTCAAGTGTGCCATTCCTATTAAGTTTTGTTGTTTCTCTTTTCTGCTTTATTTTTTCCACGGTTTTTGCCACGCCTTCCCAGCCTTCGACAACCTTCGAATTGACTATTTCGAAGGCTTCTTTCGAAGTTAAACGTGGCAGTTCTTCGCCCACAGCCTTCTTTATGAGGTACGCAGCTGCATTTAACACTTCGCCGTTTAACCGTGAATCTGCAAAATCCGCTAGGTGGCAGATTAAGGCTTCGATTGTGTGGGGTTTTATTGGGCTATATTCCCCATGGTGGGCTGAAACCGCGTGGATAACAGCCAATGGAAATTCTCTTCGAACAAGCTCTGAAATCACGAGGGAAAGGTGGTCCATGTAATCGGCTAGGTTTGTTGTGCCGTAACTCCCATCCTCGTTAATTGTGTATGTGGCTGGTTTGAAAATGTCATGCAACAAAACTCCAGCAATAACGACGTCGCGGTTCACCTTTCCCCCATAAACCGTTTCCACAGAGTCACACAACGTTAAGGCAATTTTTGTTGTTGAAACAACATGTTCCACGTAGCCGCCTGGATAGCAATGATGATGCGAGAGTCCAGCTGGTGCAGTTTCAAGGGGCAAGCTTGAATATTTTTTGCCGTTAACCTCAAACGTTGGGTTTTCCAGTAATTCAACAACCTTTTTTCGAAGGTTTTTATCGTGAATTTTATTTGCCAACACCTTAAGTTTTGGAGGAAGCAACGGCTTTTCACTCCGCTATTTGTGTAGGGTTTTTGTGTTATTTGATTTTGCGTTTTTCAGCGGTTGCCACTTCATGAGCTTTTAAAATGGGTTCTGGAATGCGACTGCGAACTGCACAATGCTTAACGATTTTTATGGCTGTCTCCAGCGAAACCATGTGTCCAACGCTAACGTAAACTGGTTTACATCCACGTTTTGTCACAACTTCGGCGCCCACAATTTTGCCGTTATGCCTCAAAAAGGCAACATCCCCATTTCGCTGATTTTCCAGCATTCCAAACAACCGATTTTTCGCCACACCGACAGTTGGCTTTTTTATGACAAGTCCCAAGTGGCTTGCAAACCCACAGCCATAAGGATGTGCAAAACCATGTCCATCCACAAGGAAAACATCTGGGTCTATGCTTAACTTTTTGATGCTTAAAACCGTTGGAGGGGCTTCCTTAAAAGAAAGGAGTGTTGAGATGTATGGAAACAGCGTTTTGCATTTTGCTGTCTGTGTTTCTACAAGCCTTAATGATTTGTAGTCTAACACGGCAACAGCGCCTATGGACAAATCCTCTGCATAGGCAACGTCAACTCCAGCTACAAAACGGATTTCAGCTGGCAGTTTATCTTCAAAAACCAATTTTTTGGACATTTCCAACTGTGTTTTATGAGCTTTTTCAACGGAAAAACGTGAATTTAATTTTTCCATTTTCATGTTTTTCCAATGCGCCTCTCAAGACTTTTCAAACTTTTTTCTAGCGCTGTCCTTCGCCCTTCTTGGGTTATGTCTCCCCGTGTAGCTTCAATTATCCGTCTCGCCATGTCGCATTTTCTCCTCAATCCAGGAACTAGCATATAGGCTTCGTCCATAGCCATAAGCTCCGTGTAAATTTCATCCATTATGCGCAGACAGTTTTCGCTTTCCCTTATTTTTCCTTCGCGTAGGGCGTCCAGCGCCATGCGTCTACACTCGCCTATGACGTCGGCTAATCCGAGAACGTAATCAACCGATGGCACGCCTATTTCTTCTGGCGTTGGAAACTTTGATTCTTCAACGAGTTTTAGGAGGATGTTTGCTTCAGAAAATTCTTGAAGTGCAGCATCGAATAAACCGCTGTAAATGATGTTCGGATGTGTAGCTGAAGCATCGTCAAGTTTTGAGATTATTTCCTTTGCCTTTTCAATTAGTTTTTTGGCTTCTCCAAGCCTCTTCTGGTGGATTAGAAGTATTGCTTGTTTTGAGAGGCTTGTTGCCTTTCGCATGTTTTTCTGGGCTTTTTCTCGAATTTTTTCCTTCTCCTTCAGTTCTTTCCTAATTTTTTTCAAAACATTTTTTATATATGACATAAAATTGTTCCCACGTCATTTTATGTTAGAAAACACATAAGTGTATTGTGTTAACCTTCGCCGAATCTTATGGGTTTTTTCATTTTGCTTAATAACACAACTCGGCTTTCCTCTGACTCGCCAATGATGTTGTAGCCTGTTTCTTTTGCCAGTTGCACGGCGAATTCGCGTATCACCTCATGCGACGGCATGTTTCCATAGCCTAACCGAAGCCTTGAGAATCCAACGTGCATGTAGGCTTTAGGCTCAATATATGTTGGGTTAGCCTTTTCCACAAGTTTGGCGTAGCCTTCCACGTTTTTCATGTTTAAATCTTGCACGGCTGTTATGCGAATCACCGTGGGACATTTAAAGCTTGGCAAAAGCTCTAACGTTTCGTTTAGTTTTTCCCAAGCGTTTAGGATTTGGGGACGGCAAACATGCTTGAAAGTTTCTTTGTCTGGAGCACAGACTGAAATGTAAAGTTGTGTGGGTTCGTGGCTTAGTCTTTCCAAGGCTGAAGGTACGGTGCCATTAGAAACAAGGAATGTGGTGAACCCCCTTTTATGGAAGGTTTGGATTAACTCTCCAAGTGGCTGATAAAGCGTCGGTTCGCCAGTTAGGCTTATGGCTGCATGTTTCGGTTTTAGGGCTTCCCAAAATTTCTGTTGGTTTGTCTTGGGATTAGCTTTATACCCACTTAAAATTGCAAGTTGCGCTTTAATGCAGCCTTCAACTATTTCTTCTGGGGAATCCCATTCTGGCAGTTTCATTTCATTCCATGTTATTTTGAGGTCGCCGCTTTGTGCCCGCCAACAGAAAAGGCATTGTTGTGTGCAATAGAAAATCGAAGGCGTCATCTGTATGCACTGATGCGTTTTTATGCCGTAAAACTTCTGTTTGTAGCATGGTCTGTCGTGGATTAATGTTTCGTAAAACCACCTGCACCTTTTAACGGCTGAATGTCGCCCGACAAAGTGGTAACGCTGCCTTTTTAACGCTTGAATGAGCGAAGAGGGAACAAGCCTTTCCAAAGCCTTTCACTTCACACAATACTGTTGTTCAGTCTTATTAGTAATGTTTATTTCTAAAAGGTGTTTATACCATGTTCACCACGATTTTAACGGTGCGCCATGTGTTAAGCGACAAAACACAAGGAAGCTTTGACACTGACGAATTCGAAACAAAAAGTCATAGTAAAACCTTTATTGGTTTGTGGTTTTCCGGCTTTTGCTATTTCATGGCGCTTGGCTTTGTCAGTCCATTCATGCCCCTACTACTGCAAAGTTCAAAGTTAACCTACTTTGAAATCGGCGTAATTTACATGATTGGTTTGATTTTTCCAATTTTACTTCAAACTTTTTGGGGAAACATAACCGACAAAACTGGAAGAAAGACAATAATTATATTAGCTGTTGCTGTTGCCAGCGTGGTCTCCGCCGTTTACCCCCACGCTTCAAGTTTCATTCAGTTTTTAACGTTGGTTCTCTTATGGAACACGTTTGTTTCCGCAGCGACAACAGCCACGCCTGCATTGGCTGTGGATACTGTTGGGTCAACGGATGTTGGAAAATTTTTTGGAAGATACCGAATTTCTGGGTCGATAGGATGGATTATAAGCACTGCAATAGGCGGACTGGTTTCCACAAGTTTCGGAATTGAAGTCGTGTTTTACTTGGCGTCTGCCTTTTTTTGGCTGTCCGCCATTATAATTAAGGTTTCAGTTAGCGAACAACCAAAAATAAAAATTGACGATAAAAAGGGGAACTTCCAGTTTGTTAGAAACAAGAATTTTTTGATGTTTCTCTTAACCATTTTTATGGTGAACATTTCAGCAACAACCTTTTCCAATTTTCTTTCCTTGTATACTCGTGAGCTTGGCGGCTCCGACGCTATCGTGGGTTTAGCGTTTTCCATAGCCGCATTAGCGGAAGTTCCCTGTATGGTGTATTTTGGAGCAGTATCTGACAAAATTGGGAGAAAAGTTCTTGTTGCCGCCGCGCTTTTCATATATCCGCTTAGGCTGTATCTTTACACGACAGCGAAACATCCATACCTGATTTTGCCAATACAACTTTTGCACGGATTCACGTTTGGCATGTTATATGTTTCTTCCATAGCGTTTGTTTCGGACATCGCTCCAGAAGGCAAAGGAACAGCCTTGGGTTTATACAATAGCTTCTCATCCGCCGGGTTGGCTGTTGGCTCCGGAATTGCAGGAGCCATTTCAAACAGTTACGGCATGATTGCCATGTATCAATTTATGGCTGTGTTTTCGCTTGCCCCAGCGTTTTTCTTTGCATTCGCGGTTAAGGAAACTTTACGTGTAGAACATAAAATTGGTGATAAAAAGCATATGAGGGAAAGGTAAAGTTTAAAATGTCCTTGAATATTAAAAGTGTTCACGAATCCATCTAAACCTTTCGAGGGAAAAAATTTGATGAATTTCACACTCAGAAAAATTAAGTTCTCAGCAATTTTGTTTTTAACCCTAACGTCGACAATTGCAATTTTTCAGTTTCTGCCAAAAGCAACGGCTGAAGTAACAATCATTTCCATAAATCCCACTTCGGGATGCGTCGGCGCAAACGTTACGTTGATAGCCAACATAACCACGGTTAATGGGCAATATAGGATATTTTTTGATGAAAGGGAACTGCAAGGTGGAAATGCAACTGGAAACAGTGTTAATGCCTCTATTGTGGTTCCCCCAGCGCGGGCTGGCAACCACACCATAAAAATAATGGATGAAGAAACTAAGGAAAACACCACCGCAACATTTGAGGTTTTAACGACATACCTTCTAGAAATAAGTCCGCCAGTTGAACCGCCCAGACAGCGACAAGAAGGCGATTCCGTGGAAATCCACGTGAACATAACAGGCGGAGAACAAGATAAACAGTTTTACATTGCTAATATCACGGTTCAAACTCCAAATGCAACTTACACAAACATGTTTAACATTACCCTGTCAGAAGATGGAAGCGGCGGCGAAATCATTAAGTATCCAGAAAATTTCACGGGTGCCAATACGCATTATGTTGGCGAATACAAAGTTTTCTTCAACGAGACGCTTGCAACCGCAACCTTCACCATAGGATTAACAAATTCCACAGAATACCACAGATTCCAAACGGTAAACATTAAAGCCGCTGGTTACCAGCCAAATGAAAACGTGACCATCACAATAACAGGCGAAAAACTGCATAATTCCACTAGTTTAAACGCCAGCCCTGAAGGTTTTGTGCAGATGGATTGGGCTGTTCCCCACAACGCATCCATGGGCGTCTACACAGTCAACATTACCTCCACCTTTGGACCGACAGCAAAAGTTCCGTTGGACAGCCAAAACTTCACTGTTCCAGGCTTTGATGTTAACATTACTGCTAGGAACCTTGCAAGTGAACCCGTGCCGCAGGTGACATTTCGCATATTTGAGGGTGGCGTTTCCATTACTAACGTGACGAGTGGCTCGGGTGGTTTGGCTACTGTGAAGCTTGAAATTGGCAATTTCACTGTTGAAGCCTATTTTAAAGAGCGTAAAACTGGTGAAAGCTGGATAAACGTTACTGAAACGTCCCTATCATTTAACATTACCTGCAATCTTGCGAGTTTGAAGGTTTTGGTTTTAGCGGTTGTGAATGATAAAGAGTTTTGTGTGCCAGAAGTGGAATTAAGCCTATCGCCTGAAAATTTAACTTTAACTCCCACTTTAACCACAAACATTGACGGCGTGGCGGTTTTCCGTTCGCTATTAGCCGATGTAACTTACACTTTGAATGCTTCACGGTTTGGCATGCAGTTTAACACAACGACAATTCCAGGTTTGCTTCAAAATGGAAATCCAGTTGCATGGTTTAACTTGACAATTACGTGTCCCAATTATACATTGAAGGTTAATGTGACCAACCCCAACGCTAATAATCAGCCAATAAGCAGTGCCGCAGTGAAAGTTCAAGATTTGCTCGGCGGATTGTTTTTTGAAGAAACCACCGCTGAGGATGGAGTTGCCGAGTTTAACTGTCCCTTTGGAAGATACGCCATAAAAGTTTACGTTGACGATATAAAGCTTAATGAGACAATGGTAAACTTGAACGAGCCCATCGTTAACGTGCTTGTTAATTGTAGGCTTTATGGTTTAAGTTTTTTAGTTCAGGTTGTAGATTATTTTGGGCAGCCAATTTCAAACGCAAACGTCACGTTGCAACGTGATGGTTCATCTTACCGTTCAAATCTGACGGAATCCGATGGAATAGCAAAGTTTCCAAACATTATCGGTGGAACGCTACGGGCGGTTGTTTACTTGCCCGGGCAGTCGCAACCTTACATGGAAACAACATTTTATGTTGACGGTTCAAAAACGGTTCAAGTTAGGGTGGAGCGGTATGTTGTGATTGCTGGGTTTATTGTTGAGACTGGTCAGTTGGCAACAACGCTCATTGTTGTTGTAAGCGTAATTTTGGTTTTAATTTTTGAATTTTATAGGAGGAGACGTTTAAAACCGAAAACAGGCGGAAGTGAGAGTTGAAATAAAGAGTTGTTGGCAAAAAAGTTTATATTTTAATGTTGTGAAACAAATTGTAGGGAACAGTTGCAGTGTGAAAGTTTTTGTCAATCAACAATTGAAGGTTGTGTCTGCGTTGGCTCAAGTGAAAATGTGTTCTCCGACATGTCAATCCTTTAAGTGCGCGAAAAACGCTGCCATACATCGTCGAGATGGTGTATGGTGCAGATGGACTGAGGAAATGTGCAGTGTTGCAAACTGTACTTATGCACTTTGCGTGAAAAGGCGATTGTTGCCGAGAGGCGTTTGTGGGGAGACTATAAAGCGGAAGACTATTGAAAAACAACCTGAAGAGGTTGTCGGTCCAGCAATAAAGCTACGTGGAAGGGCTCTCCGCAAAATCGGAGAGAAAGAAATCTTCTAATGCCGTTGCGTTTTGCTCTTAAATTGCCCCTTGCCTTTTTATGTTGCTTTAACCCGTTTTACAACTGGCGGTTTAATTTTCTTCAAAATTCTGTAGCCGCAAGTTGTGCATTTCATTTCTCCGCCGCGGAGTTCCAACTCTTCCAATGGGACTTTCGCTCCGCATCTGACGCATTCATAAACTATTCCAGTTACTGTCTTCTCCATATAGGTTCCCCTCTTACAGATGAAGTCCATGTGCTTTTAAGTGTTTCTAGACTATTTATTTTTGTGGTGGGAGGATAAGGGATTGAAAAAGCGTTTGAGAAAGGTTCTTTCGGGTTTTATTCCCTCAGAGGATTTGTTTTACGTTTACAATTCTTATGATATTATTGGTGATATTGCAATTTTGCGTTTAACAGAAAAATCAATGAAGCATGCTGAGGCTATTGCGGAAGCCGTTATGGGTGTTCACAGAAATATTAGGGCGGTTTTAGCGCAAACTAGCCCCGTGCATGGCGATTTCCGAATTCGAAAATTAAAGTTTGTTGCTGGCGAAAATAAAACCGTAACATTGCATAGGGAATCCGAATGCCTATTTTCTGTTGACGTTGAAAAATGCTATTTTTCCCCACGGCTTTTCTACGAGCGGATGCGTGTTGCAAGGCAAGTTAAAAACGGCGAAGTTGTCGTGAACATGTTTGCTGGAGTGGGCTGTTTCTCCATAATCATTGCCAAACACTCCAATGCCGAAAAAGTTTATTCAATTGATATTAACCCAGTAGCCGTTCGGCACATGTATGAAAATGTTAGGTTGAACAGAGTTTACGGAAAAGTTGTGCCTTTGCTTGGCGATGCGAAAAATGTTATTTTGGAAAGGCTTTGTCATGTGGCGAATAGGGTTTTGATGCCCTTACCTGAAAAAGCGCTTGAATATTTGCCTTACGCCATATCTGCCCTTAAAAATGCTGGGTTAATACATTATTATGATTTTGAGCATGCACGAAAAGATGAAGACCCCGTTGAGAAGGTTAGGCGTAAAGTGGCTAAAAAACTTGGTGGTTTAAATGTGGCGTTTGATTTTGTTTTTGGACGTGTTGTCCGTTCTACTGGTCCAAACTGGTATCAAGTGGCGTTAGACATTGCTGTTAGGCGGTAGCTTGGTAAATTTAATAAACACTTGCCTCCAACCTTGTTGGGGAGAGGATACTGGTATGAAGCGGAGGTTGATGGAGATGCTGGCTTGTCCCATAGACAAGCATCATCCGCTGGAGTTGTTGGTTTTTGAGGAGAAAGAGGAAATTGTTGAAGGGTTGATTATTTGTCCCAAATGCCTGAGATGGTATCCAATAAGGGATGAAATTCCAGAAATGCTTCCAGATGAACTGCGAAAAGAAAGCGAAGATTTGCCGTTCCTTAAAAAATGGAAGGAAAAAATTCCAGAAAAAATATTGCGTGAGGGAAAACCTTTCAACTTAAAAACATAAAAAGTTTAACCGCACTAAGGGGTAATGCAAAAACTTTGGGTTTAAATGTCGTCGGCGCAAAAGTTGAATTGACAACGACATTTGAAAGCTTTCAAGGTTTAAGGGGGATTTAATGGTTTATTTTTATGGCTTTTCCCTTTGTTGAGGATTTTATTGCGGCTTCGGCTATTTTTAACGCTTTTAATCCGTCTAATCCAGTTATCAACGGTTTTTCTTTTCCTAATATGCATTTTGCAAAGTGTTGTAGCTCAAGTTTTAGGGGTTCCTGCCATAGATACCGTGGCTGTACGGTCTCCTTAACATTTTCGATTGTTAATTCCTGCGTTATGTAGTCAAGTTTCATTATGCCCTCGCTTCCAGTAACCACAAGCGTTCTGGTTTTGTATGGCGTTAGCCAATTAGCCTCAATAAAAGCGCTTTTCCCGCTTTCAAATGTCAACATTATTTGGGCGTAATCCTCAAATTTTTTATGCATCATGCATCCCATCTTGGCATAAACAGCCATGGGTTCCTCGTTGAAAAGGTGCCGTATTATGTCAATGTCGTGTATGGCGGTGTCCTTAACCACTCCAACATCGCCTATTCGCTCTGGCCATTGCGAAAGCCTTTTCGCCGTGGCGCACACAACTTCGCCCAACGTCTTATTCTCTATTGCCTTTTTGATGTGTTGCAGTCCAGGAATGAACCGCATTAGAAAGCCCACCATAAGGCATAGTCCTTCTTCATCAGCCGTTTTCAAAAGTCTTTCCGCTTGTTTCACGTTTGCCGCCATTGGCTTTTCAACCAAAACGTGTTTTCCAGCTTTTAGGGATTTCAAGGCTTCTTTTGCAAGGCTTGTTGACCAAGTGCAAATGCTTACGGCTTCTATGTCACCTCTTTTAAGCATTTTTCCAGTGTTGGTGTAGGCGTCCACGCCGAACTGCACAGCCAAATTTTTAGCTCTTTCGCCGTTTACGTCGCAAACAGCTAAAAGCTCTGTTTCGCCTAACTCTTTAAAGACTCTTGCGTGGTTTCTCCCCCAAAACCCCGCTCCAATAACCGCCACGCCTAACTTTTTCATTTTGTCCAAACTCCTCTACCTAAACCTCGATATATGAAACCTTCGCTTTCAACTTTGAAAGGCTCAACAATCCCCTCCAAATCCACAATTGCCGCTGGCATTTTCATCATAACTTTCATTTTCTTAAGGTCTAAACGTTTAAACTGTTCATGTCCAGTAATCAATAAAACACAATCCGCCCCTTCCAACGTTTCCGTCAAATTTTTCTTAAAATAACGCTGCATTTCCGCTTGTTCACCACTTAAATATGGGTCGTAAATGTTGATTTTGGCGCCTCTAGCCTCCAACGTTTTAACTAACTCTTTAACAGCCTCTTTTAGAGGACTTTTCACGTTTGACGTTTGTGAAATTCCCAAAAGCGAAATTCTCGCCCTTCGCAACGTTTTTCCACAACTTTTCAAGGCACCCTTAACCAAATTAACCACGTGCCTATTTATTCCTTCATTCACCTCTCTGGCAGCCGTGGATATCCGCAACTTCAACTCGAGATTCTCAATGTTTTCGAGAAAAAGATATGGCTCTACACGCTCTTTTCCATCGGCGAACACGGGCAAACCCAACGTAACAGAATCATAAGCCTTTACAAGTTCATAAACTTCAAAGTAATCTATCCCCACTTTCTCGCAGAAAAATGCAAATTCAGAGGCAACAGCAACATTAACGTCCCGTTGCACAGCCTCAAAAAGTATGGCAGCCTCTGCCACTTTTATACTTCCCAACTTTTCAACAACATTTCTCGCTATAGTCCCTATGATAACCGAAGCCGCATTTAGGCTTCTCTTATCCGAAGCTGCAACGATTCGCTTCTGATTCGTCAACACTTCCTGTTTTTGCCAATTAAAAATTTGGGGCGGACTATAAGCCAAGCCGAAGTCAACCCCAACCTTAAAGCCCGAAGCATTCTCTAAAACATCCTTAATTAAACCCTCTGTGACGCCGAATCCCATGACACTTGCAACAATGACCACCGAGCCACGGCGAAGGCTTAACCCAACTTTTTTGCAAAAATCCCTAATCCTTGAGTAATCACCCCCTTTTTCCTTGTCAACTTCCACTGGAATCGTTATAACAACAAAGTCACTCTGTGAAACAGCGGTTTTAAAATCTGTTGTGGCGGTTAAAAGTCCCCTTTTAACGTGATTTTTTAATTTAAGCTCAATTTCACGCCTTAAAAAAGATGTTTTGCCTCGTAGAATATCATTTACTATTGTTTGGTCAGAGTCCACACATACAACCTTAAACTCCACTTCAGCGAAACTGCAAGCGTGGAGAATGCCATTTTGTCCACAACCTATAATGCCAACCGTGTATTTTCCACGTTTTTCCGGAGCATCAACCTCTTCCTTTTTTATGTCTAAGGCTAGCGTCTGCATAGCGCTTTCTCTCCTCTCAAATAATGCATTTAATTGTTGATGTCTCTCCGTTAACCTCTTTTGAGGGACAAACCAAAACTCCATCGCCCAACGTCACACCATCTCCCACTTTAACATAATCCCCTATAACGCATCCCTTTCCAACTTTCACTCTCCTTCCAATAAAAACTCCCTCACCAATTATTGCACTTTCCAAAGAGGCAAAATCCGATATTTCCGTTTCTGGAAAAACCACCGAATCACAAATGGAAACATTATTTCCAACAGTGACGTCCCGTCCCAAAACCGTATATGGCCCTATAACTGATTTTTCTCCAACAAAAACATTCCTATCAAAAGCCACGGGCTTGTTAATTTTCACTTCCCCTCCAGCTTTAAATTTTTGATAGGCGGAAATGGAATTTAGCAGAATTCTGTTTATTTTTAAGTAGTCCTCCGGCTTGCCTATATCCATCCACAAACCATCGTGAACGTAACCGTAAAGCTTACCTTCTTCCACAAGTTTCGGAAAAACCTCGCGTTCCGTAGAAACCATCCGCCCCTCTGGTATGTATTTGAATATCTCTGGACTGAAAATATAGATGCCTGCGTTTATCAAGTTGGTTGGAGCGTCTTCTCGTCGTGGTTTTTCAACAAACCTTTTTATGCGGTTGTCGTTGGCTAACTCCACAACCCCATATCTGCTTGGGTCTTCAACATAATAGAGAACTATCGTTGCCACAGCATCTTTCTCCTCATGCACTTTTAGGATTTCCCTATAATTTACATCGGCAAATATGTCTCCATTCAGAACCAGAAAAGAACCGCCATGCCCAATGCTTTTTTCAACCTTCTTTATAGGACCACCTGTTCCCAAGGGTTTTCTCGGCGGGTCACAAGAATAAATAATACGCATTCCACACTTTTGAACTCTATGCTGCTTTAATACAATTTCTGTTTGACAATTAACCGCCATTACTACCTCGTCAACACCATTCTTGGCAAGTCCCTCAAAAATCCACTCCAACAAGGGCTTATTAACTATCGGAAAAAGAATTTTCGGCCTCGTACAACTCAGCGGCCTCAACCTTGTGGCAAATCCCCCCGCAAGAACAACTGCCTTCAAACGTTTCACCCTTCCCCTTTTAAATCCAAACTTATATTCCATCAGCTGCAGATATAAACGATTTCACGTTAGGCTAAAGCAAGATTTAATTTTAACCCATAAATTAAAAGTAAACTGACAAACTCATGCGGGGGTTGCCAAGCATGGCCAAAGGCGCAGCCCTGAGGCGGCTGTCCCATAGGGGTTCGTGGGTTCAAATCCCACCCCCCGCACTTAAAATAAAGCCCTATAAAGGCTTATTTTGGCTAAAGAAGTTCTTTTTAGGATTCGTTAGCGAGGCTGAAATTTCAGCACAAAATTACCAGTAAAACTTGGCTGTTAAGATATCAATAGTTTTAGGTTAGCGTTCTATTGTGAAAGGTCTTATGTGTGCAGTTTTTGCTGGAATTTGGTCTATTAGCATTTGTTCCTCCCACCGTTTGCCTATTCCAATTAGTTGAAGCGTATTTGCCAATTTTTCAGCTGCTTCTAATTTTGTGTTCCTCTCGGCAAATATCTCCATAAGAACGGTGCCCTTTTTTATCTTTTCGCCAAGTTTTACTTTTAGTTTGATTCCTGCGCCTTTTTCTTTCGGTGCGCCTGCTTCTCTGGCAATTTGGGCTATGTTTTGGTTATTAATCCACAAAATTTTGCCGTCTCTGTTTGCGGTTACTTCCGCTTTTTTGTCTCCTATTTTTATGTCTTCTGGCCTAATTTGGGGTTTTCCACCTTGAGCCTCTATTATCTCACGAAGTTTTCTTTCCGCTTTGCCACTTTTCAATAGTTTTTCCGCTGTTTTCTTTCCATTTTCGATGCCCATCATTTCAAAAAGTATGCCTGCAACTTCCGTCGCTTTTTCTTTAAGGTCTGTGGGACCGTTTCCCATGATCGTTTCAAGCGCTTCCTTAGCCTCAAGTCCTGGACCAACGGCGTATCCCAGAGGTTGTTCGCCGAAGGTTATTGCACAACGAACATTCATGCCTAAACGTTTTCCTAACTCGATGAAGTTGTTCGCCAGTGTGTGGGCTTCTCCTATTGTTTTTATTTTTGCCCCTCTTCCTGTTGGTATGTCTATGACCACATGTGTGGCTTCTATAGCCTTTTTCTTGCTCATTATTGATGGTAGCAGAAGCGGGTCTATGCCCAATATGTATTCAACTTGGATGAATATGTCGTCTGCTGGTGCTAGTTCTAATGCGCCGCCCCATGCCATGCACCCATTTGTTTTGTTTACTACTTCCGTTATTTCTTCAATGGTCAGGTTTACTGGACATAAGTTTTCAACACGGTCGGCTGTCCCCGCTGGGGAAGTAACTGCTCTCGAAGAAGTTTTGGGGATGGTGAAGCCTGCTGAGGCGATGATTGGCACTACCAAAATTGTTGTTTTGTCTCCTGGTATGCCTCCTATGCTGTGTTTGTCTAATATGGGTTTTTTGTCAAGTTTTAAGGTGCGTCCGGTTTCCACCATGGCTCTGGATAAAGCTTCAATTTCAAGCATGTTTAATCCGTGAACGTAAAGTGCTGTTATGAATGCTGCGATTTCGGTGTCGCTTAGGTGGTGTTCCACTACGTCTTTAACTATGGCTTTTATTTTGCTTTCTTGTAGGCTTTCGCCGCGGATTTTCTCTTGCACATAACCTAGCGATTCTGGTATGTAGGCGTATTGCACTTCGACGTATTCTCCAGTTTTTATTCCAAGTATTTCCGAGGTTTCTGTGTAGAGTCCTATGTGGTTGTGGGGGAAGTTGTTGGCTATGTTGGCTATGGCGATTACGCATTTGTTTTTGTAGTTTATTCTTACTCTGTCGGAGGAGTGTACGCCCAGCAATCCAGCGGTTTCATCGTCCAGTATTGCTATTTGTTTTCCTCCAGCTTGAATGTCTAAGAGTTTGGCTTTAAGTTTCATCATGGCTCACACTTTTACCAATATGGCTTTGGATGGTTAAAAGTTTTAAATAGATTTTCCCATTGTAATGCTGAGGTTTGAGCATCTTGCGTTATGTGGACTTTGTGGATTTAAAATATACTCCTAAAGAAACGGATGTTGTCTGCGAATTTTACATTGAACCAGAAGGCGTAAGCATAACGGAAGCTGCGGGCGGCGTTGCGGCGGAAAGCTCCATTGGAACGTGGACGGAACTTACAACTGAAAAGTTTTACGTTAAAGAGCTTGCTGCCCACGTTTTCAGCATAAAAGGAAACATCATGAAAATAGCCTATCCCATAGAACTTTTCGAATTTGGAAACATGCCGAACATTTTAAGCAGCGTTGCCGGAAACATTTTTGGACTGAGAACCCTAAAAAACATTAGATTAAGAGACATAAATCTTCCACCGCAGCTTGTCCGAAGCTTTGAAGGACCGAAATTCGGCGTTGAGGGCATCCGCAAACTTTTGAAGGTTTACGACCGTCCGCTTGTTGGAACCATAATAAAGCCAAAGCTTGGACTTAAAACTGCGGACCATGCGGAAGTTGCCTATGAAGCTTGGTTGGGCGGATGCGACATTGTTAAGGATGACGAAAACTTAAGCAGTCAAAGGTTTAACCGTTTTGAGGAGCGTGTTGTCAAAACCTTAGAGAAGCGGGATAAAGCTCAAAGTGAAACTGGCGAACGGAAGGTGTACATGGCTAATGTTACGGCTGAAACTGAGGAGATGATACGTCGGGCGGAGTTTGTGTTGGCTCACGGCGGCGAATACGTGATGGTTGACATTTTAACTTGTGGTTTTTCAGCTTTGCAGACACTTCGCAACCGAAACTTTAACCTTGTAATTCACGCTCACAGGGCTGGGCATGCAGCTTTCACCAAAAACCCATTTCATGGAATTTCTATGCGTGTAATAGCAAAAATATCCAGAATCGTAGGCGTCGACCAACTTCACGTTGGAACGGTTGTTGGGAAAATGTTTGAATCCAAAGAAGAGGTTAGAGAGAACTGTGAAGCTTTAACGATGGAAATGAACGGCATAAAAAAGGTTTTACCCGTGGCTTCTGGAGGGCTACATCCAAGATTAGTTCCAAATCTAATCGAATTTTTCGGTAGGGATGTTGTTATCCAAGCTGGCGGAGGCGTTCATGGACACAAAAATGGAACCGCAGCTGGAGCTAAAGCCATGCGCCAAGCAGTTCAAGCTTGTTTGGAAGGAATGCCGCTGGAAGAATACGCCAAAACACATGAGGAATTAGCTGTAGCCTTGCAAATTTGGAAGTAAACGTGGGCTATTCGAAAATCCATGGATATTTTCTATGCACCACTTCGGCTACTGAGTGTGGCGATATTATTCCTTCTTCGCATATTATGCCATGGATATAATCTCTTTTTGTCACGTCAAAAGCTGGATTTCTTATAATCAAGTTTTTGGGTGGGTCCTTCCAAACCTCGTCTGGGCTTCTTTCCTCTATTTTTTCATAATCGCCGTACATGGTTGCTGGGTCAAACTTTAGCAGTTCTGAAACTACGTAGAACGGTGTGCGGGCTTCATGCGCCGCCAACGCAATCATGCTTGTCCCAATTTTGTTTATGACGTTGCCCTCTGAGGTTATGGCGTCCGCTCCGACGATTACCACGTCAACTTCGTTCATGAAAAAACGTGCAGCCGAATCCACTATTAACGTGGTTTTTACGCCTAACTCCAGCATTTCCTTAGCCGTTATTCTCCCCTGCAAGAACGGTCTGGTTTCGGTGCAGATAACCTCAAAAGATTTACCGCTTTCCCAAGCCTTTTTAAGCATGTACGTAACTGTTGAAGAGTGACAATGTGTTAGAATAACCGAGTTGCCGCGAATTCTTTTCGCTCCAATTTCGGCAATCTTTTCTTTTGATTCTTCAAGGCTTTTGAGAAACTGCTTTGAAACATAGGAAACCATAGCAACTAATTTTTTTATTTCTGTTTCACTGCTTTTTTCCACTTGGCTTATTATCCAACGTATGACGTTCCGCATGAGCGGTTCGGTTTCCCTTGAAGCGAAAAGAATCCTCTTAGCTTCCAAAAGCTCAGCTGAAAGCTCTCTTTTATTTTTTGCTTTGGTTTGGCTTGCCAACGTTTCAATTGCTTTTATAGCCGCTACGGCAATGTTTCTTGCACCGCGAATTTCAAGCCGCTTTATCTTTTCCGCCGTGTCTTCAATAACCGTCAACATTTCTCCTCTAACACTTTACAACTCCGAAAGTTATTATTGCTTTTAGTTTACGCCTAATTTTTCTCGGATTATCTGACATTTTTTAGCTGCTTCTTCAACAGCTTTCATCAACGCTTGTCTAACGCCGCTTCCTTCCAGTACGTATATTGCCTCAATTGTTGTTCCGCCGGGCGTGGTCACCATGTCCTTTATTTTTGCTGGATGCTCCCTTGTTTCTAGGAGGAGTTTTCCCGTTCCGAGAACTGTTTGGGCTGAACTGTAGAGGGCTAAATCACGTGGTAAACCCACTTTTAAGCCAGCGTACATTAGGGCTTCCATTATTACTGATATGTAGCCTGGCCCGCTTCCGCTTAAGGCTGTTATGGCGTCCATGTATTTTTCGTCAACTTCTTCGGATTTTCCAAACATGTCCAAAATTTCCTTAGCTTTCTTTTTGTCTTCTGCTGTTACGTTTTCGCTGCAGCAATACGCCGTGAAAGATTCTTGGACTAGAACCGCGATGTTTGGCATTATTCGGATAAATTTTGCTTTTGGAACCAGTTTCGTGTAAAAGCTAAGCGGAATTGTGGCTGCTGTTGAAACCACGAGTCTTCCTTCAATTTCACTGCTTATTTCTTTGAGGACGCTTCCGACGTCGCCTGGCTTCACGCATATAAAAATTATGGATGCCTCTTTTGCAGCTTGTTTGTTGTCAGTTATTGTGACACCTAACCCTTCAAGTTCCTTGAGTCTTTCTATTTCAAGTCCAGTGGCGAATATTTTGCCTTCGTACTTCTTTTTTAGCAAACTTTTTGCTATGGCGCTGCCTATCATTCCAGCGCCTATAATGGCAATATTTTCCATGTCATTCACCTCAGTTTTGGAGAAACTTTTAGTTTAAGAAACTCTTAACCCTTTCCTAAAAAGGGAGCAAAGAACTCATTTATTAACTTATTATTTTTGCTGTTGCTGGGATTTTTCTTTTATCCATTGAGGTTTTCACGATTTTTATTTTAATGTTGTTTAGGAGTTTCTTGGCCGCCTCTTTTGCCTCTTTTTTAGTTTGGTATTCGCCTTTCAATTCAATCCACGGTAGGGTTTCATCAACTTTTACGCATATTGTATACAAAGTTTTCACCGTTGTTGAATGCATGGAAAAGGTTAGAGTTTGGGTAATTAAAACAGTTATGAATGGGAAATATTGATTTTTGTTAAATGTTTATTGGAAATCTATTTAAGCTATGAAGTGCCACCTTTTAGGGTTTAGGAGTGAACGTGAAGGTGGAGCTTGAAGCCCCGCTGAACATCGTGTTGAAGGGGTGCCTATGGATGGGCGAAAGCGAGGAAAGTTCAAAGGGTGGACAAGATGAGGCTAGCCAACATTGTGCAAGGAAACGTCTCTGCCAAAAAGTCTTTGCCGACGCCTTTCCGAGCCTCTTTTGTGGGTAATAATGTAGTAAATAATCGTTCGCCTTTTTCAAACTCTAAATTTTTCGGTGTTTTGAGGCAATCGTTGATGGCGTACGCCTTTAACCTTTTCGGAATAGCCGCTGGTACGGTAATCGCCTATAACATCGGAGTGTTTAAGCAGTTTCCTTGGACTATCGCCATTTATCCTCCAATATTGAGTGCAAGAGGGGTTATCGGAGGCTTGTTCTGTGGGCGTTTAAGTACGGGGTTGCACCTTGGAACAATACAGCCCAGCTTTTTCGGCAACACAAAGAATTTTCATTTGCTTTTTAGGGCTGTTGTCGTTTTAACTTTAGAAGCAAGCATGTTAATGGGTTTGGTTGCGTCGCTGTTTATCAGTTTTTACATGAAAATAGCGTTGGTGGAAATTTTGAACATTCTAGTTGTAATGATAGCTACGATGGCTCTTGCATTAGCCATCATTTCACCTTTATCGATGACGGTTTCTTTCCTTTCGTTTAAGCATGGTTTAGACCCAGACATTATTTTGTATCCAATAGAATCCACGGTGGCTGATGTTCTCATCACATTAACTTATGTTGGAGTGGTGAACGCTTTTACTGTTGGCTTTGTTGGGCAGTTTATGCTTGCTTTTACATGTTTTGCCTTGGCATTTTGCGCAGTATTCTTCTTGTTAAAGAGCGCTCGAGAATCCGAATTTCTCAAGACAATTAAGGAGTCTCTTTTGACGATAACTTTTGTTTCTTTCGTTGTTAATGTAGCTGGGTCTACTTTGGGTAAAATTTCAGAGGTTGTTGAAGAGAAAGGGGAGATTTACGTGGTTTATCCAGCTTTGATTGACACAATTGGCGATGTGGGGTCAGTTGTTGGTTCCACAGCTACAACAAAACTTGCTTTGGGCACTCTAAAATCATCTTTTTCATCAATTAAATCGCATAGCACAGAAATTTTCGGCGCATGGACAGCCTCCATAATAATGTACTGTGCATATTCTGTTTTAGCTTTAATAATTCAAGGCGTTTTTAACCCTTCAAGCCTTATTGGTTTTACAATGCTTTTGCTCATTGCCAATTTGATGGCTGCGTCATGCATCATAATTGTTTCATACGCAGTTGCCATACTAACATACCAGAAGGGCTTGGATCCAGACAATTTTGAGATACCAGTTGAAAGTTCTATGGCTGATGCCATAACCTCAATCTCGCTGCTTGCCGCCATTTTTCTGGTGGGTTAGCCTCTGAAAAGAATAGACTTAAAATATTTCTTGCATATACTTTCATTTGGAGCGACCTTAACTATATGATTGGTTTCGAAAAGATAGAATACAAGCCTATACCCGTAAGAGAACTGCTGTTAGAAATGAAAAACCTCTCCGAGTTAATGATTGATTTGGCTTATTCAGCCGCATTATTCAACGATAGAGACCTTGCCGAAGATGTCTTGGAGCTTGAACGCCGTGTTGACACCTTAGCCTATCAATTAGACATGACCATTATGATAGCGGCAAGAGACGCTAGAGAAGCTGAAATGTTAACTGGAGTTTCCACGGTGGCTGCTGCAGCGGACAAAATTTCCGATGCAGCTGCAGATATAGCGGTGATTGTTACGCAAAATATAGGCGTGCATCCAATCTTCACTGAAATTTTCGAAAAAGTTGAGGAGCGCATAATCCAAGCCGTTGTAAGCGAAAATTCCGTGTTTGTTGGGAAACAGATTGGCGAGTTGGATTTGGCGGCGAAAATGGGCGTGGACATTATTGCAATTCGCAGAAACAAAGACTGGATAATAAACCCAAAAGATACTGAATGCATACAAAAAGGCGATGTTCTAATCGCTCGTGGGGCTCCTACTGGCGTTAAGGAATTTAAGGTTCTCGCTGAGGGAAAACCGCTGGAAACGGAGGTTTAAAATGTCTCGGTATAGCGAAAAACGGTTTAATGAGGTTGTTGAAAGGTTTGTTGAGCTTAAAAACACTTCTGAGTTGATGATTGATTTGGCTTATTCTTCGCTTTTGCTTAACAGTAGGGAGTTAGCCGAGGAAGTTCAGAGGCTTGAGGAGTGTGTGGATAGATTGCACACGGATTTCGAGTTGCTTGTTTTGTCAAGCAAATTCGGGAAAGAAGAGGAGGCTAAGGGTTTTCTTGGGTTGATTAGGCTTGGTGTTGCGGCTGAAAAAATAGCGGATGCTGCTGCAGAAATAGCTGAAGTTGTTTTGAGGGGGATAGAACCGCATCCTATTTTAAAACTTACAATTAAGGAGGCTGAAGAAACGGTCACTCACGTGAAAGTTGCGGAAAACTCTCCGCTGGTAAACAAGACTTTGAGGGAAGCTCGAATTCCAGAGGAAACTGGTATGTGGGTTCTCGTTATAAAAAGGGGCGACAAATGCATAAGACCTAAACCCGAATCGAAAATTCAAGTGGGCGACGTTTTAATTGCTTCGGGTTACGCCGAAGGCGAAGAGGACTTTAAAAAATTGGCTTCTCCATAATTCCCCTATGAATGATGGATATTTATTTTGGATTCGTTAACACTATAAACTCGGAATCCGATTTTATTTTTGGAGGTTGACAACCACGAAAAAGAAGACAGCATCACCGCAAAACGGCAACTTTAAATGCTCAAACCCCTCATGTGGAAAAACCTTCGCTGTTCCCATTAAAGTTGAAAACTTCAGCTCGAAAGGCGAGAAAGTTTATGAGGCGTGTCCCCATTGCCTAACAAAAGTTACGTTAAAGAAAGAGCTTGAACCCGCTGCAGAAAGTCAAACAGAAAGCGTACAACCAGAAAAGAAATTGGAGGAACCTCCAAAAGTATTGGGATGCACCCATTCTTTTGGATATTTAAGTAAGCGTTCGTCAAAGGAGAAAATACCTGAAGAATGTTTGACATGTGAAAGAATAGTGGAGTGTATGCTTCAAGGCGTAACTGGATAGGTTGGTTATCCATGATACACACGTTCTCTTTTAAACATTACAGAGCTTTCCTAAAGAGTGGATAGGAGATCATAAAGTTGTCAGCGACTTTGCAGAAAAAACCTTCAGCCATTCTGACCTCGACTGGTTATCCAAAGGAGTTAAACGCTGAAACAGTAACCCAACTGGTCACGGGTTTTCTAAAAAGGATTGGGCATAAAGGACATTTAAAACCTAAAAGAGTTGCGTTGGAAGAGGGAGTGTACACTGTTGAGGTGGAAATGAAAAAGGTGGTTGCAATAGTTAAGGTTGCCGCTGAAAACCATATTATTAAGGAGTATGAAATACAACCTAAAGGAGAGGAAACATCTCTTATTTCCTTTTCTCCAAAAGTTCTCATGGTAATTTTCGGCATATCCGCAGTTGTGTTTGTGGCGTTACATTTTGCGTTCAAGATGTTTGGAATGTAAATTCAGTTTTCATCATACCATTTTAGCCTTAAATGTAGAAATAGCGTGAAGTAGAAACTATCGTTATTTCTTTTTCCTTTCAGGCTTTTTCTTTTCTTCTTCAGTTTCCGTTATTTCTGTTGTTGCCTCTTCTGTTGGTGCTTGTGGTTTTTCTTCTACTTCTGCTTTTTCCTCTTTCTTCTCTTCCACTTCGCCCGTTATCTCTTCTATTGGTTTCGGCGGCGGCGTTGTCGCCATAGTCCAGCCTATCCATGCACCTATACCCATGATGGCAATGAAGGCTATGAACACTGGTATAGCAATTAACGTAAACGAGAGTTCCCATTTAAATGGGTCTCCGCCGAGGTAAAACAGCCCAACAGTATATGATACGCCTATAATTACACACACTGCGAATATTGCTCCACCAATTGTTTGATCTTTACTAACCATTTATATATCACCACTTTTCAAGCCAATGTTATTTCCTTTTGCTCTTTAAAAACTTTACCGTAATTTCTACTATGTGGTCCCCATTTCCCATGTTACCAAATACCTTTTTTGCTCTTCGGTTAAAGCGTCTATCCTTATTCTCATTGCGTTAAGCTTTAGCCTTGCAACTTCCTCATCTATTTCCTTTGGAACGGGGTAAACTTTCGGCGGCAGCTTTTTCGTTTTAGCCAAGTATTCAACGCAGAGGGCTTGATTTGCAAATGACATGTCCATAACTTCGGATGGGTGTCCCTCCGCCGACGCCAAGTTTACAAGTCTTCCCTCAGCCAAAAGGTACAGTTTTCTTCCATCTTTCAATGTGTACTCGTCCAAGTTTGGTCTTATGTTCCTTTTTGCAGTTGTCATTTCTTCTAAATCCTTTATGTTTATTTCAACGTTGAAGTGTCCGCTGTTGGCTAGTATTGCGCCATCCTTCATTTTTTGAATGTGCTCTTTTCTTATGACGTTTATGTCGCCCGTCGTCGTCACGAATATGTCGCCTATTGCAGCCGCTTCCATTATGGGCATTACTTGGAATCCGTTCATTGCGGCTTCAAGCGCCCTCAGCGGGTTCACTTCTGTAATTATTACGTTTGCGCCCATTCCTTGGGCTCTCATGGCTATTCCCCTTCCGCACCATCCGTAACCGCAAACAACAAAGTTTTTACCCGCCAAAAGAACGTTTGTGGCACGTAATATGCCGTCTATCGTGCTTTGTCCCGTTCCATATCGGTTATCAAACAAGTATTTTGTATAAGCATCGTTTACGGCTATTATGGCATATTTTAATTCGCCAGCTTTTTCCATGGCTCTAAGCCTTAAGACGCCTGTTGTTGTTTCTTCTGTGCCGCCCTTAATTGCGTCTAAAGCGTCGGTTCTTTTGCTGTGGATTGTTCCAACAAGGTCTGCGCCGTCATCAAGCGTTATGGTTGGTTTGTGGTTTATTACTTGCTCCACACACCAGTAATACTCCTCTGTTGTTTCTCCCCTCCATGCGTAGACGTTCACGCCTTTTTCTGCTAGGGCTGCCGCCACCTCGTTCTGTGTGGAAAGAGGGTTAGAACCACACAGTGCAACTTTTGCCCCTCCATCAAGGAAAGCCTCAACGAGGACGGCTGTTTCCTTCGTTACATGTAAACATGCACCTATTGTTAAGCCCCTAAACGGTTTTTCTTTGCCGAATCTTTTTTGGATTTGGTTTAGAACTGGCATGTGTCGTGAAGCCCATTCTATTTGTAAATACCCCTTAGCCGCTAAGCTCATGTCTTTAACTTTGTAAGTTTCCATTTTATTTTCCCCACGCACATTAAAGCTAAACTATTTTAACATTGACTTTTTAACCTTTCAAGCAAGTTGTTTTTAACTTTTTCAGCCATATCCATAACATTTTTAATGTTTAATGTTTGCATTTCCCTGTTTTCCATAACTATTCTGCCATTTATTATTACGGTTTCAACATCTGAGGCTTTCGTTGCGTATACTAGATGGCTTGTTTCGTTGTAGAGTGGGCGAAGATGCGGTTTAGCCATATTTATGATTATTATGTCTGCTTTTTTGCCTTTAGCTATTGAGCCTATTTCTTTTTCCAAAGACAGCGCCTTTGCGCCTTCGATTGTTGCCATTTCCAAAATTTTTTCAGTCGACAACACTGTTGGGTTTTTGTTTACTCCTTTATGTAGAATGGCTGTTATCTTCATTACTTCGAACATGTCGGCTGTGTTGTTAGAGCATGGGCTGTCTGTACCAAGCGAAACCGTTACGCCTTTTTCAAGTATTTTTGGGATTGGACTTATTCCAGAAGCCAGTTTAAGATTTGAAATTGGATTGTGTGAAACCTTAACTTTTCTTTTCTCCATGATTTCCATGTCTCTGCTGGTTACTGCCACACAATGTGCTGCAATAACATGCTCATCTAAAACGTTTAAAGAATCTAAATACTCCATTACCCCACCTTTTAACTTTAGATTGAAGGCTTCCTGAATTTTTTCTGGTTCGTCTTCGGTTTCAGCGATATGGATATGCCAAATTATCGGCGCATTTTCTGAGCCGTACTTTGCGGTTAAGTTTTCCCTTATGCTTTTTAATTCTTTCATGTATTCTGGGTCAACAGTGTACGGCGCATGTGGGTCAACGCTGACACGGATTAACCCGTCGGCTTTGCCGTGCCAGTTTTTAGCTAAATCTTCCAAAGCTTTTTTGTCTTCGCTTTTTCTCCATGAAAAGCATACGTGTCCAACAACTCCTCTTAAGCCAGCGTCGGCAAAAGCTTTCGCCTCGTTCTCTTCGGGCGTGTAATGGTACATTGTGTTTACCGTTGTTGTTCCGCTCATTATGGATTCTACAGCCGTCAGCAAAGCGCCAGTGTAAATGTCGTGTGGCGTCATGTGTTTTTCTATTGGCCATATCCATTTTTCCAGCCACTCTTGAAGCGGCAAGTCGTCGGCGTATCCTCTTAAAAGGCTCATGGCGGCGTGCTGATGAGTGTTAATTAGGCCTGGCATGACAATTTTGCCTTTTACATCTATTTTTTCGTAGCCTCTTCCGTATTTCCCCTTTAATTCGCTGGTTTTGCCGACATCCACTATTGTGTTTTCTTCTATGGCGATGGCGCCTTCGCGGATAATCGGCTGTTCACGGTTCATTGTTATGATTGTTCCGTTTTGGATTAGGATTTCCATGATATTGCCTCTTATCCACTACCTTTTTAACTTTAACCACCATATTTCTGCTTGGCGGATGATTCCATGATAAAGCTAAGTGTGGATTCGTTGGAGGATTATCTTTCCTCCGTTTATAAGGCGAAGGTGCAAGTTTTGCGTTTCTTTCCTTTGGGCATGGAAGCAAAAGCCGAGGCTGGGAAGGATTTGAAGGGTTTTGGTTATGGCGTTCCATATGTTATTGAGTTTTTGGTTAACGGCGAAACTAGGCGTGTTGTTTTGGAAACCATGCGCTCTGAAGGTTTTGGACATGACTTTGTTTCTGACCGTGCTGGAATTTTGCTTTGGCAACATTCAGCCTTTAACAAACTGCACCGTCACGTGCGTTCAATTGATATAGGCGCCTTCACAGCGGACGGTAAAGGATTGAAGTCTCTGGGCGACTGCAGCGAATTTTTCATTTTAACCGAGCTTGTAGACGGCAAACTTTACCATTTCGACCTAGACCGCATCAAAGAAACTGGGCGGTTAACCCCCTTAGACGAGCAACGCTGTTTGGCTTTGTCTGATTATCTTGTTGAAATTCACAAGGTCAAGTTGAATGCGCCTGGGCTTTATGTTAGGCGTGCCCGCGAGCTTGTCGGACACGGCGAATGCATCATGGGTTTGTTGGACAGTTACCCGTCCACGCTTGATTTCGTTTGCCAGTCTGACCTAGCCGACATTGAGAGGGACTGTGTTGTTTGGCGTTGGATACTTAAACGTAAAACGCACAGGCTACGCCAAGTGCACGGCGACTTTCATCCTTGGAATGTCATGTTCCGCGAAGGCGTGGACTTCACGGTTTTGGACAGAAGTAGAGGCGAATGGGGCGAACCCGCAGACGACGTTACTGCCATGACAATAAACTACATTTTCTATTCCTTGCAGAAACACGGCGAATTAACAGGCGCTTTTGAGCGTTTGTTTAGGCTTTTTTGGGAGAACTACCTAAAGAAGACTGGGGACTGGGAAATTTTGGAGGTTGTTCAGCCGTTTTATGCTTGGCGTGGTTTGGTTGTTGCTTCGCCAGTTTGGTATCCAAACCTCAGCAGAGAAGTCAGAATGAAACTTTTAAATTTTGTGAAGAATGTTGTGCATTTTGAAACTTTCGATTTGAAGCGTGTAAACTCCTACTTTGAAGAGGCTGTGTAGCAAAATTACGTTAGAACTTGCGTAATAGTTTTCTGGTTTAAATGTTGTCGGTTTTGGAGAAAACTAAACAACAACATTTAAAGTAAAGTTACATGGCAAACAATTTTGAGATGTGGTTTTAAAATCTAAATTTTTATATAACAAATTGTGGTTTAAGCAAAGCATTTACCCTCTGGCGGTGTTGGGTTTGGAGGTTAATTCAAGTGAAGATTTGAAGAAAATTTTGAAGAAAATGGGTTATTCTGAAAAGGCGGTTGAGGAAATTTTGAAATGGTATAAACAAAACAAATCTTAAATTGATTAAGATATGGTGAACGGCATTTATGTTTTAATTGTTAAAGTTGCAAAGCCCATTAGCGTAAATGTTGGGTGTTTGGGCAAAATAAATTTTGAAAGGGGCGTATACGCGTATGTGGGTTCTGCCCAAAAAGGCTTGGACAAGCGAGTGAACCGTCATCTTAGGAGGGTTAAGCGGAAATTTTGGCACATTGACTATCTGCTGGAAAACGAGGCTGTAAAAGTTTTGAAGATTTTCAGTAAAAAAGCTGGAAAAGCCTTGGAATGCGAAATTGCAGAGAAAATAAGCCAAAGAGGAATTGCCATTAAAGGTTTCGGTTCTTCAGATTGTAAATGCATAAGTCACCTTTTTAGGCTTGACGATTACCAATTTCTAAGCGAATTTATGCAAGAAACGTGAAATTATATAAAGGTGTGCCAATATGCATAAATTTTCAGTTTATAAAATGGTAGAGGATGGGTAACACTGTTTGGAAGACGGCTGGTGTGTTTGGGTTACCGGTTTGCCCGGAAGCGGCAAATCCGTTGTTTCTGAAGCTTTGCTTAACTTTCTCAACCAGAAAGGCGTTAAAGCCCAACTGTTGGCTTCGGATGCGCTCCGCAAAGTTTTGACTCCTAAACCCACGTATTCGCTTGAGGAACGCGACATCGTTTATGCCACACTTGTTTACATTGCCAAACTTTTAACGCAAAACGGCGTTAACGTTGTGATTGATGCAACTGGCAATTTGAGGCGTTATAGGGAAAACGCCCGAAAACAAATTAAAAAGTTTGTTGAAGCTTACTTGGAATGTCCCCTCGAAGTTTGCATGGAACGTGAAGCAAAGCGAAAGGAAACTCGTCAAGCACCAAAACAAATTTACGCCAAAGCCTTAAAGGGAAAAGCGCCGACTGTTCCAGGCGTTGGACAACCCTACGAACCACCAATAAACCCAGAAATAACCCTAAACACAGCAAAACTCAAACCCGAAGAATGCGCCCAAAAAATATGGGCTGTCCTTTCTAAGCTGCACCCTTCCTGACATAACTTAAAATGGTGTTTGCCTGTTCCTCTGAAATCTTTTTTGCTTGGAAAAGCGCATTGGCTATTTCTGAGATTTTCGCTAATGCCCATACTTTGTAGCCTAGCTTTTCAAGGTTTTCGCTGCCGCCCTGTTCTCTGTCTACGACAACCATTACATTTTCAACTTTTGCTCCAAGCTTTTCTAACGGTTTTATCCCTTCAAGTTTGGATATTCCTCCAGAAATAACATCATCGAAGAAAAGTATTTTATCGCCTTTAACAACTTCTGCTCCAGCTGTTCTGCCAGTTACGCCATAAGCTTTTTCCTCTTTTCTGACGATTACACATGGCAAGTTTAGTTGACATGCTATGCTAGGCAAGAGTAAAGCGCCTTTCAACTCGATTGAGGCTAGTTTGTCCACCCTGTCAGAAGTCATAACCTTCCTAATTTCGTCTGTAACGGCCTCCGCAACTGTGCAGAAATCCCTCGGCGAAGAAAGCAGACAAGCAAGGTCAATGTAATATGGGCTTTTGGCTCCTGACTTAATTTTGAAACTGCCAAATTTTAGACAGCCAGAACTGTAAAGTGCATCAGCAACCTTAAACGTCGTGGCTGGCATGTAAGCTTAATGATGTGATTTTAAATTTAACGTTTATCCAGCAAGCTTGCTCAAAAGGAAAACGTAGGGAATTTCAAGTTAAGGTGTCTAACTCTTCCTTTTTAGTGTTTTGTGTTTCTGCGTGTAAATGGTAATGTTTATAACTTATTGGTTTCATTCATAGAAGACGCTGAAGCGGAAAAGCCATGGGTCACCGTAAAACGCATGCTCCGAGACATGGTTCGCTTGCCTATTTGCCTAGGAAACGTGCTAAACGTTTGTTGGCTAGAATCCGCTATTGGCCTGAAGTCGAGGCTGACACGCCTAGGCTTCTGGGTTTTGTGGGTTATAAAGCTGGTATGACGCATGTTTTTGCGATAGAGGATAGGAAGCGTTCGCCAAATTATGGTAAAGAGGTTATGCGTTCTGCAACGGTTTTGGAAACTCCGCCCATGCTTATATGCGCCATAAGAGCATACACAAAAAATGCTTATGGCTTACAGTCCTTAACGGAAGCGTGGATGAACGGCCCTCCGGAAGAGCTTGAAAGGGTGTTTACGCTTCCAGAAAACTTTAACACGGAAGAAAACCTTAAAAAAATTGAGGAAAACTTGGCTAAAGTGGCGAAAATCCGTGTTTTAGCCATAACCCAGCCTAAACAAACCAGCGTGCCAAAGAAAAAGCCAGATGTAGCCGAAATAGAAATCGGCGGAGGCACAATCCAACAACAATTTGAATATGCGAAAAATTTGCTTGGAAAAACCGTAAGTGCATCAGAAATTTTTAAGGAAGGGCAATACATAGACGTTATTAGCGTTTCAACTGGAAAGGGCTTTCAAGGACCAGTAAAACGTTGGGGAGTAACAATTCTGCAACATAAAGGGAGAAAAACAAAGCGTGGCATAGCAACCCTTGGACCGTGGAACCCCCACCACGTCATGTATAGCGTTCCAAGAGCTGGGCAAATGGGTTTCCACCAAAGAACAGAACATAACAAGCGAATCCTCAAGATAGGCGGCGACGGCAAAGAAATAACGCCTAAAGGAGGCTTCATCAGATACGGCATAATCCATGGACCCTATATGCTGCTGGAGGGAAGCATACCTGGACCCGAAAAACGTCCAATAAAACTACGCTATCCAGCGCGTCCACCGAGAAGCGTTGCTGAAGAACCACCGCAAATTACACAAGTGTCCCTTGAATCTCCGCAAGGAAAATAAATGGTGAAACAAATGGTTAAAAGAACAGCGAAAATCTTTAACCTCGAAGGAAAACCTGTTGGAAAAATAACGCTTCCATCAGTTTTCGCTACGCCGTTAAGACCAGACGTGATAAAGAAGGCTGTTGTTGCCATCCAGTCGAACAGAATTCAGCCACAAGGCAGAGACCCAATGGCTGGAAAGAGAACCACAGCCGAATCCAGAGGTGTGGGCTTAGGCATAGCAAGAATACCCCGAACTAAGGGTCCAGCTGGGAGGGGAGCATTTGCTCCCGGAACAGTTGGCGGACGAGCAGCGCATCCGCCAACTTCCAATAAAAAAATTGTCAAGCGAATAAACAAAAAAGAAAAGCGCCTTGCCCTGCTTTCGGCAATAGCTGCAACAGCAATAAAAGAAGTTGTAGCTTTACGTGGGCACTCAATTGAGGATGTTCCAGAAATTCCATTAATAGTTACCAGCGACATAGAAGAGTTGAAGAAGACTAGGGAGGTTGAAGAAGCTCTCACACATTTGGGGGTGTTTTCCGACATTTACCGAGTTAGAGAAAGTAGAAAAGTCCGTGCTGGAAAGGGCAAGCGTAGGGGCAGAAGAATAAAGCAGGCTGTGGGTCCGCTTATAGTTGTGGCTGAAAATAAGGGGTTAGCTGAAGCTGCAAGGAACATTCCAGGTTTAGACGTTGTCGCCGTTAACAGTTTAAATGTTGAGTCGCTTGCCCCTGGTGCGCATCCTGGTCGGTTGACGATTTGGACAAACAGCGCAATTGAAAGGTTAAATGCGCTTTACGGAGGCGAAAAAGTTGATGAACCCGTATGAAGTTATTCTTTACCCGTTAATGACGGAATCCGCCAGTTTAATGGTTGAAAAGGAAAACAAGCTTGTATTCATAGTTAACATCAAAGCAACCAAAAACGACGTGAAGAGAGCTGTTGAAAAACTTTATGAAGTTAAGGTTGAAAAAGTCAATTTGCTAATTACGCCACAAGGGGAAAAGAAAGCCTTTGTTAAGTTTCACCCAGACTATAAAGCGGTTGATGTTGCAATTAAGCTTGGAATATTATAGGGGGAACACATGTGGGAAAGAGAATTCGTGTCCAAAGACGCGGGCGCGGTGCGCCTACGTTCCGCGCTGCAACCCATAAAAGGGTGGCTCCAGCCGAATATCCCGCAACGCCAACAAGCGAATACCTTGAAACAGTGATAAAAGGAGTTGTTGAAGAGCTTGTCCACGACCCCGGAAGAGGTGCCCCACTCGCCTTAATAAGGTTTGAAAATGGTGAAACATGTTACACTGTGGTTCCAGAAGGACTTTATGTTGGTCAGCAAATTCAAATGGGCGGAAAAGCCTCGGTTGACGTGGGCAACATCCTCCCCATAGGGAAAATTCCAGAAGGTACAATGATATGCAATATAGAGCTTCATCCGGGAGACGGTGGCAAAATTGCGAAATCTTCTGGCACATACGCAACAGTTGTGACGCACACATCGCAAGGAACCATAATTAAGCTTCCATCTGGAAGTACACGTTATGTTAATGATTATTGCAGAGCAACTGTTGGGGTTGTTGCGGGTGCTGGTAGAACCGAAAAGCCCTTCTTAAAAGCTGGTGCGCACTTCCATCTGATGAGGGCTAGAGGGCGCAAGTATCCCCGAACTCGTGGTAGGGCTATGGTTGCCGCTGTGCATCCCTATGGTAGTAGCAAAAGAAGTGCGAGGAAGGGGACGACGACTTCTCATGGGGCTCCGCCTGGGCAGAAGGTTGGGTTAATTGCCGCTAGGGGTGCTGGACGGAAAAAGAAGAAGGTAACGTAAATGGCGATAAGCCAGAAGGTTTATAGCGTTTGATGTACTGATTTCTATGGGTTTGGGAAATGCCTAAGGAATTTACATATCGTGGATACCCCATTAGTCAATTGCAAACTATGTCAATGGATGAATTCATTAATTTGCTTCCTGCTAGGCAACGGCGAAGCCTACAGCGTGGTTTAACGCCTGAACAGCGGATACTGCTTGAAAAAATAAGGGCGGCAAAAGAAACCCTTAAAAAGGGAAACAACGTGATGGTTAAGACTCACGTGCGGGACATGATTATTTTGCCGGAAATGGTTGGCGTCACAGTGCATGTTCATAACGGCAAAGAATTTGTCCCGGTGGAGATAAAGCCTGAAATGGTTGGGCATTATTTAGGCGAGTTTGCAATTACAAACAAACCAGTGAAGCATGGGACTCCAGGCATAGGTGCTTCTCGTTCTTCAATGTATGTTCCTTTGAAGTAGCTGTTTCGCTTTTAAGCGCTGTATTCCATTTCTGAAGGTTTTTTGCTTGGTTGTTGAGCTGGGGGTATTTGCGGAAGCGGAATTGGCGGTGGAATGTTTAATGTTCTAGATATTATTACGGATTCTATTATGGCAACGTTTGAAATTGCCTGTGCTATGATGGGTGGTGGAGGCTTCTTCTCCTCAAAATCCTTGTAAATTCGTTCAATTTCGCCAGCGTCGCCAGTTATGTAGGCTTTGCCTTTCAAGCTTATTTGTGCTAATGAAGGATTAAAGTTAACCGTAAAAACGAATGGCGCCTCTAAAAAATCAGCTTTTCTTTCCATTTCTGGCACGCTGAGGTTTATGTTTATTTGTATTGGCGGAAAAGGTTTTCTAATATCCCAGAAGCGTTCAGCTGAAACATTAGCTATTGAAACATTTACCCTAATCATTTACAGTCACATAAATACCAAAGGTTTGGTGGGATTTAAAGTTGTTTACTTGGTGGTTTTATATTTTGTGAAACCGCAATGTCCACAAGTGTATCTGTCTCCATGGTCAGCCATGAAATATCCTGGTCCGCACCGTTCACATGTGGGGCGCAATCTTACAACATTTTCTTTCTCGATTTTGTATAGTGAGAAAACGCCTTTTTCTTTCTTCTTTTTCTTCTCCTTTTTTTCTTCAGCAACAACTTCAGACATTTTTATTCCTTTCCTCCCTCTTCTTTCGGCTTTTCCGGTGGGGCATTCCTTTTGATAATGTATTCGGGTTCAATAAGCTTTGCTTGTTCAAGGGAATCATAGACATTTGCCACCCCCAAGGATGTGCGAGTTCCAGTTTTTGTTTCAAATCTTTTTATGAAAACCAAATTCACATTAACCTTTAATGCTTCAGCAACCGCCTTTCTAACTTCAAGTCGTGGGGGTGTAGCGCCCGTTTGGTTATGTTCCACTTGGAAGGCGACTTCCCTTCGTTTGAGCAATTCATTCCTCTGCTCTGACATTATTTGAATTTTCATGGCGATGCCTCAAATGGGTGTTGATTGATGTCAAATCTTTCTATTTAGTTTTTCCATGCTTTTCAAGATTTCAGAAATTTCCGCCTTTTTCTCTGGCGTAACCTTAATGACCACTATACCCTCATATGGTTGACCGTATACGACAAAAGAGTTTTGCGGTGCATGCAAAACGGCAATAAGCGCCAACAAGTCTTCCTCTCCATCCACAACCACTTTGGCGTGTTTGTTGCTTTTGAACGCTTCTTGGATTGCTGTGACAGCCTCTTCTGTTATTGTTCCCGGCGGGTTTTCGGCGTAAAAAGTTTTCTCCGTTTTTATCTGTATTGGACGGATTTTTCTTCGCATAACTTTGTTATCCACAATTGACAGTTGAGGGAACAGGCGGCTTTCCATAAGGTTTTTTGAAACAACATCTCCAACAGAAATTATAGCCGCTGGTTTTTCTTTTTCAACCATTTCTGCCATTTTTTTCATCGTTTCAGAATGAGAGCCTCGAATTAACGTGCCGATTGGGTTTTTAAGTTTTAAGCGCAGTTCTGATGTGAGAATGTATAAAATTTTCATTTTTATCTAACTTTTAATGCGTAGCGTCCTTTCTCTTTGATGCCCATAATTTTTGCAATAGTTGAGCCTTCTGGATTGAACACTATCACCATGCCGCTGAAGTCATCGCTCAACGATGAGGTTTTACATTTTGGGCAGACGCTTCCTTTTGTTATAAAATGACATGTTGCACAGGCTTTTTCGCTCATTTAATCACCGTTTACTTTTGTTGGGCTTGAGCAGTTTCCTCCTTTTCTGCTACGCCCTTCCGTAGTTTTTGCTCGTCTTCTTCAATCCACTCCAGCTTACCGAGGAACGGCTGTCTAGCTGTAACCCCTATTTTCCCTGAACCTCCAGCCCTAGCAAGCGAAACTGCTGTTATTCGAACACGAACTTGGTCGCCGCTTGTAAGTTTCCTTTTTGTTTCTTTACCAAACAAAACCCCTTGTTTCTCGTCGTATGAAATGAAGTCGTCCATCAACTGTGAAACATGGAGCAAAGCGTCAACTGGACCTATGCGTACAAAAGCGCCGAAATCGGCGACTTCCACCACTTCGCCCTCCACAACCTCTTGAAGTTTTGGATAAAAAGTTAGCAGTGAAAATGTTACTTTGTGGTATGTTGCGCCGTCTCCGGGAATTATTTTTCCAGTGGGGCTTACTTTCACGTTTATTACGGCTATGACATAGCCCAATTCTTCGTCTACAACTCCCTCATATTTAGCTTTGACTTGCTGGTGACCCACCGCTTCCAGCGGGTTGCCGAACGTTTCTGGTGGAATGCGAATTGTATCCTCTAATGTTACAAGCCTAAACAAAGGGTTTACACCCACCCATCAATTTCTAAACGTGACTTTTGCCTCACATAAATAACTGGCACATTTATATCTCTTAGCCTCTTTCTAAGCCTTCTATCATTCGTAAACACGGGGCAACGCCATTCCCCAGCCACTTTAACAATAATGTCATCGGGCGAAATTCCGCTTTCCCCGGCGACATTTACCCGCTTGCATTTATCAGCAAGTTTTAAGGCATATAAAGCCTTTTTCCGCATTTTAGGTGAACCCGTCTCCGCCAACCTTTCAAGTTCTCGGCGGACTGGCAAAAGCAAAATAGGTTCAAAACGTCTTTTCAAGAGCGTTTTCAACTCTTCAAAAATGTCAATTCTAAACTGAAACGGAACAAACAACGAGTTTGAATCCAAAATTATCTTTAACGTCTTTTTCTCATTCTTGGATTGCTGTGTCATTTACTGCATCAGTCCATTATTCTTTTATCTTCAATTCAGTTTAAATGTTGTTGTTCCAAAGAAGACGGCGATAACAACATTTAAAGTAAAAGGGCTTTAAGTATGCTAGAAGGGTTGTCTGCTACGTGGGGAGTGAACAAACAGCTATGAAAAGGGCATCATAATTAAAATACAAAAGTTAGCCATTATTTAGATGGACTGGTCAAGATGAATGTCAAAAACGAATACATACTCATTCCATTTTTGCTAATCGACGGAATTTTAGTTTTTGGAGCAATTATCCTTTTACAATTGGACTGGATTGTTAATCACACCCTTTATAACTATAATCTCACTTTCAGTCTCGACTGGGCTGTTCCATACTGGACTTTTTTAAGGCTGGTTTTCGGCTCTTTCTTTTTGGCGATTGTTGCAGTAACCGTTTTAGGCTGTTACGCTTATAGGCGGGATAAGAAAAGAAGCATGATGCCCGTTTACATTTGCAAATCATGCGGAAGTATATTAACCAACACTTTCATTGCACCCAAAGTTAAAAGAATCTCTCCGAAATTTAGATTTCTCAAAAATTGTCCTCAATGTAACCCCGACCTTCTCGCAAAATAACACCGTCAATTTAAGCTTTATATTATTATTCCGTATCCGATGAGTCTCCATCTACCCGCCATTTTTCTGCTTAGGGCAACCCTCGAACCAGCTTGTGTACAAACTGGTCTGGTAAGCTTAACTGTAACTGTTCCCTTTTTTACTGCGACAACTTTTCCAAGGGTTATTGCGGCGCCAACATGCAAAAGAATGTTTTCGTTCATGCTTATCCCTTCAACTTTTAAAAGCTCCTTTGTTCCCACAGCCCTTTCGAGAATATGTGTTTCCAATGTTAACTCCGACAGCGTCGGCGGTAACATACCAGTTTTCCCAGCAATGTTTCCAGTTAAGCCGTCAGCCTTCGAAAATGACGGGTCTAAAAGTGTTCCAACACCTACCAATCCACCGCAATGCGCTTCATTCACGCTTCTTCCACCAGCATGCAAACTAACAATCTGACTGGAAAGAGATGTGTAAACGCCTTTTCCCTCCACCGCCACGCCGGGACGAATCTCTATTTCATCTCCAACTGCAAACTTGCCTTGAATTATTGTGCCCCCAATAACGCCTCCCTCCAACTTTTCAATTGGAGTGCCAGGCTTGTTAACGTCAAATGAGCGGATAACATACATAAGCGGAGGCTTAGCCTCATCCCTTTTCGGCGTCGGTATAACCTCTTCAATCGCTTGTATAAGAACGTCTATGTTTATTCCACGCTGAGCCGAAACTGGAATTATCGGAGCGTTCTCGGCAATTGTTCCCTTCACAAAATTCTTGATTTCCCTATAACTTTCAAGTGCCCTTTCCTCAGTGACAATATCAATCTTATTTTGTATTACAACTATTTTCTTTATGCCAACAATCTCAGCCGCCACCAAATGCTCTCTTGTTTGCGGTTGAGGACACGGTTCATCAGCCGCTATTACAAGTATGGCTCCATCCATTATCGCCGCTCCAGAAAGCATAGTCGCCATCAAAGCCTCGTGACCAGGCGCATCCACAAAACTTATTGCACGAGCAAATGTTGTCTTTGAGCCGCAGTTGGGACAAACTGGCTTTGTAGAATAATTTTTTGGCGGTTCACAGCTTGGGCATTTGTAAATCGGCGTGTCCGCATAGCCCAACTTTATCGTTATGCCCCTTTTCAATTCCTCGCTGTGCCTCGCCGCCCAAACACCAGTTAACGCTTGCACTAAAGTTGTCTTGCCATGGTCAACATGCCCTATAGTGCCAATGTTCACTTCAGGCTGTTTTGGTATGCAAACGCCTTTTGCAGCGCTCATTCCCTCATTTCCCATAATATTTACAATTACCATAAAGGGTTAAATCTACAAGTTAATAAACGTTAACACGTTCAAGAACTACTTGCCGTTTGCGTTTGCGCTTCTGACTTAGCCTCAACTTCTCCTTCTTTCTCTTCCCTTGGCTTTTTCTCTTTCGGCTGTGTAGTAGGCTTCTCTACAACTTTCATGTTCACTTGAACAATCTCATCCGTAATTACATTTCCACGAACTGTCTTGCGCCTTCTCGCCCCCTCACTTGGAGGATTAAACCCCGTTCCGCCACTCAATATCACTTGCCTGCGAACTCCACCGTGAACGTTTGGTCTCATTGGAAAACCATCCTTATCAGAACCGCCAGTAATCTGCACTTTATAGCCAGGCAAATCCACAACCGACCCGTCAAGCACTTCGCCTATTTTCTTTCCAATTAATGGAACCGCCCGCGCTCCTTCAAGCTCAACAGCCTTGGACGTTCCAGTTTCAATGTCTGAAACTATCACCTTAAACTTAGCCATTAACGACCGAACCCCAGCCCTAGTGTTATGAGTGTTAAAATTCTCTCTATTAAGGATTTATGGAATCAATTGCCAACAACAAAACAAAATGGAGAGGGAAGATGCTATTCCACGTGAACTCTGAATAAGTCCACATCTTCTCGCATTGAAGGTGTCAACTCAAGGAAGTCTCTAACAGCCCGTTCAATATCCTTCGATTGAGTCACATATCTCCCCACAACAATTATGTCGGCACCTCTCTCCAAAGCTTCCTTCGCAGTTTCAGGCACTATCCCCCCAGCCACAGCAATCAAAAACCGCTTGTCGCCAAAAGTTTTCCGCAATTCCCCTATAAGGTCTAACCCAACAGTCCTTCCAGTTTCCTGGTCTATCCCTCTATGTATCATAATTATGTCGGGAAACTCCTTAAGCGCCCTAAGCTTTTTAACGGGGTCTTCCACGTTTAACATGTCAACCGCCGCATATATCCCAAGCCTTTTAGCCTCATGAACAAACGCGTCAAGCGTTTCTTCTGGCGCTAACCCAGCGGCTATTACCGCATCTGCAGTTTCGTCATAAGCCAAATCCACTTCAACCTTACCAACATCCAAAGTTTTCAAATCCGCAATCACAAAAGTGTCTCTGGCAACTTCTCGCAAGTCGCTTATCACCTTTGTTCCATACCTCTTAATAAGAGGCGTTCCAGCCTCCAGTATAATCCTGTCGCTTTTTGGGATTTGCGCTACAATCTTCTTTGTTCTTTCCAAGTCTGGTATGTCCAAGGAAATCTGCAGATACGGCGGTCTCCAAAGACGCGGCACTCTGAAACCCATTATCGGATGTTTAGCCCTATCCTTATCGTAAAAAACCTTTTCCAAAGAAGGATACTTCGACAACGCCCTCTTCAAAGCCAACTTAGTCGCCCCATAATTATAATGATATATCTTGCGATAATCACTCGCCTGCGGATGCACAAAAACACTACACACCACAACCCAATCATCCACCTTCTCCTTAGGAATAATACCCTCCTCAACAGCATCCGCAACAGCCTTCGCCACAGCAGCCTGCGCTGGCCCAAAAACCTTATTCGCATCTTCAAGGCTTTTCACAGTAACCTTCGGCACCAACAACGTATGCGGCTTAGGCGGAAGATTAGGCCTTATAACCGCCAGCAAAGGCGTATGCCCCATAGACAAACTGGAAAGACCAGCCGCAAAAGCCTCCCCAACAGGTCCATCCTTGTCACCTATCAAAAGGTCAATATGCGCAACTTCGTTGCCTTCTCCCACAAGCGCCTCACCAATCAAATAAGTATGCCTTTGCGCCTCCACACTTTCCGACAGAACATCCGCTGGCAACTGCCTAGAAACCTCATCAAAATCGACATTAAACTCCTTCAGCCAAGCATAAAGCGTATCCCTATGCACATTCAAAACCTTAGCCGTACCAGAAACTGTAGGTTTTGTCGGCTTACCCTTAGCTAAACTGCGAATTTTCACGTCTCTCTTAGCGGCCTCCATCAACATTTTAATAAACTCCTCTCTTGTCGCAGGCTTCTTGACGTCACGCTCCGACACGTTAAATCACCACAAATTATAATGCTGTCGAAGTTATATATAAAACTGTCGGATAAATATGAACAAAAATAACAAAAATATTAATATGACAAAAATTTTGTCGGAACAGAATCTTAATAATGAAGCGCTTCGTGCAGGTAGAGGCGCACAAATTTGCTGGTAAAAGTGCTCCGGGCGGGATTCGGACCCGCGTCTCCGGCTCGAAAGGCCTATTTAGGGGCATTTTCATTAAAATTTCCGTCAGATAATCGTTTATTCCCATTTTGGCTTCTTTTGCTTTGGCTCTAAGCAGTTCAGCGACTTCTGTTTTTAGGCATATACCCGTAAAACCTTCTTTGGGCATTTTCACCACAACTCCCATTTATACTCTTCACAAAATATCTTGCACCCAAACTTTAAAAAGATCACGTAGAATTAACCATACCCCAACAACAACGTTACATTCATTAAATAAAATCTCACATGAACTCTTAACATTCATAAATATAATGGTTCCATTAACTGCAATTAATGGAACCATCATTAGACAAGGGGTCCATTCATGTGTAGCGCAAGAGCAGAAAAAGACAAAGCCTACATAGAAATGAAGTGGGGAAGTCGTTTTCAAACCGCCCAGCGAAAGAAAAGCCTCAATAAACGACATATCCTACTTTAAATTAGCAGAATAGCCACACCCTATCCCCTTTTTATCGTCAAATTCGATTCTTTCGCCGTGGCTTAACCCCTTCAGCAGTGCCTTCCTCTTTTCCGCCAGATGATTATTGGGGTTGTGGAAAGCATTAACAAAGGCAAAAGCGTCATAAGTGTTTGGAATTCTGGAACTATTGTTATTTCCACTGTTGAGTGGGGGTAGGTAAAATAGATGATGCTTAGTGTTTCATTTTCAAATATCGGCGTGTACTCCACTTGAACGTCGTTTACTTTTATGATGAATGGCGGTTGCATAAGGCTGTGGGGTATTGTGATTCTGCAGTACCCGTGGGTCTGCCCTATTTGCGATGCAGAGGCATGTATTACAATTGTTCCGTTGGAGGTGAAGTATTGGAAATAGTCTATTGTTGAGTTGGAAACTATGTCAACATTGAAGCCTAGCGGAGTTTCGAAGCTTCTGAAGGGACTCATCAGGGGATAATTGTCAAAGTTTTCTTCTGCGATATAGTATGGCGTGTCGCCTATTCCATCCCCGTCGGCGTCTTCGCCTTCATAATCGTCCCAATAGTTACCTTCGGATGGATAGCCGCCGCTCCAAAAGTTTATTGAATCATAGCTTGTTACATGCTTTCCATTGTCCATAAAGTTATTATGATAAAAAGTGTTGTAGCTCGACTCATCTCCAATGTTTATGCCAGCAAAGAGGTTGTTTATTATGTTGTTGCCAATTATGCGGTTGTTGGTGGATTCCCACCAGATTTCCATTCCGTTCTCCACATTGTTCATCAATGTATTGCCGATTATGGCGCAGTTGACGGCGCCTTCAAGCCAGATTCCATAGTCAAAGCTCGTGATAATTACGTTTTTAACTATTACGTTCTCAACTTCCAAAAGGTATATTCCAGCTGCCCCGCCGCTTCCTTCTATGGTGTAGCCAGCCCCATCAATTATAATGTTGTTTCGCTCCACGTCAATGCCATCGCCGGAGGTTGTTATGTTGCCAGTCAATGTGTAAGTAACGCGGTCGTAGGTTATTATCGGCGCGTCAGACGGTTCTATAGTTCCATCCGCCCTAATGGTTATGGTGCCACTCCAAGCCTTGACGGTTTTAACGTTAACCACTAAGGACAAGCCGAACAGCAAAAGTGCTGCCAAAATTGCAATTAGAGCTATTCTGTAACTTTTATCCACAAATTTTCCTCGCAAGCTAATAGACGCATACCCTAATTAAAAACTTTTCACAAAAATCTAAAACATTGAAAGTCAGTTTACATTAGATGTTCCTTAATTTTCCATAAATTCAAAAGCAAACGTTCTCTTAACAGCGATTAAAAGAACATTTTAGGGAAAGGATGATTGCTTGATTTTACTGCTAAGGGGCGGCCACTTGGGTTACATCATGCGTTTCTACCTTCAATCGCTAGCAAGTTCTGCGACATCAAATTCAACAAGTATAGAGTTGATTATGGAGAATACGGTATAGGATGAGTAAATAATATATAGGAGTCCTATATATGTAGGCTTCCTTAGACCATTAGGAGGATGGCTATGACTGATGTGTTGACGAATGCTGCATACTTTCTTGTCACTATTTTAATTGAGCTTATCCCACTTTTCCTTATTGTTACCTTTTTTGCTGGTTTGGCTCTTGAATATATTTCTACGGAAACCCTTAAGAGGTACTTGACGGGTGGAAAAGGTTTTATTGGCTTATTGTTGGCTGTTGTTTTCGGTTTTATAACACCTTTCTGTTCGTGCTCAACAATCCCCGTGCTCGCTGGGATGATTACGGCAGGAATCCCAATAGGCGTTTTGACCGCTTTCTTGTTCGCGTCGCCCTATCCGATCGAAGTTGCAATCGTGTTGGCACCCATTTTCGGCTGGACACTTGCCTTAACCTTCTGCCTTGCTGGAGCCGTAATAGCCCTACTAAGCGGGGTTCTTGTTGAAAAGCTCGGATGGCAAGACGAAGTGAAGCCTCTTCTAATACCATTTGGAATGATCAACACCGCGAGCAGTGAAGCTGCCGAAGCTGTTAAAGTTGGCTTCAAGGTTAAAGTTAAACGTGCAGCCAAATACTCCTTTGATTTCTTCCGTAAGCTAGCCGCCTACATCATTATTGGCAGCGTCATCGGGGCATTCATCTATGGACTTGTGCCCTCCGAATTTATTGCAACCTATGCTGGAGGATCAAATGTTCTCGCAGTGATCATCGCAGCTTTAATTGGAGTTCCGCTCTACGTAAGCATAATACCAGTAATCCCCATCGTTTACTCCCTGTACCTTAAAGGATTAAGCGCGGGAGCCGTAATAGCCTTTCTAATAACTGCCACTGCGATAAGCCCGCCAGAATTAATCATGCTTTCAGGCATGTTTAAGAAAAAATTCATAGCATTCTTCATAATAATGATGATTTTGGGGAGCATAGTAACAGGTTATCTCCTTAATGCGATATCATGGGGTGTTTGAATGAATAAGCAAAACAAAATCATGATAGAAATCTACGAGAACGATCCATTCTCTGGGGGGTGCTGTGGTCCAGGAGGAGCCTC
>JAWCNZ010000005.1:0-71215 GCA_038848005.1 Bathyarchaeia archaeon | reverse complement strand
AGGTACAATGGGTTCCAACCCCGAAAGGGGGAGGCAATCCCTAAAGCCTGCCGTAGTTGGGATCGAGGGTTGAAACTCACCCTCGTGAACATGGAATCCCTAGTAATCGCGCGTCACTATCGCGCGGTGAATACGTCCCTGCTCCTTGCACACACCGCCCGTCGTTCCACCCGAGCGACTCCTAGATGAGGCGTGGTCATCCTTGGCTGCGTCGAATCTAGGTTTCGTGAGGGGGGAAAAGTCGTAACAAGGTGGCCGTAGGGGAACCTGCGGCCGGATCACCTCCTAAGAAACAAGCCAACTGGAGGAGAAAGCTGGAAAAAGCCGTTAAACGTCAAAGTCCAACGTTTCAATGTTTTTGTTAGTTTTCCTGTAACTTGTAAACCAGTTTTTCAAGAGTTGTTATTCTAATATTCTTCCTTTTCCATAGGGGACGTATTCTCTAACTTCTTCAATTGAAGCCTTTAACACTTTTTCTCGTTGTTCTTTTGATGTTTTTTCGGCTAGAACCTTTAAAATTTGCTTTAATAGTTCTTTTCCGCTTTTTTCTCCGGGCGCTATTGTGGTGTAAACTTTTGTTTTTGCTTTTATGGCGTCTATTGGTCCGCCGATGAGTTTTGTTTCGCTGTTTTCGGTTGTTATGCCGATGGCTATTTTGAGCGGTGTGTTTCGCATCCAGTTTCTTTTTCCGTTGACAACGAAGGCGCCGTGTGGCACGTATTCGCCTGACGGAGCCGTTTTGCTTAGTTGGTTTGGTTCAACCCAGTAAACGTCTGTTGAGGCGAAACCTTCACGCCATGCGCGTGAATGGGCTGCGGCGAATTCGCTTGCTTCTTTTAGTGTTTGTTCGCTTGGTCTTTTGCCTTGGGTTTTGACGACGACGAAGGGCGCACCTGCAATGTCTGCGTGGAAAACGATGTCGTTTGGTTCTGTGTATTTTTTTATTAGGATTTCGTTGGTGGTGGCGTCTTTGCCAGCGACTACCAATAAGCCTTCTGAAGATATGAACCACCTAAACTTTTCAAACCATTCCTTGCGCTTGATTTTGCGTTTTTCAAGTTCTTTTATGGCTTCGGCTGGCTTAGCATGTTTTAGGGTTTCCGCTTCTTCCATTTTAGCTGTGATTTCAGCCAATTTTTTCCTTGTTTCTTCTAAAGCCGCTTTAACGCCCTCCATTTTTTGTCTCACATGTTTGCTTCGCTCATAAAACCGTCCAGCTTCGTCAAACAGTTTACGTCTTAAGCCCAAGCCGAACTTTAATCCGTCCACGCAAACGTGCACCACCAAGCTTTTTGCATCGAAAGATTCGAAGAAAACGCTGGGTTTGACGCCCGCTTTCTTTTCGGCTAAAACTTCAGAAACTATTTGACTCCATTCTTTGCCAGCTTTTTTCCCAGCTAAAAATTTTTCCAGTAAGAGTTGGAGCTCTCCAGCGTGTGCGTAAATGGCGTCTCCAATTTTTTTGGCTTTTTCAGCTTCAGCTTCTTCTAAAGCTTTTTCTTGGCTTTCAATTATGCGTTTAAGCCTTTCACCCTCTTGCCTCAACTTTTCAATTTCGATGCTGGCAACCGCCTTCTCCACAGCCGAGACTCTTGCATAAAACTCGTCTAAGGCTTCACTAAAGCTTCTATGGGATTTGCGATTGAATCCATCGTAATGTTTAAGTCTGAAAGGCGTAACGTCAATGAATTCTCCGTTGGAATCTAAAATGATGGATGGCTCAAACTTGCCATCTGAAACTTGCGATAACATAGCTTGTAAACTCTTGTAGATGGCTTCAACTTCCAGATTGTTTAAGGCTTTGCAAGGCTTTGTCTTGTCAACCCCAGCTCTTAACAAGGTTTCTTCTGCGTACAAACCGCCGATGCTTAGGATGCGGGCTATTGCCCTAACAACAGCCAAATCGCCGAAACCTGCCAGTGTTGCAGTTAACTCTTCTTTGCTGATCTTGAATGGGTTTTTTCCGCTTGAGGGAGCAAAAACAAAGTTTTCGCCGCGGAGTATGTTGCGGTCTCGCATTCGCCTATAAATTAAGGCTTGGAGAATCCTGTTTTTTTCGCCTATTAGGATTATGTTGCCTTCGCCGAAAAGTTCCAAAACAAGTCGCATATTTCCACTTTTGGTTTTAAGATTGAAGATGACGGTTCTTTCAAACTCGTATTGGTCAATGCTTGTTAACCATGCGCCTTTTAAGTGTTTTCTTAAAGCCATGCAAAAAGTTGGTGGAACAACGGGCTTTTCAAGGGCGTAAGAGGTTAAATGTAATCGTTTTCCAGCTTCCAAAATCAGTTGGAAAGCTGGTTTATCCGCCTTATGCAGTTTAAAAAGCAAGGTTTTATGGTTTAGTTGGTAAATATTGCTTACGCGTGACTCTAAAATGGTTTGTTTTAACTCGTAAACAACTGCGGCTACGTCGAAGCTTGTGAATTCACGTTTCAGCAACTAAACCACTTTTACGCTTTTCGCTGATAAACTAATAAATAGGCAACTTTTAAATCCTAGTCTAGTAGAGGTGAAATAAAGGCGCTGAAAATGACGCTGTTAGAGAAAATTTATTGGTTAAGGTTGTTTTTGGGCATAATTGCCGCTTTAGCATCTACGGGATTCATGCAGGTGGTAGGCGCAGTTTCCAATCCTCCCCAAGCTAACATAAGCTTTTTCCTTTACGGTTTTGACATTGCATTGCTGATTTACCTTTTTTCCTATTACATATTAAAGTTGAAATTTGCATATAAAGTGGATAAACAACAAAAAATCTTGACAACAGGCATCGGCGTTTACTTTCTTGCTTGGCTGGTTTTTTGGGTCCTCCTCTACACGTTAATGGTTAGCGCTTAAGCTTTCCCGCCGAGAAACTTTTCCATGGTTACCTGACCTTTATTACCCTTCAAATTTTCAGAAACTGTTGCCATAGCGTTTGCGTTCGGGTCATTTGCAATGTTGATTCTGCTGAGTACGCTCATGCAGTCAGCCCAAGCTGAGAAAAATCCACGGTCGAACTCTCCGTGAAGCCTATTTTTGACATGGTTTGAAAATTCACGTTTATAAGCGTGCAAAGCGGCTTTGTCGTTTAAATCTAATTTTGAAAGGAAGGCATATGAATCATTGTTTGTCGATCGGCGGACAATTAACATTCCATATAAACCTCTAAAGTAACCTCTGTTCCATTCTGTTTTATGCATTTTCTGTTTTATTCTTTCCAGTTCTCTTTCGGCTTCTGCGAACTGCCTATTAACTAAAAGTTGGAAGTACCGTGTCACTAGGGCTTTTGGAACTGGCATTTTCAACGCACACGGGATTTTGGTTTCTCCTCTTCGGAAATGTCTTCTATGCCGTTTTCTGTTATTTTAAATATTTCTTCGCCTTCAGGCAAGTATGGACTTGAAACTAAACGGGCAATCCTTACTGGTCCATGAGCGGCTCTTCGCAGATAAACCCTTGTGTGGCTTGTATGTCCAACAATGTGTCCACCAACTGGGTGGACGGCATCGTTGAAGAACATGTCTGGCTTAGCCATAACCTGATTTGTCACGACTGTGACAAGATTGAAAGCTCTTGCCAGTCGAATAAGCTTGTGCATGTGCTTGTTAAGTTTCTGTTGTCTAGAAGCCAGCATTTCACGTCCAATGTATTCGCTTCTGAAATGGGCTGTTAACGAATCAACAATGATAAGCTTCACGTTGTTCTGTTTAATGACGTCGTCAGCGTTGTCTAAAAGAAACATTTGGTGGTCAGAAGTGTAAGCCTCAGCATAAATAATGTTTTTAACTATCTGCTCTGGGTCAAGTCCCAAATGGCGAGCCATCTGCACGATGCGTTCAGTTCTAAAAGTGTTTTCGGTATCAATGTACAAGGCTGCACCGTTTAACCCGCCTTTTTCGGGTGGCAACTGCACATTCACGCATAATTGATGGCATATTTGACTTTTGCCGCTTCCATACTCGCCATAAAACTCTGTTATGGTCTGCGTTTCTAATCCTCCATCAAGAATCTTGTCCAAGGCTTTGCTGCCAGTCGACAAACGCAAAACGTTCTGGCGCATTTTCATTAGCTCATCAGCCCTAATAAATGAAACGCTAATGGATGAACGTGCAGCCTCAATGATAGCGAAAGCCTTTTTCTCGCTTATGCCGGCTGGCTCCAATTCACGTGCTGTTGCCAAAGCCAAAGACTCAACAGTGTGAAAACCCAACTCCCGCAGTTTCTGAGCCGTAGCTGGACCAATACCTGGCAAATCCTCTAAAAACTCATACTTCTTTTTAACAGCGCCTTCCCCTTCGCCCTCTTCAACCATTGAAACATTTCCCCTCCCTATTAATATTTATCAAAAGTTGGTTCAAAGCAGTATTTAAAACACACGAAGCATAGTACCGCTGAAACCGTGGAGAGACAAGTTAAAGTGAAAATTGCTGACTTATCCCCAGGGAGGGTATGGGATCTTAGAAGACGTGGGGAGTATACTGTAGGATAAAGCATTTTATTCATTACCGCTCTAACAAGCTATGAGAGGGCTATAATTGAATGTTGCAAGGCTTGTAGAAACTGTCGCCTTTAACCTACTAAAACAAGCAGCCATTTTCTTGCCAGAAGACGTTAAACAAGCGCTTAAAACTGCGTATATGGCCGAAACGAGCGAAGTTGGCAAAATGCAGTTGAAGGCTATTTTGGATAACGTTGCGCTTGCGGAGGAAATGCAGGTGCCAGTTTGTCAAGACACTGGCACCATAACCTTTTATGTTAGGGCTGGAGCTGAAACTAAAAGTCTTGACAAGGTTCAAGTAGCGTTAACCAATGCGACACGTAAAGCCACTAGGGAAATTCCCTTGCGTCCAAATGCTGTTGACCCTTTTACTGGGAAAAACAGTGGAGACAACACTGGACGCTACATGCCACATATTGAATGGGAAATCGTTTCTGGCGACAGCCTAGAATTGACGGTTATGCTTAAAGGCGGAGGCTCTGAAAATGTTTCTGTGGCTGAAATGCTCATGCCGAGCATAGGCGTTAATGGACTTAAAAGGTTTGTTGTCGACTCTGTGGTGAGGGCTGGAGCGCAACCTTGTCCGCCAACAATTTTGGGTGTCGGCGTCAGCGGAGGCGGAGTTGACATCGCCACGAAATTGGCTAAGAAGGCTTTGCTTAAACCTTTAAACGAGCCTAATCCAAACCCTGAATTGGCAAAGCTTGAAAATGAAATTCTCGAAGTCGCCAACATGACTGGAATTGGTCCAATGGGGCTCGGAGGAAAAACCACGGTTTTAAGCGTGAAAATTGATTATGCTCATAGGCATCCAGCCTCTTTTCCAGTGGCGGTTGCCTTCAACTGTTGGGCTGCCAGAAAATCTTCAGCGTGCATAAACGCAGACGGCACAGTAGAATATCTAACACATAAACTGGAGTGGTAAGGTGTTCCGCATTGGCAGTTTATAAGCTTCAAACCCCAATCTCTGAAGTAGAAATTCGCAAACTTAAGGTAAACGATGTGCTTTACATAACTGGAACAATAGTAACCGTGAGGGATCAAGCCCACAAAAAAGCGTTAGAACAATTTAAAAGTGGAAAATCCTTACCCATAAGACTTAATGGCTTGGCCATTTATCATTGCGGTCCGATTGTGAGGCGAGAAGGCAGCCGCTGGGTTGTTGTGGCGGCTGGTCCAACAACAAGCACCCGCATGGAAATTTTCGAAGCTGATTTTATAAAAAATTTTGGGGTTCGTGTAGTTGTTGGCAAGGGTGGAATGGGCAGGAAAACAACGGATGTCATGGCGAAATATGGCGCTGTTTACGGTGCTTTTACGGGTGGAGCGGCGGTTTTGGCTGCAAAAGCCATAAAAGGTGTTAAGGGTGTTGAATGGCTTGATTTGGGAATGCCCGAAGCCATGTGGGTTTTCGATGTTGAGGACTTCGGTCCGTTAACGGTTGCCATCGACTCGCATGGAAACAACCTTTATTTAGAAGTCCAGAGGCAAGCCGAGGAAAACAGGCGGAAAATTTTCCGCCGTGAATTTTAACTTTTTATTTTAGTGTTGGATTTTTGATAGGTAACTTGGATTCTATTTAGCATGTCAGAAGATTTAATATTGTTTTCGCTTTCTCTATTAAAATGGGCGGAGAAAATGCGCATAAACTTTAGAGATAAAATAGCCCTTTCCGGAATTACAGTGTTAGGCATAGGCGTAGCCCTCCTCATGTTCACTTTTGTAAGTGCATATGGCTTTCTAACTCAGAGTCTCCAAATACTCACTTCCGAGGATTTAGTGCGGACGTTCGGCGAGGCGCTTTCCCCATTGATTGTGACTTGTATACGCTTGATGTATTTGGGCGTTATGGGTTGGGTGGGTTCGCTCTTAACAATAAGAGGCGTGACAATAATAGCCCATGTACCTCAAACTATGCCAACTATTCCGCAAAAAGAGGCTGTTGTGCAGAAACTGCAACCTCAAAAGCCAAAGGCTGAGAAGCCTAAAGAAGAGGTTAAACCGTCAGAACCAGAAATTGTGGTTATCCCTCCAGAACAAGTTTCACAGCCGCCTTCTGAACAGAAAATGCCCGAAAAATCTTCCAGTTAAAATCGTGCAGACCGGAAAGTGGCAAAATGAGAATGCCGATTCGAGTTATGGGTATGGCAACAACGTTTTTCTGGATTTTTCTAATAGCCTTTTTTGTTTCCGCAGTTTATTCGGTTAAAGATTTACACTTCAACCTCGGCGACCCCCAAACGGGTTTAACTGCAGATAACAACTTTGTTGTTTCCTTGCCAATAACGATAACAAACAATGCATTTTACAACATAGGTTCTCTTAGTATGGCAACTGAAATATCCGAGAAAGATGGCTTTGTTATTACGAATGCAACAACCTTTATACCAATCATAAAAAAGGGCGAAATGGTAACAGCGGCTCACAACATGACGGTAAATTTCACCAGTTTGCTGGAAAACAACAGCAACTTCCTGTTTAATGATACTGAACTGCAAATATACGTGGTTGTTGGCATGAAAATTGCTGAGATAATCCCCGTGCAAGCTTCAACAAACCTTTCAGTGTTTTGGGGTGCACCCCTATACAATTTTATGATTGGAAAACCAGAATATTCAAATTTTAATTTAACCCACTTCTTGGTTGTTTTGCCCATAAGCTTTGAAAACCACGCATTTTTTGATGTTGTTGGAAACATACAAATGCAAATGTATAATGATGCTGGTGCGCTTGTTGGTTTTGGTCAAACAACAATTGACGCTCCACAACACACAGCCTATAATGGATTTGTCGAGTTTTATATTCGAATAGACGGCGTAACCCCCACAGGAGTTTTTGAGGTAAACGTTTGCACTCCCATATTCAGTTTTGAAGGGTTGAGATTTCCTTATGGCTGAGGGAAAGAATGGTTTTAAAGCTGAGCTCAAGCGTTTGGCGTTCAAAACTTTAAGGGCAACTGTGAAAGGCGTTCTTTTTTACGCTTTATACTTTATACTGTGGATATTTATTGCTCCCATTTCGGAGTTTGTTCCCAATTTTCGCCAAACAGTTGAAACTTTTGTTATGGTGTACACGGTTTTAATAGTTCTTGGAGAGTTCACTTCTGGAACGATTTTTAGGTATTTCCTCGAAGCAACTAAATTCTTGTTCGCTATTTCTTATTTGATTTTGTATTTGAAAGGTGGATTATTTGCCATTTCATACCGAAATGTTTGTTTGGTTGTTGACCTCCGTTTGGTTCTTACAATTGCTATGTTTCTAAGTTTGTTGGGTTTTGCAAAATCCGTGCTTCAAGCAATAAACTTCCTAAACGAAAAAGCAGAACCTAAATATTCATAGTTTTTTTGTCATTAGGTAGGCGTCTTCTCCGTCCGAGTAGTATCCATGTATTGTGCGTGTTATTTGGAACCCCAATTTTTTGTATAATTCTATTGCTGAAGTGTTTGAAACTCTAACTTCTAAAAAGCATTGTTTTGCGTTGTATAGGCGCATGCCTTCAATAGCCCTATTGATTAGGGCTTTTCCTATCCCTTTGCGTCTATAATGTTCGAGAACAGCTATGGAAACGATGTGTCCCTTCTTGATTAAGCCGCCGAACCCGAAGTTTGATAAGCCCATTTCTATGCGGCACATTATGTAACCGACGACTTCCCCGTTTTCTTCAGCGACAATAAATGTTTCTGGGAATCTGCAATATAGCTCAGTGAAGAAGGAGTCTGTGTAGTTTTCTGGTAGGCAAACACGGTTTATATACATTACTTTTTGCAGGTCACTTAACGCGAATTTCCGCAGTTTAAAGGTTTCTTGCAAGTTTCCGTTTCGCTCCGATGCGTGAATCAAAGAAAAGCCAATCGCCTTTTAAACGTTTACTCCTCGCTTGTTTTAACTTCTGGCAGTGTAAAGTTTCCGTAGGGCATAGCCCAAACCTTTGCGTTTCTTCCAGCAATGTTGAAGGCTTCGTTTAAGGCGTCGTTCACTGCCCTCGCCGTTTTCAATTTGAAAACGTTTGTGGCGTAATAATCTGGCATTGTTGAAACCAGAATTATCTTAACTTTCTGCAAAGCTTTTAGAAGGTAGTAGGCTTTGTGTCCGCCTAAAACAAAATTGTTCTTTATTTCCCTCTCAACAGCTTTCAAATCCTTAAACTTAACCATCCAATCATAAAAAACTTGGTTTCCATGTCCTTCAATGCATTCAGCCACCAGAACAATTACGCCGCCACGTTTAACAACTTCAAGGGCGCTGTCCACAGCCTTGTGCGCTTGGAAAAGGTTTATGTCCGCTGGGTATCCGCCTGGGCTGACGACAACTATGTCTGCCTTGCGGTCTACTGGTATGCGGTACATTTCATCAACAAGCTTAACTCCTTCATGGAAGGCTTGCTCTAAATCACCTGCAAAAGCCTTCACAACTTCTTTTTTGCTGTTCATTACAACATTCAAAATAAAATTCACCCTCGCCATTTTTGCAGTTTCAACCATATCCTCGTGAACTGGATTCCCATCCAAAACTCCAGTTTTCGCGTTTGGATGCAAAAGCAAAGCATGATTATGCTTTATAGTTTCTTCACCTGAAACTCCTGGCAAAACGCTTTTTCTCCCCCCGCCATAACCAGCATAATAGTGAAAGTCGACATCGCCAGTTAAAATTTTCACGTCAGCCTCGGCGAAGATGCGGTTCAAATAAATTTTTGTTCCATGCTTTTGCGTGGTGCCAACATAAACCAAGTCTTGCGCTTTGCAGTTGTGGCTTACGGTTTTTACACGTTTAACAACCGTTTCACCTAACAACGCAACGGCTTCTTCGGGCGTAACTGCCCTATGGGTTCCACAACCAAAAATAACTGTTATGTTCTCATCTTTAACGCCAGCCGCATTTAACTCGTCCAACAAAGGTGGCACCATCAAATGACTCGGCGCTGGTCTCGTGAAGTCATCAACGACTATTGCCACCTTACTTTCTGGTTTAACAATTTCACTTAGCCTTTTGGAGGCTATTGGCTCTTTTAAGGCTCTTTCAATTTCCATTTTAGCGTCTGGCACACCAGCCTTTTCTTTAGGCTCTATGACGCCCAGAAAATTCCGCGTTGGAATCCGCGCGCAAACCTCAGTTTTCCCGTAGGGAAGCCAAACATCCACCATGACACATCACTATTAAGTATGAAAAACTCGAACAAAACTATTAACCTTTACCAAGGCAAGCACAAGTTCTTTAAAACCTAAACGCTAACTATAACACTGTGAGGTGTACCGCTATGGCGATTGAAAAAACCCCAGCAAAAAATGAGATTTTGTTTGTTTGGTTTAACCGTTACGCTGGAGTATCCATAAAAACCCCGTCGAAAACCCTCGTAATAGACCCTGTGGAAGTTAAGCCTCGAAGCTTCAAAAATGTGGATGCAATTTTAATTACACATGAGCATTACGACCATTTAGACCAGTCGCTTGTTGCGGAAATACACAAGCAAACCTTATGCGTAGTTATAGCTGACCCCACATCCGCCAGAAGACTGCGAAACATTATTCCACCTGAAAAACTGCAGGAGGTTAAGCCTGGTTCAGAGGTGAAGCTCGGCGAAGTTTTGGTGAAAGCTGAAAAGTGTAATCATCCACCAGCGTCCACGCCAGTAACATTCATAATCACAAGCGAGGACGGCGTGAAAATTTTCCATACGGCAGACAGCTTGCCATTTCCAGAAATGGCGGAAATAGGCGAAAAGGAAAAGTTTGATGTTGTTTTCTGCACCGTGGGGATTGCCCCTGGAACTTCGCCTGAAACAGGCGTTGAAATTGCAAGGTTAACAAAGCCTATTGTGGCTGTTCCCTACCATACTGGTTCAACAGCAGACCAGAAAAGGTTCTGTGAAATTTTGAAGAGGGAAATGCCAAAGGTCAATTGCCAAATACCTGAAGTTGGCAAAATATACCAAATTTCAAAGAGGACGTGAAACCTTGGCAGTTGAGAACGTGAAATTTGAAATTTGCAGAATCCTAAACAAGATAGGCGCATTACAGTTCGGCACATTCAAACTTACAAGCGGAAAAATAAGCCCTTACTACATAGACCTAAGAATAATTCCAAGCTTTCCAGACGCTTTCCAAAAAGTATGCGACTTCTATGTAAACTTTATAAAGGCAGAGATAGGCGCGGAAAATTTTGAGCGCATAGCTGGAATAGCAGTTGCAGGCATTCCCTTCGCATCTTTAATCGCTTACCATCTAAAAAAGCCGTTCCTTTACGTACGCAAGGGCGTTCGCCTTCATGGAAGACAAAGAAGGATAGAGGGCATCATAAACCCCGGCGACCATGTTTTGCTTGTTGACGACCTAATAACAACTGGCTTATCGCTTAAAAAAGCGGCTAAAGCCATAACAGCCGAAGGCGGCGTGGTAACAGACGCTGTTGTGCTTTTAGACAGAGAAGAAGGCGGAAAAGAAAAACTTGAAAGAAGCGGGATAAGGCTTCATGCTTTGCTTAGCGTAAGAGAAGTAGCTGACAAACTCTATGAGGTTGGAGTGATAGACGAGGAGCAGTTGAAAACAATTTTGAGGCAAACTAAAAAGGGATAGGATAAGCTTACTCGTAAAATATGAGTTCTTGCTCCTCTAGTATTTTGTGAAGTTTTTGGACGGCGTCGTAAACGTCCTGTTCCTTTTTGGCTCCGGTGCAAACAAGTTTTCCACTTGCAAATAACAGTATCACCACTTTCGGTTCATCCATCCTGTAAATTAAGCCTGGAAACTGTTCTGGTTCATACATTGTTTTTCCAAGTGTATACGCTGACTTCTCCAAGTCTATCATTCCGCCTAGGCTTGCGGAAGCCACAATGTTTTGTATTCGCAGTTCTGGCTTGCTAATAATGATTATCCCGCTTTTCTTTAACTCTTTAATTACTTTCATGACGGCTCTGCGCGCTTCCTTCTCCGATTTTGCGCCTGTGCAAACCATCTTCCCAGAATTGAAAATCAAAGTTGCTGTCTTCGGTCTTTTAAGCCTAAACACTAGCCCTGGAAACTGCTCTGGACGGTATTCCACGCCTGGATAACCCTTAACAACAGCGTTTAAATCAACTTTCTGGTTCAATGTTGCAGAAGCAACAACGTTTTCGATGTTTACTATGGCTTTAACTTTCGGCATAAACACCACTTCTTATATGAATGTTTAAATATCCCTTATAAAGCCTATGGTAAGCTTTTTCGTGTCTTTTGGGTTAGGATTGCTATTTGCTGAGGTTGAAGCGCTGCAGAAACACTTTTTCTCCATTTAATTTTAAACTCCAGCTTTCGCTTTTTTAAAATTTTAATCAACTCCCAAATGTCAAACGCCAAAAGACCGATTACTGCGGCTTGAGCCCACGAAAAAGTTGGAACACCCGTTCGCAATTCGCCGTTTATCTCACAGTTAATAGCATATACCAAAAAACCTTGAGTGAGCTCTACTCTGCTGATTTGTTGCGTGTTTTTGAAGCTTTCATGAAACTGCACATCAGAGTACATGCCATAAAGGCTTACGTATTCGCCTCGACCGTTTTGACCAGCACCTGGATTCCAAAACGTGAAGGCTCCCCACAAACTGAAAATTATGAGGCAGATGAGAAGCACGTTTACAGTTGCGAAATAAATTGTTTTAGTGGGAATGCGCTTCCAAAAGCTCGCTTTTTCTGTTGTGTTGCTTGCTTTCTCTTCCTCAAATGGAAAAATAATAATTATCGCCATTAATATGATGAGTATAATGATAAATAAGTACATGTTTTCTGCTGTGTGCATGATTAATGCCAAGTTCCCCACGTAAGGTATTTTTTCTATAACCCTCCCAACAACTGCGCTTTTATCAACTTTTTCGGCGTCTGGGCTTAGGTTGTTGTCTCCCTTTGTTGTAAACGAATGACCATCCCAGTCGATTGCTCTGTGAACTACAAGGTCGTTATTTGACTTTTTGAAAACAATAATGTCGCCAGTTGTTGGCTTCGCGTTTATTTGTTCTGGGTTTACTCCTTGGACTATTATGAGGTCGCCTACGTTTAATGTTGGCAACATGCTTTCGGAAGCCACTGCTAAGGCTGGATATTCCGTTCCTAATGCGAATTGGATTATGCGCCAAAAACCGAAAACAAAAGCGACTAATATGACAATTGTTATTATTGTTTGTATGTACTCGTTTTTCCAAATTTTTTTAAGAGTTTCCAACATCAATGGTTAAACCTTCTTTTGCTGATGGGTTCTTGTTGATTTAGGCGTTTATGTTTTAAAACTTAACGGTTAAAAATGATAATTGGAAAAATAGGGGATGGAAAATGGCAAGCCTAAACTTCTATGCCCTCTGCGCCCAGTTTGGCTTTACTAACAATATCTTTGAATTTTTTGCCGCATTTTGGGCATTCGTACATGCCGAAGATTGTTAGGGTTATCCGCATTTTTTTGTCTGGGAAGGGGGCTATAAGCTCCCATGTTTTGTATGGTTCCTTTGCTTCTGTTCCACACTCGGGGCAGAGATGTTCTTTTGTTTGGCTTTTTGGCATGGGTATTCGCCGTACTTTTCAGTTTAAACCTTCTTCTTGCTTAAGACTTCTCGGAATGGTTTCTTGCATTTTGGACAATCGAAAAGTCCAATTTCTAACTGCATCCTTTTGCCTGACTTGTCTGGGCGTCCCGCCATTGTCCACTTCTTTTTAGGTGTGCCAACAACTGTTCCGCATTTTGGACATTTACCCATTTAATTTCCTCCAACATTCTCGATTATCATGGTTTCATATGATTATACATAAAAAACTTTCCATTGTTTAAGTGGAAAGCCTTTACTTAAACATTAATTTAAGTGTGCCTCAAACAATAAAAAGCGATTTTAATGAAAATTGCTGGGTTTAAAGCTTGAAAATACAGCTTTTCCTTTTATTCTTCTTCAAATTTTTCTGGTGGAATGTAATCGCCAAATTTTTCTTTTGCTTCGAGCAGACGCTTGCGTTGTTGGTCTAATATTTCGAATAGCTCTTCTGGTGTATCTGCAACTTTTTCTCGGTAAAACCGTTCCGCCCGCTCAATTTTTGCCAAGTTTTCAGGGACACGAATGGTGAATTGTTTAATGTAATCCTCCCTTCTATATTCTTTGCCTAACACTTGGCGGAAAAGCAAACGCAAATCCTCGTATTTTGGAAGTAAACCAGTAGGCGACCTTAACGCTCCAATATCTCCATGCACTCTCAGTTCCATCCATTTCACCCAAACATGCTTGTCCCTTGGAGCATTCAAAAATTTGCCAGTTTCCCTATCCCTCAAGAAATAGTTAACTCCAAAAATGATTGGCGGCTTCCTAAGTTTCCTTCCAAACGCTAAATTGTTGCGTATGTTCTGTCCAAGGGGAATTGAAACAAAATCTTGGATGCTCATCATGTTTATTTCTGGTATTCCCTCTTCGCCGACTATGGCATAGGTTGTTTCAGTCTCCAACGAAGCTCCATAACAGATAATCCCGTGCTCCCAGTTGAAGCTTTGCTGGACAGGAACATAAGCCTTAGCGTCACGTCCGCCGTACATTATGCCGCCCAATTCCACACCTAAAGGATTATCCAACTCTGGGTCACAGTTTTCCAACGCTTTAAGCGCCACTGTGTAACGAGCATTTTTGTGGGCTGGCGGGATGGGGTTGCCATGATCATCCGTTTTGCCTTCCCACCAATAACCAGTATAGTTTACGCCGTCCTTTGGAAGTTCACAGCCCATGCCAAGCCAGTACGGCTTTCCATCCTTAACAAGCACGTTTGAGAAGATAACTTCGCCTGGGCTTGTAAGCACTTTAAAGATTACAGGATCGTCCTTCGGGTTGATGTTTTGAATAATGCCAAATATTCCACATTCAACGTTCACTGCGCGGGCAACTGAACCAATATTGCGGATATAGGCTATGTCGTCGCCGAGTATTGTTTCCCCTGGAAGCATAGCCGTGGAGGTTTTACCGCAAGCGCTTGGAAAAGCACCTGCAAAATAGGTTTTGCGTCCGCCTGGACCATGAACGCCCACAATCATCATGTGCTCAGCCAGCCACCCTTCTTGGTTGGCTTTGCGAATAGCAAGGCGAAAAGCAAGTTTTTTAAAGCCAACAGAGTTGCCCGCATACTGCGTATTAACGCTGTAGATGGTGTCCTCGCTATAATCAATATAAACACATTTCTTTTCATGTTCCACGCTAACCATGTTTTCGTCCAACTTTCCAGCAGAATGCAGAACACGCAAAAAGTTTCTGTTCGGTTCTGCTTGGCGGAAAACTTCATAGCCAGCCCTAAAGAGGAGATGCTCAGAATGTGCCACATACCATGAGTCGGTGCACTGCAAACCGAGAATTGTGAATATGGAGTTAGCCGGTCCCAAAGAGACAAATTGAACAATCATTGTACGTCCCTTCATGGAGTTTTTAAGCAGAGTTTTCACTTCCGCTAGGCCTTCATCTCTGTCGATTTGGTTTAGGGCTTTGCTAAGGTGGTCTCCTTTCGGCACCAAGTATTTGGTGGCTTCACGGTCTCTACCTTGGTCGTAGGGTCCGTCGAAGTGGACTGTGTGTCCAGGAATAGCCAACTGTTTTTCTTCGCCTGTGGCGATTGCTTGACGCCGAATGTAAGCGATGTCTTCTGGAGAATCGTTGCAGACAAAGATTTTATCTGGGTTGCAGAGTTCAGCAGCTTCGGCTATAAACTGGTGGACTTTTGGGTTTGCTATTGCACATAGTTTCTCGTAGTCATTTTGGCTTAGTTTTGGTCGCAATGCGTCGAGGCATGTGCTTAGTTTCTGCATTTCATTAACACCCTATAAATCATAGATTATCCCTGGAATTTTGGGGAACAGTTGAGTTTCGCCTATGTGTTTGGCTCCAACAATCCAACTGACAAGTCTTTCCATTCCTATTCCTGCACCCGCTGAAGGACGAATTTTTCCCTCTTTTGCCAATGTCAAGAGTGTTTTAAAGTTTTCCTTTTTAACGCCGTCTCTTTCCATTTTTTTGACGATTTTTTGATAGTCCCATTCTCTTTTGGAGCCAGACATAACCTCGCCATATTTTGGGAGGATTAAATCATAATTGTCCCATTTTCCACTTTCAAAATCTTCAAAGTCATAGAACTCTCTTGGAATGTTTGTAACCCAAACTGGGTTTTTAGCCTCAACTGTCAGTTTGGTTTCCCAATCATTTCCATACTCAAACTCAAGCTCCTTTCTATCATAAACCTTAAACGGCATGCTCGGAACATTTAAACTGCTATGGCGTCCAAGATAGGTTAACTCTTCACGTAAATCTCTCCTTAAACTTTCTATTAGTCCGCAAAGTGCTTTTTCGGTGAGGCTTCTGATGTCGTCTGAGGTGGCTTCTCTAACTTCAAAATCAAATTGTGTAAACTCGTAGGCGTGAATTCCGCTATTTGCCCTGTCACCCCTCTCAATTCTCACGTTTGGGGATAAAATGAAAAGTTTTGGATAAGCCAAAGAACAAGCAACCATCTTATGAACAATCATGCTTAAGGTTGTCCTAACGGTTTCACCGTAAATTTCCACTTCAACACGCTTTTCAAGAGACGCTCCCGGATCTGGCCACAAGGGGTCTGTTGATTTGGAAAATATTACGGGCAACAGCCATTCGAACCCGTTTTTGATGAATTCACATGTTAAATAGTTAAGCGTATGTGTCATAACCTTGCCTATACACCTTTTCCTCATGAGCTCTTCTTCTGAAAGCTGTTCCAACGGCTTCGGTATCTCGTTAACTTTGCCTTTAATTATTGGCAAGCTTTTTTGGATGGTTTATCGCCTCCTCGTTTCACCTTTTTGATTAAAGTGCAGTCTATGTTATAAACTTTTTATGAAAAGCTTTGGAATTTTTTCAAATAACACCAATATACATGTTATAAAATGTAATAATTACAGTAATTTCTTTGCGTTGATGGAAGTAGACGTTCACCTTCAAAGCGTTTTCCAAAATGCTTTTACTTGTGAGTTTATGCTTATTCTTTTGGCATTCGAGGTTTAACTACTCTTGAAAGACACATCCCAAAATGCTTTTGACATGCTTGTTAAGCCCGTTCGAAGGCTCGTTGAGCAGCGGGGGTTCTCTAAACCTACAGAACCTCAAGAAAGAACCATACCAAAAATTCTTGAGGGCAAAAATGTTCTGCTTATTTCGCCGACGGCTACGGGCAAAACTGAAGCCGCTTTCCTACCAGTTTTAAGTATGCTGTTGCAGGAACAAAGAACGCCAGGCATTAAAGTTTTATATATTACTCCTTTAAGGGCTTTGAACCGTGATATGTTGGAGAGGCTTGAGTGGTGGTGTAACAATTTAGACATTAAATTGGCTGTTAGGCACGGCGACACCGAAACAAGAGAGCGAACAAGACAAGCCAGAAGCCCGCCTGACATTTTAATAACAACGCCTGAAACCTTGCAGGCTATATTGTCTGGTTGGATTATGCGTCAACATCTGCAGCAAGTGCGTTGGGTAATAATTGACGAAGTTCACGAGATGGCTGACAGTAAACGTGGGAGCCAGCTTGCGTTGGCTTTGGAACGGCTTAGGGCGATGATTGGCAGAGACTTTCAAATAATTGGTTTATCCGCCACTATTGGCAGTCCCGAAAAAGTGGCGCATTTTCTCGTCGGCAATGGCAAAAACGTCGAAATTGTCCGTGTTCCAGTTGCGAGGATGATGCAGCTAAAAATTGTTTTTCCAGAACCAACAGATGAAGATTTTAGGCTTGCAGAAAAACTTTATACGCATCCTGAAGTTGCCGCTAGATTAAGGATAATCCGTGACTATATTAGTGGGCATAGGTCTGTGCTTTTGTTCACGAACACCCGCGCTATATCTGAGGTTTTGGCGAGCAGGTTCAAGGTTTGGGACATAGACTTTCCAGTTTCAATCCATCACGGCTCGCTTGCGAAGCCCTCGCGCATAGCCGCTGAAAGAGGCTTGAAAAACGGCGAGTTGAAGGGGCTTGTTTGCACAAGCAGTCTCGAGTTGGGCATAGATGTCGGCAGGATCGACCTAGTAATCCAGTATATGAGTCCGCGGCAGGTTACCCGTCTTATTCAGCGTGTTGGCAGAAGCGGGCACAGGGTTGGACACATAGCCGAAGGCGTTGTTGTTGCGATGGATTCCGACGACACTTTGGAGGCTTTAGCCATAGCCCAAAAAGCCTTAAAAGAGGATTTGGAGCCCGTTGAAATTCCACATAAGCCCTACGATGTTTTAGCCCATCAAATAGCTGGTTTACTGCTAAAGAATAAGCGACTTGAGTTCAACGAAATTCTGGAAATTTTCCGAAACGCTTATCCATACAAGGATTTAACCCTAAAAGACATTGAAAAAATCCTTAGGTATATGCATCAGCGTTTTCCACGTTTGGCTTGGGTTTCCTTTGAGGACAAAGTTGTTTTAAAGCCTAAGCGAACAAAAGCCCTTTTCGAATATTACTTTGACAATTTGTCTATGATACCCGAAGAAAAACAGTTTTTAGTTGTTGATGACTCGTCTGATTCCGCCATAGGAGTTTTGGACGAGGCTTTTATGGCAGAGTATGGCAAGCCTGGAATAAAATTCATTATTAGGGGAAGCCCCTGGCGGATTCTCCATGTTTCAGAGGAGAAAGTGTATGTTAAACCAGTTGACGATCCAACTGGGGCTATACCAAGCTGGATAGGCGAGGAAATTCCCGTGCCTTTTGAAGTGGCGCAGGAAGTCGGCGCAATCAGAGGTTTTGTTGAAGAGCAAATGCATAGTGGCTGTTCTCCAGAGGAAATAGCCGCCAAGCTAGGCGAAGAGTATCCCGCTGATAGGGATACCCTTCTACGTGCTTTAGCTGAAACCATAGAGCAAATAAGCGCTGGGCTTCCAGTGCCGACGGATAAGCGAATAATAGTCGAAGATTGGGAGGAGTTCGTGATAATCCACGCCAACTTCGGTTCGCTTACGAACAGAGCCCTAGCCCAACTGGTTGGGCAACTCCTATCCGAAAAAATTGGGTACAGCGTCGTCGTTCAACACGATCCATACCGCATTTTTGTGCAGACCATGGGCGCCGTAAGCGCAGACCAAATACTCGCCTTATTCAATGAGATTTGTGCGATGTCGGATCAAACCGTAAGGGACACTTTGACAAGGGCAACCGTGAAAACTGGACTTTTCAAGAGGAGAATGATTCACGTGGCAAGGCGTTTTGGAGCTTTGCAGAAATGGGCTGACTTCAGCAACGTGAGCCTTCAAAAACTGATTAAAAGTTTTGAGGATACGCCCATTTTTGAGGAAGCTCTCAAAGAAGTTTTCACTAAGGATTTGGATGTGGAAAGGCTTGTTTATGTTTTGGATAAAATTCGAAGCGGCGAAATTCAGTTGCAAAAGGTTGAAACTGGCGGAACTGCAACGCCTGTCGCCCGCGTCGGCATTGAACGTGTCAGCATGAAAACGGATTTGATTCCTCCCGAAAGGATGCGCGCCGTGCTTGTAGAGTCTGTGAAGGCTAGGCTGCTTAACGAAACATGCAATTTCGTGTGTACAAACTGTTGGGGTTACATGGAGATGATACGTGTAAAAGATTTGCCGGACAAACCGAAATGTCCAAGGTGTGGCTCACACGCCATTGGGCTTTTGAAGGTTGAAGAGGAAAAAGCGCTTCCCCTCATAGAGAAGAAGGGCGAAAAACTTACAAAAAGCGAGGAAAAACTCCATAGGCAAGCATTACAAACAGCACAGTTAATAGCGAAGCATGGAAAGGCTGCTGTTGTTGCGTTGTGTGCCAAAAAGGTTCAGCCATCAGACGTTAAGGAAATTCTTGAAGAGGAGGAAGGACTTAATGAAAGGTTTTATGAGCTTGTCCTCGAAGCTGAACGCAAAGCGCTCACTAAAAGGTTCTGGTGACGTTGCGACTTACAACAACTTTTAAATGAAAGCTTGCTTACTTCTGCGTGAGTAACGTTTGCCGTTACTAGGAGAATGACAGTTTGGAAGTAAGCCGAAAAAGACTGCGGGAAGAGGTTCTTGAAAGGTTCAAGTACATTCAAACATGTGTTTTGGCTAGGGAACTTTGCCTACTCATCCGTACGAATAGGGCTGTGTTAGAGCCTAAAGATGTTCAGGAAGCTTGCCTTTTCATATCAAAACTTTGTCAAGAGCGTGAGTGCCGAGATGCAAGTGAGCTGTGCCGTAAGGCTGCTGAAAGCATAGGCTCTGGCGATGAGGTAAAGTATCTGGAATTGTGCGCTCAAAGTTGCATGAAATGTGGAGAATCTAGAAGGCCGACACCTAAAAAGGCGACTTATGTTGCTTAAATGCGGAAAATCTTTAAATGAGTAGCCGTAATTGGATTTAAACCAGAACCAGCCAAACTGTGCGGGGCGTTTGAAATGTATGTGGCGCCGTATGTTCCAAGTCCACCGCAAGTTATTCGTCAAATGCTTATTTTGGCTGAATTAAAACCCCGAGAAGTTTTCTTTGATTTAGGCGCTGGAGACGGCAGAACCGTCATAATGGCTGCAAAAGATTTCGGCGCAAGAGCCATAGGCGTTGAACTACGGGAAGACCTTGTGAAAAAGGCTTTAAGCGCAGTTTACGAGCAGGGTTTGCAGGACAGAGTAACCATAGTTAACGATGACATGTTTAATGTGGATTTGAACTCCGCCGACGTTGTTTTCTTGTATTTGACTACAAGCGCAAACGAAAAGATTAAGCCTAAACTTGAAGCTGAACTTAAGCCCGGAGTGCGCGTTGTTTCGCATGATTATGAAATTGTGGGGTGGAAACCAGTTAAAGTTGTGAATTTCTGTGAAAACCCAAGTTTAGGGTATCCTTCCCACACGATTTATCTGTATAGGAAATAGATTTTTAAGAAAAGGCTGTTCCTAAAATTTTGATGTGAAATGTTGTTTGTTCCGTGGCGGTACATTGCAGACTGGAAATGCACCGCATGCGGCGTATGTTGTAAAGCTTACGTTGTTGTTTTAACTTTTCCAGAATGGTTGACAATTGTTAAAAACTATGGCGTGGAGAAAACGGTTTCTGGTTTGGATAAGCTTTACCTTAAAAAGAACAGCGACGGCTCATGCGTTTTCTTACATCGCCTTTCAAACATGCACTTATGCGGGTTGCAGCACATGAAGCCAAAAGCTTGTAAGCTTTGGCCTTTCAAGGTTCTCGGCAAGCCGAAATTTGGTTATGCACGTGAAGCCGAATACTGTTATGGCGAAAGCAAATTTTACGTTTATGCTGATTCTGCGTGTAATGGTTTGCAGTTTGGAACGCCAACTTGGGAGTTCGCCAACCAAACCCTAAAAGAGTTTGTGGAAATCGCTTTGGGAAAGCGCGGTCAACAGCTTAAAACCACGGCGGACATGGGCTTTCTCCAGCCGTACGCTTCATTTTTTGGCGTAAGAAGGTTTTAGGCGTTTTTGGCTAAATTGTCTGTGTTGGATAGCGTTCATACTGCAACTCGTAAAGCCTCTTCAGTTTTTCTGTGCTGTCTATTTCGTTTATTGTTTTGTCCGTTCTGAACCTCACTATTTTTGGCACTCTTAAAGCGTAACCGCTTGTGTACTCGTCTGTTTCTTGAATTTCTTGGTATGTAACTTCCACAACCAATGTTGGCTTTACAAATACGCCTTCCACATCTTCGCTTTTCCTGTTGTTTTCAATTATTGTGGCAAGGGCATCCATGGTTTCCTCTGGCAAGTTTGAAACTTTTCCAATTGTGTAAAGCCTTTTTTCCGTTGGGTCCCTAACCGCCAAAAGGAAGGAGGAGTATAAACCTGCTCTTTTGCCTTTTCCGTATAGGGCTTTTACTATTGTGCAGTCTATTGTGTCGCGTTCGGGCTTTAGCTTAAGCCACGTGTAGGTGCGCTGTCCAATTTCGTATGGCGAATTCAAGTTTTTGACGATTATTCCCTCAAACTTTTTGTTTAAGGCTTCCTCGTAAAAACGCATAAGTTCAACTTCGTTTTGGCAGTCCACGCCTTCAACGACGTTTTCGGCTGGAACAACGCTTAAAAGGTAATTTCGCCTAGCCGAAAGCGGCAAACCAACAAGTTCTCGACCGTTTAGGAAAAGTATGTCAAAAGCCTTAAACGTAACGCCAACTTTGCCCTTGCGTTTTTCCAGCTCTTCCGGTGTAAGCTCCTTCGGAACGGTTCTTTCAAGCAAAAACTGAAAGGGCAATGGATTTCCAAACTGGTCTACAGCTAAAACTTCACCGTCGACGATGCAGCTATGAGCGTTGAATTTTTCGGCGGTTTGCACGATTTCCGGCAGTGTCTGAGATTTTTCTATTCCTCTTCTGGAGTAAAGCCAAACTTTTGCGCCCCACTTGTGAATTTGCAGTCGGCTTCCGTCAAGCTTGTATTCAGCTCTGGCTGGATAAACAACTTTGTCCGGCTCGTAAAGATGGGCAAGTTGGGGCTTAATGAATTGTCCGGGACGCATTTTAACCTCTGAAATTTTGAGTGCGCCTTCCGACGCCAACGTGAGGGCTTCTGGCAAACCAAGTATTGCGCCGGCCTTTTCGATTAGTTCAGGCGGTACTCCATAGGCTTTTGCCACGGCTCTGACAACCGCGCTGACGTAATAGCCAAGCTTTAAATCTCCAAGCAAAAGCCTAACGATGTATTTGGCTTCTGTCGGCGTGCTTATCCGCAGAAGGCTTGAAATGTGGAGTTCACGTTCCAAAACCTTTTTAAGTTTTGGCAGAAGCCTAACCGCCTCGTAAACTTCTCCGACGGTTAACTGTGGATCCGCTGGTTTTCCAAGCAGGTAAGCAACTTCGCCGTGTTCTCCATAATCAATTAGTAGTTTTCTAACTTCGCTTAAAGCTGTTCCCGTTGCGTGGCTTATGCATTTTTCAATTAGTCCCGGACCGACCTTCAAGTTTTCTTCTGTTAAAATTCCAAGTGCAAAGCGGGCTTTAATTCCCAAGGGTAAATCTTGGTTTTGGAAGAATTTGGCGAGTTCTGTTTCTTTGCCCTTTTTTCCACGTAAAATTGCTAGGCGCTCGTAAACCTCAACTATTTTCGTGAACGGCGTTTTTATGTTTGGTTTTACGCCTTCCATGTAAAGCCTTATGCGATAGTATGGTACGCCCGTTCTCCACTCTATTTGTTCAGGTGAGAAGCCCGTTTCGATTAGGCGTAGCACCGCCTTTTCTTCTGAGCCGTATGTTTTGGTTAATTCTTCAAACGACGGCGGTTTAACCAGCGACATTTTCGTTTTTCTCTGTTATTATTTTTGGTTGTGCAGTTTTCGGTATGGGTTCCACAGCCCTTAAAAAGCCTTCTGGCGTTATGTCAACCCTTATCCTTCTCCTTTCAAAATTACAAATTCTACAATCTAAAACCCTTGATATGCGCACGAATTCGCCTCTTTCCGCGGCTAAATCCACCTGTTGGTCCTGCCAGTAAACGCGTCCGTAATCCACTATTATTGTTCCGTCTAGGTTGTGGGCTAAGCCTATGCCTCCAGCCATGTCGTAGCTGTCCCAAACCTCTGAGCTTCGCTGGTTAACGTAAAGCGCCGTTACGCCGTGGACTTGGTTGTAACGGGCTAACTCCATAACACGATATTTCAATGCGCCTCGATAGGCTTCCAGCACCGTTACAGAATCAATTATAACAAGCTCCACCTTTTCTTTTTCGGCAACGTACCTGTACGTTTCCGCAAACGTGTTCCAGTCGCGGAGCTCCGGAAAAGCCACAGTGTCAAGCACAAAAAGGTTCTCGCGTATCCTATTCCAGTCTAAACCTAAAATTTCGGCTTTCTGTTTTAGGCGGGATTGAAGGTCAAAGCGTGGAGTCGCGCTTTTCCACGTGTCCTCAGCCGTTACATACAAAACTTTTCTTCCAGAAGCCGCAACCCTAACGGCTATTTCCTCAACGAGAATGGATTTTCCAGCGCCGGGCAAACCAGTTATTGCAAATTGTCCACATATTGGCAGTCCGTTTAGGGGTTTCCCTTCGGGTGTTAGGAATAGGTTGTCTATGTAGGTTCCTGTTGGAAATCCTATCAGCGGCTTTTTGGCTTCCGGCGCTTCGTCGGGCTTCAAAACAAAAACGCTTAGCCTATCCTCTTTCCTTTCAATTTTCGTTGTCATCGGTTTCGCCGCAAGTTCCCACTCGTCTGGCGGAGCCTGCGCGCCTTTCATTGCCTCTGCAAGGGTTTTTGCCACGGCTTTCATGAGCGTTTCCACGTCTGGAACAGCTGCTTCTGTTTTCAGTTGCGCCGGGGCTGACGTGGGCGTTTCCACAATTTTCGCTTCTTCGGTTAACGCCCAAAGTTCACCTCGGCGTTCCACAACGCCCTTTGTTTTCAGCGTTTGAAGGATGGCGTAAGCCGAGTTTGGTCCATATTTTGGTATGTTGAGTCCCTCTGCGATTTCGTTTAGTGAAGCCTTGTTTTCGTGGGTTTTGAGAAATTTTATTATTTCTTTTTCTTCAACCATAAACTTCCCAATATAATAGCGTGTGTTTTGGAAACTATAAAGTTCACGCTTTCAAATGTCGTTTTCTCCGAAATTTCGACGACGACATTTAAACTATCGGGAACGCTTGCCTTCAAGTTTCGCCTTTTTAATCAAGAGGTAACCGCTCTGGTTTTTCCAAACTTTTTCCGTTTCCAGAATCCTTATCCTCTTTTTAAAGAAGGGCGCATCAACCACGAGGGTTTCGTATTCTCCGCCTTCGCCGACAACTGAAACGCCATACCGCTCATTCAACTCCACAAGCGCCTTTATGGTTTCTCCGTCAATTTTTCTTCCAAGCCAATCCGCACTGAAACCATAAGCGTAAACACCAGTAATTACAACGTTGAATTTCAAGTTCACAGTTTCCCATAAAATTTCCATTGGGTTTTTGTGCCAAAGCGGCGTTAAGCATTTAAGCCCCAACCGCCTGCAGACGTTTTCAACCCTTGTTTTTTGGTAGTTTGAGGCTATCGCACCTGAAACCAGCGCTTCAACGTCAAGCCCCTCAACCAATCGCTTCAAATCTTCAACTTCGCTTTCTTTAACTCCCGCTGTCTCGGCTTTCACAAGCGGAATTTCCACGGCTTCCGCAAACAAATCCACCAAACGAATGTTTGGGTAATGGAACATCCAGCTGTCCTCCCTCAAGGGAATCATGCTCACTAGGCATTTTACTTCGTAGCCTTCGCTTAAAGCCTTTTGAAGCGCTAGTGTAGAGTCTTTTCCACCTGTGGCTAAAACTGCAACACGCATGGTAAAGCCAACTAATCCATAAGTTTCGCCCTTGCAGTTTCAAACAAAACCTCTGTTTTCGTTTGCCATTCTGCGAAGCCCTCCGGCGTTTCAGGATAATTCCTATAGTGGGCTTTAACTTGTTTCATGAGGTTAACTGCAAGCCTAAGCCTATTAACGAAACGCAGCCGCTTTAACCCTCTGAAAACACGTTTGGCTGTTTCCGTTATTTTTAGGTGGAAATCCTCGCCTAAACCAGCTTTTAAAACGTCTTCCTCCACCAACAATTTATATTTCATTCCGTAATTCAAGTCTTCGTCTCGGCAAGTTAAAAGCAACATGCGAAAAACGTCCAATCCCGCCTGTTTCGTTCCGTACATAGCCATATACCTACAATTGTAATGCCACAACGCTTTTTTGCTTACGTCGCCCTTTTCCAAAGCCTCAACTATTGTTTTTCCAACTAAATAACCGCTTAGCATGGATGGTCCTATGCCGCCGCCGTGGATTGGGTTTACGAGGCAAGCAGCATCGCCTATTATGGCGACGCCGTTTCCAACCATGTTGCTCAACGGCTTGCGTGTAGGGTCATACCAAGCTCCGCCATCTAGAAGCCGAGAGCCCTCAAAAAGCGGTTTTGTCAACACATAACTGTAAAGTTGACTTTTCGGGTTTGGAAATTCGCCCCGCATACAAACGCCTAAACCAACGTTAACTTTGCCTTCGCCTTTCGGGAAAATCCAAGTGTAGCCTCCAGGCGTTACCTTTTGGTTCAAATAAATTTCGCAGTATTCCGCATCGGCATTTTCCCTTTTAATTTGTCTTATCTCCCTATAACAGGCTTCAACGTCCTCGTTTGCAATTGTGTTTTCTATTCCCATTTCCTTCGGAAGCTTCCTTCTAATAACAGCTACGAAACCGCTGGCGTCCACGACAACGCTGGCGTCCAAACGGATATTCTCGCCATTTTTAATGTTCTTAGCAAAAACGCCAGTTACAAAACCTTTTTCAACAATTGGCTCTAGGCACTGCGTTGAATCTAAAAGAACAGCGCCTTTATCTAATGCTTTCTTTAACAGCCACTGACCAAAAAGCCGTCTATTCAACGTGTAACCAACAAAATCCTCATGCTCCACAGTGAAAACAGTTTCCAAATCCGGCGAATAAATCTTTATGCCCCCAATCCTCTTTTCGAATTCGCCGCCCTGCGGTTTTTCCAAACCAACATTTTTTAGGTGGTGTTCCCCAAGGGCGTCCCCGCAGATTTTTTCGCCAATTTCTTCGCTTGGTTTCCGCTCAACCAAACAAACTTTTAAACCCGCTTCAGCCAAGGTTTTCGCCGCTAGGCATCCGCCTGTTCCAGCTCCAACAACAACCACGTCAAACCGCAAACTTCTCACTTCACAGATATATTTTCTATACCTTGTTGTATTTGTAAACCTTTATAAATTATGAAGTAACCTCGTCCACACTAGGTATAGCGAAATGAACCCGCAAATAACATTAAGCGATGAACTCCGCAGACTTGTGGAAACACGCATCCAACATACACTTGAAGGAATAGAAGACACTTTAAAGCATGTTTTGGAGAAAAAGACTTTAAGCCTAAAAGACTTGAAGGCAGACATAAAAAGTCTAGAAGAAAGCTTCACTTTACTGTCCAGAAAATGGAACCTCGAAATACTTTACACGCTCTTTCTCAGAGACGCCATTGGCTTTGGCGAACTAAAGAAAATTTTAGGTGTAAACTCCCGCACATTATCAGACAAACTAAAAAGCCTAAAACAACACGCGTATATCGAAAGAGTTGTTGAGGCTGGACCGCCCCTAAGAGTGAAATATACCCTTACACAAAAAGGAAAAGACACTGTACTGCTTGCATTACCCCTACTATACTATTCAAGCAGAAAACTATAAACCATAAAAGAGCCCAAGTTAATTAGTGTTGAGCATGAAAATGTTTACAAAAGAAGCAATTCTCAAGGCTCTTGAGGAAAACATGAAAGAAATTAGAGAATTTGGCGTAAAGAAGCTTGGTTTGTTTGGTTCTTTTGTTAGAGGTGAACAGAAAGATGAAAGCGACATTGACATTCTCGTTGAATTTGAGAAAGGGAAAAAACCTTTGACAATTATATGGAACTCAAATTTTTCCTCGAAAATCTGCTTAAATGCAAGGTTGATTTAGTTATTTCAGATGCCTTAAAACATAGAATAAAACCCTACATAATGAGAGAAGTGGAATATGCCACGGGACTATAAGGTTTACCTTGAAGACATCATGGAGGCAATTGCTAAAATCGAAAGATACGTTGCCAACCTAAGTTTTGAAGAGTTCACAAGGAATGAAATGGTGCTTGACGCCATAATAAGAAACTTTGAAATCATTGGAGAGGCAGTAAAGCGAATACCAGAAAACATAAAGGAAAAATATCCAAATGTTGAATAGAAAAAGATAGCTGGATTAAGAGATATTCTCATTCATCAATACTTTGGAGTAGATTTAGAAGTCATTTGGGATGTCATTAAAAACAAACTTCCAAGATTCAAAAAAACATTTCTAAAATCTTGGAGCAATAAAGCCTTCATTAAATTTTACTCAACATTTTCTTGTTTAATGGTAGAGGTATTTCTGTTGTTTCCTTTTGAGTGTCAAAAACCATGCATGTCAGGGTCTTCTCTATCCCCTTAACAGTTCTCAATTTGTCCACCACAAATTTTCCAACAGCGTCCACATCTTTCTCCCTAACTTTTATGAGTATATCCCAATCCCCCGATATTATGTGAACTTCCTGCACTTCTGGGAACTTGGCAATTTGGGCGGCGATTTCCCTCTGCGAAAGGGGTTTTTCTCCGTTTCCGTATGAGAAAGACGCTAGGATAAAGGCTGTTGCGCCGCAATCAAGTTTTTTAGCGTCTAAAACGGCTCTGTACTCCCTTATAATTTCCTGTTGCTCCATCCTTTTCATTTTCGCAAAAACCGTTGTTATCGGCGAGCCGATTTTTTGGGCTATTTCCCGTGCGGTCATTCGGCAATTCTGCTGCAACAAAGCTAAAATCGCTAAATCTTTTTCATCCAATTTGGCGTTCATATGCAATTTTTATATAAATAAACGATAAATAAAGGTTACTTTTGGGCAAAGTTCATAAAATTTTGCCAGTTGTACCTACAATATTTATTGAAAATTCATAATTGTTAATTATGTTCTCGTTTAACCATGGCTTTCAAGGTGTTTGCCGTGTCCAACGTCGTGAATAAAGCAACAGCCAAAAAAGGCAAGGCTTACACTATTGATTTGACAAAAATCGATGGGGACGGAGCTTTTCCATGCCCCAAATGTGGAGTTATAATATCTCCAGATGATGAAACTGAAGAGGTTTATCAAATTCTTGAAACAAAGGTTAAGGGCGATGAGCTTGCAGAGTTGGTTTTGATGTGCAACAAATGTAAAAGCAAAATTAGGCTTGTAGGCTTCCTTTTACAACCAGAAACTTAGGTTTATTTTTCCTCAAGCAGTCTTCTGCTTATTAAAACGAAAATTAACCATAAAATGACACTGTAAAAAACGCCGTTGAAAATGGCGCTTAAATAATCGGAATATTCGCTTATTGCCCCTCCGATTAATGTGCAGAAAATGTTTCCTGGAAACATTGGCGCTGGAATCAGCAGAGACGCAACTGCGAAAAGCATGAAGAAAGTTATTAAGATTGGTAATCCTCTCATGTGAGGGTCACCGTTTTTTGTTGATATGTTTTTTGCCGAATATGTATCGGATATCGGCATATTTAATAAACTTTGCTGTTTACACGTTCAACAAAAATACAATAATTAGAAAGCTAAAAAATTCCAAATGGGAAAAAACATAAAACAAAAATTGCTACTAAAACCATTGCGAAAAGTTTTCTGCTTGCGGAAAGACTGGAAACGTCATCCAGCGGTCCTGGATGCCTATATAATGACAAGAATAGTACGAAAAATGCCATAGACCAAACTCCTTCAAAAAGCAAAAATAAAATTGACAAGAAAGTTAGAATTGTACTTAGTTTTTCACCTACAACTGCACGCGCCACATGTCCACCATCAAGCATTGCCGCTGGAAGAAGGTTAAGCATTGTGACAACGATTCCAGCCCACCCAGCGAAGGCAACGGGATGCAAATACAATTCTTGTCCACTTGAGGGTTGAGGAAAAGCATTCAAACTTAAAAGCAAGTGTTCAAGCAAAAACCACAGTATTGGAATTTGAATTGGAGATGAATCTTGAATTGGATATGAGGGAATAAGCATCATCAAACCTATTGTACTAACAATTGTTGCTATGATAAAGCCTGAAATTGGACCGTTAGCGCCTACATCGAACATTGCATCTCTGTTCGGTGGAAGAGACCTTTGCATTATAACTGCGCCGAATGTTCCGTATGGTGGTGGTCCAGGAATAAAGTATGGCAAGGTTGCGTCTATTCCCTTCTTATTCGCTGTTAGTTTGTGTCCCATTTCATGCGTGCCAAGTACAGTCATTATGGCTATGGTGAATGTGGCTCCGCCGATTATGGGATTTATTAGGCGTTCAGAGAGCCAATATCCAGTAATGAAGGTTGTACCTATGGTGGCGAAGAATAACAGCCAATTGATTTTGGTGTCGCTTGGTTTTGCCTGGAGTTTCGGAATTACCTTTAAAATAATTCTTCCATTTCTTTTCCGTAGAAACCCAATAAAGCCTATTGGCTCCAAACTTTTTAAAAGTCTCAGAAATGCCTGTTTTGTTTCTTGTGGTTGTTTTAGGTAGTATGTTGGTATGCCATGTTCCAGTAGAGCTTCTTCTATTTGGAATTGTGCAGAAACAAGCGTAGTTATTTGTTCAAAACTTGTTTGTTGGGCAATTGGTGTTTCGTTCATATTGTTTTTCCTTTTGGTTTTGCTGTATTAAGGTTGGGATGGATAAAAACTTATTTCTTTATTGTCCTTTTGGATGTGCTGTTTTGGACAAAAGGGCTTATGGCAAAAAGGATATATATCCTTTTAGTGATATAAGCAGATGGCAATGAAGCATGTCATTACGCATTAAAATTGATGCAAGGCTTGAGCGTAAATTTAGGGAAACAGCCATGAAAATGTTCGGCTATGGAAAGGGTGCTTTAAGTAGGGCTGCTGAAGAAGCCATTTTAAAATGGGTTTCAACTGTTGATGCTGAAGCCTTAACGTTTGATGGAGACCCCGTGGAAGCCATTGATGGATTATTATCGGATGTTGATTTGGACTCTGTTTCCCTTCAACATGAAGCCGTAAAATTTTGGATGTCAAAAGTGCTGAAAAATGTATCTGGTTGACACTAACATTTTCTTAGAGGTTCTTTTGGGTAGAGCTGGGAAAGAGAGATGTAAAGAATTCTTGAGGGAGCTTAGAGATGGAAAAAAGGGCGCTGTTGTCACGGATTTCTCCATTCACTCCATAATCGTCATCTTGGACGGACTGGGCGGGCTGGAAGCTCTTAAAAATTTCTTTTGAGCCTATCCGCCTACAAGGGGCTCCACATATACTATACAACAATAAAGGATGAGGTGAACGCAATAGAAATTGCGGGAAATCAAAATCTTAGCATGGATGATGCTCTTCAATATTCATCTGCACTTGCGATAAATGCGGAAGCAATAGTGTCTTTCGACAAACACTTTGAGAATTTAAAAATACCGCGCGTTGAACCTTAACTATATTTCTAGAGGGGCATTTTCCGTTTATTGGAGTTTGTGTTGTTCTTGTTCGGAATCTGAACCCCTAAAAAGTTTTTAATAATTGTTTCAAAAACAACACATCACAAACCGAGCGTGAAAAACATGAACAAGAAAAAACCAACATCGTTAGTGTTCATAAGCCTACTATTACTATCAACACTAATACTTACATACACGCCAACAGCGGAAAGCGTTAGTTTCACCGGAACATCTCAGAATTTTTATGGCACACTAACGCCTGAGACGGTTTCAGGCGCATATCCATACCCGCAAGTTAAGTTTCTGTTTAACATAACCAGCAACGTTACATCACCAACTTTCATAAACAAAACGGCGATAACATGGCCTCAAGGTTGGGCATACGTTAGTGGTGATAACGGCACAGATTGGAATGTAACAGACGTAAACACAGGCAGTAGAACTGTTACATTTCAAAATGCGACTGTGGCTGGCGCTCTGTATATGGGTAATTGGACGCTACTTAACGTGACTATGATAGTTCAAAAATCCGGAAGCGCAACATGGCAAATTGAATGTTATAATGGAACAGATGTGGAGGGGTGGACATCAGTCGGTACAGCAAGTGTAAATGTTTATGTAACTCCTTGGTTTGATGCTACAATAACGCCGACCATAGTGAGAAGGGGTCAAAGCATAGAGTTTCAGATTACAGTGAAGAACAACGCCTCAACTCCACAAATTTATCAAGTAAATGTAACTTATCCATCTACACATGGATGGACGTTTGAAGGTGTTACTGCACCAGCAGGATGGATGATAGAGTCACATACGAATTACAAGATATCCTTTAAAGCGACTGGTGGGTATGAAATTGCCAAGGGATACTCAGCTGTCTTTAAGGTTAAGATGACGACTGGCGGAAATGCTGGAAGCACCAATGATTATACTTGGACTGTGGATGTTAAGAACACCGCTGACGCAACAGATACGATGGACCTAATTGTTACAAGCGACAATACCCCGCCAACAGTAAGTGTAACTGCTCCAGCAGTGAGCCATTATTCTGTTGGTCATGGCAATTACATGTGGCTCAACATCACAGTTCACGATGACCTAAATCAAGTGCCTACTGTTGTGTTGAATGACACAAGATTTACATTGTCCGCTGACCCCTCGGTGAGCGGTACCTACGACTTCAAGTTTTATTACCGTAATAACACGGCAATATCCGACGGACCTTTAGCCATTCAAATAAATGTAACTGACCACATTGGAAATAGCGCAATAGAATATCCGAAAATTGTTTCCACAACTGTGGATAACGTCCCACCGTTCATATGGATAACAGTGACACCCGCTACTCCGGTAGGCTCAACATTCTGGATTGGAAAAGACCTGGACAAGGTGGACATAAACGTTACTGTTGCAGATTACCAACTCGAAAGCATCGGACCGCTTACTGGCATATACATTAACGGTACACTGCAGAGTGGATGGGCATTCACAGATACTGGCAACAAATACAATGGATATACTGTTTGGGCGTGTATAGAAACTAATTATGCCCTCACACTCGAAAAGAACTATTGGATAATCTACGTAAATGTAACTGACACTGCACATCCAAAGAATCACACAAGTGAAATGACAGTGTACATTCAGAGGGACCACATTCCACCATACGAAATCGGTTTCACATCCGCAAAACCAATCTGTGGCGGTCTTATAATCTATGGGCTCTACGCCAGAGACACCGTGGGAATTCAAGACTACAGAATATACGTTAACGGCACAAACATTGCAAACGTAACGTACACACACTTAATAGCAACCACATGGCAAGAAACTGCCAAATACGGTGCTTTCCTCAACATTACAGTTTTAAATATGACTTCCTATGCTGGAAAGTACGTTAACGTAACGGCTTCAGCGAGAGACTACGGATATAACGAAGGCAACAAAACAATAGTATACACAGGCTTAATCCCAGAAGGACTTTGGTATCCAATAGTGCTTCAAAAGGACTGGAACCTAATTTCGCTTCCGTTGGTGCCGGCAAACTCTTCAATAACAAACGTCCTTTCATTACTGCTAAAAGCGGAAACACTTGTAAGTGTTTGGCATTACGATGCAGAAACAAGCTCATGGCATTCGTACGCTCCAGGCGCTCCACAAGACTTAACAACAATGGTGGATGGCAAAGGTTACTTCATAAAAGTAACAGCCTACAACGTACTCATAATACAAGGTACAGAACAGCCACCTCCACCATCAATTCCAAGAGTTTACCATGTTGTGCCAGGATGGAACCTAATAGGCTACAAGAGACTTGATGTAGTAAACGCTTCAACATACCTAAGTGGCGTGGACTGGGTACGGCTATACATGTTTAACGCGACAACCCAAACTTACCAGTACGTCCTACCAAGCGGCAACATGGCGATAGGTTTAGGCTATTGGGTGGCAGCGAGAACAGAGGGTTGGATATACCCATAAACCATCCCCTTTTTATTTCACGGAGATGAAAAATAATGACCCAAAAAATTAAAGCCATAACATACTGCATAATAATTCTGCTGTTGGCATTCGCCGTCAGCTTCCTAAACATTAACGCTGTTCCTCAAATGCCCCATAGATTTTGGGGTTCAGTCACAATAAGCGGGGCGCCTGCCCCAGACGGAACATTAATTGAAGCGGTAATCAACAGTGTCACTTTTGCAAGTACAACAACATCAAATGGAAGCTACGATTTACAGGTTCCAGCCGACGACCCAGACACGCCGACAATTGAGGGAGGCAGAAATGGCGATTTAATCCACTTTTATGTAGCAAAAACTTATGCTACAAACTACACATTTACCATTGGCGAAATAACCCAACTAAACCTATCAGTTGCTGTGCCTACCGCCTACGCAGATTTCACGTCTGACGTAACCAGCGGAACTGAACCATTAACAGTCAAATTCATAGACCAATCAAAATTTTTTGACATCATAACCGCCTATACATGGAATTTCGGAGATGGAAACACAACCATAACAACAAACGCAAACATAACCCACACCTACCTCCAAAACGGAACATACACGGTTTCGCTTACGGTAAACGGAACCAAAGCTGGGGAAAACATAACCTCAACAACAACAAAACCAAATTATATTACGGTTTACGATTCAAAGCCAACAGCAGATTTCTACGCAACCCCCACAAGCGGAACAGCGCCGTTAACAGTTAATTTCTACGATAACTCTACATCCTACGATGGCATTATATCGCTGTTCTGGAACTTCGGAGACGGAACAAACAGCACACAACAAAACCCAACGCACAACTACACCACGGCTGGAACTTACACGGTTTCGCTAACAGTAACAGAACAAGACGGCGACGACAACACAAAAACAAAACAAAACTACATAACAGTCCAACCGACCACGCCGACAGCTCCAACAATTGAAATACTAAGCCCAACAACCGATAATCCAGCCTACACAAAACCAGGACAAACATTTGAACTAACATTAAAATACACAGAGCTTAATCCCCTAAACGGAACAATAAAAATTTACAACGCAACGTACACGGTTCTACAAGGGGCAAACCAAACAGCCATAACCCCCGGAACCGACATAACCCTAACCGTTTCAATAGCCATTCCAGAATCAGCGCCAGATGGAAAATACAGCCTAGACGTAACAATATTCAACATTTACGGTTTAAGCGCAACGGCAACCCAAACAGACGCCGTAATAGTTGACGGCACATCGCCAACAATAAGTAGTCCCTACCAAACACCACCCGGAGCAACGATGCAGCCAAACGTAATAGTAAGTGTTGACGTAGGTCAAAACATAACAGTAAGAGTAAATGTTACAGATGCCCTAAGCGCCATAAAGGAGGTAACCCTAACCTACAACATTTCCGCCACAGAATGGATAAACATTACAATGCAGAAAACATTGGGCGATGAGTATGCGGCGACTATACCATCAAGCAACTTTCCAGTATGCACCACAATAGTCTATTATATAAGGGCAATTGACAACGCAGATAACACAGCGCAAACCCTAACAGCTGGAAACTACTTCCAATCCCACATAGTACCAGAATTCAACGTGCTGGCAACATTAATAACGCTGTTAACGCTTGCGGCGGTTACAGCTGCAGTGAAAAGAAAAGAACAGAAGTTTCGATAAATTCCCATTTTTTCTGTTGGTCATTAAGGTTTTATCTTCTAAAGAATTTCAGCTTTTCAGGGGTTTTGCCTTTTTCACCAAAAACGTAGACTTCGTGTAATTCAAATTTTGCTCCACACTCTTTACATTGGACGTAAGCATTATCATGTTTTAATCCAAGCCAAAAGCCTTGTGTTGAGTTGCATTTAGGGCAAGTTCTGAAGCTGTTAAACGCTTCCTCAATTTCTTGTAGTTTCAACTTTCTCCCAGCTTAGTTTCTCTTTTGAAAACTTAAATTTTTGGTATTTAACCGCTGAACTTCGGTGAAAATGAGATGCGCTTGCCAGTATGGATTTTGAAGTTTTATTCGAAATTCATAATGTTTAAGCTGTTATTGTACAGCGATATTTCGATTAGACTGGAGTGAATACACATGAAAGTTAAGGTTGAAGCGTCATTTATTTTATTTGCTTTAACTTTTAGTAGCGTTCTCAGTTTTATAAACGTGTCGTTGGTTTCTGTTGTAAATGCGACTTATGTTGAAGGTTCCATTGTGCAGGACACTGTGTGGACTCTTGTTGACAGTCCATTTGTAGTTTCTGGTGATTTAACCATTTTGGAAGGTGCAACGTTGACGATTGAGCCTGGGGTTGAAGTGCGTTTTGGAGGAAGCTTCTCGATAACTGTTGAGGGAAGGCTTATTGCAGAGGGTTTAAAGGATAAGCCCATAAAGTTCGCTTCAAACAAGCTTCAAAGAGAAGCTGGAAGTTGGGTAACAATAAAGTTTAACTCCGCACAGCATTCTTCGCTTTTGTTCTGCATTGTGGAGTATGGGACAAATGGAATAACTGTGGAAAGCGGTTCCTTAAACATTCAAAACAGCACGGTACAGTGCAACTCTGAAAGTGGAATTACGGTTTTAGGCGGCAACGTGGCTGTCAAAGACAGTGAAATTGTGAATAATACTAAAAATGGAATTTTCATAGCTGGCGGACAAGTTAACTGTACAAAAAACTCCATAGCCTACAACGGAGACGGCATAGTCTTAACTGGAGATTTAACATCTGAAATAAACATAAGCTATAACGAAATAAAGTTTAACACTCACAGCGGAATAATGCTTTCTGATGTAAGCACTTACGACACTATCATAATTATAAATAATGCAATTTCAAAGAACGCCAACGGCTTTTACGTTTCAAGCGACGTTGCAACTCACATAACCCGAAATTACATTATAAATAACGATGTGGGAGTCTGCTACGAGAAGGGAACGGGACATACAGCACACTTCAACGATATATATGGTAACGCTGTTGGCGTGGATGTTTCGTCTGGGGCTTTCGTGGATGCAACATACAACTACTGGGGAAGCGCAAGTGGACCCTACCATGAATCCTTGAATCCACGCGGAGAAGGAAATCCCGTAAAGGGAGAAGGGGCGAACGTCAATTTCATATTCTTTTTAACCCATCCCATTAATCATAGCAATGTTGCGCCGACGGCGGTTCTCTGGACAGATAAAGTTGTTGTTGCGCCAAATCAGCCCATCACTTTTGTGGGTACCAACTCAAGCGATGATGGAAAAGTTAACGAGTACCTATTTGAGTTTGGGGATGGAAACAGCAGCGGCTGGACAACCCTTTCGCTTTTCACTCACAGTTACAGTTTAACTGGACTGTACACTGCAGGCTTAACGGTTAGGGACGACTTCAACACTTCAAGCCTTAAAAGTTTCGTGGTGATAAATGTTACTAATTTGCCCTCTTTGCAAGTGTCCCTCACCCTTAGCAGTTACACCGTAGCCTACAACGGGGAAGTTCAAGTCACAGTTTATGTGTCGTATGGCGGAAACGCCGTCGGAAACGCAAACGTTACGTTGCTTTCGGTGAAAGGTGGAAGTTTCGCTTCTGGCTTGACGAACTCAAGCGGCTATTTCACCGCCACTTTTAAGGCGCCAAACGTCACTGAAACGACGAATGTTAGAATAATTGCAAGAGCCTCTAAAAGTTCTTTTGCTGACGGTTCAGACCACAAATATTTGAGTGTTATTCCGCCGCTTGTTGTTCAAGTAACCGCTGAACCGTCTACTGTACTTTCAGAGGAAGCGTCCACCATAAAGGCTTATGTGACGTTTGATTATGTTCCTGTTTCAAACGTTACAGTTACAATTTCATCAACCATCGAAGGAAACTTTAACAAAACAGTGGCAACCACGGATGCGGATGGCAACGCCGTTTTCGTTTTCACAGCGCCACAAGTAACAACAAAAGATGGGGTTACTGGGATTATTACGGTGAATGCAACTAAAAGTGGATACATGGACGGCAGTGGCTACGCTGTTGTAACGGTTGTCCCAAGAATACTTTTTGTTCAGTTGACAGCGGAACCCAGCGCTACGGTTTCCGAAGGAATAGTAACCATAACCGTTCAAGTGACATATGGCGAAAGTCCAGTTGCAGAGGCAAATGTTACGTTAATCCCAGAAGCTGGAAGTTTCTCTCCTGAATTTATGTTAAGCGATTACAATGGCTATGCAACCTTCACTTTCACGGCGCCTTGTGTGGACACGCCAAGCAATATAACGCTTTGGGCGGTGGCAGCAAAAACTGGATATGCAAACGGGGAGAACATGATTAAAATAGGTGTTAACCCAGGAGTGCTTGATGTTGAAGTCACCGCTGAGCGGTCGTCTGTCGCTTCTGAAGGAACAGTCCTTGTGACTGTTTATGTTATTTGCGAGGGCTTTCCTGTTGTTAATGCTTCAGTTAGCCTTTCATGCACTGATGGAACGGCTTATCCAACGGCAAACTTGACTGGTGCAGATGGTGTTTGCACGTTTGTTTTCACTGCTCCGCAAACAACAACGTTTTTGTCTGTGAATATTACGGCTAGTGCAACCAAGTTTGGATATGCAAGTGGTGAAGAACAGATTTCGATAACTGTGAATCCTCAAATTGAAAAGCCCAGTGAGGGTTTGCCTTGGCTGACTATACTTTTGGTTCTTATTCCAATAGTGATTGTTGTTGTGTTTGTTGTTTTGGTTAAGCTGAAAATTATTGTGGTTTCTTTGGGTGGGGAGGAAGAGGCAGAGGAGTAATGGTTTAAATGTTGTTGGTTTTGGAGAACTTTGCGACAACAACGTTTGGGTTGGGTGGATGTTTTGTTTATGTGTTTAACGCTTTGCGTTTCGTGAGACGTAATATTTAATAGACCGTACCTATCATAACTGTATAGGAGAAAACCCGATGAAAAAACCGCAGTTCAGAGAAACATTAGCAAAACTCAAAAAAGTGAAGATAAAACTCAACATTGGAAAACGCCAGAAAGTAGCCATTCCACCACCTCCACCAAAACCAATGCCCAGAGGATTCAAAGTTGTCGAAAAATATCCACTTTATGAACCGTTCGCCCACGTGGCGATAGTGCAAAACCCAAAAACAGGCGAATACAAATACATCCTAGACGAGTTACAGCTTGACCCGTTGGAAAGAAGCGTTTACAATCGCATTTTAGAAATATTGCTTGCAGAAATAGAATCGCCAAAAGAAGAAATAGTCGACCCTAGAAAATTCTTTGCTGAAGAAGCCAGAAAAATTGTTGGTAAATACCGCATAAGCCTCGGTTGGCTTCCAGACGTTTCATGGTACAAAATTCTTTATCACGCCGAAAGAGACCTTGTAGGCTTCGGCAGAATTGACCCCTTAATGAGAGACCCAAACATCGAGGACATTTCATGCGACGGAGTTAACAAGCCAGTTTACGTTTGGCATAGAAACTACGAAAGCATCGAAACAAACATAGAATTTGAAACCGACGAGGAACTTGACAACATGGTTGTCAAGCTCGTGCACATGGCTGGAAAGCACGTAAGCTCAGCCTTCCCCATAGTTGACGCTTCTTTGCCTGGCAAGCACCGGCTGGCGGTATGCTACAGACGTGAAGTTACGCCATTTGGAACAGCCTTCACCATAAGAAAATTCAGGGAGGACCCCTACTCCATAATAGACTTAATAAACCTAGGCACTTTTTCAGAGGAAATGGCAGCGTACTTCTGGCTTTGCCTCGAAAACAGAGCTTCCATAATGGTTCTAGGCGGAACAGCCGCTGGAAAAACAACAGCATTAAACGCTTTAGCCTGCCTAATCAGGCCTGGAAGCAAAATAATCACGATTGAGGAAACAGCTGAACTTAATTTGCCGCATGAAAACTGGGTTTCGCTGATAGCCAGACAAAGTTACGGCTTAGGCGGAAGCAGCGTTGGCGAAGTGACGCTTTTCGACTTGGTTAAAACTTCCATGAGGCACCGTCCAGACATATTAATTGTAGGCGAGGTGCGAGGTCAAGAGGCTTATGTGCTGTTTCAGGCTTTAGCCACTGGTCACGGTGGCATGTGCACGATGCACGCTGAAAATCTGGATTCAGCCATCAAACGTTTAACTTCTAAACCCATGGATATTTCACCAGCTTACATTCCCCTCATGAACATTGTATTGTCAGTTCAGAGGGTCCATCTGATAAAAGGCACAGAAAGAAAAGCGTATAGGCGTGTCATCACCGTTAACGAAATTGCAGATTATGAAGATTACCGGTGTCCGTTTAAGTGGCAACCAGCCAAGGACGTTCATGCACCGTCGCTTGACGAAAGCATAATGTTAGCGTCAATTGAGGAGCGTAAAGGCTTAAGCAAAAAAGACCTGCTTGAAGAAATGGAGAGACGCCGAAACGTTTTACATTGGATGCGTGAACGCAACATAAGAAGCTACAGGGATGTAGCTGCAATCATAGCGGAATACTACGCTAGACCGCAGCAAATTTATGAAAAGGTTGTTGCGGGGGAGGAGGTAAAAGCAGTTGCCGCTCCTAGAAAGCCTTGAAGCTTGGTCGTTCCGCATTTTCGGCAAATTAGCGCCTTCGTTTCTGCGAAACGTTTTCGAATTTAAGGATTATCTGGAAAGGGCGAGAATCAAAATTTACCCTGAAACCTACGTTTCACTGATGTTTTTTATTGCAGCTTTAACCGCTCCAGTTTCAATTGTTTCCATAGTGCTTGTGTACCTTTACGGTTTTATGCCGTTGGTTTTTTTGGTGCCGCTTCCAGCCTATGTAATGATTGGTTTCCTTTTAATACCCATATCACGGGCTGGCGAAAGGGCGAGCAACCTGGAAAGGGAAATGCCCTTTGCAGCTGCTTACATTAGCGTTATGGCTTCTGGGGGCATAGCGCCCTACACAAGTTTTAAGCGGCTTGCCGAAGTCGAGTTGATGCCTGCCATGCGAAGCGAAGCAAGAGAAATCCTAAAGGACGTGGAAATTTTCGGGATAGACCCGCTTACAGCCATAGAAAACGCCGCCAAGAAAAACCCGCTTGACATTTACAGGGACTTTCTTTCCGGTTACGCTTCAACAGTTATCATAGGCGGAGACATCGGACATTTCCTTGAAAGAAAAGCTGAGGACATTTTTAAAACTAGGGCTTTGCGTGTTAAGGCTGCAGCTGAAAGGCTCGGCATGCTCTTGGAAACCTTCATAATCGTGATGGTTTTGATGTCGCTTTGCTTTTACATACTTTTCAGTGTAGAATCCATCTACAGCGTCGGCATCTCATCGTTTTCCGGCATAATCTTATACACTTACTTGTTTACGCCTATGCTTTCGTTGATGTTCATTTATTTAGCCCACAGCATGCAGCCCAAAAGTCCAGTTGTGGAAATGCGTCCCTACAAGGTTTTCGGAGTTTGCAGCATAATCGCCATAATACTGTTTCTGTTGATGACGAACTTTATGGGATACGGGCAAATTCCATTTTTCAGTCAAAACGCTGTCAAGTTGCCAATAGCAATAGCCATAGCGCTTTTTGTTGCGACGGCGCCAGCCGCTGTGGTTCACGCTAAACTTTCAAAGAAAAAGGAAAGCATTGAACGGGGCATAAACAGTTTCCTAAGAGACTTAACAGAAGTTAGAAAGACGGGTTTATCCCCTGAAAAATGCATTGAAAGCCTTTCAAACCGTGATTACGGCGAGTTCAGCAAGGAACTGCGTAAAATAAGCTCAGAAATTTCTTGGGGTGTTCCCGCGCGGAAAGTAATAATGGATTTTGTCAAGCGAATGCGAAGTTGGATGGCTCAAATCGTCATGTTCCTGCTTGTTGAAACCATAGACGTAGGCGGCGGCACAATAGCCATGATTGAATCACTGGCGAGATTTAACAATTTAACGCAGGAAGTTGAAAAGGAAAAGAAAATGGCTGTGCGCCCATACATTTTGATGCCCTATTTCGCTGCGATTTTGCTTGTGGCGACAACAACAATGATGATTGGATTCACCTCTGGCACTTTAGGCGTGGCTGCAACTGGACAACAAAAAGATTTGAGTCCAATGATAACCACGTTTGTCACTTCAGCCATTTTCCACAGCTATTTGATAGGTATAGTGGCTGGAAAAATAAGTGAGGAATCCATAGCGGCTGGCTTTAAACATGCGTCGATATTGGTGATAATTGCCGCTTTAGCTGCTGAGCTTGTGCCCATATTTATAAAGTTTGGTTAGGAGTGGAAAATTTGAAGCTTAAACGTTCACCACATAAAAATTTGAGGAGAGAAACGAAAGCTGTTAGTCCAGCAATTTCAACAACAATATTGACGGGCGCTGTTGTGGTGCTCTTGCTTGTAACAATCGTTTTTGCAAACAACTTTTTAAATTTGCGGATGGCTGAAAACGAGTTCAGCGCCATGGAACAGTTTATGCAGAACGTTGGGCTTCAAATAGACGATGTAGCGTGGATTCCCGGAAGCACGCGGACAATCCGTTACGCAAGCAAGTATGGATATGTGAACTTTGAAACTAAAGTTTTAAACTACAGCGTTTACGTGAACGGCGAATGGTGGAACTTCACTACGGGCATACTCCTATTCAACATGCCGCTAAGCTGCTACTCGCTTGGAAACAACTATTACAGAAGCGTTTACCCCTCAAGCAGGTCTTTCCTTAACAATGGAACGTCGGCGCCTGTCAGCTATGTGTATGTCGTTGAAAAATTGCCTATGTACGATGGAAATTTCATTAGGGTTGTCATCGTCCCAACGATAAGAGTTTTGAAGACTACAACGACAAATTACAAATTCTATTTGCCTGTTCTCTCGAATGGAACTTCTCCACGTCTTTCGCAGCGTATAACGCTTACTGGAAAAAAAATTTCAGTTAAAACAGCGGGAAACGTTGCCAACGTTGTTTTACGTGTTTCTTTTCCGAACGAAAGCCTCGGATTTGACAAGTTTTTCTTCAACTTCGTCAACGAAACAGTGACTGTGCCAACGGGCGGCGGTGTTGTTGAGTTTTACGTGGGTGAAGTGATGGTTTCGTTGGGGAGGGTTTAAGGAGGAGCGGTGAATGCCTCACATAACCATTGAATATGTCATTTTGCTTCCAGTTTTGATTTTGCAGATTTTCCTTTTTCCTTTATCTGCAAGTTTGCTTATGAACGTATGGATTGATTCACGGAGGACGCTGGCGCTTCAGGAAGTTACAAGCCACATTGGAAGCAGCATACAACAATTGTATTTTGCTTTGAACCACACTGCTGTAACCGCCGACAATGTAAGACACAATTTGGATGTTCCACCGTTCATAGAAAATCATCATTATGTTGGAAATGCAACTCTCAAACCATTAAATGCAAGTAAGCTTTTGGAATTAACGTTTAGGCTGGTTGGCGCTGGAATAACCGCAAAAGCCACTGTTATTCTCGGTCCAAACGCCGTTTGGAAGCCTTCAACTTTTATCAGCAACTCCACAAACGCTTGCATAACAGCTGAGAAACTTGCTGATGGAACCATACGGCTAGGTTTCGGAGGCTAAACGCAATGGCGGGTTCCACCATAGACCACTTAATCTCGCTGATAATTTTTATAGGGGCTCTGCTTGTTTTCATGAGCCTTTTCAACCAGACAATTCAAACAGCCATTTTATATCAGCGTCACAGGTTCCTCGCAACAAAATGCAGTGATTTACTTGACAATATACTGTTGAATCCTGGCATACCGACGGATTGGGGTGAAAGCGGTGTTGTGCCGTCTGTTTTTGGTTTGCAAGACCGAAACTTTACGACGCAGTACAGGCTTAACCCATTTTCTTTAATGAGGCTTCTTTCTTCTTCCGGCGACTTGGTATATTACGCTAGGACTGGAAATTATTACAGCAACGTGTCTTGGGGCGTCAATGGCGGATACTTTCTTTTAAGGGAAAGCGAATGCGTCACTTATGATTTGGCTTCTAAGCTTTTGGGTGTGAATGGAACTTATGGTTTTCAATTGACGATTACGCCCATTTTAACGGTGGATATAACAGAGGTTCGGGAAAATCCGTTAAAGTTTAAAATCCAAGTTAGCGGTTTTGGGTCTCCGCTTAGTAACGCAAACCTAACCTACCTAATGTTTTGGTCAAACACAGCATATGGTGACTTTCCCATTTTGAACTTCACTTCAAGCGATATTAATGGAGATTTCATTGAAACAGATTCTTTAGGCATAGCCTACAAAGAATTTCCATACATAAGAGTTGACAACAACAAGACTGCCTATGTTTTTATCGTTAAAGTACAGCTTAGTGGGCTTTGCGGTGTGGGTTATAAAGCGCGGGACGTTACAACAAGTGCTGGAAATATTATACCTTTTGTTGAAAGTTTTGAGGATGGAACGGTTTTGCTTGCTCATAAATGGGGCAAAAACGACCCCGGTGGAAACCAAGGTGCTTTGCATTTTAACGCTACTTTTTATGTTTTGTCGGAAAACTTTGTGCCAGTGCCGTCGTTGTGGAATTTGACGGGAACTGTAAATTATGGAGCAATAAACTACTCTGTCATACAAATTCCCACTTCAAAAGCGGGTTTTCTGGTTGTGGCTTATCGTCACGGAAACGAGTATGGTATGGTTGTTATGCCTTGGGGTATCGGCGTTGTTGGTTTGTCTGTTGTTTTTGGCGGTGACCCTTCTGGGCAGGAGTGGGTTGCCGCTGATATTCGCCAAGTTATTGTTAATGGCGTTGCTTATCAGGCTAGGCTTGCCCTGTGGAGTTTGGAGGGTTATGGGGTGATGGCTAAATGATGCGTACGGTTGAAGTTATGCTCGTAATAATTATTATTTTTGGAGCTTTCGTGTTGGCTTCTTTCTTTGCTGTTTTGCCTTCGCCACGGGAAGTTTCGCCTTTAAACCTTAGGCGATTAGCGTTGTCAACTCTTGAGGTTTTGGATAGCGATTACAGCCTAAGCGAAATAGCGTTTGTGAATAGGAATGATACGGATTTTGCTGAGGTTGTAAGTCGGCTTCGGGTTGCGCTTTCCGCTTGTTTGCCGCCGAACATAATCTATAATTTGACTGTTTATCAGGTTTTGGGCGGAGGCGGCTCTGAGCTTTATGCTTATTGCTGGTCTGTTTCTAATGCTGAAAGTTTAGGTGTTGGTTCAGATGCGGCTTCGCTTTTGGTTGCTTCTTCAAATGTGACTTTTAATGTGATTCCCGAAAAAGTTGGCGAAAAAACCGGAATTGGCGGAACATTGTATATATTGAATTGTAGTGATGCCCGTGGATGGTGGATTACGGGCTACTCAGCACACAGCCTCGCCCAAGACCTATACAACCTATTATCGCCTTACTTCCAAAAAACAGTAATGGTGCAAAACACGGCGCAACTAGGGCTGATATTGAACAACCAAAGTTTGCAAGGCGAAACAGTGCAAAACGCCGTAGTCATAAACACCTTTGGCGAAGCGGTGCCAATACCATCAGCGTACTGCACAACACCATATTCCAACGATTATGCTCGCTATTTTCATTTTTTAGGTAATATGACGCGCCTTTACAATTGGACTTGGGTAAGCATAGTGGGCTACCCGTTCTACTACGTTTCAAACACAGAAAGTCTCAATAACCAAAATGGCTGGGGAATTTGGGGGATGAACCAAACTGGTCCAGCGGGGATGAACGCCTTTCTTCAAGGAATAGACAATAGAAATTACAGTCGCAATACTGCGGGCGTTGTTTATACAGGAGATGTCATTGTTACTCTTTCACCTCAAGTTTTGGATTGTTGCAACTATTATGGTATATATCCCTATCCAATTCAGACTTCGAAAAGAGCTTTAAGCAATTCCACACTAGCCTCTTACAACCTGTTTCCCAAACTATACATATTTAACAGTTTTAGTGTTCAAAACCAATGGTATAATCCAGGCGCGTTGTATCATCATATTAGAGGTACACGGGTTGAAGGTTCTCTTTTGGCTTTGGGTGTAACGCGTACTCCTGATATTCGGTTGACTGCTATTGGGCTTTTGTCTTATTATAAGCCTAGGCTTTACTGTTCTGAGTATACGGCTACTAACGCTACTAGGCTTGTTGTTTTGCAGTTGGGCGTTGTGGGAGGTGTATAGGCAAATGAACGGCGGTAAAGGTCAGTTTTCGATTATTGCGGCTTTGCTTGTGGCTGCCGTGCTTGTAGCCACTCTCGTGATGACTTATTCCATGTTGCGCATAAGTCCAATACAAGTTCAACCCCAAATATTAAGCACAATAGACGAGACGAACTTGGCTTTAAAGGAGATTTTGGGTTTCACGATTGGTTATTATGGTTCTGTTTTGAAGGTTACTGGAAACTCCACTTACGCTAAAGAGTTAGCCATAAACTACGCTAAAAGCGGGTTGGAAAGCATTTCCAGAATGCATCCGGAACTTGGCGCTTCATTTAATTTGAGCAGTGTAGACCTAAGCATTTATTGGTATAGCAACTGCAGTTGGAGTCGTGGACGCTTAGCCGTAAACTACAGCCTTGCCGGTTTGGGATTGTATGGGATGCGTTACGAAACTTCATGCGAGTTAAAAGTGCAAGTGAAAGAGTTGTCAACTAACCAGACAAGGCTTTTGGTAACAAGGGAAGGAGGCGAACCATTGTTAAGCCTTACAAAACAAAACTTCAAATTTTACAGTTACAGTTATGGAAATTCCACTTGGGTGCTGGTGAACCCAAGCCGTGAACCAACAGCCGACACAAACGGCACGTACACGATCGACATGAACGATCCAGCGCTAGCCAACATTGACAAGTACTCCTATGTAGTGCAGGTTGAAGATCCAAGAGGCTTATTGACTGTTGTTTCATCCTTCAGCCGGTATGCGCTTACGTTAAGTTGGAACAGCACGCTTTATGCGCCGCTGAGAAACGCAATTGACGCCACAATTGTCGTTGAGTTGTTGCAGAACGGCACGATGCGTTGGCTTGGACAAAACTTGCAGTTGACAACACAAGCTAAACCGGTCCCGCCGATACCAGTAAAGGCTATACGTGTAAACCAAACAACCATAAACGGCGTAAACCAGGAAGTGCCCTTCCAAATAGAAGATTGGGCTTCAGACTACAAAATCCCGTTGGGCTTAACAAGCAACGCAAGCATATTCAGCAACAGACACATGCTCGTTTTCCTAGTAAACCCAAACGTTACGAAAGTTACAATATGGTGGAACGGAAGCGACACCACGGTACAAACGCCATACGCATACGTTAATAGGTACTTTAACGATGACATCAACAATAGAAGGCTGAGCAACCGCATACTTACCCTTCAGTTTTCGTCTAGCGGTTTTACAGTTACTGCAACTGTAGGTGGCGGCGTGTCAAATACGGCAAATCTAATGCGCATAAACGGTGAGGAGGACAATACCGACCCAGAGTGGGGCTGGACTCTGTATAGTGGTGTTGTAAGAGATATTGTGCAAGGCGAGCCAGAGTATGGAGGCGGCGTCAGTAACCCCGCATGCTACAATTTTTATGCGCATGTTGTCATTACTTTGCCAGCTAACGCCACATACTACACATATCAGTTGCGCCTAATATTCTTGGACTCCGCAGATAAACCAAGAACCATTAACGATTTATGCTTGATTAGACTTAGCACAACGGCAAACGTTTATGCTTTTACCGAAAACGGCACATTACCAAGCGGTTATCCAATGGTTTCTTCAGGCTACAATCTATTTTATAATATGTCTGGTGTTTGGCAACATCGCTGGAGCCAGTTAAACGCTTCTTCTGGAGGGTTTGGAATAATGTTTCCAGACGCCTCCAATAAAATGCTGTATTACTTTGATGCCATGACCACCAATGGAAATCCAACTGGTGCTTTGCGGATAAACCAAACAACAACAGGCTGGCCCACTTACAGAATAATAGAGCTTCTTCCGGTAAGTTCACTTGCTTTGGTAAACAACTTCGCCAGCGCATCAGATATTTGCTGGTATGGTGCAGTGGTGACTTTCAACACGAATTACACGCCGATTTATAAGGGCGGAGGCGCCAGCGCCACTGGCTTGTGGGTGCTCGTTGAATATCCGCCGACAATCACCGTAACAACTGAAAGCTAAAGTATATCCGTTAACTTTTGAATTTCAAATTTCGGATTCACAGTCGCTACAAACCCAGCAAACTCTTTGTTCCTCTTTAAATCTTGAATGTCCTCGTCTTCCGTTAATATGGCGTCGCACTGGTTCACAGCCGAAGAAAGAATCAAACAATCTATAAAATCATTCAGCAATTTTCTAAGCTTGAAAGCCATAAGCAAAACCGAACTATCATAAAACGGAATCACAGACATACGCTCATCATAAACTATTGCTCTTATGCCTTTTGCCACTCTTTCAGCTGGAAGCGTTCCAACAAAAACTTGCTTAGCACCAACAGCTGAAAGCTCAAAAATGCTTATGTCACTTATTGCAATTTGATGTCCCTTCTTCATCAACCTAAAAAGCGCATCTTTCGGAAAGCCCTTAATGGAAACTCCTATAGCTGGCAAAAGATACGTAGTGTCCAAAAGCAAATTCAAGCTTCAACCTTCCGAGAAAACTCTCTCCTAAACCCATGAAACTCTTCAAGCGTTAACTCAACAAGAGACGGCTCCCTCAAAACATCCTCAAGTTTTGGAACGGGTTCCACCACAAGCCTTCCATCCTCAACCCTATAAACGACTTTTTCACCAGCTTGAAGCCCAAGCTTCTCCCTAATCTCCTTAGGCGGAAACAACTCGCCTTTCGAACCAACTCGACTTTCAACCATTTATTCGACTCACCGAATAAAAATGGCAATTCACCCCTAATAAGAGTTACGGTTTATCACCACAACAACAAAAACTAGAGCGGCGGTTGCCAACCACCAGCGAAATTGACGTTTGCCGACGCTAAAGATGGAAAATAACCAAAATTTTCACTTTATATTCCCATTAAATTATTTTAAATGTGTATTTTGGGTTCATAGAGGTTAAATAAGAAATCTCCAATTTTCAATATAGTAAAAGGTGAAAAGCGAATGATTAAAAAAATGTTAAAGTCTAAAAGGGCAATATCGCCTATACTGGCTACGCTTCTGCTAATAGTTATAGCCGTAGCCGCCATAGTTGTAACATACGCTTGGATAATGACGTACATGACAAGCGCAGGAACACAAGCAGGCACATGGATACGCATAGACTCCGCAACAATCAACGCTGCAAATGATACAGTGACCATTTACGTCAGAAACACCGGCACAGAACCCGCAACCATAGACGCAGTATACATCGACGGAACAGACGTTACATACTGCGTTAAACAACCCACGTTGCCATACACAATAGCCGTTGGAGGGAGAGCAATAATAACCGTAAACGGCACAGGGGCTGGATTCGATTTTGTTGCTAATTCGCGATATACAATCAAAGTTACGACGACAACTGGCGCAACAACAGGCGACGTGCCAGTTCAAGCAAAATAAACGCTAACACCCTTTCCATTTTCTAAACTTGCACATTCTCCACTTCAAAATTTTAGTAAGGTTAACTTCTAATCCATGAAATCCCGCCAAAACGTGCGCACAACCAGAAAACTTCATATAGAATATAAGTGTACCATAAAAACGGAGTTTTAAGAAATGCAAACAATACTTGGCACGGCTAGAACAGCACTAGCCTTATCCTTTCTATTTTATGCTTCCTACAGCGATTATAAAACTCGTGAAGTAAGAAACAAAGTTTGGGTTTTCTTCGCTCCAACAGCCTTCACATTAACATTCACTGAACTTTTTTTAATGTTCAATTTTGAATTGTTGCTCCTTTATGGCTTATGTTTCGGTTTAACTTCAGCTTTCGCCGTGGCGCTCTTTTACGCTGGAGGTTTCGGCGGGGCAGACGCAAAAGCCCTAATGTGTTTGGCTCTCGCCTTACCGTTTCATCCCAACGTGTTTACGCCTTTACTAGGCGAGGTTTCGCCAACATCACAGTTTTTCTTTCCAATAACCGTTTTCAGCAACTCCGTTTTGCTGGCGGCGGCAACAACTGTTTACATGTTGCTTCACAACGTGTTCTGGCACGTGAAAACAGGCGAGAAACTCTTTGAAGAAAACCACCAAAAAGAATCCGTCTGGAAAAAACTTGTAGTTTTAATAACTGGCTATAAAATTTCTGTTGATAAATTAAAGGAAAAATGGCATTTATATCCCCTAGAAGATGTCGAAGAAAACGCTGAAGGCACTTTTAAACGGAAACTTGTTGTTGTACCAAAAGATGAAGGCAGAAACGCCATAGTTGAACGCCTAGCCAAAGCCGTTGAAAACGGCAAAATCCAAAACAAAGTTTGGGCGACGCCTGGCTTGCCCATGCTAATCTTCATGACGGCGGCGCTAATCCTCGCTTTGTTTTTAGGCGATTTAGTGTGGAATTTCATCAGCTTCATTTTCGGATAGAAAATTTTAATTCACATTAAACTTAACCCTAAAATACCTTAACAGCCAGCTTCGTTATGGAGGAAACCAAAACCTTGGTTGAATACATGGAAGAGCTGAAAAACTTTCTTAAAGGCGAAATAAAAGAGGAACTTAACGTTGTTGTTATGCCCGATTTTTTCCTTGACCGTTTCATAAACTTGCCGTGGAACGTTGAAGCCACCTGCGAAAACGTTAGGGGCGTAGCCCAAAGAAAAGGCGGAAGCATAGATGGAATAGCCCAAACAGACATTAGAGGCGGAAACTCGGTTAACGTGGCTAATGCATTGGCAAGTTTAGGCGTAAACGTTACACCAATAATTTGCACCGACAAGTTTGGATTTCACCTGCTCAAGTTCTACATCAAATCAAAACGGGTGGACTTCTCCCACGTTAAAATCATGGAGAAACCATCCGTAACAACAGCCATGGAATTCCAAATAGGCGATGGAAAAGTAAACGTCATGCTCCGAGACGTGGGCTCACTGGCGGATTTCGGACCCCAACATTTAAGCGACAAAGACTTCAGCGTAATTGAAAATGCCGATTACGTATGCCTTTTCAACTGGGCTGGAACAAGAAATTTCGGCACTGAACTAGCCGAAACAGTTTTCCGTCACGTAAAAACCAATGGGAAAGGCAAAACCTACTATGACACGGCGGATCCCTACCCCAACAAAGAAAAAATTCCAGAATTAGTGAAAAAAGTTTTGATGGGAAAACACATAGACATTTTAGGCGTAAACGAAAACGAAGCCGTGTGCTACGCATCGCAAATAAGCGAAAAAGTGGATAAATTCCGTGAAAGTTTGCGGTTTGACGAGTTGGCAATGGAATCCGCTAAAATATTGGCGTCGCAGCTTTCGGCAAGAATTGACCTGCACACAACAGAGTTTTCAGCAACATTCACAAAAAACGGCGAAACCGTTGTTCCAGCCTTTAAAGTTCCAGTTTTGAGGGCGACGGGCGCTGGGGACGCTTGGACTGCTGGAAACATTTTAGGAGACGCCTACGCACTTTCAGACGCTTGTCGGCTTGCGTTGGCAAACGCAGTAGCCGCCTACTACATTTCAAACCCTTATGGGCAGCATCCAACGCGAAAACAACTGATGAAATTCTGTGAGGGGTTAACGGCAAAAGCCAAAACATAGTATGGTTTATTAAAAACCGTTGATAACTTAATCTGGAAATTCAGCGAGGATAAAGACGTTGGCAGCTCATGGACAATTTGACAGCATTTTTAGGGCTTATGACATTAGGGGTGTTTATGGCGAAACGTTAACGGAGGATGTTGCAACCGCTGTTGGAGCGGCTTTCAGCCTTTTTGTTGGGAAAAACAGGACGGTGGTTGTCGGCAGAGACGCCAGACTAAGCGGGGAAACCCTCAAAAACGCTTTGGTTTCAGGGTTAATCTCCAACTGCAACGTCACCGATGTGGGCATGGCTCCCACACCCGTGCTTTATTTTGCAGTCAACCACCTGAAAAGCGACGCTGGCATAATGATTACTGCCTCCCACAACCCTCCAAAATGGAACGGATTTAAACTTTTCAAACGTGGAATGTGCCTTTCCAGCGGTGAAATTGCTCAGATAAAGGAAATGGCAAAAGCTGCAATCCTAAAAAACTTAGGTGAAAAAAATGGTAAAATCGCCAAGTACGATGGGATCCTCCGAGATTACATGAACTTTGTTCTGGGAAAAGTTAAAGTTGAAAAAAGGCTTAGAGTGGTTGCCGACACCGCCAACGGCGTTTGCGGACTGCTAGTTTCATCCCTCTTTAAACAGTTAAACTGTGAAGTTAAAGTTTTAAATGAAAAGCCCGATGGAAACTTTCCAGCGCATTTACCCGAACCAAAAGAGGAAACGCTTACTGAATTAAAAAGGGAAGTGGTGAACGACAAGGCGGATTTCGGCGTTGGCTACGACGGAGACGGCGACAGAGCCGTTTTCGTTGACGGTAAGGGACGGGTAATCCCAGGCGATTTAACCTTAATGATCTTCGCTGGGGACGCCCTTAAAAAAAGCAAGGGTGGAAAAATAATTTATGATTTAAGTTGTTCCATGGCTGTTGAAGAGTTTATAAGGAAAAACGGCGGGATTCCGCTGGTTGAAAGGATTGGTCACACCTTTATTATGGATAGGATGATCAGGGAAAAAGCCCTTGTAGGCGGAGAAACAAGCAGTCACTTTTACTTTTCAGAATGCGGCGGAATGGACGACGCAGTTTTCGCCAGTCTAAAAATGGCTGAAATACTATCCAAAAGCGACAAAAGCCTTTCAGAAATTGTGGATTCCCTGCCCAAATATCTCGCCTTTCATGAAAGAAACTTTGAATGTCCAGACCATCTGAAATTTGCTGTTATTGAAAAGTTGAAGGCTAAATTCAAAGAGCGTGGCTTAAAGTTTCTGGACATAGACGGCGTAAAACTCTTGGACGAGGACGGTTGGATTCTTTTAAGGCCGTCCAACACTGAACCCCTCATACGGGTTTCCGCCGAAGCAAAAACTGAAAAGAAACTTGATGAACTCTACAAATTCGCTGAAAAGGAATTAAAGCAAACCATGAAGGGCTGTTAATTGCAAACTGTTATACTTGCGGGTGGAAGTGGAAGAAGGGTTTTTCCCTTGGCAGTGGAGAAACCAAAACCAATGTTTAAAATTTTAGGTAAACCGCTGATTCACCACGTCATTGACATTTTAAAAAATGCTGGTTTAACGGATTTCATAGTTGTGGTTGGTCGCAACGGCGAACAAATTAGGAGTTATTTGGCTGATGGAGAAAAGCTCGGCGTTAACGTAACATATACGGTTCAGAAAAAGCCTTTAGGCATGGCTAACGCCCTTGAAACGGCTAAGGATTTGGTTGAAGACAACTTTTTCGTTGTTAACGCCGACGACATTTTCGAAAGCCAATTAATAAATGAAATGCTAAAAGAGTTCAGGAAAGGCGATGCGGAAATAGTGCTTTCATGCAAACCCGTCGAGGAAACGTGGAAGTTCGGCATAATCCAAATTGAAAACGACAAAGTAACAAAGTTCGTTGAAAAACCACCTAAAGGACAAGAGCCGAGCAACCTAGCCGTAATAGGCGTTTACATAATGACCAAAAAAATATTCGAGTACTACAAAAAAATTCCGGTTTCAGACCGTCAATACGAAGACGCAATCCAAATGTTTATTCAAGATAAAGGCGCAGTCAAAGCCGTTAGGTACAACGGCTTTTTCGCTGGCTACAAATATCCATGGGACCTCTTCACAATAAACGAGTATTTAATGGATAGGTTTGTTGACAGAGAAATCATCGAGGAAAACGTGGAAATTTCGGAGAGGGCGCATGTTGAAGGCAAAGTTTGGATTCGGCGGGGAGCCAAAATTTTTGATGGCGCCTGTATTAAAGGGCCATGCTATATCGGTTTAAACAGCATCGTCGGCAACAACACCCTAATTCGTGATTACGCTTCTGTTGGCGATAATTGCGTAGTTGGTTTTTCAAGCGAAATCAAGCATTCGCTTGTAGGTGACAACTGTTGGTTTCACATGAACTATATAGGCAACTCAATAATTTCGGATAACTGCCTTTTCGGAGCTGGAGCCGTAACCGCAAACTTCCGATTCGACGCAAAAACAGTTCAAGTTGCCGTTGGAAAAGACAGTGTAGATTCTGGCAGAAACAAACTTGGCGCAATCGTTGGCGACTCATGCAAGATAGGCGTTAACGCTTGTCTTTTACCCGGCGTAAAAGCTGGACCGCACAGCATAGTTGGAGCTGGTGTATGCTTGCAGGAAAACCTTGAGCCTTGCAAAGTGATTTTCATAGACAAGAAAAGTTATTTGGTGAAGGAAAACACCCTAACTGTTTCTCCTCAGCAAAGACGTGAACTGGCGGAAAAGCTTGAGGAGTACAAGGCGTAATGCAGTAACTGTTAAAATCCTAAATACTTGTTTCACAATTTAAAGTGAATAACGGAGGTTGAAAGTTGTCGGTGGCTCAGAGAAAATTTTTCACCGAAATAACATCGTTAGTGGATAAAAATGTTATTGTTGCAACAACAACTGGCAAAACCTACAGTGGAATTTTAGCGGGAATTAACCCTGACACTTTAAGCCTTGTTCTTTCAGAAGCTAAAGATGAAGAGGGAAAAATTTTGCATAGAGTGTTCCTAAACGGGAATGTTGTCGCTCAAATATTAAGCGTGGAAAAACCCTTTAACTTGAAAGCTTTGGCTGACCGCCTCGAAAAAGTCTTTCCAACAATGGTTAAACTTTACGAGGATAAAGGGTTCATCTGGGTTATGGACAAAGTGAAAGTAACCGAAAAAGGCGTTGTTGAAGGTTCAGGTCCAGCGGCTGAACGAGTGCAAAAAGTTTATGAGCAATTTATCAGCGAAGTAAAGGGAAGCTAAAACGTTTTTCCATCCTTTTTATTGGTATTTGGCGTCAAGGAAATCCAGTATTTTCCTAACAGTTTTTTCGCCAATTCCCTTTACGGACATCAACTCCACCTTTGAAGCTTGAAAAACACGCTTGACGCTTCCAAACTTTTTAAGCAACACCTCAGCCCTTTCTGGGCCTATTCCTGGAAGGCTTTGCACGGCTAAAAGTTGAAGTTGCCTTTGACTGTAAACCTTTGGTTTATGTTTAAGCGTTATTTTTCCGCCTTTTTCTTCTTGAAGTTTTTTGGCTAGGCTGTACAGGAACATAGCTGTGTTCCACTCGTCCGGCGTAAATATTATGGATATGTGGCGGTCCACGGCGATTTTTGCCAGTGCACCCCAAAACACCATTGGATTCTGAATGGTTTTCACAGCCTTAATAACGTCGCCTTCCACCACCAAAAGCGGGTTTTCATATGCTTCAGCCAACCTTTCAATTTGTTCGAAAAGTCGTCCATCAAAAACTGAACGGAAAAAGTCGTGAAGCTCCTTCCTTTCAACTGCGTAGCCTTCTGAAACTACGTAATCCGCTGGAGCCAAAACTTTCTCCACAACCTGACAGCCCAACTCAACCAGCGAATCCTTAACATCCAAACTTTCACGGGTATCCGCAAACACTGTTGGCTTAAAATTTTCTGGCATTTTCACACACCGCAAAGACGTTCGACAAACCCTGCAGAATAATATAATCGAAAGGGGAATATTAAAGGTGGTGATGTCCGTCAAATGGTTGTGGCAAAAGAAGACGCTGACTTTAAGGTGCTTGTCAGAAAATTTTTCCCTTACCCAACCTTTCGTTCATTTCAAGTTAACGCCATAAAATTCAACTTTGAAGTTTTTAAGAATGGAAGGATTGGTTTGCTTTCTTCTCCTTGTGGAACTGGAAAATCCATTTCCGTGTTAACAGCCTTTTTTATGGCTAAAGAAAACTTTAGCTCAATAGGTAAACTCCTAATTTTAACAAGAACCAGAAACCAGCTTGAAATTTACTGTAGAGAGCTAAAAAGCATTAAAGAACATTGCGGCGCCAGTTTTGTTGCTTCTGTTTTTAAAAGTAAAAAGGAAATGTGTCCCTATGTCCAAGAGGATTCAAAGCTTGAAGGCGTTGGCTACAGTGACTTCCTACATTACTGTAAGGGGTTAAAAGAAGGTGCTTTTGGAAAAACATGCAGTTACTATGACAAAACATATGACGGATGGAAACCAAGCTGGCAAGCTCGCGGCATCATTAACAAAATTAGAGAAGCTGGTCCGCTTATGCCTGATGAAGTTTATGCTGTTTGCCGTGAAGGGGAAATCTGCCCATACGAAGCCACGAAAATCCTTGCAAAATACGCCGACATAATCATTGGCAATTACAATTACATTCTTGTAGATGCTGTTAGAGGCTCTGTTCTTGGAAAGGCTGGATGGCGACTAAATGCGATTAACTGCGTTTTTGATGAAGCCCACAGCCTACCCTATTATGCCAGTGGCATATTTTCAGACGAGCTTTCTTCAGTGTCTGTTAGAAGAGCCCTGAAAGAAGTTCAAAATTTCGGTTTGGATGATTATGGTTTTTTGGATGCTTTGCGAAGGGTGATGATTGAGTTTGGAAGGAAAGTTTATAAAAAGTATGGGTTGGATGTAGAGCATGTTGTTAAAATGGAAACAATCGTTAATGCCTTGCTAAAAAATTTGGAAGTTAACGCTGATAGGCTTTTGGAGTATATTTCAGACCTGTCGGATAAGGGCGAGCTTATCCGATATAAAAGGGCTGAGGTTGGCAAAAGCCCAATTTCCTACCTTTCCAGATGTGCAAGTTTCCTTTCAGGTTTTGTCAGCCTTACTGGTTCCAGCTACGTTCGATACGTAAAAGTTGAAGCTGACAGAAACGGAAGAAAAAGCGTGAAGCTTGGAATCCGCTGTTTGGACCCAGCATTAGCCGCAAACGTGATTAATAAGCTTCGCTCCGCCATTTTAATGTCTGGAACGCTTTGGCACATGGACTATTACATGGACGTTTTAGGAATTGACCATAAACGATGTGAATGTATGGAGCTTCCAAGTCCGTTTCCGCCTGAAAACAGGCTTATTGTTGTGGATAGGGCTGTTACCACAAAATTTGAAAAGCGTGGTAAAATACAATGGAAAAGAATAGCTGAACACCTCACGCAAATCGTTAAACAAGTTAATGGGCGAGTAGCCGTTTACTTTCCATCGTACGAAGTCATGCAGGAAATCGCAAACTTGGCGAAGTTTAACATGCCATTCCTAATCGAACAGAGGAACACAAAGATTTCAGATGTGCTTCAATTTCTGAAAAGCAACAGACAATGCGTGGTTTTTGGAGTGGCTAGGGGAAAAATAAGCGAGGGAGTTGACATGTCAACTGGTGGGAGAAGCATGCTTTCCGCCGTTGTTATTGTTGGTTTGCCATACCCCAAACGTACGGAACTGCAAGACGCACTTTACGAGTATTTTAGGGAAAAATTTGGAAATAAAGCCGTGAAATATGCAAATGACATTCCATGCCTAAATGCTTTGGCGCAGTCCGCTGGAAGGCTTCTGCGAAGTCCAGAAGACAAAGGCGTAATCATAATCATGGACGGGCGCACTGCTGGAAAATTCAAGTATAAACTTCCAAAAGAATGGCGAAATGAAATGAAAACGCACTTGCGCATAGAGAAAATCCTAAACAGAATTAAAACCTTTGTGGAAACATGCTAAGGTTAAACAAACCATGGAAACCTTTGCTCTTCCTTTTTCTTTTCTTCTCCAGCCATTCTAATCAAACCGAAAGATTCCAGTATTTTTTCGGTTTTTTCGGCTGCAACATCCAACCTTGACAAATCCAAATTTAATTTTAAGAATTTGTCCAAAACAGCCAATGCGTGGCGTGTAGCGTTTGCATCTGGATACATGCCCAACGTTTCAGCTAAAAGCGAAAAACCCCTGAAACCCCTAAGCCTTCCAAGCCCTATCAATATGCCAGCCACACCGAAAATTTGCCCAACCATAACCTTCGCACCCAAACTTAAAATTTCGTTTAACGTTTCATGATCTGAAGCTGCACAGTAAATTTCAGGCGGCGTTTTCACTTCGTCTTTTTTGAAGCCGCCCAACGTTATTATGTAACGGCAACCCAACTCTTCAGCCATGTCCAAAATGCGTCCGCAAAGTTCATACTGCCCAAAAGTTGTAAGCGCTTGCGTGTTGCCATACCATATTATCAAGTCTCTACCGCCCTTAACAGCCTTGCAATGGTAAAGCTCATTTATCGGCGAACGTGTACCTCCAGTTTCGGTGGTTACCGCCAAATCTTGAAATGCGTCTGAGAAAATTTCGGCGAAAAGCTTTGCCTTCAACTCGTGGATTAAATGTAAAGCTGCAATATTAGCCACAAAACCTATTCCAGGCAAGCCCTCAATTAAGACAGGGTTTTCAAGTTTTGGTTTTTCGTAAATTTCCACTGTGCAAACCATTTTGGGCGCTCCTATAGGCAGATTTGGAGGAATGTATTTTATAAGTTTGTTTGTATGTTTTTGTTGGGTTTCGCCATGTTTTTTGAAGTGAAAGAGAAAGATTTGCTTGCAAGAATCGGCAAACTACAAACCAAAAGCGGCACAGTGGAAACCCCAATGCTGTTTCCAGTTGTTAACCCAACAATACAAGCAGTTCCTCCTAGAAAAATTTTGGAGGATTTCGGCTTTAAAGCCTTAATAACAAACGCCTACATTTTAAAGAAGCGTTTCGGCGGAAAACCCGCAGAAGAGGGCTTACACAAATTTTTGGATTACGAAGGTGTTATAATGACTGATTCGGGCGCTTATCAAATCCTTGTTTACGGCGACATAGAAACAAAGCCCGAAGAGATTGTGGAATATCAAGAGCGCATAAACACGGACATAGCTACAATTTTAGATTTGCCCACAGGCTGGAAAGTTTCAAGGGCACATGCGGAGCAAACAGTAGATGAAACTTTGAGGAGGGCGGAAAAGCTTTTCAAAATTAAAACTCGGAATGACATTCTCTGGGTTGGTCCAGTTCAAGGAGGTAAATTCCTTGATTTGGTGGCTGAATCCGCTGTTGAAATGGGCAAGCTGCCCTTCCACATATACGCTTTGGGAAGTCCAACAGAGGTTATGGAAAACTATCGGTTTGATGTTTTAGTGGACATGATTATGGCGGCTAAGGCTAATTTGCCCATTGAAAAGCCCCTTCACCTTTTCGGCGCTGGACATCCGCTTGTTTTCGCCTTGGCTGTAGCCCTCGGATGCGACCTTTTTGATTCTGCAGCCTACGCCATATACGCCAGAGAAAACCGTTACATGACCGAGTATGGCACGGCTAAGCTGGACGAACTTGAACATTTCCCTTGCACATGCCCAAAATGCCTAAAAACAACACCAAAAGAAGTTTTAGAAATGACACAAAAAGAACGGCAAACTTTTCTTGCTGAGCATAACCTTTACGTTTGCCTTGCGGAGCTAAAACGCATCAAACAAGCCATAAAAGACGGCAGATTATGGGAACATTTGGAGTTGAGGGCGCATGGACATCCAACGTTGCTTCAAGCCCTTAAAAAACTGAAGAAATATGAGGATTTTATCGAAAAACACAGTCCAGCGGTGAAGAAGAGCGGAATTTTCTTTTTCAACTCTGTTGGGCTTAGCAGACCAGAGGTTGTTCGGCACAGAAAGAAACTATTTGAAAGGTATTCGCCGCCTGAAAAATCAAAAATTCTTGTGCTTGTGCCTCAAACCCAAGCAAAGCCCTTTCACAAATCACGGGAATATAAACAATTTTTGAAGACGCTTAAACACATGCCAAAAGAGTTTTCAGAAAAAGTTCACGTTTGCTTTTACGCTGCACCTTTCGGCGTCACACCATTAGAACTGGACGAAGTTTACCCGCTTTCGCAATATGAAACGGTTTTTCCACTTGATAAGGAAACTGTGGAGTACGTGGCGAATCAAGTTGCCGAGTACATAGCCAACACAAACTATGATATGGTTATTTTGCTTCACGACGCTGAAAACTGGAATAAAACAGTTCTTAAAAGATGTAGGAAAGCATTTTTGAAAAGGAAGGTTAAGTTTAAATTTTTCCACAATAAAGAGTTGGAAAAGCTCTCTGAGGCGTTGAGTGAGCAAATTTGATTTATGTTGACTTGCACGTTCACACAAACTATTCATTTGACTCAACAATTCCGCCGAAAACCATAGTTGAAAGGCTTTACATGCACCCGTTTATTAAGGCTGTAGCCATCACAGACCACAACAGAGTGGAAGGCTACTACAAAGTGAAACAGTTGGCTTCTGCATACCCGGACATTTTAATAATTCCAGGAGTTGAAATAACAACTTTTGAAGGCGACCTAATCCTTCTAGGAGTGGCTGAATTACCACCTAAAGAATGTACTGTGGCGAACGTTATTGACTTTGCAAGGGAAAACAACGGCTTAGCCGTCGCCGCCCATCCCTACCGTGCGCACGGTCTCGGAGACCTAACCAAAAAATACGATGTTAACGCCATAGAAATTTTAAACGGCGTTTCGCCAAGCCACGTTAACCACATGGCTGAAAAACTAGCTAAACAGTTGAGGTTGCCGGGCGTTGCCGGAAGCGACGCCCACCATGTTGACGAGTTATGGAGCGTCTACAACGAAGTTCAAGCCTCCTCCGACGTTGACGAAATTTTGAAAGCAATAAAAAGGGGTTTTGTAAGGGCAGTTCCAACTGGAAAGTCAATACATTTTTAAAATGGCAGTGAAAAATGTTTAGTGCGTTAGTGGATGAAACTATGGGTTCGGTGCAAATTGGTTTTCTGGGCGGAACACAAGAGGTTGGCAGAATCGCCATAACAGTGAAAACTGAAAAGGCTCAGGTTTTGCTGGATTACGGAGTCATGTTAAATCATGAGCCCGGCTTTCCCATGCATATACCTCCCAAAGCCGTGGATGCGCTGATTTTAACGCATAGCCACCTAGACCATTCTGGAGCTGCTCCAATCTTTTATATTCACGAAAAAAAGCCGTTGTACACAAACAAACTAAACATGGAATTAACGCAAATATTGATTTCCGATTTTATCCATCTTTCCAGCTATTATTTGCCATATGAATATTTAGAGTTAAGGTCTATGATGCGAAGCAGCAAACACTTGGATTTTGGCGTGGAAGAAATTGTGGGCGACATGAAAATTAGGCTTTACAGTTCTGGGCATATTCCCGGCGGCGTGCAGGTGTTGGTTGAGGCTGAAGGAAAACGGATACTTTACACTGGCGATTTTAACACGGATGACACCAGGCTTTTGGAAGGTGCAAAGATGGATTACGGCGAATTGGATGTAGTAATAACCGAAAGCACCTATGCAGATGAAGACCACACTGAACGCCTAACACTTGAAAAACGTTTTGTGGAAGCCGTTACGGATGTTGTTGAAAGGGGCGGCACGGTTCTCGTTCCAGCCTTCGGAGTTGGGCGGTCACAAGAAATTGCATGCATCCTAACAGCTCACCATTTTGAATATCCCATCACAATGGATGGAATGGCACGTGAAGCAAGCCGAATAATGATGAACTACAAAGAGTTTCTCCGAGATCCAAAACTGTTTATGGATGCCATGCACTCGGTTGACTGGGTTGAAGGGTGGAGAGACCGAAGAAAGGCTATAAAAACGCCGGGCGTGATAATTTCGCCTGCTGGAATGCTAAAAGGCGGTCCAGCTGTCTTTTACACTTCAAAAATCGGAAAAAAAGCGCATAACGCCATTTTCCTAGTCAGCTATCAAATTCCAGGCACGCCGGGAAGGGAACTGTTGGAAAAGGGTATATGCCTCATAGACGGAAAAATGCGAAAGGTTAAAGCCCGTGTTGAACATTTCGATTTTTCATCACATTGTGGTGCAACCCAGCTTAAAAATGCAATAAAAAATCTTAAGGGAAAACCCAAAGTTTATGTGGTTCACGGTGCGGAGGGAAACTGCGAACTTCTTGCAAAATGGGTAAGAACCGAATTGGGTTTGGAGGCTGTTGCCCCAAAGGCGGGAGAAACATTTAAAGTTTAAAGTGAAACCATGAAAGTTGGAATATTACGCATCGGACAAATAGACCAGCACATCGCTAATATAATACGTGAAAACTTGGAAATGGCTTTTCCAAAAACAACATGCGTCATAATCCCCGAGGAACTGTCAGTTCCAAAAGAAACATTCAACAAAACAAGAAACCAATACAATTCAGAAGCAATTTTAGTCATTGTTAGGCGGCATGCTGAAAAGGTTAAATTCCTAAACCGAATTTTAGGAATAGTAGATGTCGACATTTTCGTTTCTGGGTTGAACTTCGTGTTTGGAGAGGCGGAATGCCCGGGAAAATCGGCTTTAATCTCGTTGTGGAGGCTTAAGCCAGAATTTTATGGAAAACCGCCAAACATGAACCTTCTATTGGAGAGAGGGACAAAAGAGGCTGTGCATGAGCTTGGACACACTTTAGGCTTGAAACATTGTTTAAACCCTTTTTGCGTTATGTATTTTTCCAATTCAATATTCGAAACTGACAGAAAGCAAAGTTTATTCTGTAATAAATGTCACTTCAATGTTGAAAACGCCATTGAAAATCTGAGATGAAAACCTTGAATGACAAATTTGACAAAGAAATTGTGTTGTTAACGCCTATCCTTGCAAGTTTACTATTTGGGTTTCTCTGCGCTTTTCTGATAAAAACATCTCAAACGGAAACTTACACTGTTACTCCTTTCCAAGAAGGTGTAGGGTCGTTTGGCAACGCCCTCTATTTCATAGTCCTCGTCGGAGTTGGCGCCTTTCTGTTGTATGTGCTTCTGCAACGAAAAAGCCTCAAACTAATAAATTTAATCACAAGATTCGCCTTAACAACGGCAATTTTCATGCTTTCAATTTTTTATTTAAGCGCTCTGCTTGAGTTAACCGCCTTCGGCGACATGGAACCTTTGGTTTTGCCATTATCCTTGCTTGTAACAGCAACCGCCTACTCCGCAATTTTTAAAACGCACAGCCGACTTTACAATGTAGTAGTTATCTGTTTAGGAGGCGCTTTAGGAGCGTTTCTAGGAGTTTCAATTCCAACTTTAAGTGCAATAATGATTTTAGTTTTCCTGGCAGTTTACGATGTGTTTGCTGTTTATCAAGGTCCAATTGGAAAAATAGCCCGCAGTGGACTTGAACAACTTAGGGGTTTAAGCTTCTCTTTTAAAGAAATTCAAATGGGTTTAGGCGATTTGATATTTTATTCCATGCTTTCTGGACATATGCTTTTCAATTTTGGCTTTTATATATGTTTAGCCTCTATAACCGGCATTCTACTCGGATGTATCACAACTTTTAAAATGCTCCGTAAAAAGAGAATTTTTCCAGGCTTGCCCTTTCCAATATTGTTTGGGTTAACGGCAAGTTTTATTGTTTCGATATTACAAGACGTGTAGTGTTCACGTCAACTTCCACAATTTTGCAGTTTCTAAACTCTTTAGATTTTCCAAGTGCATCTCTGACAATTACAGTGTTATTTTCCATTTTTGCATAAACTACATCCTTTAAAACCGTTTTTCCGTCAATAATCACGTTAAACTCGCACATTCCAACTCAACCAGCAGTCTAATACAAAAGGTTACTTATAAACTTCAAGTCACAATCGCTTTTAACAAGCGCTTACATGCGATAAAGGATAATTATACGCCCTAACAGTTATAATTAATTTAAAAGATGAATAAAATGCCCAAAAAAAGCAAATCCACTAAACCTTCAGACGTTGATATATTCCAGATTTTAATGGAAACTGCCGAAAAGGAGAAAAAGAAGCGGAAAGACGAACTTCTAGCATCTTTGGGGATAACCGACTTCTTCGTTAAAGGAAACATAACCATCAACAAAAGAACATGCAAGGGCGTTGAATGCAAACTATGCATTAAAGCTTGTCCAACAAACGCCTTATACTGGAAAACCGGCGAAGTGGGCGTAACAGAAGAATTCTGCATTTACTGCGGCGCTTGCGTCATCAACTGCATAGTGGACGACTGCATAAAAGTTTCAAGGGAAAGACCAAACAGCAAAGTTGAAAGCTTCAGCACGCCGAGAAACTTCATTATGCTTCAACAAGGCATCAGCGCAAAAAAACGTTTTGAAAGAGTTAAAGCCATATCCCCAACATTTGAAGAATATGTTAAAAGATACAAACCCTCAATGGCTAAATAATTTCCGCTAAGTATGGCTTACTTCCAGTTTTCCCAAAGTTTCCTTTAACGCCTTCATAGTTTCATTCAACATTTCTCTGGTCTCCCTTGACTCCCTAATCAAAGTTTCAAGTATCACAGTCAACTTCTCAGAAATTTCGCCGTACTTCTCCGAAATTAACTTAAAGTTTTCATCAGTTCTTTTAACAAAATCTCTAAACTCTTCCCTATAATCCCTAAACTCCTGCCTAAATTCTTTAAATTCTCCTCTGAAATCTCTAAATTCTTCTCTGTAATCCCTAAATTCTTGTCTGAAGTCTTTGAATTCTCCTTTAAAGTCTTTGAATTCGTTTCGGTAATCTGCGAATATTGTTTGCATTGCTCCAAATCCTTCTTGGAGTTCTTCGCCTAGCTCTCCATAAACAATTTTGAACTCTTTTATTTCTGGGTTTGGATTTGCCTCTTCCTTTTTTATTTCCTGTTATCTTTGCTGGCGGCATGGGCTGCTCTAACCTTTCGAAAAATTTTGTAAGTTGTTCTTTTTCGCCTTGCACAAATATTTCGATTGAGCCGTCGGACATGTTTTTGGCGTTTCCACTTAACATTAGTTCTTGGGCTAAGTCCAAAATTTGTCCTCTAAATCCGACTCTTTGGATCCTTCCATAAACCCTCACTTTATAGGCTTCCAAGCGCAGTCACGCCCAATTCTGACGCTACTCTATTATTGTTTTTGGCTGTTATGCTTTTTGGTTTTTAAGGTCATGTCAATTTTGCAGATGCTCACAATCAGCAAAGTTGGATACTCTCTCTAGATTTTGTTGGTTGAAATTTAAAGTTAGGGTGTATGCCATTTTTCTTGTAGGAATTTTGGTATATCCGAAGAGTCTCTTGGTCCAACTAGGACTTGCCATCCGCTTAATTCTTCTATTTCGCCGCTTAGACGTGCTGCTTTTCCAGGAATTATAAGTTTTTTATGTTTGACTTTGTTTTCTATTCCAGAAGCCTTTATCGCTTCGGCGACTTTTTCAGCTGTTAGTTTTCTGCCAGCGACTGCGCTGTCAACGGCTATTCCTTCAGTGTCAACAACAAGTAAGTAACAGTTTATTTTTGCGGATTCTATGTCTGAGGCTACGGTGTAATATGTTAATGCGAAGTTTGTTGTGAACATTACTGGCGATTTTTCGTCTGGTGTTCCGAAAGCCTTTAAGCCAGGCGCAACTGCCACTGGTTTCCGTGGGTCTGTGTAAATGTTCTGTCGCAGTACAACTGTTGGCAGAAGCGCCCACCCGTCGGTACTGTGCATTATGAGAATGTCCGCATACCGCACAATAAGCATAGCCGCCAAACAGGCTTCTTTCCATTTGGCAACTTCCACAGGCGCTTCGCCTCTTCCCATCCACGCGGTCATGGGCACGCCGATTAACGGAAAACCCAACAGTTCATCGCCTTTTTTACATGCGGCTCGGCGAATCATCGTGAAATTGTTTAGTGTATCCGCTAAGCCGTCGCTTGGAAAAGTGCCGGGGTCCAACACAAGGTCTTCAACGCCATATTCAAGCAATGTTTTTGTTAGGGATTTTAGGAGTTTTAGGTTGTTTGGTGCAGAAACTGTTAGTGGACAATTGTGTTTTAGGGCTAGTTCAGCCATTTCCAGCCAATTTTCTTTTGTAGCTGCGTATAGGAGCGGTCTTAATTTTGAGGCAACTTTCAATCCAGCTTCTAAAACTTTTGGATTTAACGAACATAAAATTAAGGGTAGTTTTGTGTTTTCAACGGCTTTTTTAACTATTTTTTCGAATGTTTCTGGGTTGTTTGATGTGGAGCGTATTGCTATCATGTCAAGTTTTAAAGTTTGCCCGATATATTCAAACTTGAAATTCTCAGTTTTTCTTATTCTTTCCAGTATTTCGTTTTCGGGCATTTCGTCCGTTACGTCTATGGCGATTGCTGTTGGATTAAAATACGTAAGTTCGTGGCGGTGCATTACGAGTTTTCCGCCGATTTTAACGGCGTTTTCTCCAACGCCTATAACAACCTCTTTCACAGCTGGCTTCAACATTTCCTTCAATTGTCTATAGGCTTTTTCACGTTCCTTAGTTAAAAGCGGCGGACACTTTTCAATGGCTATTTCACGGTTTACAACTTTTGTTGCAAAAGCCATACAGTTTTCTTCGCCGCACTCCTTACAATTTATTTTTGGAAGAAGCTTGTAAACGTCGATGGGGCTTAGCTCTTTTAAGCCAACTTTCGATTTGGCTTCTCTTTCACTCATGAGTAAGCCTCCGAAAACTAAATTTTCATTGAAACCCACTCAACGAGTTTTTCGGCGTTGCCTGAACTTCCACTTAAAAGCTGGTTGATGATGTCTTTAATGGTTTTTACAGCGGCTGGATGCATCATCATAAACAGGTCTACGCCTGCAAGCAGAAGCGTTAGGGCTGTTACCACTTCCCAGAGTGGACCCCTTAATTCGCGGGGTTCCCATTCCAGCGTCATCTCCATCCATGCTTCTCGTGCTGCCCAAGCGTTTGTTGTTCCAGAAGACATGGGATGAGCCAACTCTGGGTCTCCCATTAAAGCCGCGAGTCTAGCTCTTTCCATGTTTGTGAATGCATAATCTAAGCCGTAGCCCAATGCTGCTGTTGTTAAGTCCATGATTATGTCTTCTTTTGGCAGGAAATCGTATAATCTACGGTTAAGCTCTCTGGCTAAATTTAAATCCATGGGAGTAAACGACAACGCCACATGCCCATTCTTTTTAACGAATTTTGCGCATCTTTCCACGTCCATGTCCCTTGTTATTGAACTTATCAAAAATCTTTCTCCAGCGAAGGTTTCGGCTACAACCTCAAAAACATCAGCGTCTTTAACTGGGTCTCCACATCCGCCTATTATGAGCGGTACATCCACTGCTTGGGCGACTTCCTCCACGGTCTTTACAGCTTCTTTCGGCGTTGCATTTTTAACAAGCGGGTCTATGCTTATCAAGTGTATGGTTAAGAGGTCTGCTCCAAACTTTTCAACTGCAAGTTTAGCCCATGCAGCCGGATCTTCCAAAACGTCTTTTAAATGCATTTTCACGGCTTTTGGCAGTGGAACTTTCATGTCGAAAACGTCTATGGCTATAACTGGAGGATGCGGCGTCGGCTTTTCAAAAGTGTAGAAGGGCGGCGCTGTTTCACCTCCAATGGTTATTGATTTTCCACGTGTTCCACCTTCGCTTTTTGTGGCTCCAAGCTTTACCTCTACAACCTTGCCCGGATAAGCCTCAACAGGCGGTGTAAACTCTGCTTCAATTATCCTTGTTGGTTTTCCTTCAACTGCGGGGGCGATTTTCGGTGGGGCGGCTATGGCGCTTGGTTGTATCCAAATTTCCAGGTCTCCAACGTCCATCTCAAAATCTTCAAGTTCAATTTCTTGAAGTTTTGCGAGAAGCTCCATTAAACGTGAATTCAACTTTAAACCTAAATTTTCCTCTCTCTCTTCCTTTTTTTCAGGCAATTTTTCACCCTTTATCGGTTTTTTCGCTTTTTAATGTGCGAATAATCACTTTTTTAGCGTATATTTTCGCTTCTTTCAATATTATTTTGAAGCCTCCAGCTGTTATGGGCAATGTGCCAGTCGTGATAACAGGCGTCGGCGCAGCTTCCTCCTCCTTCATTTCGGCTGGAACGGCAACAGCCTCTTCCACTTTCCACTTTTCCACAACTGGATGGTTGCGTTCCCTCAAGAAAACCTTTAAGTCCTCAATTGTTTTGGCATTTTCTTCTGTGGCGATTTTGTCAACAAGCCCTGATGGGATAAAGTTTTTCACTCTTTCCTTAACTTCCTTCGGCATCCAAACCACGCGGTTCCATCCGCCGTCTGCCTGCAAAAACTTTGGAGACCGCATGTACTCAATGGATATTCCATGGAAACCGTCAACTTGGCGTCCTCCAGCCGTTGAATCTGCAATTGTTGAAAAGGCTAATCCGTTAACTGTTATGTCTCTGTAGCCCCTATGCACTATGCCGAAGCCGTCAACTTCTGGAATGTAGAAGGCTACAGCCTCAAAACAGCCGCAGCTCGTGTGTGGATAACCAAAAGCCGTGTAAAGCCAAACCCGCGTGATTTCTCCCAAAGACTTCCTCTTAACAGCTTCATCCACACCTGAAAACTCGCCTTTAACAGGGTCAAGCAGTTCTCCCTTCTCTATTGTGAACACTGGTCCTTTAGGGTCTATGTTGGCCGCTGCTCTTCCGTCAAACCAGCTTATTGCGCCGCAGTTTGAGTATCTTTGAGGCGTAATAACGCATACGTGGGTTGGGGCGAATGATTGGCATAGGACACATCCATAAAATTTGTCCACTTCTTCGTCTTTTAATCCCCTAGCCCTAGCGTCTCTTTCCTCATAAATTTTTAAGGCTTCGTTGTAGAGTTCCCTTATTTTTTCTGGGTCTGTTATGAAGGTTACTTGCATTTTCTCTATTATTGGCAGTTCGCTTTTGAAAAGCCTATGCAAAACTTTGCCGATGTATTGGAATGTGTTTAAGCCTTTTTGGAAGGATTTTTTGCCAAGCCTAAGCCAAATGTCATAGCGTTGGTTTAGGTGCATGAAACCTTCGATGTAATTGCAGTAAGCGTGTATTCGCCTTTCTATTACGCCTTCAAGTTCAGGCTCAAGTTTTGCGCCTGCAACTTCAACGAGGATTCCAAAAGGATAGCTTTTTCCCTCTTGCATGTCCTTCAAGTCTGGACCTATAACGGTTATTTTTCCATCCTCGATTTCTTCGGGCTTCTTCACTCTTGCCAACTCGAACTTTTCCTTAACCTTTGGACCGCCCAACTCAACATACATGTCATCTTTTCGTATTCTTTCGCCTTCGTAGATTACGCCCACGTTAACTGGTATGTCACTAAACATCGACATTTTGCTACTCACCCAACTTTTCAATTATAATTTTGAGGTTTTCAGTCCATTCTTTAACGTTCATGTTTGGGAAAGACCAGCTTGCATGTGGCTGATACATGTTGTCTAAAGTTATGGTTTTAAGGTTTGGCACAAAATGCTTCAACCCAGAAAGAATTGTCCACTCCATGTAATAGGGAAGACTCACAAACAAAGCCAAATCGTATAAGCCTCCGCCGTCAAGTCCATTCCATTTTGAGTCGGCAAGTCTGTTGGCTATGTCCACCGCTGGCATCCAACCAGCAGGCTGAAAACCTCTCCTTAAAAATTCGCCTACTATGTGGGCAGTAGCCACAACTGGTATGCGGGCTTTCCTCGCCAACTCAATAATGTAGTCTATCAACTTTTTATCTTCAAGGCTTGTTTCTACAGCCTTATGCCCAACAACTAAAATGGGACGTTTTGCCCTTTCTATCATTGCAACAACAACTTCAGGTTTTGTAATGACTAAAGCCCTTTTGGGTCCGGGGATTTCCGCTGTTTGCCAAGGTTCAGCCGTCGCCATCCGCTTTTTCACTCCTTCCTTTTCCTAATTAATCTAGGCAGAAGCGTCGGGTCTGGAATTACGGTTTCCCTCCACCCCTTATTTTCTAAAATCTTCACTATTTCATCCTTCATTGTTATTGGTATATCACCAATATTACGCACAAACAAGTTTATGTCTTCAGGCATTGTTCCATAAAACCTCTTATGCAAATCGATATAGTGAGTCAGTTTTATGGCTCTTCCCTTCGTGGTGTCGTTGGGACGCATGCAAAGCTTAGCAATCATAACCATAGCTTCCTCTTTCGTTTCCGCTGCATAAAACAGATGTTCAGGAGCTGGTCCCACATAAACCCGTTCGCCACTGCGTGCGTCATAAACATACCAGTCTTCTTCGCGGTCAGCCCTTCCCAAAAGCATGCGTCTATATTTGATTCCGTGTGGACCAACAATTACTGGTACTCCTAAACGCCAGAATCCGCTTGCAATTGCCGCTGCCTTCTGCGACATGGCACCCCATGCCACACCCACGGCGCCGACGCGGTTCAATATATAATCTGCTATTTCCTCATAATTTGCTCTTAAATTCCGTTTTGCAAATATGCTTGCAATTTTTATGGCTGCACCTGCAATATGCGAATTCGCAACGCAAGAGCCAACGTTAACGATTCCTCCAGCCGTGAATTCGCCTGTGAAAGCCTCATAAGGCGTTTTTCCATCTTCGTCTTTATGCATGCCAGCTGACATGGCGGCGCATCCAGAAGTTACAACTATATACCGCCTATTAGCGAATTCACGGCACATTTCAGCTATTTCCACTCCGCCTTTAGGATAGTTTGCACATCCGACAAAGGCGATTACGCCTGGAATTTCGCCGAGCACGATTGGACTTCCAACATTTCTTATTTCCACGTCTTGTATTGCGCCTCTTCCAGCCCGCACTTTGTAAGTTTCCTCTTTCAGTTTTTTCTCCCCAGCCTTAACAATAAAGCTGTGAATCTGCAAGCTAACAGGGCAAGCTTCTTCGCATCTTCCACAGCCAATACAAAACTCGTAAAGGTCATCAAGCCCTTTTAAATCGCCGTTTTTCGCCAAGCTCATGGCTTCTGGAATTGGCAAATCTTGTGGACAAGCCCTTCTGCAGTTGCCGCATTGCTTGCACTCCTTCGCCTTTTGGATAACTTCGTCAACTTCTGGAATTGCCTTAAACTTTTTCCGCAACGGCGCAATTTTTAAGGCGGCTTTAACAGCAACTTCCCCAACTTTTTCAGGGTCAAGAATTAAAGCGCCAGGAATCTTCGCATTTATTAGGTCTTCTACTATGGCGTCTGCTGGATCGCCTGTGCGATTAGGTAATCCCATACAATTTTTTTCGGAAGTAACTATCACTAACGCCTTAACGTTTTGAGCCTCGTAAAAAGCGTCTGCGCGTATGCATTGTTCGTCTAAAACCACAATGTCTGGAACACCGCTTCTTATAAAGCGCAGTTGCCACGAAATTGGACCAACAATCTTCGCCCTTTTATGGTAGCGTGTTGTGTCGTGGGCTGTGCAGCAAAGCCCGCAAACCTCAATTTCGCCTTCAAGTCCATTCTCCTTCATGTAGTCTATTATGCCCACGGAAGACACAACATTATGTCCAATGCAGAGGATTACAGGTTTTTCCACGTTTATTGTTCCAAACCCCAAATCCACAAGTGGAGCGTTTGGGTCAGCCTTTGGAAAGCCGTAAGCTGCTATTTGCGCTATATCGGCAACTTCCAATCCAACGTGGTCGATCATGCCAGCATGAAAAACCTTAGATTCAAAGTCGATGTTGTTTCCCTCTTGTCCCGTGTGGGTAACGGATAATAAATGCGTAACTTGGGTTTCAAGATAATCTAAAACTTCTTCTAAGTCGCCGAGTGTTCGCGGTTTTATTCCGCAAACGAGGCGTGTAACTGGTGCTTCAACTTCAACATTTAACCCGCCAACGTCGAGAGGATATCTATGACCGAATTTTTCGATTAAATATTCAACCAAGTGGCGAGCGTGTCCAATATGGGTTGCTGCCCCGATGCAACATGCCAAAAGTACTATTCTTGACTGTTGCGCCGACATGTTTATCCCGCAGGCTCCACGTTTGTTTCCAGTTAAATCGCACTTGCCAAACGTGCAGAGGCAACAAACATCGCAGAAAGGCATATAAAAAGGCTTATAACGCTGCAGAATCCGCATATCCCAGTCTCTTAGGGCGGTTAACGACGGAAAAGGCGTTGGACCTAAAGGTTCAATCCATTCTTCCTCAACAATTTTGCCTATTGAAAGTTTAAGGTTCTTAACAAGGCTAACATCCGTTTTTAACTCGCCGATTTTTACATGAAAACCTTTTCTACTCAACCACAAGCACACCCAAGAGCTTTAAAGATGTAGAGCTCTCACAGAGTTATTTTAAGCTTTTTCCTCGAAAATCTCCTCTATTCTATGACACATCAAAATACCAAAAAATGTGGGGTTTTTGTGTGTTTTGGCTTTTTATGCCTATTTTGCTTCGAAGTGAGACCATGCGTAGTTGCCTACGTAGTATATGTACCAGTAGTTGTTTATTGGTGTTGGTAGTTGACTAAAGAATGCGTACTTGTTGGTGTAGTCTACGCCGTTTACTGTCAGCGTCTGCAAGTTCCAACTATTTATGTAATGTGAAGTTCCACTTACGAGATCCGCAGAATAAGCTATTCTCCAGCAGAATGTTCCAGAACCGTCTTTTGTAAATGGTATGCTAATGTCTGTTGCTGGGCTGCAAGTGGCAGTAGCCGTAGCAGTAGGCGAAGCAGTCGGCGTTGGAGTAGGCGTAGCAGTAGGTG
>JAWCNZ010000004.1:0-74278 GCA_038848005.1 Bathyarchaeia archaeon | reverse complement strand
CATTTTGGCTAAAGCACCAACAAAACCAGCATTATAGTCGCAGGCAACCTCGTTTTTAGTGTAGTCGCTTCTATCATCTTTCCAGCTGTCGCCGCTGTCCGGACCGCCAACCAAAGCTCCATGCAAAATGTGCCTTGTAAGAGAAGGCGTGTTTATGTCATTCGCCCATGAACCATGCGCTGTCCTATGATGCGGATTCTCAGGCGGCTTACTTCCAAAACCGCATACGTAACTGCCACTACGCGGATTAGAACCCAAAGCATAATTCACTTGTTTCTCGCCAAACGCCTGCAAAACACTCTTCTTACTCGAATCACTAACATAATCACCCCAAACAAACGCCAAAAACGCCTGCGTAGTAGCATACCGCAGCGAACCCCACTGGTCAAGATACGCTAAACCACCAGGCGTATAAGTAATCTTCGAACCATCATAGCCCGGAATACTACTTCCAAACTTAGAAGCATAATCAGGAATCCAAAAAGCGAAGCTGCGGTCAATAGAGTCGATGTACTCTTGCTTGCCAGTTATTCTCGCCAACAATATTTGGGCGCCGTAGTGCACATCATCCCAACAATGCGCCCACTTCCAACCCCAATAGTTAGTCTGTCCTTCCTTACCCCAGTTGTTTACGCATTCTTCCGCTTTAGTTAAGTAAGCTGAATCCTTTGTGGCTAAGTATAGCCAAGTGGCAGCCCAAGCCAGTTCATCCCAGAATCCACTCCATGAATTATAGTATCCGCTTGCCGCTGTATAGCCGCTGTCGCTTTTCGTTGAATAGGCGAAATCAAACAACTGTTTTGCATGGGTTAAATAGTTTGAGTTGCCCAAAATTATGTAGGCTACTGCTAGTGCTGCGGCTGTTTCGGCAACAACCGTTGAGCCCGGCGAGGAAGACGTAACCTTATATGCTGGGCGGCTCATTTTCACGTCTAAAACTTCTGCTGGACCCCAGAATCCATGGTCTTGACCTCCATCGCCAACCTGATAAACAAACTCGTTCGTGGCAGTGTGACACTTAACGAAATAGTCTGCGCCCCATTTAATGGCGTCCTGCAACTCATCCAACAACCCAGCACTACTCAAAGCGCTTTTATACTCATAAGCAGCCCAGCCCAACATGGCAACGCTATAAGCCATCGGCAAGCCAAACTTTACATGGTCACCAGCGTCAAAATAACCACCAGTTACAGGATCTTTCAAGCATGAGTCAGCACGCCAAATAACAGGATTGTTATCAGGCAAATCGCCAGAACGCTGCTGCATGTAAAAGTAAATGGCTTTCTGCAATGCTTCTCCGTAATTGTGGGTGCTTGCGGTGTAAGCTATAGGTATGATTATGGTGGATAGTAAGACGGTAAGGGCTAAGGCTATGGAAATAGCGCTGATGAATTTTTTGGTTGAGTGTTTTTTCATTTACTTCACCTTCATATCTGAAATATAGAGTATTAATAAATAATATATAAAGATTTAGTCATACCTCAAGCATAAAAAAACATATAAAAGCATCATTCAAACATAACACAAACTACATCAAAAACCAAAATTTCAGAAACAGTTCGACACATAAACACTTCAACAGCACCATAACAAAGACATGTCTATAACATGTTAGCCTTTACACCCTCTATACAACCTTGCTTTATTTGTTTCGCCAACATAGCTATTTCTGGCAAGGTTCTCTCTGGATTCTCTAGGTTTTTTGAGTATATTTGGGCGTATGCACTTCCAACTATTACTCCGTCTGCGCCCGCTGAAATTATGGCTTTTGCATGCTCCCTTTTTGATATGCCAAAACCAGCCATTATCGGAACATCCGTGTGTTTTCGAACGTTTCCTATAAGTTCTATCGTTGACTTTCTAAGTTGTTCTCTTGCACCCGTCACGCCTTCAATGCCGATGATATAAATGAAACCAGAAGAGTTATCTAAAATTTTTTTGAGCCTTTCCTTGGATGTTGTTGGTGTTACTTGAAGTATTACATGAACGCCCAGTTTTCTACCCTCTTCTATTAGCGGTTTTGCCTCTTCAATCGGAAGGTCTGGAACTATCACTGCTTGCGCTCCAGCCCCTTTAATTTCTCTTAGGAAATGTTCGACGCCCATCACATATGGAATATTATAATACGTGGTCACCACCAACGGAGCTTTTAAACCTTCTTGTCTAAGCCTTTTTATGGCTTCTATACATTTAGTTGGTGTTACGCCGTTTTTTAAAGCCCTTTCACACGCCGCTTGGAATGTTGGGCCGTCAGCTATCGGGTCTGAGAATGGTATTCCAAACTCTATCATGTCTGCACCATTTTCCGCCAAAGTTTTCGCCAATTTTATTGAAAACTCTTCGTTTGGGTCTCCATAGTACAAATGCGCCATGTGAGCAGCTTCTTTACGCATTTTCAACTCTTGAAATTTCTTTTCAATCTCCATAGAAATACCTCAAAATAGTGTCTAAGTCCTTGTCTCCCCTACCAGAATAATTTATAACCACCACATCATCTTTGCTAAACTCTTCCTTATGGTTTAAGACATAAGCTATTGCATGGGCTGTTTCCAATGCTGGAATTAACCCTTCAGTTTCACACATAACTTTAGCAGCCTCAAACACTTCCGAATCGAAAGCGTAACATGGCTTTACCCTTCCAACCTCGCATAAATGAGATATTTCTGGTCCCCTTCCAGGATAGTTTAGTCCAGCCGCCCTTGTCTTTGAAGGTTTTATTTGTCCATGCTGGTCTTGTAGGATTTGCATTAGGCTTCCGTGGAGCACGCCTGGCTTTCCAAGCTGGAAGGCTGCGGCGCTGTTGTCTGCTCCTAGGCTTTCTCCTCCGCCCTCAACAAAGTAAAGCTTAACATCTTTTTCGTTTATGAAGGGTTTGAATGCCCCTAAGGCGTTGCTTCCTCCGCTTCCGCAGGCAACTATGGCGTCCGGAAGCCTTCCCTCTTTTTCCGTTATTTGCTGTTTTATTTCTTTACCAATCACGCTTTGGAAAGTTGCAACTATCGTTGGGAAGGGGTGCGGTCCCACAGTTGAACCCATTAGGTAATGCGTATTTCTTGAGCATGTAGCCCATTCGCGTAGTGTTTCAGAAACCGCATCTTTTAAGACGCCGGCGCCCGTTTTTACGGGTTTTATTTTTGCGCCAAGCAATTTCATTCTTTTAACGTTTGACGCTTGGCGTTCTATGTCTTTAACGCCCATGAAAATTTCTGTTTTTAAACCGCAAATGTTGCCCGCCATCACTGTTGCCAGTCCATGCTGTCCAGCGGCTGTTTCCGTTATTAAGCGTTTTTTCTCCATTTTCTTCGCTAAAAGCGCTTGTCCCAAGGCGTTGTTAAGCTTATGTGAACCGCCGCAGAGCAAATCTTCCCTTTTCAAGTAAACTTTAAACCCAACTTTTTTGCTGAAGTTTCTGGCGTAATAAAGCGGTGTTGGTCTTCCACCATAATCCATAAGTAAACTGTTAAATTCCTTTTGGAATTCTGGAGTGGGATAAATTTTTTCGAAGGCTTCCTCCAACTCGATAAGCGCATGCATTAAAACTTCGCTTACGTATTGTCCGCCGTAAATTCCAAATTTTCCCTTTGACATAAACTCCCTCCAAAATTAATTATCATCTATAATGGTTTCTTTTGCATTTTTTATGAACGCCTCAACTTTTTTGGGGTCTTTAACTCCGGGTTTTGATTCTACGCCTGTGGATACATCTACAGCGTAGGGTTTAACTGTTTGGATGGCTTCTTTCACGTTTTCGGGGGTTAAACCTCCAGCCAAAATAAGCGGTTTTAGATGTAGGATTTCCCTAACTTTTTTGGTTAATGTCCAATTGTGAACAATGCCTGTTCCCCCGTGCTTTCCATGTAAGTACGAGTCAAGCAGTACAGCGTCAAAAAACTTTGTTTCTTCAACGGCGAATTTGTCCATGTTTTCTTTTGATTTTATGGAAAAAGCCCTTATCAGCGAAGTGCCAAAAGTTTTTTCTCGGAGAATTTTGGCGTTTAGCGCTTCTTCTCCGTGGATTTGAATTGCGTTTGGCTTCAGCCTTTCATAGATTGTTAAAACTTCCTCCAAAGTTTTTGGAACTGTGACCACAACGCTATTTACGAACGCTGGAACAAGCCTAACCAGTTTTTCAGCTTTTTCCATGGTTAAGTTTCTAGGTGAAGATGGAACTCCCACAACAAAGCCAACGGCGTCGGCGCCCACGTTGCAAACCATCCTTAAATCTTCTTTGTTTGTTATTCCGCATATTTTCACTTTTACAACTCTCATAAAGCGTTCACAAGCTCCTTTACCCTAGCTTCTATGTCATCAGCCAACATTATCGCTGAACCAACGAGGAAGGCATGTGCACCGCATTTGCGCAGAAATTGTATGTCAGCTGGATTTTGAATTCCGCTTTCGCTTACAACAACCCTGTTGCAACCGCCGATTTCGGAGAGAATTTTTTGGGTAACCCTTAAATCAACACTTAAATTTTGCAAGTTTCGGTTGTTTATGCCTATTAAATCCGCTTGGGTTTCAAGTGCACACAAAAATTCCTCTTTGTCGTGAGTTTCCAGAAGCACTTCAAGATTTTCTGCATGCGCAAGCTTTATCATTTCATGGATTGAATGGCTTGTGCAATTTCGCCTGTATATTGAAGCAATTAACAGTATGGCGTTTGCGCCGATTTTTGACGCTGTTTCTATCTGGACTGGGTCGACAATTATGTCTTTCATCAGAATTGGAAGTTCAGTGCATCTTCGCACTTCAGCGAGCAACTTTAAAGAGCCTTCAAAATGTTTCGGCTCTGTAAGAACCGATATGCCAACGGCTCCTCCATTTTCTATGGCTTTAACAATTTTTTTTATGTTTGTTATGTTTCTCAGTTTGCCGTGGGACGGCGATGCAGGTTTGATTTCAGCTATAACTGGCGCATGCTCACATTTTAAAATGTGGTTTTTTAAGCTTTGATTTCGCTTTTCACTCTTTACAGCGCCAATTTTGTAGTATCCTTCATTAACGGTTTTTTCAGCGTCTTTAACGAGTACATCGAGGAAATCAACCATATTTTTGTTCCAGCTCCTCCAGCTTTGCTGGGCTGCTTCCCTCATAGGCTTTAATCAATTCTTTCAATTTTTTGTAGGCTGAACCGCTTTCAATGGATTTTTGAGCTAACTCAATTCCGTAATGGAAATCATCCGCTTTACCGCCTACAATAATGCCGGCAGCTGCGTTTACAACCGCTATTTCTCTTAGCGGGTCGTCTTTGCCAGTGTATCCATTGAGAATTTTAAAGGTTATTTCGGCGCTTTCTTCTGGGCTTGCACCGCCAATTTCTTCTGGAGTTGCCCGTTTTACGCCGAAGTCTTCGGGAGTTTTCTCTAAAATTTTGATTTCCCCATTTTTTAACCATGCAATTAATGTTTTTCCAATGGTGGAAATCTCGTCTAATCCATCAAGCCCATGAACCACCATAGCCTCTTTTAAGCCTAAATGCTTAAGCACGCCAGCAATTTTTTCCACAAGCGCTGCATCGTAAACGCCTATTACTTGAGCGTCAGCGTCTGCTGGATTTGTTAATGGTCCCAACACGTTGAACACGGTTCTTATGCCGATTTCCCTTCTTGGACCGATTGCGTGTTTCATGGCTGGATGAAAAGCTGGTGCAAACATGAATCCTACGCCAACTTTTTCTATGGCTTCTTCAACAGTTTTCGGCGTTACGTTTAGGTTAAGCCCCAACATTTCAAGAACGTCGGCGCTTCCGCATTTGCTTGTAACTGAACGGTTTCCATGTTTGGCTATGGCTACGCCTGCACCTGCAACTATAAAGGCGGCTGTAGTGCTTATGTTGAAAGTTTTCATTTTGTCTCCGCCTGTTCCACAAGTGTCAACGAGCCGGCTGCTAACTTTTGGGTGGATTCTGTTGCAGAAATCCTTCATCACCGTAGCGAAAGCCGATATCTCCTCCAGTGTTTCGCCCTTCATTCTTAGGGCTGTTATGAAAGCGGCTATCTGCGCGGGAGTTGCGTTTCCAGACATTATCTCCTTCATTATTTCACGTGCTTCTTGATAGGTTAGGTCGCGTTTTTCAACCAGTTTTTCAATTCCTTCTTTAATCAATCCTTTTTCACCAACCGTAAAGGAAATTCCTCATTATTTCTTTGCCATATTCTGTTAAGATGGATTCTGGATGGAATTGGACGCCTTCAATTGGGTATTTGACGTGGCGCACCCCCATTACTTCGTCGTCGTCAAGCGACACGGCGGTTACCTCCAAACATTCTGGAAGCGATTTTCTATCTGCAACTAACGAGTGATAACGTGTTGCGCAAATCGGGTTTTTCACACCTTTAAAAATGCCTTTTCCGTCATGCCTTATCAAACTGGTTTTTCCATGCATCAACTTTTTAGCCCTTACAATTTTTCCTCCGAAAGTGGCGACTATGCCCTGATGCCCAAGACAAACGCCCAAAGTTGGAATTTTAGGGCTCATTTCACGCAGAATTTGGGAGCAAACCCCAAAATACCGCTGCTCTTCTGGAGTGCCTGGACCAGGCGAAATAACTATTTTTTCTGGATTTAGCTCTAAAGCTTTTTCTAGGGTTATTTTGTCGTTTCGGTAGACCATGGGTGTTCCGCCGAGTTTTCCGATGTATTGGGCGAGAATATAAACGAACGAGTCATAATTGTCAATAACTAATACCTTCATGTTTTCACCTCTGAAGAAACTTCGAGGGCTTTCATTAAAGCCTCAGCTTTATGTTCAGTTTCAAACCATTCCCTTTCGGGAATTGAATCTGCAACAATGCCAGCGCCAGCTTGAATGTAGCCTCTGCCGTTTTCTGCAACAAGCGTTCTGATGGTTATGGCGAAATCGGCGTTTCCGTTATAGGAGAAATAGCCTAAAGCCCCTGCGTATGGTCCCCTTCTTGTGGGTTCGCATTCCTCAATTATTTCCATTGCCCTAACTTTTGGGGCTCCTGAAACCGTGCCAGCTGGAAAAACCGCCCTCAACGCATCGTAACAGTCACAGTCCATTCTAAGTTTTCCAGTAACCCTTGAAACTATGTGTTGAACGTGGCTGTAATGGTAAATTTTCATAAGTTCTGGCACGTGAACGGTTCCGAACTCTGAAACTCTGCCAATGTCGTTTCTGGCTAAGTCAACAAGCATTACATGTTCGGCGCATTCTTTTTCGTCCGCCAACAACTCCCTCGCTAAAGCCTCATCCCTCCTATAATCGTTAAATCGTGGTCTGGTTCCAGCTATTGGGAAAGTTTCAACTGTTTCGCCTTCTATTCTGACAAGCATTTCAGGGCTTGACCCGACAATTTGGCGGGAACCCATTTTCAAGAAGTACATGTAAGGCGAAGGATTAATTGCCCTAAGCGCCTTGTAAAATTGGATTAGGCTTCCCTTAATTTTGAATTCGTACCTTTTTGAAAGGACAACTTGGAAAATGTCTCCTGAAGCTATGTATTCCTTGGCTTTTAGAACTATTTCCTCAAACTTTTCTTTTTTAAGGTTTGCTTTCGGCTCTGTGTAACTTAGCGGTTCGGAATCGCAGTTTTCCCTTGTTAAATCGGCGATTTCGGAAAGGCGGTTCTCCCTTAGGTAATAGTAGAAGGCTTCATTGCTTTTGTGGTCAAATATTATGCCGTCGTCGAAAATTGCCATTTCAATGTCTGGAAATTTCAAGTCGTCAACGGCTTTTTCGGGCAGTTTCTCCCAATAACGAACAGCATCATAAGATATATATCCAACAGCTCCTCCGATGAACCTGAAACTTTCACATGTCGTCGAAAATCTGCTGAGAAACCCTTTTATTTCAATTAGCGGGTCAACGGTTTCGCTGACGTTTTTTTCATTGTTAACTCGGTTGTAAACCTCAATTTTTCCGTTTTTCACGGTTATGATGGTGTGTGGGTCAAACCCTATAAACGAGTATTCTGCAAGTTTTTGCGGTCCTTCCACAGACTCCAAAATGTAAACGCAATCGTAGCGACTGTAAATTTTTGAGAAAGTTTCAAGGGGGGATTTTTCGTTTGGCAGTCTAATGAATTTCGGTTTGAGGTTTATGGCGTCGGTGTTTCCAAACGCAGTCCCTCAATGTGTTTTCCCTCGCACTACAAAATACGTTAAGCGTCATATTTAAGCTTTAACGAACAAAAATGTACATAAAAAGTTAAGGCTTCAACACAAGCGGAATCCTTCCCAACCTAATGGCGTAATCCGCAAGCACAACAGCCATGCAAGACTCCACCACTGGAACAGCCCTAGGAACAACACACGGGTCGTATCTTCCAGAAAGCTTCAACTCCGCCGCTTCCATGCGTTCAAGGTCTACTGTTTTTTGTCTTTTCAGTATAGAAGATGTTGGTTTAAACGCTATTTTAGCTATAATAGGCGTTCCAGTGGATATTCCGCCGAGTATCCCACCGCAGTTGTTGGTTTCCGTGACGACTTTTCCATTTTCTATTTTGAATTGGTCGTTATTTTCCGAACCCTTCATTGACGCCGCTTCGAAACCAGCGCCTATTTCAACTCCCTTCACGCCTGGAACATTAAACATTATTTTCGATATGTCAGCATCCAAAGACTCAAAAATTGGGTCGCCTATTCCCGCTGGATAATTAAGCGCTATACACTCAACTATTCCGCCTAGGCTATCTCCCTCCTCTTTCACTTTCAAAATTTCCCTTTCCATTAAAGCCGCCGTTTTCTGGTCTGCACATCGCACAGCGTTTTCGTAAACGTTTCTCCTAATCTCTTCATACGAAACCTTTTTGGAAAGCTTTACCTTGCCTATCTGGACGGTGTGGGCGAGAATTTCCGTTCCTAAAGTTTTTAGGAGTTTTTTTGCTACCGCTCCAGCCATCACATACGCTATTGTGATTCTTCCAGAAAAGCGTCCTCCACCCCTATAATCGTTGTATCCTCCATACCTCAGATAAGCCGTGTAATCTGCATGTCCAGGTCTCGGCTTTTTCTTCACCATTTCGTACGGTTCCGATGCGATGTCTTTGTTCCAAACGATTATGCATATTGGCGCGCCAGTTGTGTACCCGTTAAAAACTCCGGAGAGTATTTCCGCTTTGTCTTCTTCTGTTCTTGGCGTGCTTATGCTGGTTGTCCCCGGCTTTCTCTTGTCAAGTTCTGTTTGGATGTCGCTTTCAGAAAGCGGTAAACCCGCTGGGCATCCGTCGATTACAACGCCGACGCATTTGCCGTGGCTTTCCCCAAAACACGTAATTGCAAATGCTTTTCCGAAAGAGTTACCAGCCAAAAATTTTTCCTCCCAACGCCTTTAAGTCCTGGACAAAGTTCGGATACGACTTTTTAATGCATTCTATTCCATGAATTACTGTTTCGCCTTCGGCTTTTAAAGCCGCAACTGCGCAAGCCATGGCTATTCTATGGTCTTTGTGTGAGCAAATATCTGCGCCGTGAAGTTTGTTTTTACCCTTAACTATGAGAGAGTTGTTTTCCGCCTTAATTTCAGCGCCCATCTTTCCCAACTCAGAAATCAGCGATGAAATTCTGTCCGACTCTTTAAACCGCAACCTTTTAACCCCATTAATAATGGTTTCGCCGTCTGCAAAACACGCCAGGGCTGCGCATACTGGAACAAGGTCAGGTGAATCCTTCAAATCAATGTTAACGGGCTGTAGTTCTCCGCCGTTTCCAAAAACTTCAACGCTGTTTCCGTTTTGGCTTATGGCTACACCCATCTCCTTTAAAACGTCAACTATTATTTTGTCGCCTTGTAAACTCTGCTCTTTCAAATTTACTATTTTAACGTTAGATTTGGTTAGGCTTGCAGCTGCGAGGAGAAACGCAGCTGAGGAGTAATCGCCTTCTATTGCGTGGTTAAAAGGCGTATAACTTTGATTGCATGGAACAACGAACCGCGCATAATTCGGTGAATAATCAACTTTTACGCCGTGTTTTCGGAGGGTATCCAACGTCATTTCCACGTAAAATTTTGATTCAAGCGGCGTTGTAACCTCTATTCTAGTTTCTTTTTCCGCTTTTGAAGTTGCAAAAAGCAAGCTTGAAATAAACTGTGAACTTACATTGCCAACTATGGAGGCGCTGCCGCCTCGGATTCCCCCGCCGAAAACAATTATCGGCGGTTTTCCATCGCCTTTGGCACTAAAACATTTTGTTTCAAGCTGGTTTAAAGCGTCAAGCAAAGGCTGCATTGGGCGTCTCCTTAAACTTTTATCGCCAGTCAACACTGAAGCGCCGTCTGCCAAACCGCAAATAGACGTTAAAAATCTGATTGTTGCGCCTGAACCTTTACAGTAAATTACGTCTTCTGGAGTTTTAGGTTTTGAAACGCCCTCCACAATTAACGAAGTGTTTTGCCATTTTATTTTTGCACCTAACATTAAACAAGCCTTTGCTGTGGCTAGGGTGTCGCTGCACTTTAGCGGATACTTTATCGTGGATTTTCCTTCGGAAAGCGATGCTGCAATTATTGCCCTTTGAGTTTGAGCTTTCGACGAAGGTGCTGTTACTGTTCCTTTTAGGCTTTCCGTTTTTTTCACTATAAACTTCGCCATTTTCTCACTTCAAAACATGCGCTTTTTCGCTGTTGATTTCCGTTTGGATTACTTTTCCTTCATATTGCTGCCAAGCTTTAACTATTTTATCAACGTTTTCGGCGGAAGATACAGCGGCAACAGCTGGTCCCGTGCCTGATAAACCCGCAGCTACTGCGCCGTTCATAAGGGCTTCCAAAGCTATTTTTGGGTTGTATCCAAGAACAACCGAATACACGAATCCATTCAACGTCATTGCGGTCCAATAATTTCCCGAAAGCGCCAGTTTGTGAATGGCTTCCACTTCTTTGGCTAAAACCCTAACCTTTTCAGCTTTGACGTTTGCCGTGTAACCTTTCTCCGGCGGAACATAAACTAAAACTTTATAATTCTTCTCGTTTACTTCAAAGCTTTTAATTATTTTCATGGTTTTGTTGTCCGTTACAACTATGTTTCCAAAGTAGGATGCGCATGCATCGTCGAAAGCGCCGGTTATTGTAACTTTGGATTTTATGGCGGCTTCCACCCCCAATTTGACAACTGTTAAATCGTCAACTTTTTTGTTTAATGCTGCGGTGGTGGCTAAAGCCACGGCGTTTGCCGCTGCGCTGCTGCTTTTTAAACCCCTCGCAATTGGAATGTTCGATTCCGTTTCTACATAAGCGCCATATTTATCTTCCACACCAAAAAATTTTAAGACGCACTTCACAGTGTTTATCATCAAACCAGTATTTTCATTCGGGTCTGAAATTATTCTTCCTTTAAACTCGCCGGGCTTGTCCGTTAACTCTACCGTGGCTTTTGTCCATAACTTCACGCCTAAAGCAGCGCCTAAACCACACGCAATCGCGTTAACTATGGTTACTGCTCCGTGGACAACGGCTTTTCCAATCATTTTTATGCACCCTCAAATTTTCTAGGCTTTCTCGGCATACCTTCATCATCACGTTGACTGGCGCTTTCTTTCCAGTCCAAATTTCAAAGGATAGAGCTCCTTGATAAACAAGCATGGAAAGTCCATCCACGGTTTTCGCTCCAACGGCTTTTGCTTCCCTCAAAAGTCGGGTTTCAAGCGGATTATATACTAAATCGAAAACTGTCAAGTTTCGATGTAAAAGCTTCACGTTAACTGGAGTTTCATTTTCGTTTGGAGCCATGCCGAGCGAAGTGGCGTTTATGAGTATATCCGCATTTTCCACTTCTTCAGCTAAGGTTTCGTAATCAAGCCTTCCATATCTTACAGTTTTTCCAAAGATTTTGCTAAGTTCCTCTGCGAGGTTTTTGGCTTTTTCCACGGTTCTATTGAGGATCGAGATGGTGTTTGCTTCTTCACAAAGCGAGAAAGCCACGGCTCTTGCTGCTCCTCCAGCCCCCAAAACGATAATGTTTTTTCCTGCTGGATTTTGCCCGTGGGCTTTTAAGGCTTCAATAGCGCCTAACCCGTCGGTGTTATAGCCTATCAACCGCCCATCATCGTTGAGTATAGTGTTGACCGCACCCATTTTTTCAGCGTCTGGCGCAAGTTCGTCGAGGTGGGCAACCACAGCGGTTTTTAACGGCATGGTCACGTTTAACCCTTTAATTCCCAACGCCCGTGCTCCCTGCAAAGCCCTTTCAACGTTTTCTTTTGTAACTCTAAAGGCAACATACACGAAATTGAGGTTTAAATGCCTAAACGCAGCGTTTTGGATGTGCGGGCTTAGAGAATGTTCAACCGGGTCGCCGATTAAAGCGCAAATTTTGGTGTCTCCCGAAATCTTCAAAGTTCTTCAACACCTAAAAGCCTGTAAATTTCTTTTAGCTGTCCTATGCTTATTTGTCCAGGGGCTGTTTCCATTCCGCTTTCAAGCGAGGCATAGGTGAGGTAACTACCAAACATTGGAGAGAGAATCCTTGATGGAACTCCGAGTTTGCCCATGGCAAAACATATTATAGGCGTTTTTTTGCTTATTTCCGCCGCCAAAGAAAGAAACGTGAGGTTGTCGTTTAAGCTTTTAGCCATCGTAACCAGCTTGCAGATGTCCGCGCCAATTTCAATTTGAAAAGCAACTATTTTCCGCATTTCCTCTAGGCTGGGGGTTTCGTTAAAGTTGTGGAATGAAAGTATTATTTTCGCATTGGTTTTCCTCAAATCCTTCATTATTGTTTCTATGTTTGATGTTGTGATTTCGAGGTCGACGAAAGAAAAGCCCATGCCAGCCGCTTTCAACAGCATTTTCACCCTTTCATTTTCGTCTTGTCTGCGTTTTCCACCTTGTTCGTACTGGCGGTTTGTGGCTATAAGCGGAATTTTCGCTTTTTCCACAGCCTTTTCTATTCCATCAAAGCTTTCTAGGTAATCTAGCCTAATTTCTGCGAGGTCTGCGCCCATTTGCTCCGCCCTTTTTATAAACGCGGGAATTTCCATGGTTTTATTTGCTGTTATTGGAGTGCATACTCTAATTTTCACTTTTCTATCACTCTTTCTTCTTTGACGAGTTTGCCGAAATGTCTCCCGCCCTCTTGGATATGCACTAATACAGCGTCGCCTTTCGCCAACTCCTTAACAGATTTTGAACCGTCTTTCGTTACAACCCTTATTGTTTCTGCATTTTGCAGTATAACCTTAAAAGTTCTGTTTTCATGTTCCGCTTCGATTAACAACAGCGGTCGCCACTCAATTTTTGTTCTGCAAATGTTTGTAACTCTGCTTCGCCCTTCTCTATCAACAATCAACACTTCATCGCCTATTTTCAGTTCTGACAAGTACTTTGTGGTTCCTCCACTTGCAAGGGTGTACTGCGCTATTGAGCCAGCATTTACTCGGAAGGGTCTAGGCGCCACAAACGGGTTTTCCGCGGTTTCAGCCTGTATCAGAAACAGCCCAGAAGATTGACAGCCGATGAGCATTCCTTCCCCTTCGGTCATTAGGTCGCATGTGTCTATGCACGTTCTCGCTCCGGAACGCAACGGCGCAATCTGCGTTATTTTCGCTTCAAACAAGGGCAGTTTTTCCATTTCTTCCTCCGCTTCGGCAACTTTTGACTTCACTTGTTTAGCGGCTTCGTATATTCGCTTTATTTCCTTAACATCCGAAAGCTCTACTATAATGCCGTCCACACCTAACTCCAATATTTCAAACGCAAGCTTAGCTTCTTCAGCGTTCGCCGCAGAAGTTAAAAGCTTGCTTTTGCCCCTTATGCTGGCTATCAAATTTTCCAACGGAATTATTTTCCAATTTTCACATTTGGCTATTATGTAGTCTATTCCAGCTTCAGCCGCCATAACAATTTTATTTTCGTCTCTTCCAGAACTTATAACTGTTTGAATGCACTTTTTTCTGTCTGTTTTGACGCTGGAAGCTTTTTTGGTTGATTCCAGCAGTAGTATGTCACCGTTCTTTGTGGAAACCAGCGTTTTTGCGCCGGATTTTCTCGCTAAAGCCTCGTCTGCTGGGTCAACAATGTAAGCCGTGCAAAACTCACATGTTTCCTTTATTAGCTTTTCTTTCATTTCCCTTGGAAGATTAGCATCTACTTTTATCCAGAACTCCCTCGCCATTCACACAACCATCCTTAACATCAATTATTATTTTCCTCCTCATTAATCATTTTGTCTCTTCATTACAAGTTTAGCCTCTAACGATTCATCTTGCAAGTCTTTTAGAGCGTTTTTAACAACGGTTAAGGCTTCTTTAACATAGTTCATGTCCACGAAAACTTGGATTCCAGATGTTATTGTGAAAATTCCGTAAATATTAATGTTTTTGAGGTGGAGCGCTTGAGCGATTCTGCTCACTATTCCAGGGGTTTCTTCAAGCTCCATTGTTTTGACTTTTAGGAGAGCCAAGTTAGTTCTTGCAGCCATTGCTAAGGCTTCTGGATTTTCCATCACGACAGAATGGATTTGCTCAAGTATTTTGTTAAGCATTTTCTCTGATAGGTAGAGGATTAAGGAGTCGTAGTTAGCTGACATTCCAAGAAGCGGAACATCCGCTTCCTTCACTTTTTTGACTATTTGATGTAAGACTTGAGGTGACTGTGACAGGGCTTTTCCAACAATGGTTATTGAAGCGATTGGTTCTGGATACTCCAAATCAACAATTTCACTTTTCAATGAACCCTTTATGATTGTGCCTTCAACATCTAAATCGCAGTACGCACTGTTAATCACTTTAACGTTTATGTTTGAATCCTTATATCTTAACGCTTTTCTTTGTAGGAACTTTTGACCCGCGCTTGCCAACCCAATAAGCGAGTTCACATCTATTTCGCTTATTCGCTTTGCAGACTTAACGAGTTTTGGATCTGCCGTCATTATGCCGTCCACGTCAGTGGCTAAAATGACTTGTTTCGCCCCAAGCGCACGGGCAACAATTAACGCTGTTATGTCGCTTCCACCTCTTCCCATAGTGGTGATTTTGCCATCCACGGTTTTGCCGATGAAACCTGGAATAACAACGACTGTTCCCCGCTCCAGTAAAGGTGTAACATGCTTTATAACGCGTTTTTCACATTCTGGAAGGATGGGATCAGCGTTTGCAGGCTCGTCGCTTGTGATTATTGGCCAGTCCGGGTCTGCTGGGTCGAAATAGCGGCATTTTACGCCGTTCGCTTTAAGCGTCGCTGAAAATATTCTTGCGCTTGTTCTTTCTCCCATTGCCAAAACATCGTCGATGTCGCTGTTTAGTTTGGCATTGCAGTTTGTGGCTTGTTTGGCAACGTCAAGTAGGAAATCCGTGGTTTTTCCCATGGCTGACACGACAACAACCACGCTTGTTCCCTTTTGCAACTTTTTCGTAACGGCTTTAACAGCTCTAGATATTTTGTTTCCATCGGCTAGGCTACTTCCACCGAACTTGGCAACAACGCAAGAACCCAAACCAATATTTCCATTTTTGTTCACACAAACCCCCCAAACGCCGCAACCGCACGCCAAAACCGAAATCGGTCGCGGCTTCTTTAATATGTAAACCAATAGCCACTAAAGTAATAAGTGAACCGCATTGTAGTGGCCATTGGCTTATCCATTGAAATAACCAATCCAAAATTAACATTTTTATGATTAATATACTTTTTGGTTATTGTTGTTTTGGAAAAACATAATAGAATGTTGGAAGTTAGAAGTTTAAGATTGAGATGGACATAAATAACTTGCGCAGAGAAATTGAGAATGTCACGGCTGAAATTTTTAGTCTTGTTGGAAAACGTTTTGTTTTATCTAGGGAAATAGCCAAAGCAAAAATGAAAATGGGATTACCAGTAGAGGATGTTGATGCCGAGAGAAAGCTTAAAGAGACTATTTCTGAAAAATGTAAATCCTACAACATTGACTTAAATTTTGGTTTGAGACTGCTGAATATGCTTGTTGAAGAATCAAAAAGAATTCAGGAAAGCCTAACCGAAAAGACAAAGGAGAAAATGCGTTTTTCCGCTCCGTACGAGGTGTTTGCCAAAACCAAGGAAATGGAAAGAAAAGGAAAAGCCCTAATTCACTTGGAAGTGGGCGAACCGGATTTTGGACCACCTGAAAGCGTAAAAGAAGCCGTGAAAAACGCCATTAAAAGAGGCTATACACGTTACACTGAAACCCCAGGGATTCCGCAACTTAGAGAAAAAATAGCATCAACAATTAGCGAAAAGTTTCAAACAGATGTTTCGCCTGAACAAGTTATTGTTACAGTTGGCGGTCGACATGCAGTTTTCCTTGCTATCACATCTATTTTATCTCCAGGTGAAGAAGCAATAATATTTGAGCCAGCATGGCCAGCCTACAAAGACTGCATAAAAAGTGTTCAGGCAAAACCCGTGAGGATTTCTGGGAAACTTGAAAATGATTGGGAACCAAACATTAATGCTTTACTTCAAAACATAAACAAATCCACAAAAATGATAATTTTAAACAGTCCAAACAATCCAACTGGAAAAATAATTAGCGGCGACGTTTTAGAGCAGATTGTTGAAATAGCCAAAGAAAACAACCTTTTCATTTTAAGCGATGAAGTTTACCATAATTTTGCGTTTGAGCCTTTCAAAAGCATACTTGAATTTTCAGATTGCAAATACATCTATGCCGACTCGTTTTCTAAGACGTTTGGAATGACCGGCTTCAGAATTGGCTATGCAATATCAGACACTGAAACCATAAAAGGAATGGTTAAGCTTCAAAACTTAAGCCTCACAAGCGTTCCGGAATTTGTCCAACATGCGGCAATAGCCGCCCTTGACAGCGTGGAAGAGGTGAGAAAATACATGAAAAAAATTAAGAGGAGGTTGGCGGTTCTTTGTGACGCCCTGGATAAGTTGCCTTTGTCCTATTATAAGCCAGACGGTGGATTTTATGTTTTCCCAAAACTGCACAGCGAAAGCCTTGATGCGCAAACGTTTGTAGAGAAGCTCCTAACGGAAAAGGGTGTCTGCGTCACGCCTGGAACAGCCTTTGGAGAAGGCTACAGAAATTTCTTTAGGATATCTGCATGTCAACCTGAAGAAAAGCTTTTGGAGGCAACGAAAAGAATTGGAGAGCTGTTAAAATGAAGGTTGCCATTTTAGGAGCGGCTGGGCGAATGGGCAGATGGCTAGTTCAGTACTTCATCAATCAAGGCTTTGCGTTAACAGTTTTTGATATTAAAGAAGAAGGATTAAAAGAGCTATCAAAAACTTACAAGGTTAAAATTGCGAGGGATAATTTGGACGCTGTGGAAAACGCTGAATTAACGGTTGTTTCCGTTCCAATAGATAAAACAGTTGAGATCTTGCGTGAGGTTTGTCCAAAACTGAAGAAGGGCTCTGTTGTGGTTGAAATTGCCTCTGTAAAAGAAGGAATAGTTGGCGCTTTACGAAGCCTTTCCAAATTCGATGTTCAACCTTTGTCTTTGCATCCGCTTTTCGGTCCCATGCAAAAATTGAAACGGAAGAAAATTGCTTTGATATCCATAGTTAATGCCGAAAAAGAGTTGGAAACCGCCAGAAAGATTTTTCCTGATGCCGAATTTGTTGTGGTTGACGCTGAACAGCATGACAGGGTTATGGCTGCTATGCTTTCTCTGCCCTACTTTGTAAATGTGGCTCTTGCTTCAACTTTGAAGGACGAGGATTTTAAAGTTCTGGAAAAACTATGCGGAACAACATCCACATTACAGCTAACGCTGGTTGGAGGCATAATGGCACAAGATCCAGAACTTCACGTTTCCCTACATACCACAAACAAGTATGCCGCTGAATATTTAGATAAGTTTGTTTCAGAAGCTGAAAAACTGAGAGATTTAATAAAAAGTGGAAACATGAAAGATTTTAGGAAGCTTTACAGCGAAATAACCAAATGCATATCTAAAAGTCTGAATTTTGAGGCTATGTACGAAAAAATGTATGTAGCCTTGGAGGCTCTGCAGAGCCGTGAATAATTGTTCGATTGTGGCTGAGTGCGAATGGGAACGGAAGTTGTAATTGTTAGGGCTTTTGGTTTAAGCTTAACTTGTCAAAGAATCAACTGAGATAAAAGTTGAGGTTGACACGTTAGATAGCATAATAGAACATTTGAAGGTCGTAAAAGTGAATATGATAAAAATTGACGTAAATGGAAGTGAATATCAAGTTCTAAAAGGCGCTCACAAAACACTTGAAGAATATAAACCTGCTTTGTTGGTTGAGGTTGCTGTTGGTTTGGAGGATGAAATTTTTGGATACCTCAAAAACCTTGAGTACCAACATAAGGCTCTCAGTAAAGAAAAAAGGTGAATGTGTTATTTCTTCCATAGGTTAGGATTGGCTAAAGTTTTAATGCTTTTTTTAAGGCTTCCAGCGTGGGTTCGATTTCTATTATTTTTTCGCATGCTTTTATTGTGGTTTCTGGGTCTTTTAGTCCATGTCCAGTGGCTACACAAACAATCGTTTCGTCTTTGTCGATTTCGCAGTTTTCCACCAGCTTTTTAAGTCCTGCTATGCTTGCTGCGCTTGCTGGTTCAACAAATATTCCCTCTGTTCTTGCCAGAAGCTTCTGTGCATCTATTATTTCTTTGTCTGTTACTGTTTGGGCTGTTCCCTTTGATTCGCGTATGGCTTTTAACGCCCTTTTCCAGTTGACTGGGTTGCCTATGCGTATGGCTGTGGCGATTGTTTCTGGATTTTTAACAGGCTCTATCATCTCTTTTTTGGTTGCGAAGGCTTTTGCGATTGGGCTGGCTTCGGTTGCTTGTATACCAGCCATTTTTGGTAGTGAATCCACGATTTCCAAGGCGTTGAATTCTGTGAAGCCTTTCCAGTAGGCGGTTATGTTTCCAGCGTTTCCAACTGGTATTACAAGCCAATTTGGAGTTTGCCATCCAAGTTGCTCGCAGATTTCGAACGCCGCTGTTTTTTGTCCCTCTATTCTGAAAGGGTTTATGGAGTTAAGCAGATACAACCCGAAGGTTTCGCTTGCTTCCACAACCATTTTGAGGGCAGCGTCAAAATTGTCTTTGACGGCTACAACTTTTGCTCCGTACATCATTGACTGTGCAAGTTTTCCAAGGGCTATTTTTCCAGCTGGAATAAGCACTATACAGTTTAGGTTGGCTTTTGCTGCGTAAGCCGCCAAAGAAGCCGACGTGTTGCCTGTTGAAGCACAAACAACAGTTTTTGCCTTTAACTCTAAAGCTTTGGAAACGCCTACGGTCATTCCCCTATCCTTGAAAGAGCCTGTTGGGTTTGCCCCCTCGTTTTTCACATATAAATTTTTTATTCCAAGTTTTTCCGCCAGCCTTTCGCATTTGTAAAGTGGTGTGCCGCCTTCCTGCAAAGTTACAATTTTTGTTTCATCAGTGATTGGCAGAAACTCCTTGTATTTCCAAACTGATAGGGGTCTTTGCTTCCACTTTTCTCCTTTCAATTTCTCTTTTAGCTCTTTTTGGTTGAATTTAACTTCCAGCAAATCGCCGCATTTCATGCATCTATAAATTATTTTTGTTTGTGGATATTCTTCTCCGCAGTTTATACATTTCAAGGTCATTTTATTCGCTCCTTACAATTTTTGCTCCTGAACCGGGACTTGCAAGTATGACTTCGCATTTTATTCCGTTTTTTTCAAAGCCTTCCTTCATGGCTTTCACAACTTGGTTTTCCACCTGCTTTTTCGAGTCTATTAGGGCTATTATTGCTGGACCTGCACCGCTTATTGTGACGCCTTCGGCTCCCGCTTCAACAGCGTTTTTCTTTACGTCGGCTAAACCTGGAATCAGCTTAGCCCTATATGGCTCGGCTATTTGGTCTTTCATGCCCTTTCCCATTAGGGCTACGTCTCCCGTGGCGACGCCAGCCACAAACGCGCATACATGCGCAACATTGTAGATTGCGTCTGAACGTTTGATGTGTTCTGGCAAGACTGAACGGGCTAAGGCGGTGCTTAAGACGATTTCTGGAAGGGCTATGGCGAATTTGGCGTTGTTGGGTGCGGGAAGCTGTATGACCTCAAGTGGGTCGTGCGAAATTATCGCCGTGAAGAATCCTAGGAGCGCTGCTGAAACATTGTCTGCATGCGGAGCGCCTGCAGACGCCTTTTCGCCTAAAGCAGCAAATTTTATGAGTTCGTTTTTGGAAAAACCCAACTGCAAGACCTCGTTCACAGCTAAGGCTGCCGCAGCGGCGCTTGCTGCGCTGCTTCCCAAACCGCTTCCGGGGCGTATTCCTTTTTCGATGTTTATGGTTAATCCACATTTTTCGCTGGAATAATCTAGCAAAGCTTTGGCAACTATGCCCGCTGTATTTCTGTCGGGGTCTGTGGGAATAAACTGGGCGCCTTTTCCTTTAACGTAAATTTTAATATCAGTCTTGGTTGTTACATCAACAGAAACTTTATCAAATAAAACGTCTAATGCTACGCCTAAAACGTCGAATCCGGCGCCGAGGTTTGCTGAAGTTGCTGGTGCAGTAGCCTCTACATGCGAAAGTTTAGTCATGTTTTTTAACCTTCTGCGTTTATTATTTGTTGTTTTTCCCTATGAACTTGACGGTAACGAGATTCCTTGCTGACTGGTTGGGAAAACCAAGTGGTTTAAATGTTGTTGTTGGAGATAAAATTAAACAACAATATTTGGTTGCTGTTTAAATGTCGTCTGAAATAGAGAATCACGGACGACGACATTTGAAGTTGGGATTAGCTTGGTTTTTTGCTTAGTAGTTTGTTTATTCCGTTTATTAGGGCTTCCACGCTTGCTTTGACTATGTCTTCGGCTGCGCCTCTTGCTGAAACTATGTTGCCATGTTTATCCTCAACTTTTATTATGACTTCCGCCACCGCGTCTGAACCTCCAGTTAGGGCTTCAAGCCTATACTCTGTTAATCTCGCATTAACCAGCTCGTTTGTAATTTTCTGTATAGCTTTTATTGCAGCGTCAACTGGACCAACTCCTGTTTCGGCGCTCATGTACTCTTTCCCGTCGATTGTAAGTTTTATTGAAGCCATCGGCGTTATGCCGCTTCCTGTTACAACTGCAAAGTTTGTTAGGTCAACAATTTTCTTTTCAGGCATTCCAATAATCGACCTTGCAATTGCTATTAAGTCGGCGTCCGTGACCATTTTTCCCCTGTCGCCTAACTCCTTTACACGTTTCAAAATTTCTTTTAGTTGCTCTTCTGTGGGACGTATTCCCATCTCGGCAAGCTCAGCCTTTATTCCATGTCTTCCAGCAAGTTTGCCAGCTACCAACTTTCTTTTTCTGCCCACCAACTCGGGTTTTATAGGCTCGAAAGTTTCGGGTTTCATCACAACTCCTTTGGAGTGTATGCCCGATTCATGTGCAAAAGCGTTTTCGCCTACAATCGCCTTGTTGGGTTGAAGCATAATCCCAGTTAAACGTGAAACAAGCTTTGAAGTTTCATAAAGAAGCCTAGTGTTAATTCTTGTTTTCTTTTTGTAGATTGTGTGAAGCGCCATCACAACCTCTTCTAGCGCTGCGTTTCCAGCTCTTTCGCCTAAGCCGTTCACTGTAACGTGAACTTGGGTTGCGCCGCCTTCAACTCCCGCTAGGGAGTTTGCAACGGCTAATCCAAAATCGTTGTGGCAATGAACGCTAATGGGAACCTTAATTGTCTTTTTCAACTCGCTTATTAGGTTGCGCATCGACATTGGATTCATAATTCCAACAGTGTCGGGTATGTTTATTCTGTCAGCTCCTGCTTCCTGCGCCACAACGCACACTTTTTTGAGATATTCAAGTTCTGTGCGGGTTGCATCCATCGGCGAAAACTCGCAAATAAATCCGTGCGCCTTAATGTACTGAACAGCCTCTTCGGTTTCCTTTAACACTTGCTCTCGAGTTTCATTTAAAACATATTTGATTTGGACATCCGATGTTGGAACAAACGTGTGAATCGAATTAACTTCGCATGCCATCGCAGCGTCTATGTCGCTTTTCAAAACTCTGGTAAGCGCACAAACCTCCGCTTTTAAGCCTGCCTTTGCTATACTTTTAACAGCTTTCATTTCGCCCTCCGAAGCGGATGGAAAACCAACTTCGATTACATCCACACCGAGCCTATCAAGTTGCATGGCTAATTCCATTTTCTCCTCTGGCGTAAGCGAAACTCCAGGAGTTTGCTCTCCATCCCTCAAGGTTGTGTCAAAAATTCGTATATACTCCATTTTCAAATCACCCCTCAAATGTCAATTTCTTAATTTCTTTAGCTATTGCCTCACCCATTTCCACAGTGGTTAACGTACCGCCGAAATCTGGAATTGTCAAACCCTTTCGCAGAACCTCTGAAACGCCAAAGTCAATCGCCTCAGAAGCCCTTAAACAGTTTTTATCTCCGTATTTTTCGCTTAGCCACTCAAGCATCATTTTAGAAGCCAAAATCATCGAACATGGATTAGCCGTGTGTTTTCCAACACGTGTAGGCGCTGCTCCATGTACGGGTTCGAAAATTGCGTAGTTGTCGCCGATGTTTCCGCCTGGAGCCATTCCTAACCCTCCGACAAGCTGGGCAGCCTCATCCGAAAGTATGTCTCCAAACATGTTTGTTGTAACTATCACATCGTAATTTTGTGGTTCCTTGATTAGCCTCATCGCCGCTGCGTCTACATACTGCTCGCTAAATGAGATGTCAGTGTATTCTTTGGCTACTTTTCTACAGACTTCTGCAAATAATCCGCATGTTTTCCTCATCACATTTGCTTTGTGAACAGCCGTGACGCTTCGCTTCTTGTTTCGCAGTCTAGCCATGTTGAAGGCTTTTCGGGCTATCCTTTCACATCCCCTTCGCGTTATAACTCTAAGGGCTACAGTCACATCCTCATCAAGCGTAAACTCCAATCCCTTGTAAACGTCTTCAGTGTTTTCTCTAACAATAACCAAGTCTATATCATCCCTTAGGCATGAAGTCCCAGCATAGGATTTAACTGGACGTATGTTCGCGTACAAATCAAACATTAATCTAAGCTTAACAATAACGTCTGCAGCGGTTTCGCCCACTGGTCCTTTCAAGCAGACATGAGCGTTTTTTATGGCTTCAACGGTTTCTTCTGGAAGCGCCACGCCCCTCTTTTCGAAACACGTGTCTCCAGCTTCCAAAAATACATATTCAAAATCTAAATTGAACGTTTCTTTCGCTGCATCTAAAACTTTCAATGTCGCCTCTGTAAGCTCTGGACCAACCCCATCGCCGGGGATTATAGCGATTTTATAGTTGCCCATGAGTTTTCAACCTCTTTTTTAAGTGTTCTATTAAACCGCCAGCGTTGATTATTTCCAAAATGAAGTCTGGAAGCCTAAACGCTTGAAACTTCAAATTTTTTGTTATGTTTGTTATTTCTCCACTAGCCAAATTTATGCGAAGCTGGTCTCCCTCGCTTGTTTTTTCTAGGATTGATGGACACTCAATGGCTGGCAACCCAATGTTTATGGCGTTCCTGTAAAAGATGCGGGCAAAAGATTGGGCGACGATGCATTTTACACCAGCATGTTTTAGGGCTATGGGTGCTTGTTCACGGCTTGAACCGCAACCGAAGTTTTTTCCAGCAACTATTATTACGCCTTCGCTGGCTTTGGCTGGAAACGTGGGGTCTAATCCTTCCATGGCATGTTTTGCCAACTCGTCTGGGTCAAGCAAAGTTAAATATTTGCTTGGAATAATCACGTCCGTGTTCACGTTATCTCCGAAGATTACGGCTTTGCCCTTAACTTCCATTCATGTTAACCTCCTAGGGTCTGTTATTTCGCCCTTTACCGCTGAAGCGGCAACAGTGGCTGGAGAAGCCAAATATATTTTGGCTTTTGGACTTCCCATTCTCCCAACGAAGTTTCTGTTTGAAGAGCTTATGCAAGTTTCTCCGTCGGCGAGTAAGCCCATGTGTCCGCCGAAACATGCGCCGCAAGTTGGGTTACAAACGCATGCACCAGCTCCAGCAAACGTTTCAAGCAAGCCTTCCCTTAAAGCTTCTAGGTAAACCTCTTGTGAAGCTGGAGTAACCAGCAACCGCACGCCGCTGCTGATTTTTCTGCCTTTAATGATTTCCGCCGCCAACCGCAAATCTTCAATTCTGCCGTTAGTGCATGAGCCGATAAACGCTTGGTCAATGGGTATGCCCTCAACTTCCGAGACTGGTTTAACATTATCCACAGAACTGGGACATGCAACCTGCGGCTCCAACCCGTCAACGCTTACATCAATAACCCGCTTGTATTCGGCGTCGGAGTCGCTTCTCAACGGGGTAAAGGGCATGTTCATCCTGCTCTTAACATAGGCTATTGCCTTTTCGTCTGGATTGACAATTCCAGTTTTCGCTCCAGCTTCAACAGCCATGTTACAAAGCGTCATTCTTTCGCTTACGCTTAAACGTTCAATTGTTGGTCCGCAGAATTCCATAGCCTTGTAAATGGCGCCGTCAACTCCTATTTGACCGATAATGTGCAAGATTAAATCTTTAGCCGTAACAAACCTTTGAAAATTTCCTGCAACATCTATTTTTATTGTTTCTGGAACTTTAAGCCATATTTTGCCAGTTGCGAAAACCGCAGCCATTTCAGTTGAGCCTATTCCAGTTCCGAAGGCGCCTAAAGCACCGTAAGTGCAAGTGTGCGAATCCGCTCCAACAATTAGTTCGCCTGGTTTTACATGTCCCTTTTCAACCATGACTTGGTGGCATACTCCGCCGAAGCCCACATCATAGAAATACTGGATTTTCTGTTCTTTTGCAAATTCCCTCATGATTTTGTGCAGTTCAGCCGATTTAACCGAATCTGCTGGGATTTGATGGTCTAGAACCATCACGATTCGCTTGTTATCCCAAACTTTTTCCACGCCGATTTTGTGGAAGGCTTCAATCGCCAATGGTCCAGTTATCTCGTTTATCATAGCCATGTCAACTTTGGCTTCTATAATTTCGCCTGGGCTAACCGCCTTTTTTCCAGAGGCTTTCGCCAAAATTTTTTCGCAAATGTTCACGCGGTGTTTTTCCTCCGAGAATTTACAGTTATTTTTCTATACCCGCCATTTTTCTTATGAATTTGCCAGTGCGTTCAATCTCGTGTTTTTCGATTTCATGCATTAGCGCCTTCAGTTTTTTCTCGCCTTTTCTATGCTCGTTTATCCATTCATCGGCGAATTTTCCGTTTTTAACGTTTTCCACAGCCTTTCTCATGTTTTCTTTGACATGTGCGTCTATAATTTTGGGTCCAACCGTTAAACCGCCGTATTTGGCTGTGTCTGAAACAGCCTTTAACATTCCAGTTATTCCTCGCTGATAAATTAAATCCATTATCAGTTTTGCTTCGTTGCAAGCTTCGAAGTAGGCTAGTTCAGGCGGATAGCCATTTTCCACCAGAACTTCGAATCCGTTTTTTATGAGTTCGATTAGTCCTCCAACGAGTACGGTTTGTTCGCCTATTAAGTCGCTTTCAGTTTCATCCTTAAACGTTGTTTCTAAAACGCCCGCTCTGGTGCATCCAAGCGCTTTCGAAATGGCTAAAGCCGTTTCTTTGGCGTGTCCACTATAATTTTGATAGACGGCTATCAATGCAGGCACGCCGAAACCGTCCAAGTAGGTTTCTCTAAGTCTTGCTCCTGGACTTTTTGGCGCTACCATTATAACGTCGACGTTTTTGGGTGGAACTATTTGTTTAAAGTGTATGTTAAAGCCATGTGCAAAATCCAGGGTTTTGCCCTCAGTTAAATAGGGCGCTATTGATTCCTTGTAAACTTCTGGTTGAGCCATGTCTGGAATCAAAACAAATATTACATCGCCTTTTTTGGCGGCTTCTGGAATTGGGTAAACTTTGAATCCGTCTTTTTCCGCTTTGCTCCATGATTGTCCCCCTTTTCGAAGTCCAACTATCACGTTTAAGCCTGAATCCCTCAGATTCTTCGCTTGGGCTTCCCCTTGAATTCCATAACCTATTATGGCAAGAGTTTTATCCTTTAACCGATTTAGGCTAACATCTGAATCAAAATACACTTTTCCCATATTATTCACTACCTCCTCTAATTTTTTCGTTTACGGATTCTGCCCCTCTGGACAGGGCGGTTATTCCCGTTCGGGCAATTTCCTTAATCCCATAGGGTTTTACAACGTTTATGAAGGCGTCCACCTTGTCAGGGTCACCTGTAACCTCAACGATGAGGGATTTACGTGAAACATCCACTATGTGTCCTTTGAAGATTTCTGCATAGTTGATTATGTCTGATTTAGCCTTGTAATCTGGAGCGTTAACTTTTATTAGGGCAAGTTCTCTGGCAACTGTGCTTTTGGGATTTAGTATGCTTACTTTGATTACTTCAATAAGCTTGTTCAGTTGTTTAACGATTTGCTCCACGAGTTTTTCGTCGCCGTCAACGGTTATGGTTACCCTTGCAAACTCCTTTTTCTCGGTTGGTCCAACAGATATGCTTTGAATGTTGAAACCCCTCCTTCTGAACATGTTTGAAATTCTGAAAAGCACGCCTGGTCTATGCTCAACAATTGCCGCAATAATATAGTTTTGTCCAACATTTTTGGTTTCCATACGCTTTCACTCCCACATCATCTCTCTTAATCCTTTTCCAGCTGGAACCATTGGGAAAACGTTTTCTTCAGAGTTTATCGGCACATCTATAACCGTTGTAACATCGCTTTTGAGAGCTTTTTTCAAAGCTGAAGAAAACTCTTGAATTGATTGTGCACGGAAGCCTTGAGCGCCGTAAGCCTCAGCCAATTTCACGAAGTCAGGACACTTGCACAGGTTGATTGCGCAGTATCGCCTTTTATAGAATAGCCTTTGCCATTGAGCTACCATGCCAAGTACACAATTGTTTAGGATAACAACTGTCACTGGGATTTTTTCGACAACTGAAGTGGCGAGGTCTTGTTCAGTCATTATGAAACTTCCGTCGCCGGCAATGTCAACCACTGGCACGTTTGGACAGGCTACTTTTGCCCCTAAAGAAGCTGGAAATCCGAAGCCCATTGTTCCCAATCCGCCAGACGAAATGAAGGTTCTCGGCTTGTAAGCCTTCAAATAAAGCGCAGCCCACATTTGGTTTTGACCCACTTCCGTTGTTATGATGGCGTTTTCTGGAAGCAACTTGCGAACTTCAACCATAACCCTCGGCGGCTTCAACTCTTCTGTGTTGTTTGCTTTTTCTTCCAGTTGGTCCTTGAATTCCTTGAGTTTTTTCATCCATTCTGAACGTTCCTTCTTTTCAAACTTCTTCTGAAGCAACTTGTAAATTTCGTTCAACGCTTGCTTAGCGTCCGCAACTATTGGCACGTCTACCTCAACGTTTTTCCCTATTTCAGCCGAATCTATATCAACATGTATTTTCTTAGCGTCTGGACAAAACTCTTCTATGGCGCCTGTTGACCTATCCGAAAACCTCATGCCAACCGCAAGTATAACATCTGCCTCTTGAATCAAACGGTTTGAAGCAACCGTGCCGTGCATACCTATCATGCCAGTTGCCAACGGATGATTTTCTGGAATAGACCCTTTACCCATCAAAGTGGTTGCGACTGGAGCTAAAAGCAGCTCTGCAACTGCAACAAGCTCTTTTGAAGCGTTGGAGGTTATGACGCCTCCTCCAGCAATTATCATCGGCTTTTCAGCTTTAACAAGCAAATCAACAGCTTTCTTAACTTGTAACGGGTGCGGGTCATAATTGATGCGATAACCCAAAAGCTCAATTTTACATTCAAAGTTTATTTCTGCCGATTCTATTTGGACGTTTCTTGGAATATCCACCAGAACTGGTCCAGGTCTCCCCGAAGACGCTATGTAAAACGCCTTTTTAACTATTAATGGTATTTCCGCTGGATTTTCCACTTGAAAGTTATGTTTGGTTATCGGGTTTGTTATGCCAATGATGTCTGCTTCTTGGAAAGCATCCTTGCCAATGTACCGTTTTGGAACTTGCCCCGTAAAAGCAACTATTGGAGAAGAATCCATGTAAGCATTGGCTATTCCAGTTACAAGGTTTGTTGCGCCGGGTCCAGAAGTTGCCATGCAAACGCCGACACGCCCGCTTGCACGTGCGTATCCGTCTGCTGCATGCGCAGCGCACTGTTCATGCCTCATCAAAATATGCCTAATATCCGAATCATAAAGCGCATCATAAACATTCAGTATGGCGCCTCCGGGTATTCCGAAAATCGTTTCCACTTTCTGCTCTTTCAAAGCTTTTATTAAGGCTTCAGCTCCAGTCATAACTACCATAGTTTTTCCTCCCTAAAATGGAATGCACGAACGAAGTTTTGTTAAAAACGAACGGCGAATCTTTTGTGTATTTCAGAATGAACTTTTTTGATTTAGTTTGGGGTATGGACAAAGCAATGCTTCTCGAGAACGCAATCCCTCATCTCAGCTCCTCCTCTTAGATACTGCACATTGTGCTATTGCGTTTCCTTTTTCCACGCCAGTTTCCCCTCGCTGTTGCTGTGCTTACTATTCAACCGTTCCTTTTAAACTTTATGTGTGTTCTTTTGGTTTTCTGGGGCTGTCAACAAAAAGTTCATTCCGTTCAGCATTGCTTCTATGCTCGCCATCACTATGTCGCCGTGAATTCCCATGGCAACTGTTGTTTTGTCTCCTTTACTTAGACGTACGGCAACCTCAACCACAGCGTTTGTTCCGCCAGTAATTGATTTTACATGGTATTCATCAAGCTTTATGGGTTCAACTGCTGAGATTGCCTTTCTAACGGCGTTTATTGCTGCGTCCACTGGTCCAACGCCTGTGGCTGCGCCCAAGACAGTTTCGTCTCTCACTTTAAGTTTAACCGAAGCGGTGGGCGTCACTTTGTTTCCAGTTACAACAGTTAACTCTTCAAGTTTGAATGGTCTCTGTTTTGGAAGTCCCATAACCGATTCTGCTATCGCTCTTAAGTCCATGTCTGTTACTTTCTTGCCTTTGTCCCCCAACATTTTAACCTTTAGAAACACGTCTTTTAACTGCTTTTCGTCTGGATATAAGCCCATCTCATTAAGAACGGCTTTTATCCCCTTGGAGCCTGCATCTTTGCCGACAACAAGTCTCCTTGTGCGTCCAACGAGTTCGGGTGGAATTGGCTCGTAGGTTAGTGGTTCCTTCAAAATGGCGTGTGTGTGAATGCCCGACTCGTGTGCAAAAGCGTTTTCGCCTACAACAGCCTTATTCGGCTGAACTGGAACTCCCGTCAACCTAGAAACGAACATTGAAGTTTCATAGAGCAAATCCAACTTGATGGATGTTTCCACGTTATAGAGAAGTTTTAAAGCTACGACTATCTCCTCCAGAGCTGCGTTTCCAGCTCTCTCGCCCAGTCCATTTATGGTTGCATGAACCTCTTTTGCGCCAGCCCTTAAAGCAGCTATTGAATTTGCCACAGCCATTCCAAAATCGTCGTGGCAGTGAACGCTGAACGGCACGTTTGGAAACTCCTTTGCTAAATCTGAAAAGAAGGCATACGCTTTTTCTGGAGTTAACACTCCAACGGTGTCGCATGGAGCCACAATATCCGCACCGGCGTTAACGCTTGTGGCAATAAGCCCTTTAAGAAAGGCAATGTCGCTTCTGGTGGCGTCTTCAGGTCCAAATTCAACTTTTAAGCCGTGGTCTTTCGCATATTGAATGCACTCCTCGGCTATTTGCAAAATTTCTTCTCTTGTTTTTCCAAGCTTGCATTTAATGTGTAGGTCTGAAGCTGGAATAACCAAGAAAACAGCGTCTGCGTCGCTTTCTACAACAGCGTCTATGTCGCCTTTCACCCCCCTCGCAAAGCTGAAAACATCCGCTTTAAGTTTTTCCTTTGCAATTAGCTTTATTGCTTCAAGTTCGCCTTTCGACGCTGCGGCAAAACCCGCCTCTATGGCGTTCACTCCAAGCGCATCCAGTTTTTTAGCTATTTCCAACTTTTCCTTAGGCGTTAAAGAAACTCCAGGTGTTTGTTCACCGTCTCTTAGGGTTGTATCAAAAATTCTGGGTTTTTCAGCGAAGTTATTTGATAAAGCAATTCCCCATTTTTAACCCTCTCGCACCAAAAGGAATAGTATACATTATATTAAAGCTTTTCTATGTAGTATTCTAAATAGCCTAAAGTGTGTGGAAAACTTGAGAAGCGACGCTGTAAAACGCGGGTTAACACGTGCGCCTCATAGAGCAATACTGAAATGTTTGGGTTTAACGGAAAACGACTTTGAAAAGCCCTTCATAGCCATAGTCAACAGTTTCTCTGAAGTGGTACCTGGACACATGCACCTTCGCCAAATAGCGGAACACGTCAAATACGGCGTTCAAGCAGCTGGCGGAGCACCATTAGAATTTAATACAATAGCCATTTGTGACGGATTAGTAATGGGACACATTGGAATGCATTACTCCCTCCCATCACGGGAGCTCATAGCGGATTCCATCGAAGTTATGGTTCAAGCTCATCAATTCGACGGCATGGTGCTAATAACAAACTGCGACAAAATCACGCCTGGCATGCTTATGGCATCAGCCAGAATAAACATACCCGCAATAGTTGTTACTGGAGGTCCAATGCTTTCTGGAAAATTTAAAGGGAAAAAAGTGGATGTCACCTCAATTTTTGAGGCTGTCGGCGAAGTTACAGCTGGAAAAACCAGCGTTGAAACCCTAAAAATTTTTGAAGATAGGGCTTTTCCAGCTTGTGGATCATGTAATGGTATGTATACTGCCAACACGATGGCTTGTATAGTTGAAGCTATGGGCATGTCCCTGCCCGGATGTGCCACTTCACTTGCAGTTTCATCGGCTAAACTGCGAATAGCCAAAGAAAGCGGAGAAAAAATAGTGGAATTAGTGAAGAAAGACCTTAAACCCCGTGACATAATGACTGTGGAGGCTTTTGAAAACGCCATAATGGTTGATTTGGCTACTGGAGGCTCAACCAACGCAGTGCTACACCTAAAAGCCATAGCCAACGAAGCAGGCGTGGATTTGCCGCTTAACCTCTTCGACGAGTTAAGCAGAAAAATACCACATTTATGCGATATGCGCCCCTCTGGACCATATGACCTTCAAGAATTGGACGAGGCGGGTGGAATCCCAGCCTTAATGAAGGAGCTAAGCCAATTCCTACATTTAAATGCAATTACCGTAACTGGAAAAACCGTTGCGGAAAACATTAAAGACGCTGTGGTTTATGATAGGCAAATCATCAGACCATTAGACAATCCCGTTCACAAGGAAGGCGGAATAGCAATACTCACGGGAAATTTAGCTCCAAAAGGAGCTGTTGTCAAAGCCACGGCTGTTTCGCCGAAAATGCTACGCCACAAAGGACCAGCAAAAGTTTACGATTCAGAAGAAGAAGCCATGGAAGCCATTTTAAACGGAAAAATAGTCGAGGGCGACGTTATCGTAATTCGCTACGAAGGCCCGAAGGGCGGTCCTGGAATGCGTGAAATGCTTTCTCCAACAGCCGCCATAGCTGGAATGGGCTTAAACGAGTCAGTTGCCCTAATCACTGACGGACGATTTTCAGGAGCCACAAGAGGCCCATGTATAGGACATGTTTCGCCTGAAGCTGCGGAAGGCGGTCCAATTGCCGCCTTAAAAAACGGTGACATAATAGTGATTGACATTCCAAAGCGAAGGTTGGATGTTAAATTAGGCGAGGATGAATTGAAAAGGCGTCTTGCCAAGTGGAAGCCTAAACTTCCAAAAATTGATTGGGGTTATCTGCGAAGGTACAGTTGCCTTGTAGGGTCAGCGGATGAAGGTGCAATATTCAAGTCATCCCAGTCATAAGAGGTGTTTAATGTGAAAAAATCTAAATCTTTAAAGGTTGTGTTTCAAGGCGAGATAGGCGCTTACAGTGAAATGGCTGTTTACAAACATTTCGGTTCTGAAGTGCAAGTTATACCATGCAAACGTTTCTCAGATGTTTTCAAAAGCGTTGAGGTTAGCGAAGCGGATTATGGCGTTGTTCCAGTGGAAAACTCGATTGAGGGAAGCGTAAACCAAGTTTACGATTTATTTTTGGAGTATAACCTAAAAGTTTGCGGAGAAGTCATCCTAAAAATAGACCATTGCCTACTCGCAAACTACGGCGCCACGCTGGATTCCATTAAAGTTGTTTATTCGCATCCTCAAGCCCTAGCCCAATGTGCAAGCTTTTTGGAGAAGCTTGGATGCGAGTTGCTTTCCACTTATGACACTGCTGGAAGCGTCAAACTCATAAAGGAAAAAGGCGTTAAAGACGCTGCGGCTGTTGCCAGCGAAAGAGCCGCCAAAATTTACGATATGAAAATTTTGGCGAGAAACATATCGGACAACCCAGACAATTACACCCGCTTTTTTGTTCTCTCAAAAGAGGATGCTTCGCCATCTGGAAACGATAAAACCTCAATAATTTTCGCTGTTAAGCATTTTCCCGGAGCGCTTTACAAGGCTTTGGAGGAATTTGCAACTAGAGAGATTAACCTAACCAAAATAGAGTCTAGACCGACAAAACGCAGACCATGGGAATACAATTTCTACCTTGACTTTGAGGGGCATCAGAGCGAGCCGAAATGTGCAGAAGCCCTGAAAAAACTGAGGGATAAAGCGGTTTTCGTTAAAATTTTAGGTTCATATCCCAAAGCGAATGACACAAAATACGCTGAATATTAACGAACAATAGTTTTCAGTCGTTTGCATGCTTCTTTAATTTTCTCTTCTGGGCATGTAACTGCAAAGCGTATGTATCCTTCGCCGTACTCGCCGAATCCAACACCGGGTGTTGCCACAACATTCACGTTTAACATTTGCTTAACAAAATTCATGGAGCTTACGCCGCATCTAGCCCAAACATAAAATGTTGCTTTTGGCATTTGGCATTTAAGCCCCATGGCGTTTAACTCTTTAACAAGCAATTCAGCCCTTTTCTCGTAAATTTTGTTTCTTTCTTTGACGTATGTTGGCGGCTCGGTTCCAGTATATGTTCTCAAGGCTTTTGCAGCCACTTTTTGCACGTATTTTGGCGGTCCAGAATCCACTTGCGACTTAACCTTCAAAAGCCCATCTATCAATTGTTTGTTGCCGACAGCGAAGGCGATTCTGTCTCCAGTCATGCTGAAAGTTTTTGAGCATGAATGTATTTCAATGGCTATTTCTCTGGCTTTTTCGATTTGCATTATGCTCGGCGCACGGTAATCGCCAAAGGTTAATTCGGAATAGGCATTGTCATAACAGAGGATTATTTTGTTGTCTAAGGCGAAATCCACAAACTCCTCAAGCTCTTTAATGGTTACCACTGCGCCCGTGGGATTGTTTGGATAGTTAAGATACAACATTCTCGCTCCTTTCACGTCCACCTTTTCCAAGTCTGGCAGAAAATTGTTTTCTTCAAGAAGAGGCACTGGAACCGGCACGCCGCCGCTTAAAATTGCACCGCCGTAGGCGTAAGCTGGATAAGCCGGATTTGGAACCAAAACGCGGTCTCCATCGTCTATGAATGCTCTTGCAATGTTGCATAAACCCTCTTTTGAGCCTATAAGCGCTATAACCTCGTCTTCTGCGTCTACATACACGTTAAACCTTTTTTTATACCAGTTTGAAACGGCCAGCCTAAACTCGTATTCGCCCTTGCTGAAAGAATAACCGTGATTTTCAGGTTTACCCGCCTCTTCTTTAAGGGATTCAAGAATAAACTCCGGCGGCGGTATGTCAGGGTCTCCAATGCTAAGCGATATTAAATCAGCGCCAGCCCGCTGTTTTTTCTCGATTATCTTTTCTATTTCAGCGAATAAGTATGGCGGAAGCATCTCCAACTTTTTTGAAATTTTGAATTCCAAAATTTTCACCTTAAAGGGAAACTGATTCTTCCTTCAAAAACTTTTTCCGCTGGTCCATTCATGAACACGATGTTGTTCATGTATTCAATTTCTAAGTCGCCTCCTAAAAGGTGCGCTGTTGCTTTGTTGCCTATCTTCCCAAGAAGGTTTGCGGATACCATGCTGGCGCAGGCTCCAGTTCCGCAAGCCAAGGTTTCGCCGACTCCACGCTCCCAAGTCCTCACACGCAACTCGTCTTTGGAAAGGATTTGAACGAATTCCACGTTTGTTCTGTTTGGGAATAGCCTATGCCTTTCTATTTTTGGTCCAACAACTTCCACTGGATAGTTACCTACTTCATCAACGAATATTACGCAGTGCGGATTACCCATTGAAAGGGCTGTAACCAAAAATTTTTCTCCATCAACCTCTAGTGGCTGGTTGATGAATGTTCCCTTTCCAACCATAGGTATTTTATCTCTTTCAAACTGCGGTGTTCCCATATTCACCCTCACAGAGTTTACAACCCCATTTTCAATGTAGAGTTGCACTTCCTTAACTCCCGCCAAAGTTTCCACAGTAACAAATTCTTTATTTACAATTTTGTTTTCGAAACAGAACTTTGCGAGGCATCTTATTCCGTTTCCGCACATTTCGGCTTCTGTTCCATCAGTATTAAAAATTCGCATTTTCACATCCGCTATTCCAGAGTTGTAAACTAGGAGAAGCCCATCAGCGCCTATGCCAAACCTTCTTTCACATAGTTTTTTGGCTAAAACCGCTAAAGCCTTATCTTTTATTTTTTGGTTGCGGTTGTCTATAACTACATAATCGTTTCCAAGTCCATGCATCTTCCAAAAGTCTATTTCAGCCATTCAGCCATCCTCTGTTTTCGGATTAAGTCTTGGAGGGTTTCCCGCTCCCTTATAAGCGTGTATTGGCTGTTTTTCACCAGAACCTCGGCTGACCTCGGTCTTGAATTGTACTGCGAACTCATAGAAAAACCGTAGGCACCAGCGTTTAAAACAGCAAGCAAATCTCCCTCGGATATTTTTGGCAACGGGCGCTGTTTAGCCAACACATCTCCAGACTCGCAAAGTGGACCAACAACATCGTATGTTTCAGTTGACTCCGCTTCTAGTTTGTTTGCGACGAGTATGTGATGATAAGCGCCGTACATTGCTGGTCTAACCAACGTGTTGAAACCAGCGTCAACGCCGACAAAATTTCTGTAGGGCGTATGCTTAACAGTGTTAACTCTTGTTAACAAAATTCCAGCTTCAGCCACCAAGTACCTGCCAGGTTCAAGCCAAAGTTGAGGCTTTCCCAAAGAATACTCGCTTATTTTCTCTTTAAACAAATCAGTCAGCTTGTCAGCGAAAAGTTGCACGTTAACCTCTTTTTCCTCTGGTTTGTAGGGAACGCCTATTCCCCCGCCCAAATCTATGAATTCAAAGTTTATCTTCAGTTTTTCATGGATTTTCCGTGCGGTTTCAAGCAGTTTTTCGGTTGCTTGAAGCATGGGGTTTACATCCATTATTCCAGAGCCGATGTGCATGTGTATCCCAAAATTTTCTACGCCCGCTTCCTTCGCCATTTCGTAAGCTTTTAATGCATCTTCTTCGTGAAGCCCAAACTTTGTTATTTTGCCTGCTGTAACAACGTATTCGTGATGCCCAGCGCCGAGTTCCGTGTTTACCCTCACAGAAAGCATCTGCGGAACGCCAATCCTCAACAGCCTTTCAAGTTGCGACAGCGAATCCACGTTAACGGTGATTTGCCTATCCATCACAAACTTTAACTCTTCGTCTCCAACGTTCACGCCAGTATACAATATTTGATTGGGTTTAAAGCCTGCTTCAAGCGCCAAGTAAACTTCTCCAGCGCTTACGGTGTCCACGCCAGCGCCTTCGCTTTCCAAAATTTTCAAAATTGAAATGTTTGTGTTTGCCTTTGCAGAATACAAAATCCTTACTTTATCGTACCTGCGCAGGAAAGCCTCCTTTAAGCGTCTGTAATTCTCCCTTATCTTGCTCTCGCTCATAACATATAACGGCGTGCCAAACTCCTCTGCAAGTTTGAGAGTTGAAACATTTTCTATGTAAAGTTCGCCGCCGACGTTTTTTAGAAAGTTTTTAATCATCACTTTTCACTTAATAAGGCCTTTATAGTTTCTAAAGCCTTTTCCAAGTCTTTTTCGTCGAGGAAAATGTTGATTGTGGATTTGCTTGTGGTAACCTCCAAAATGTTTATGTTCTTTTCGGCAAGTGTGCCAGATATTTTCGCCACCCAACCTGGAGAATCAATAAAGTCTGGGTTTACCGCTTCTATTACGCCTACGCCTTCACGTAAGCTAACAGCCTTAAAACATTCTAAATCGCACATTTGCTGGACAATCCGCTTTTTATCCTCAACCTTTGTGAATATTGTCACCGATTTTCTGCCAGTGCTTATGCCACATATTTCCTTTCCGCCGAGAACCGAGAAAGCCTTGCTTAAACCGTCAGGTTTTATTTCTCCAACAAGCGTTATGGCAGACAATCCACTGTAACTTTTAACTTCCACAGGGTTTGCGCCGAAAACACCTGTTATTTCGGTTCCTCCAGAAGATAAACTTCCAGAAAAACCAACAACCCTCAACTTTTGTTGTGGAAGCTTATACTTTAAGGCTCTTGGATGAATTATTTTTGCTCCCCCATGGGCTAAAGAGAAAATTTCTTCGATGGAAATTTCATTTAAAGGCTTGGCGTTTGGAACAAGCTTCGGGTCTGCAGACAAAACCCCCTCAGTGTCTTTTACGAGGATAACTTCGTCGGCTTTTAAGCAGTTGCCCAAAAGCGTTGCGGTTATGTCGCTTCCACCCCTGCCAAGCGTTGTTATGCGGTTGTGCCTATCCCTTCCAACAAAACCGCAAACCACCGGAACACATTTCCCCAAAAGCGGCTCAACATACTCCTTAACCCGCTTCCGTGTTTCCGCAAGGTCTGGCTTCGCCTCTCGAAAATTGGAATCTGTTATTATCGGCCAATTTTCCTGTTGCGGGTCAAAATACGCTGATTTGATGCCAAGCGATTTCAAAGCTGAACAAAAGATTCTGGCGCTTGTTCTTTCGCCCATAGCCACCACGTCGGCATAATCCACATCGGCAACGCCGTTTGGCAAACAATTTATGAGATTGTCAGTTACGCCCTTCATTGCGGAAACGACAACCACAATCTCCTCATAACCAGAATCCCTAATCATTTTAGCGGCTACTCTAAAAGTTTCACCCGAAGAAAGCTCTGCCCCTCCAAACTTTACAACAACTCTTTTTGGCATTTGTTATTCACCGCCCAAAACGTCATCCATGGAATAAACGTCTGGTTTTGTCTGTTTCATTATCCATTCTACGGCGTAAAGCGCTCCTTGAGCAAAGGCGTTTCTGGAAAATGAAATGTGTTTGACGGTTATCATGTCGTAGGGTCCCGCAATCACCACTTCATGTATTCCCGGAATTCCGCCGCCTCGAACAGCTAAAACTTCGATTTCTTCACGTTTTCTTTGGCTGATTCCGCTTCTGCCGTAAACAGTCGTCTTGTACCCCCTTAATTTAGAGATTAGGTTTGCTATGGCGAGGGCGGTTCCGCTTGGAGCATCTCTCTTTTTGGAGTGATGTGCCTCTACAATGCTGATTTCATAATCTTCAGGCAAAACCGCTATGGCTTTCAGCATTTTTAACGTGAAGTTTACACCTATTGAAAAGTTAGGGGCGAAAACCGCAGGCACCTTCGAAGAAACTGAAGATTTAAGCCAACTCATCTGCTCGTCTGTGAATCCAGTTGTTCCCATAACAATTCTTTTGCCAAAATCCGCCACTTTAGGAAGGTTTGCCATTTCAGCTTCTGGCGTGGTGAAACTAACATAAACATCCGCATTTTCAACAGCTTCCCTGAGCCTTGAAGGTTCAACAACCGTCAAATCCAGATTGCCTATTCCCAAACTGCGCAGTGTTTTGCCAACGCCATGGTCCGTTGGAGCGGCTACCGCACCGACAATTTCAAAACCGCCCTTGTTTAGAGCTTCAGCAATTATGGTGCTCCCCATCCTTCCAGTTGCGCCTGCAACGCAAAGCCTAATCATAAGCTAGTCCTTCCCAATATTTTTCGTTGTAAAGCCTCTCCGAAAGGTCAACATCAAAAAATTCTTCAACTGGCTTTAGGATTTCTGGGCTTTTCTCGTAAACCTCTCTCGCAGTTTCTAAAACAATTTTTAAGCCTTTCTTGGTCATTTTCCCAAGCGGTGGTCTCAGCGGTCCAGCGGGCATTCCAAGAAGGTTCATTAGTGTTTTGTATGGTAATGGGTTTCTGGCTTTCACTACTACGTCCCCAAACTGTGTTTCTTCGGTTGTTTTTACAGTTACTATTTGGAAAAGCGGCTTCAACTTTTCGCATAGGGTTTTTGCCTCTCCAATTTTTCCCTCCGAAATCAAGCTTGTCATTTTCTGAACCGCAGCAGGCGCCACGTTGGAAACTACGGAAACAACTCCTGAAGCCCTAATTTCTTTGTCAACCATCATTTCAAATGTTTTGTCGTCATCGCCAGACAGTATATCAAAATTTTCTCCACAGAGTTTCCTTGTCAACTTCATGTTTGCCAAGTCGCCAGTTGCCTCTTTCACGGCATTCACGTTTTGAAACTGCAAATGCAGTATCGCCAAATCCTGAGGTAAAAGTTGAGTACCAGTTCTTCCAGGAATGATGTAAGGTATTACTTGAACTTCTGGAAAACGTTCGGCTATTGGAGCGATATACTCCCTTCTTATTTCAAGCGAGCTTGGACCGTTATAGTATGGATCAACGAGCAGAACAGCCCTAATTCCCACTTCGTAGGCGTGTTCTGTGCTTTCCATGGATTCACGTAGACAATTGCTTCCCGTTCCAGCAATCACAAACAACCTTTTAGGGCTGAATTCATAAACTTTCTTTATTACAAGGTCGTGTTCGCTCCAAGTTAGGGTTGCACTTTCTCCAGTTGTTCCCACGGCGAGGACGCCGCTGACGCTTTGCGACGCTTGGAAATCTATAAGCGCCTTCAAACCTTTAAAGTCCACTTCGCAGTTTTCCAACATTGGCGTTATTAAAGCAGTGTAGCATCCTTTAAACATACTTATCCCGATTGATTGTGAAATCAGTCAAGCTTATAAGAATTTCGGAAAAAACCACATATACAAAATGGTAATTTAGGAATTATTTTACGGAAAACGCAAAACTTATAAGGAAGCATCGAGCTATTAAAAAGAGCTGCAAAAAGGGACAAAACAATGGATGAAATTGACAGGGAAGTGATTCAAATCCTAAAACACGACGCCCGAGCCACGTACAGCGAAATTGGAAAGAAAGTTGGGCTTTCAGAAGGTGCTGTCAGAAAAAGGATTAGGGATTTGGTTAAGGCTGGTGTGATAAAAAGGTTTACTGTAAGACTTGGGCTTTCGGAAGGCGCAGAAGCAATAGCGCTTGTTTCAGTTAAGCCTTCAATTCCCACATCGGAAATTTCAGCCACGCTCATGAAAATACCTAACGTTGAAAGCGTTTACGAAATTACTGGCGAATACGACATCGCCATTATGATTTCAGCCATGAACATCGCAGAAGTTAACAAAACCGTTGAGGAAATCCGCAGGATAGAGGGCGTCGTAAACACAAACACAATGATAATTTTACGAAGCTGGTGAAACTATGCAATTTGAAAATGAAAAGCTAATTACGTTTTATGCCTTCTCATTGGGAGGTGAATGTTAAATGCAAAAGCGTAAAGTCGCCTTGCTCGGCGCAACTGGAATGGTTGGACAACGATTCATAGAGCTGCTGTATAATCATCCATGGTTTGAAATTGAGGTGCTTGCGGCTTCTGAGCGTTCAGCTGGGAAAAAATACCGAGAGGCGTGCGGTTGGGTGTTAGAGTCTGAAATGCCCGCTGAAATCGGCGAAATGACAGTTGTAAACACCGACGTCAAATCGGTTGAAGAGGCTGGAAACGTGGACTTAGTTTTTTCCGCTTTGCCATCGAACGTGGCTGGGCCAGTTGAAGAAGAATTCGCCAGTGAATATCCAGTTTTCAGTAAGGCAAGCGCTCACAGACTTGAAGAGGACGTCCCACTTTTGATTCCAGAGGTTAACCCCGACCACCTAGACCTAATTAAAGTTCAACGGAAAAAGCGCGGATGGAATGGTTTCTTATCCACAGACCCAAACTGTTCAACCATACAGTTGGCTATCAGCCTAAAACCGCTAATGCAGTTCGGCTTGAAAAAAGTTGTTGTTTCAACAATGCAAGCGCTAAGCGGAGCAGGTTACCCAGGCGTCCCCTCCTTAGGCATAATTGACAATGTTATACCCTACATTTCAGGCGAAGAAGAAAAAATGGGAATGGAAACTTTAAAGATTTTAGGGACATTGGACGGAAACAAGGTACAACCAGCAAACATAACAATAAGCGCAAGCTGTAACCGTGTAGACGTTAAAGATGGACATTTGGAATGTGTCTTCGTTGAGTTAGAGAAGAAACCGACGGTTGACGAGGTTAAGGAAGCTTTTAGAAGCTTTAGGGGTGAACCGCAAAGGCTTAAGTTGCCATCGGCTCCGCCAAACCCCATAGTGGTGAGAGAGGAACAAGACAGACCGCAACCACGCCTTGACAGAGACGAAGGAAAAGGCATGAGCATAGTCGTCGGCAGAATAAGAGAAGACCCAGCGCTTACAATAAAATACTTATGTTTGGGACACAACACCATAAGGGGCGCCGCTGGCGCAGGTTTGCTAAGTGCAGAATTAGCCACAAAAAAGGGGTACGTCTAAACTGTTGTAAATGCAACAAAATAAAGCAGCTTCATCTTAAGTCTACGCCAATCTTCTATTAAACGTTACTAACAGAAAGGAGCGAGAATGAGACGGCCGTGATGCCACGATATTGATGTTGCAACTTTAAACTCGTATATGGGAGGAAAGCGCAGTGATAAAAAAAATTAATTTTAAAAGCATCGTTACAGGTTTTCCCTAAACCTTAAGCCGAATTGCACATGCGGTTATTTGCGAAAGGTTAACTATTTATGCCGCTTCAAATTTTAATTTTTGATTGGAGAAAAGGAAAAATGAAGAGATTAATCTCAATGGCATTGATCTCTTTGACATACTCGTGTTTTTTGCTATCCAGTGTTTGTATAGCAACAAACAGAGAATTAATTCGGTTATGGCTATTTAAACCTAGAAGCCCGAGCATTTTGGTCACGCAAGTAATAAATGACGTTAATAGTGATGGGCATGAGGATGTTTTTGTAGCTACTCTTGCGGTTACACGGTATTCTAATGGTCAAGTGGAAGAACTCCCTGTGGAGTTTATCTTTCTGGATGGTAAGACAGGGACGGTAATTCTTTCGCAGAGTCTTGGTCAAATATCACTAAGACAAGCCCTATATGTGAATGATATTGTTGTTACGTCAGATTGGAGTGGTCTGCTGAAATGTTATGATACTACATTGAAACAAATATGGAATAAAACCCTTAGTAGTTCCCCCACCATGATATTATATTGTAGCCCTTCAAAACTTGTTCTAGCTATTGATAAAAATGTCACTGCTATTAGCATCGAGGATGGAGTGTTTCTGTGGACATGGGTGGCGCCAACAAAGATCTTGAGTGTGTTGGCAGTTATGGATCGTATTATTTTGTTATTATACAGATAATTTGGTCATGCTTGATATTAACGGTCAACTGATAGATACTTTTTCTGTTCCCCGTCCGTCATATCCTAATGCACTTTACACTGAAACTCTCCATGTATTAGATGATAGCAGCTTTCTGTTAATGGAAGATATTTGGAACATGTTGGGAGAATCTCCCAATCCCACAATAAGAAAGTTTCAGGTGAACGGAAATTCGTTGACTGAAGTGTGGAAAATAGATGTGGGAGGCGGGGCGGCGAACAAACCATTAGTGGTTCAAGATGTAGATGGCGACGGTTTTAACGACTTTATAGTTAGGACAACAGAGGGTGAATCCTTGGCTCTTTTAAGCGGACAAGCTGGCAACATAATCTATCCAATTCACATATCAGCAATGTATGTGCGTGCTGGTTGCATGATAGATGATATAGACGGAGACGGAATCCGCGAAATTGCTTTAGGACCTTGCACGTCGAATCATTCACATGGACTGTATATCTGTTCTCTCAAAAAGGATAATGCAACTCCGGCCCAAATCAATGGTATTGACCTTTTCGAATCGTTATCCTCAATTCAAGATATAAATGGCGACGGTTTTTCAGAAATAATTGGCATAACAACTGGAGGCAAAATAGAATGCTACAGCGGATTTGACTCCCGAATCATCTCAGAATTTTCCATTTATATCCTTCTAACAACAATCTCCCTAATGCTAATATTTGTCTTGGCAATCAAGAAACGAGCCCCAGCACCGCATAAAGCCATCAACAATTATAAAAAGTCCTTAAAACTTCTGTTAGTGTCTCTTGATTGAAGCTGTTTATGTTTGGTGTGATGTTTCGCTTATGAGGGGTGGATAGGCTTTTTCAAATATTTTATTGTGGTATTCTTGAAGTGACTTTATTGTGAATTTGCTTTCTTTTATTCTTTCTATGGCTTTGGCGGTGGCTTGAGCCGCCGCTGTGGTTGTAATGTAAGGCACTTTATACTCAACCGCTGCCCTTCTTATCTGGAATTCATCATCCTTTGACCCTTTACCTTTTGGAACATTTATGATTAAACTGATTTTTCCAGATTTTATATAGTCAACAACGTTTGGGCGTCCTTCGCTGATTTTGGGGATGATTTCAGTTTCCACGCCCATGCCGATAAGCGTTTCAGCTGTGCCTCTTGTTGCCAGGATTTTTAAGCCTAACTCCTGCAGTTTTTTGGCTACTGGAACGATGCGCATTTTCTCTTCGTCTCTGACGCTTATGAAAACGTTTCCGCTTGTGGGCAAGTTTGTTTCCGCCGCCAACTCCGCCTTGTAGTATGCCATGCCGAAATCGTGGTTTAACCCCATAACCTCGCCTGTTGACTTCATTTCTGGACCCAACACCACATCTACGCCTGGAAGTTTTGCGAATGGAAAAACAGCTTCTTTGACGGCTATGTGGTCAAGTTTTGCGTCTCCCCCTCCTAAACCAAACTCTTTGAGTTTATGTCCAACCATTAATTTGGCTGCTATTTTTGCCAGTGGCACGCCTGTGGCTTTGCTTACGAATGGCACGGTTCTCGACGCTCTTGGGTTAACCTCAAAAACGTAAACTTTCCCGTTTTTCACGGCGAACTGCACGTTTATCAAGCCAACAACAGACAGTTCCTTCGCAAGTTTGCGTGTGTACTCCTTCATGGTTTCAATTACGCTTTCGCTTATGCTGTGTGGCGGCAAAACACAAGCAGCGTCTCCAGAATGCACTCCCGCTTCTTCGATGTGTTCCATTACGCCGCCTATGTAGGTTTCTTCGCCATCGCTGACAGCGTCAATTTCAGTTTCAATGGCGTCTTCCAAAAACTTGTCTATCAAAACTGGATGTTCAAGCGAAACTTCTATGGCTTCACGCATATACTTAACAAGCGTTTCCTCATCGTACACTATGTCCATGGCTCTTCCGCCGAGAACATATGAAGGTCTAATCAAAACTGGATAACCAAGTTTTTTGGCTTCTTCTTTTGCCTCTTCAACGCTCATGGCTGTTCCATTTGGAGGTTGCGGAATCCCAAGCTTGTCCAAAATTTCTGCGAATCTTTTTCTGTCTTCAGCCTTGTCTATGTCGTCAGGTGATGTTCCCAAAATTTTGACGCCTTGATTATGAAGTGGAATTGTCAAGTTTATGGGAGTTTGTCCTCCCAATTGGACGATTACACCTTCTGGTTTTTCCCTTTCAACTATGTTCAACACGTCTTCAAGGGTTAAGGGTTCAAAGTACAGTTTATCTGAAACGTCGAAGTCTGTGCTCACTGTTTCGGGGTTGCAGTTAACCATTATCGCTTCGTAGCCTTCTTCCCTTAACGCTTTAACAGCGTGTACACAGCAATAATCAAATTCGATTCCTTGCCCAATTCTGTTTGGTCCCGAACCAAGTATCACAACCTTCTTTTTCCCAGTTTCCTTTATTTCGTCTTCGTCTTCATAACAAGAGTAATAGTAAGGCGTTACAGCCTCAAATTCTGCTGCGCATGTATCCACCATTTTGTATGTGGGAATAATTCCCATTTCCTTTCTATATTTTCGCACTGTAAGCTCGTCTGTACCAAGCAGATAAGCTATTTGTTTGTCTGAAAATCCAAGTCTTTTGGCTTTGCGTAACAACTCCTTCGGAATTGTTTTGACTGTGTATTTTGCCAGTTCCCTTTCCATGTCAACTATATTCTTAATCTTGTAGAGGAACCACTTGTCAATCTTTGTCAACTCGTAAATTTCGTCTATGCTCATGCCGCTTTGTATTGCTTGTCTAAGATAGAATACTCGCTTATGTGTTGGAATTTTAAGGTAATCCCTAAGAGTTTTCACGTCGGGCATCGGCTCATCCTTTCCGTCTGCACCTAAACCGTACCTTCCAATCTCCAGTGACCTTATTGCTTTCTGCAAAGCTTCCTCAAAAGTTCTGCCTATAGCCATCACTTCGCCGACAGATTTCATCTGCGTTGTCAAGGTTTTGTCAGCATCTGGAAACTTGTCGAATGGCCATCTTGGAACTTTAACCACAACGTAATCTATTGTTGGTTCGAATGATGCTGGCGTTTTCTTTGTGATGTCGTTTGGAATTTCATCAAGCGTCAAACCAACGGCGAGTTTCGCAGCGATTTTCGCTATTGGAAATCCCGTGGCTTTTGAAGCCAAAGCTGAGCTTCTGGAAACCCGCGGGTTTATTTCGATAGCCACAAACCTTCCGTTTTCCGGATGCACTGCGAATTGTATGTTTGAACCGCCTGTTTCAACACCTATTGCCCGTATAATCTTTATGGCAGCGTCTCTCAGAATCTGATATTCCTTGTCTGTTAGGGTTTGGGCTGGCGCTACAGTTATGCTGTCGCCCGTGTGTATGCCCATTGGGTCCATGTTTTCTATTGAGCATATGATGACCACATTGTCTTTTAAGTCTCTCATAACTTCAAGTTCATACTCTTTCCATCCAATGACGGATTCTTCAATTAGGACTTGTCCTATGCGGCTGTAGGCTAAACCTCTAGAAACTATCTGTTTTAGTTCTTCCTTGTTGTAGGCGATGCCTCCGCCTGTTCCTCCAAGCGTGAAAGCAGCTCTTATAATGGCTGGATACCCAATTTCCTCAACTATTTTTAATGCTTCTTCAACTGAGTAGGCTGGTGCGCTTTTTGGAACTGGAATGCCCGCTTTTTCCATCGTTTCTTTGAAGAGTATTCTGTCTTCGCCTTTTTGTATGGCTTCGAATTTAGCTCCGATTAACTCTACGCCATACTTGTCCAATACGCCTTTCTCGGAGAGTTCTGCAGCCAAGTTTAAGCCCGTTTGTCCCCCCATTGTTGTAAGCAAAGCGTCTGGGCGTTCCCGTTTTATTATTTCCGTCAGCACATCCACCGTTAACGGTTCAATATACACTCTGTCAGCCATTTCCGGGTCTGTCATAATGGTTGCAGGGTTAGAATTCACAAGCAAAACCTCGTAGCCCTCTTCTCTAAGCGCTTTGCAAGCTTGGCTTCCAGAATAGTCAAACTCGCAGGCTTGACCGATTATGATGGGTCCTGAACCGATTATTAGGATTTTGTGGATGTCTGTGCGTTTTGGCATTTAGGTATACTCCTTCATTGTTTTTGCAAAATCTTCGAAGAAAAAGTATGTGTCGTGCGGTCCAGGTCCAGCTTCTGGATGGTATTGAACCGCTTTTATGGGTAATTCTTTGTGTTTTACTCCTTCGACGCTTTGGTCGTTTAAGTTGATTTGTGTAAGAATTAACCCTGCATCTTCGAGAGATTCAGTTTTAACAGCGAAACCGTGGTTTTGGGTTGATATGAAAACTCTTCCAGTTTCAAAATCTTTTACTGGCTGGTTTGCCCCTCTGTGACCAAACTTTAGCTTGTATGTTTTTGCTCCTAAAGCCAACGATATGATTTGGTGTCCAAGGCAAATGCCGTACAAAACAACTTTGCCAGCCAATTCCTTTGCGGTTTCTATTGTCTCTTTCACTCTTACAGGGTCTCCAGGACCGTTTGATATGAGCACTCCGTCTGGGTTGTACTCCAATATTTTTTTGGCTGGAGTGTTGTAGGGAACAATTGTCACGTTTGCAAATTGTTGTAGAAGTTTTATTATGCTCCATTTCGCCCCGCAGTCTATCAAGACAACATCCAAATCTTGACCGCAGTCTATAATTTTTGGTTCTGAAATTGAAACTTTAGGCACAAGGTCAAGTTCAGTTATTGCTGGTTGCTTTCTCGTTTTTTCAATAACCTCTTCAATGTTAGGTTCATCTTTGCCTTCATAAACTATTAATGTGCTTTTCATTGTCCCGTAAATCCGTGTTTTTTTGGTAAGCATTCTTGTGTCAACGCCCTGTATTCCTGGAACGCCGTACTCCTCAAGAAATTCAACTAAGGACTTTTCTGAGCGCCAGTTGCTTGGTGTTTCGCATAATTCTCTTACAACGAATCCTTCAACTTTTATTCCGTTTGATTCATAATCTTCTTTGCATACGCCATAATTTCCGATAAGCGGATAAGTCATCATCAAAATCTGTCCAGCGTAGGACGGGTCTGTTAACGCTTCAACGTAACCAGTTATTCCCGTGTTAAAAACCAACTCGCCCATCGCTTCGCCAACCGCTCCGAAACCATCTCCTCTAACAATCGTTCCGTCTTCAAGCACCAACAAAGCTTTTTTCATGTTTTCCATGGAGCATTCTCCTCCGTGTATTTTTTAATAAAATTCCTCAATTTTTTGTGGGCTGAGACAACATTCAACTTCATTTCCGAGATTTTGGCATTTGCTGAATCCAATAGTTTTTTTCGAAGCTCAATCATCCTTTTAACTTCGGCTGGAGCTGGTCCCCCTCTAACTTTATGGGATTTGAGAAAACTGTTGTAATCCAAAGCCGTTTTTAAATCTTCTGCGCTTATTGTTAAAGTTAAATTAGCGGTTTTTTTGGCTGTTTCCCGCAGCATCTCTGGAGTTGCATCAGCTAGGCTTAGCTTTTGTTGGATAAGCTGTCTAACTAATGCGCCAACAATTTTGTGGGCTGTTCTGAAAGGAACATTGTATTTTCTAACAAGCACGTTTACGAGTTCTGTTGATGTGGAAAACGCCAAAACCGAGTTTTTCGGAGCGGTGTTCGGCTCGCATTTTTCAATGAGCTTCGCCATAATATCCAATGAAGCTTTAATTTTGTCAATTGACTCCCAAAGTTTTGGTGTGATTTCTTGGAAATCCAAATTGTAACTTGCCGGCAGAGCCTTCAAAGTTAACGTGCAGATTGTGAAGTTGCCTATTACATGGCTCATTCTTGCACGGACAACCTCAAGCACATCTGGGTTTTTCTTTTGAGGCATAATACTGCTTGTTGAACATAACTCGTCTGGAAGCTCGATTAAGCCGAACTCTAGAGTACTCCAAATTATCATGTCTTCTGCCAGACGGCTTATGTCAACAGCCATTATCGAAAGAACCGCAAGCGCCTCAAGCACGAAGTCTCTGTTGCCGACGGCATCCAAGGAATTTTCAACTATTTGGGCGAACCCCAAAAGTTCCGCAACACGCTCTCGGCTTATTGGAAAGCTTGTTGTGGCTAGAGCTGCGGCGCCCATGGGACACATGTTCACCCTAACATAGCATTCCATAAGCCTCTGCAAATTTCTTTGAAAAGCGTCAAAATACGATAGAAGGTAATGGGCGAACGTCGTCGGTTGAGCTGGTCTTAAATGGGTATAGCTTGGAATAACTGTTTCAATTTTTTGTTCGGCTTTTTTCAAAATTTTCTCTTGAAACTTTAATGTTGTCTCCATAAGCTCTATTAATTCTTCTCGCAGTTTCATTCTGATGGCTGTTGCCACTTGGTCGTTTCTGCTTTTTGCTATGTGAATGTTTTCGCCTGCTTCGCCAGCTACTCTAATTACTTCTTCTTCAACGTTTACGTGTATGTCCTCAACCCACGGCTTTATTTTCATTCCAACTTCAAAATTTTCCAAAGCGTTAAGAATTTTGACTCCATCAGTTTTGGTTATTATTCTCTGCTCCATCAACATTATTACGTGAGCTTCGTTTATTTCAATGACATGTTTTAGGAGTTTTTCGTCATCTTTAATTGAGGATATAAATTTTACAGCTTCAGCTTCCGTTGGTTTGAGTCTGCCATTCCTGAAAATTTCACTCACTTTATCTGCTCCTTTGCCTCTTCCAATCTTGTTTTAACCGCATTGAAAGTTTTTGTTTGAAGACCCCAAAGCTCAATAAAGCCTTGTGCCAATTTCTGGTCGAAACTTGTTTTGATGCCGTAGGTCGCCAAGTCTATGCTGTAAAGCGAAGCTGGCGATGAACGCCCAACCACGCGGAGGTTTCCCTTGTAAAGCTTCAGTCTAACTTTGCCATTAACTCGTTTTTGAGTTTCGTTTATAAAGGCTTCAAGGGCGTTTCTAAGCGGGTCCATCCACAAGCCAGCATAAGCCAAGAACGTCCACTGCGTGTCCACATACTGCTTAAACGCCAATTCATGGCTGGTTAAAACTATTTTTTCTAGGTCTTTGTGGGCTTCGATTAGGATTGTGGAGGCTGGACACTCGTAAACCTCTCTTGATTTTATTCCCACCACTCTATCTTCGATGTGGTCTATGCGTCCGATTCCATGTGTTCCGCCGATGATGTTCAGTTTTGTTATAAGCGAAACTGGGTCAGTTTCTTCTCCGTTTAATGCATGTGGAACGCCGTTTTTAAATTCTATTGTAACGTATTCGGGTTTGTCTGGGCATTTCTCTGGCGGTTGAGTCCACTCGAATATTTCCTCTGGCGGTTCCTGCTCAGGATTTTCAAGCACTCCGCATTCGATGGCTTTTCCCCAAAGGTTTTGGTCTATGCTGTAGGGACTTTCTATGGTTGATGGTATAGGTATGCCCTTTTCCTTTGCGTATTTTATTTCTTCATCTCTTGATAGTCGCCATTCTCTGACAGGAGCAATTATCCTCATGTTCGGTGCAAGCGATTTTATGGTTATGTCAAAACGGACTTGGTCGTTCCCTTTTCCACTGCATCCATGCGCAACCGCCACTGCACCTTCCTTATTTGCTATTTCAACCATTTTTGACGCTATTAACGGACGTGAAAGCGCACTGCAAAGCGGATATTTCCCCTCGTAAAGAGCGTTCGCCTTTACCGCTGGAAAACAGTAATTAACTACGAACTCATGTTGTGCATTTATTGAGTAGTGCTTAACTGCGCCGAGCATTAACGCTTTTTCTTCTATGGCTTTTAGGTCTTTTTCCTCGCCTACATCCACCGTCAACGTTATTACGTCAACTTCGTAGTTTTCTTGAAGCCATTTTATGAGGACTGACGTGTCTAATCCGCCTGAATATGCCAGTACAACTTTATCTTTTGACATGTTTCTTTTTGAATTTACGCAAGACTTATATATTTTTTGGTTAATAAATACCAAAAACAGATAAAAGTGACCAAAATTGAGCGAGAGCATATCCAGAGTAGTCCAAGAATTAATAGACAAAGATGTTTCACTCCAATGCGCACTTGAAAAAGGCTATGGAAACTACAGCGCAATAGCAAGAATGCTAAAGCCGACGATTGAGGAAATATTAAACCGCAAAATTAACCTTGAAAGCATAATAACTGCCGTGAAAAGAGCTAGAGTAAGCTATAGGCTTACGGACAACCAAGACGTGGCAAAAGTCATTGCGGACAGCGTTGTCCACCTAAGAACAGACATAGCCAAAATCTCAGTTGAAAAAAATAGAAGAAACTTGGAGACGATAAAAAGTGTGTTAACTGCGTTTTCACATGAGGAATACATTCAAATCATAGAGGGAATGAAAACAGTAACGCTGATATTTGACCATAAACTGATTGACAAAATACATGCAGAATTTCCATTAACAAACATTATCGAAGAGAAAAACAATTTGGTAGCCATAATCATAACAAGTCCCGAAAAAATAATCGAAACACCAGGATGCGTCGCATTATTTTACAATGCTATTTCAAGGCGACACATAAACATCGAGGAAACCTTAAGCTGTTCAACCGAAACAATATTAATTCTTCAGTTGAAGGATGTTGGAAGAGCCTTAACAATATTAACGAATCTGATGGCTGAAGCCAGAAAAATATGTGGAAAAACACTTGAACACAGCGCTCCTAAATTGAAAAGTTTAGCTTAATAACATTAAGGTTAATTATTGCCTTTTGCGAATGTGAGTTTATGAGCGGTATAAGTTTAACTATGGCTGAAAAAATCCTTTCGAAAAAAATTAGGAGAACCGTTACAGCCGGGGAGTTCGTCGCCGCCAACATAGACTTTATTATGGCGCATGATGGAACGGCTCCGCTTGCCATAGAACAGCTTTCAAAACTTGGCGTGGACAAAGTTTTCGACCCATCAAAAATTCTGTTGGTGATAGACCACACTGCTCCAAGCCCAAGCGACAAAGTCAGCAACATCCACGAGATAATGCGCAACTTTGCACATAAAAACGGATGCCACTTCAGAGACGTCGGTTATGGAATTTGCCACCAAATCCTGCTTGAAGAATTCGCTGAGCCTTGGATGCTCCTTTTAGGAGCAGATTCACACACTTGCACGCATGGTGCCCTAGGCGCTTTCGCAACGGGAATGGGCAGCACAGACATCGCCATAGGCATGGCTTACGGCTCCACGTGGCTTAAAGTTCCAGAAACAATAAAAATAGAAGTTCACGGAAAACTGGATTGGCCTTTAATGTCTAAGGATTTAATGCTTTATGTTATTGGTAAGTTGGGCGCCGATGGCGCCACTTACATGGCGATGGAGTTTCTAGGCGAATGCATCGAAGAAATGAGTGTTGAATCAAGGTTTACGTTGACGAACATGGCTGTTGAAGCTGGAGCAAAGGTTGGCTTTTGCGCAGTAGATAAAAAAGCGCAGCAATTCCTACTTGAGGAAAGAGGCAAAACTTTTCCATCCATAGCGCCTGACCCAAACGCCAACTACGCCGATGCACTTGCCGTCAGCACAAGCGAAATCGATTTTATGGTGGCTGCGCCCCATACGGTTGACAACGTGAAAAGCGTCGCTGAAGTGGAAAACGTTGAGCTTGACCAAATCTTTATTGGAACATGCACAAACGGAAGATTTGAAGACCTTTTAACGGCAGCGCGCATCCTCAAGGGACGAAAGGTTAACCCCAACGTGAGGCTTATTGTGCAGCCAGCGTCCCGAAAAGTTTACATGAAAGCGTTAAGGGCAGGCGTTATTGAAGCTCTTTTGGAGGCTGGAGCGGTTATAAATCCGCCTGGCTGCGGTCCATGTGTTGGACGACATTTGGGTTTGCTGGGCGACGGAGAAATATGCCTAAGCACGCAAAACAGGAATTTTAAAGGGAGAATGGGCAATCCCAACGCTGAAATTTATTTGGCTTCGCCCGCCGTGGCTGCGGCTTCAGCGGTTACTGGTAAAATAACCAATCCAAAAACGTTGTTGAGGTGAAAAACTTGATAGTTAAGGGTAAAGTTTGGAAGTTTGGAGACAACATTAACACGGATTTGATAATTGCTGGAAAATACAAGTATGATACTTTGGACATGAAGGAAATGGCGAAACACGCCTTTGAAGCTATACGCCCAGAATTTGCAAAGTTAGCCAAAGAAGGCGACATTATAGTTGCTGGCAGAAACCTCGGCGCTGGCTCAAGCCGCGAACAAGCACCACTCGTTTTGAAGGCTTTAGGCATAAAAACAATTGTGGCGGAAAGCTTCGCACGCATTTTCTTTAGAAATGCCATAAACTCAGGTTTGCTGGCTTTAGAATGCAACGGAATATCAACCGCAGTGGACGAAGGCGACGTTATCCAAATAAACTTGACAACGGGCACAATCGAAAACACTACGAAGAAAGTAACCCTCAAATTTAAGCCGTTGCCGAAGCTGTTTCTTGACATTTTCAACGAAGGCGGGCTAGTCCCATATGTCAAAAAACACGGAGGAATAAAACTATAATTTTCTAGTTGGGTGTAAACGTGTTTTTATGAAGGACTATCAAATGGAATGTTCAAGTATGCATGCGCTTTTAATGTTGCCAATTGCAGAAAGCCCAAATAATGCATTGAAAAATCCATTGTAAGGTCAAGCGCGTAAGTATTGGGTTTTTGATGTAGTACGAAGTCAAGCGTTATTGTTCCTCTGCCGTACTCTCCCATGTCTTTGACGGAAAAGAGAACGTCTCCACCCTCTTGATGGAACACCAATCCCGAGAACTCGTAGCTTGACGCCTCCAGAAACAGCGAAGTCACGTATGGCTTGGTGGCAAATCTCAAACTAAGAGAATCCAGTTCAGTATTCTTGTCGTGACAGATTGAAAACACAATACGTCTGAAGCTCGAATTGTAGATTAGATTCTCTACGAGTACATAAATATGTGCTATAAATCTATTCGATTCTGTTACATTTGCAATATAAGCTGAATCCAAATTGACGAAATTCGTCACACGCAAATTACTTGAAAAGATAAAAGTTTCTGTAAAAGAAAACCAAACCAATGCTAAGGGTATTGCAATAACCAAAACCAATAGGAGTATAAGCGTCATTTTGATTTTGCGTTTCATAATACTGTTTTCACCCATCGAGTGCAGATATATGTCTTGTTCGTTAAAATATAATTTTTGGTGCGAAGCATTATGAAAATCAGCTTTTGTTCAGGTTGTCTCAATCTAAAAAAGTTTTGGCAATGCCTCTTTGAGTATTTGTATGCTGTTTAGGTATTCTTTTATTTCCACATGCTCGTTTGAGGTGTGGTCAAGCTTCGAGTTGCCAGGTCCATAAGTCACTATTGGTATGCCCAAAGCTTTTCCGAGAAAATTCATGTCGCCAGACCCTGTTTTTCTTAGAAGCATCGGCTGTTTACCCTTCAACCTTCTAATGGTTGATGAAAGAACTTGCACCAGCCTATTATTTGTGTCTGTTTCGAAAGGTTCAATTAAATCCTCAATTTTAACGTCAACCGAAACTTTCGGGTTTGACTTTTGATAAGCCTTTATTTTCCCGCTTACTTCTTCGTACATTTGTTGGCATGTCAGTTGAGGCGGTATTCTAATGTCTATTAAGGCTTCGCATTTGGATGGCACCTTAGAGCTTTTTTCGCCTCCCCTAATTTTTATTAGGCAAGTGGTTGTTGAATAGAAGGGGCTTCCCAATTTTTCGTTTGAGAAATGGATTCCCTTCAAAAGCTCCCAAATTTCAAATGCCTTCTCAATGGAATTTTCGAAAAGCCACGGAGTGGCAGAATGCCCATTTTCAGTTTTGCATGTTATTTTTAGGAGTAAACGTCCCTTGTACCCTATAACTATGTTTTCTGTTCCGCTGGGCTCTCCGAAAATTGCATAATCAGCCTTTAAACCCTCCCTTATTAAATGTTTAACCCCCCTGCTTTTTCTTTCCTCGTCCACAGCACATGCAACCAAAATTTTCCCAGAAATTTTTTCGGCAACTTCATGCGCAGCCAATATCATTGCAGCCAAAGGAGATTTTGCGTCAACAGCGCCTCTGCCGTAAAGTTTGCCGTCAACCATACGCACTGGAATATAACCCGGCACGGTGTCCATGTGGCTACACAACAAAAGGGTTGTTTTTCCGTTGCCAACTTCGCCTAAAATGTTTCCAACTTTGTCCTTTCTAACTTTAAATCCCAGTTTGCCCATTTCATTAGCAATGAAAGCGCCAACTTCCGCTTCTTTACCAGATGGACTGTAGATTTCAAGAAGCCTCTTCAAGAACTGGATTGGATAGGCTTTCTCTTCTATTTTTTTCTCCCTCCAAAACTTCGTCTAGCACTGTTAGGACATGGTCTACCTGTTCTTTCGTAACTATTAGCGGCGGCAAAAACCGCAAAACGTTTTTTCCAGCGTCAAGCATTAAAACGCCCTTTTGTATTCCGCTTAATATGGCGTTTAAAACGTCAACTTTTAACTCCACACCTATCATTAAACCCATCCCACGCACTTCACGGACAATTTCATGTTTAACCGCCAACTCCTTAAGTTTCTCCAAAAAGTAACGTCCAAGCTTTTCCGCTCTTTCAGGCAGATTCTCATTAAGTGTTACATCAATGGTGGCTGAAGCTGCGGCGCATCCCACGGGGTTTCCGCCGAACGTGCTTGTTTGCTCTGCAACCTCAAGCGAATTGGCTATTTCCTCTTTGGCTAGGGTTACACCAAACGGAAAACCGTTAGCAATGGATTTTGAAAGGCACATTACGTCTGGGGTTACATTCCAATGTTCACAAGCAAACATTTTTCCAGTTCTACCCATTCCAGTTTGAACTTCATCCAATATCAAGAGAACACCCTTTTCTTCGCATGTTTCCATTAATTCTGGAAAGAACCCTTCAGGTGGAACTATTACTCCGCCTTCGCCTTGCACTGGCTCAACTAGGACGGCCGCTGTTTTTTCTGTGATGGCTTCCCTTATCTTTTGAATGTTGTATCTGGGCACGTGTTTAAAGTCTGGAACAAGCGGTTGAAAGGATTCTCTATACCGTTTTTTCCATGTGGCGGAAAGCGCTCCGAAAGTTTTTCCGTGAAAGCCTCCCATCATGGCGATTATTTCAGTTCGCCTAGTAAATTTGCGTGCAAGTTTAATGGCACATTCAACGGCTTCAGCTCCGCTGTTCACCAGAAGCGCCTTTTTCAACTGTTTAGGGGCTATTTGAAACAGCTTTTTTAGGAATTCAGCCCTTGCATCATTGTAATATGAACCGTGACAAAAGCTTAATTTTTCCATTTGCCCCTTAACTGCACGAACAATTTCTGGACGTGAATATCCTACAAGGCATACGCCGTAGTTTCCCGTGAAATCCAAGTATTTTTTGCCGTTTATGTCCCAAACATAGGCGCCTTCGCCTCTTGTAAGCACTACTGGTCTTTTTGCGTAGGCTTTAGCCAAATACTCGTCTTCTATTTCCATAACCTCTTTTTCATTCATTTGTTATCACTGTTCCACTTTCGTGGTTTATTGCTGAGGAAATAGGCGTTTTAATCAACCCAGAAACGATTATGGCTTCTTTCGCTCCAAGGTTGAGGGCTTCCACAGCCGCATAAACTTTAGTTATCATGCCAGCTCCAATTTTTGGAAGTGTTTCTTTGGCTTCGGAAACGTTTATTTTTTGTATAGGCTTTCCGTTTAACAATACACCTTCAACGTCAGTTAAAAGAATGAATTTGTCGGCTTTTAAGGCGCCTGCAACCTGCGCTGCCGCGCGGTCTCCGTCCACATTTAAAAGTTCGTAGTTTTCGCTTATGGCTACTGGCGCTATAACTGGAACGTACCCGCTGTTTATGAGGGTTATAAGCAACTGCGTGTTTACTTCTTCCACTTTTCCCGTAAAACCGCCATCAATGACTTTCTTTCTGTTTCTTTCGTCAACTATTACGATTCTGCTTTTTCTTTTAGCCTTTAAAAGCGAACCGTCTGCACCTGACAATCCAACGCTTTGTATTCCACGGCTTTGAAGCGTTGAAACCACGTGTTTGTTGATTTTCCCAGACATGACCATGTTGTATATTTCTATTGTTTCTTTGTCTGTGTAGCGGCTTCGGAAACCTTCTGGAGAAACGACAAATTTCGGCGGTACTCCAAATTTTTGGGCGATGGCTGTTACTTCTATCCCTCCGCCGTGGACAAGAACAATTTTGTTTTCAGCTTTACTCACAAAGGCTTTTATGTCATCGGCAATTTGGGGAAGATTCCCCCTCAGAACTTTCCCACCCATTTTTGTGACAACTAACATGGTTTACACCGGATGAAAACCTGAATGTTCCAAACCTGTTTTTTCGTTTATTCCCAACATGATGTTTAGACATTGGACGGCTTGTCCAGCGGCGCCTTTCATTAAATTGTCTATTGCAGAGAAAACCACCAGCCTATTAGCGTGCGGGTCTAATTCAAAGCCTATGTCGCAGAAGTTTGTGCCGACCACGATTTTCGGGTCTGGGAACTGGTAAAGCCCCTTTTTGTATCTGACAAAGCGTATGAAAGGCTCATTTTCATATGCGGAGCGGTAAATTGTCCACAAATCCTTAGTTGCCACATCTTTGGTTAGAAAAGCGTGAACTGTTGCGAGTATTCCTCGCACCATGTTTACGGCATGAGGTGTAAACGCCACTTTAACTGGCTTATCCGTTAACCTGTTCAGTTCCTGCTCAATTTCGGAAAGATGCCTATGACCAACAGGCTTGTAAGGTCTTGTCCCACCAGTTCTTTCTGGATGGTGACTTGCTAGCGTGGGGCTGCTGCCAGCGCCTGAAGAGCCTATCTTAACGTCAACAACTATTCTATCGTTTTCCACAAAATCTCCCTTAACAAGGGGGGCAAGCGCCAAAATTGATGCTGTTGCCATGCATCCTGGACACGCCACTAAACGTGCATTTTTTATTTCGTTTTTGTGGAACTCTGGAAGTCCATAAACCGCCTCTTTTAGTAGTTCTGGTGCGGAATGATTCCATCCATACCATTTAACGTAATCTTCTGGGTTTTTTAGGCGGAAATCGGCGCCCATGTCAATTACTTTTAAGCCAGCTTCCAGTAAACTTGGAATCAGCCTAACAGAGTCTCCGTGTGGCAATGCTGTAAAAACCAAATTACAATTTTTCTTTGTGTCTTCTAGGCTGTAAGGGGCAAATTTAAGCTGTGTTAATCCTCTAAGGTTTGGGTGTACTGCAAACACGAATTCGCCTGCGTATCTTCTGGAAGTAACGGTTGTTATTTCCACTTTTGGATGCAAGAGTAACAGTCGCAGAAGTTCTCCGCCGACGTATCCCGAACCGCCGACAATTCCAACACGCACCTTATTCTCAGACATGCCTAACCTCCTTAGATAACGCTTTGTGCACAAAGTAAGAGCTCCTCCGCCAAGTTAATTCCGGCGGCTAATCTTGTGTATTCCCAAAAGTCTGGGCAAGCATTTGCCTCGTGAAACACTACGTGGTTTTCCATGTTGTTTATGCTTTCTTGAATTACTTCTTTAATGTTTTCGTATGCCTCAGCCTCCTTATACTTTTGGAAGGCTTCCTCGTATTTTTTGTTCCACTCGGCGAAGGTTTTCTGGCTAATTTTTTCGCTTCTAACCTTCTGCACTTCATTAAAAAGCGGGGTTAACTTTCTGAACTCCGAAATTAACTGCTCGCTGGTTACTACCTCTCTTCCAAAGTTTATCATTGCGTCAAGAGCCAAAACCCATGCGTCACAGTTTTTTCCCACAGCTTCAGCGCTTTTCAATGATTCCTCTCTTATTTTTTGGGGCAATTTCACTCCAAACACCATATTACCCAAATAAGTGTTTGTTCTAAAATCTTTGAGCCCCGCTCTAGCCATGGCTGTTGAGTGGCACTCGGCGTTTTTCCCCTTTTCTTTGGCAACAATTATCCGTAAATCAAAAAACCATTTGTGAACCATTTCTTGTGCAAACACGCCGATGGGATTTATTATTGAAGGTTGAATTTGACTTAAAATGTCTATTAGCTCTCGTCTTTTTGTGGCTAATTGAACCATTTTTCCATGCGAACCAGCGTCTGGTTTGACGATTACGGGTTTGTTGCCTAACTCCCGCTGGATTAAGTCGGCGATTTCATCTTCATTGGAAATTTCATGTCCGTTTTCTGTGGTTTCTTTCGGGTCGCATGGCACATAAACGGTTTCTGGAATCCCAACCTTCTCCTTCCAAAAGCAGAGAAGCGTTCGCAGTTTGCTGGCGCATACATACTCAACCTGTTGGGGATTAATGACATGTTTGCCCAACGCCTCAAATATGCTTGCGGCGAAAAGTCGTCTGTTTTTGCTTTGCGCCCTGTTTAATATCACAGAAACTCCATTAAGCGTTTTAGAGTAGTCTTTTCCTTTGCTTCTAATGTGGTAGCCGCTGTTTCCGATGAGGAAAGAAACTTTGCGGAAGGGTATATGCGTTAATTCTATTCCAAGCATTTGGGCTGTTAATTGAATGCCCATTTCGTCTGTTCCAGCGCTTTCATATAAAATTGCTATACCCATTTTTGTTTGTATCCGCCATTTTATAGTTTAAAGGGTTGTTTAGCCAAAAACAAACATAAAAAGGAAGTGGGCAAATGGTTATTCGCCCCAGTCTTCCCCTTCGATTTGTAGTTCATCCACTTCTACGCAGTCGCTGTTTACGTTTTTAACTTCGAGTTCTAATCCGCAGTCTGGGCACGAAAGCACATCACCTATTGCGATGTCGTCTGGCACATCGATTTTTGCACCGCATTCTGGGCAAGCAGCACATTGCATTTTGTTTCATCACCACGTTGAATGGCAGTTAATTCCAGAAATTCTTATAAATATTTTGGTCAATAATCCAATGTTTTTCACAGAAAAGACCAAAAATGGTCAATACCCCCGTTAACATGCCCAACTACAAGGCAAAATCGTTGTGCAGTGAAAAGTTTGAAAGCAATTCCAAATAAACGCAGTCACCAAAGAAAATTATTCCAAAAAGAATATATGATAATTTAACAAACAATAGGAACATGCTGCCATCACTTGATGAAATAGTAAAGAAAAGAAAAATGCTGGGCTTAACCCAAAAACAACTGGCAAAGTTAGCTGGAATAAGCCAATCTTTTGTGGCAAAAATAGAATCTGGAAAAATAGACCCATCCTACAGCAAAGTGAAAGTAATTTTTGATGTTCTTGAAAGGCTTGAAACAAAAGTGAATTACACAGCCGAGAAAATCCTTCATAAAGGGGTTGTCGGCGTTCAACTGGGTGACGCCGTTGAGGAGGCTATACGCTTAATGATGGAACACGGCTACTCGCAACTTCCAGTTTTTAACGGCGAACAAGTCGTGGGATGCATCACAGAAAAAACCGTGCTGAACCAAGTTGCAGCTGGCAAAGACCTTTCGCAAATATCCCAAAAAGCGGTGGAAGAAATAATGGAGGAGGCGCCTCCACGAATAGACGAAAAAGCGCCTTTACCCCTAATCTCAAGCCTATTGCAGGTTTACCCAGCCGTGCTCGTCACAAAAAAGGGAAAAGTAACTGGAATAATAACAAAGGCAGACCTCTTCAAAGTAATAGTGTAAATTTATCAGCTAGTTGATAAAAACCTTTTAACAGTCATTTTTTCCACGGCTTTCTTGTCCAAAAGGTTCTTTTTCAACTCTTCAATTGAGCATTTACATTTTGATATGTCAGCTATTACCGTCCACTCTGCAGTTTCCCCACGCTTAAGCGTTCTGGAAGCCGTTGACAACAAATCAACATTGTTTTCTGCAAGTACCGAGGCTATTTGAGCTAATGCCCCGGGCACGTCAGCCAAAGCAAAATGAATTTCCACGAGTTTGGCTTTTGAATCCGCAAATGGAATTATTCTAACATGTTTTTCCTCTGTTTCCGCTATTAACATGACGTACATTCCCTCTGAAAAGCCCATAAGCTCACGTATTGAAGATGGCAAAGTAAGCCTTCCTCTGTTGTCTATGCGAACTATTTCGGAAATGCGCATGAGTTTTCCCGCAACGTTTATAAGTTTGGTGGGATTAATATGGCTTTGCCCACAATTTACCCACGGAGCGTGAAGAAAACGCCAAGGAGGACTAGTGTTCACCAAACTACAAACACCAGAAGGAACGAGAGATTATTTACCAGAAGAAGTTGAACAGTACCTCCAAATCGAACAAACACTCAGAAAAGTTTTCAAACTTTGGGGTTACGAGGAAATCCGTTCTCCCACAATAGAATTTATTGAGGCTTTATCAACGGGCGTCGGCTCCGAACTCATTGACAGCATGTTCAAATTCCAAGACAGAAACGGCAAAATTTTGGCTTTACGTGCCGAAATGACAACACCAGTCGCACGAATTGTAGCGTCGAGAATGGAATCCAAACCAAAACCATTAAGGCTATTTTACATTTGCAACGTTTTCAGATATAGCCAACCACGCCTCGAAAGTTTAAGAGAGTTTCACCAAGCTGGAGTTGAACTAATAGGGCTTGACAAGCCAGATGCGGAAGGCGAAATACTAGCGCTGTTAATCTCTGCCATAAAAGCGCTTGGCTTAGAAAACGTTAGAGTTGACCTTGGACATGCTGGTTTACTAAGAGCACTTTTAAATTTAATGCACCTTGAAGAATCAGAGAGAACCGTTTTCAAGGAAATTTTAAACTCGAGGAACACGGAGAAAATAGCCAAGTTCGCAGAATCGAAAACTCCGCCTGAAATCAGCCGTTTGTTAACGCAACTTTTAAAATGTAAAAGGCTGGAAGATTTACGGTCCGTCAACGTAAACTCGGCTGGAACTAAAAAGTTTTTAAGCGAACTTTTAGAGATAAACAGCGTTTTGCAGGATTACGGCATCGAAAAAAACGTTTTCTTCGACTTTTACCTAATTAGAAAAATTGAGTATTACACTGGAGTTGTTTTTGAAGTTTCAATTCCAGAATTTGGAGTTCCAATAGGCGGTGGAGGACGCTACAACAATTTAATAGAAAAGTTTAACGGCTCAAAAACGCCGGCAATCGGGTTTGCAGTTGAAATTGAAAAGTGCCTTTCTGCGCTGCAAAGCCGAGGAAAGGCTTTATTGAAAAAGAAAACGCCTAAAATCCTAGTTAAACCAAAATCTAAACGTGTTGGAATAGAGGCTTCAAAAATTTTCCGTGATAAAGGAATAATTTGCCTCTTAAACTTTGATAGAAAAAAATTTGGCGAAACAGTTGAACATGCAAGGCAATGTGAAATTGATTACGTAGTTTTCGTCGGTTCATCCATCAAAGAAAAAGCGAAAGTTTACGATTTAAAGTCAAACACAGCCAAAAAATTAGGAATTGAGGATTTCCTAAACTCTTTAGAAGGCGCGGTAGATGAATAGGCGAATACGCATAGCATTGCCAAGTAAGGGGCGACTTCAAGCTCCATCGCTTAACATAATCAAAAAAGCCGGAATAAGCCTTCCAGAGGACACGCGATCATACATCGTGGAAAGCCTAAACAAAAATTTTGAGTTTATCTTTGCAAGGGCTTTTGACATTCCAGTTTATGTGCATTACGGCGCAGCGGATTTGGGAATGACTGGTTACGACATAATCCTCGAAAGAGAAGTGGAAGTTTACGACCTGCTTGATTTAGGGTTTGGAAGTTGCCGTTTGGTTGTGGCTGGTCCAGAGGGGTTAGATATAAACTCCATTAAAAACTCGCCTAAAATCCCAAGGGTTGCAACCGAATTCCCAAATTTAACGCGAAAATACTTTGAAGGTTTGGGAAAACAAGTTGAAATTTTAACGGTCAGCGGAACTGTGGAGCTTGCGCCGAGGCTTGGACTGGCGGATTTAATAGTGGATATAACCGAAACTGGCAAAACGTTGAGGGAAAACCGCCTAGCAATAATTGACACTATCCTCGAATCTTCTTGTAGGCTTATTTGCAACAGAATATCCTATCGCAGTTTCGAGGAAGAAATAAACCAAATCGTCGAGAAAATCAAGGAGGCTATACAAAGCAAATGAAAATTTTAGAGGCTTGGGAATTCGAGGAAACGTTGCTTCCAAAAATAATGAACCGGGCGGAAATTAACATGACGGTTCTGGACAAAGTTAAAAAGATAGTTGCAGACGTAAAAGCCGAAGGCGACTCGGCGCTTATACGCTACACGCGAATGTTTGATTGTCCAAAATTTGAAAGGGAAAAACTGAAAGTTTCAAAAGGAGAAATAGAAGGGGCATACCGAAAACTGGAGAAAAACGAAATCGAAGCTTTAAAAAAGGCTGCTGAAAACATCAAAGCCTTCCATGAAAAACAAATCGGCGAAAAAGAATGGACAACTACAACATCAAACGGCGTGGCAGTTGGGCAAATTGTTAAACCATTGTTTTCCGTTGGAGTTTATGCACCCGGTGGAAAAGCCGTTTATCCTTCGTCGGTTTTGATGTGCACGGTTCCAGCTAGAGTTGTTGGAGTTGAAAGGATAGCGCTTTGTTCTCCGCCGATGGTGGACGGCACAGTTCACCCATCAGTGCTTGTAGCCGCCGACATTGGAGGAGCAAACGAAATTTACAGAGTTGGAGGAGCGCAAGCCATAGCCGCTTTAGCTTATGGAACAGAAACCATACCGAAAGTTGAGAAAATTGTGGGTCCAGGAAACATTTACGTTACTTTGGCGAAACTTTTGGTCTGTTGGGATGTCGCCATAGACTTGCCCGCTGGACCAACTGAGCTTCTGATAATTGCGGATAAAAGTGCCGAGTCGTCCATAATCGCTTATGACTTAGTTGCCCAAGCAGAACACGACGCAAAAGCCTTAACGCTTCTGTTGACCACCTCGGAAAGTTTGGCGTATGCCGCTCAAGAAGAAGTGGAAAAATTGTTGAGGGAATTTCCGAGGGAAAATCCAGCGCGACAATCAATCGAAACAAACTGTTTTATAGTGATTGTTAAGGATTTGGCGGAGGCTGTGCGTTATGCTAACATGATTGCTCCCGAACACTTGGAAGTCCTAACTGAAAATCCCCGAGAAATGCTCGCCCAAATAAGGAATGCTGGAGCTGTTTTTCTTGGGCGTTACTCGGCTGTTGCGTTTGGTGATTATTCCGCTGGAACAAACCATGTGCTTCCAACAGGCGGATACGCAAAAGCATTTTCGGGATTAAGCGTGCGTGATTTTGTGAAAACAATAAATTTTGTTGAATGTGACGCGAGAGGCTATAGGAATCTTAGAGATGTGACTGCAACGCTTGCGAGGCTTGAAGGTTTGGTTGGGCATGTAAAATCCGTTTTTGCGAGGGAACAGCCAAATGAAAAAAGAGGAAATTTTGCGTGAAGAGGTTTTAAAAGTTCCAGTGTATAAAACTGAAGATTTATTGTACAGAATGATGGAGAGAAAAGCGGTTAAACTTGACCTTAACGAAAATTTGGGCATTGAAGAAAATTTTTTGAGGGAGTTGTTGGTTTCGGCTTTTGAGGATGTTGATGTTAGGCTTTATCCGCCGCCTCACGGTATGTTGGCTGTTCGGGCAATTTCGAAATTTTACGGTTTCAGCGAAGATATGGTTGCTGTTGGAAACGGTTCGGATGAACTTCTGGATTCGATAGCCAAAACGTTTGTGCGGAAAGAATCTAACGTCTTAATTGTTGAGCCGACATTTCCAATTTACGAATTTGCCGTGAAGTTGTATGGCGGAAACACCATTAAAATCTTTCTTGAGCCTAACTTTGAGTTGAATGTGGAAAAAATTTTGGAGTGGAATGGAAAGGCATCTCTACTTTTTCTTTGCTCTCCAAACAATCCAACTGGCAACCAGTTTAGGAAGGAATATGTTAAGGCTTTGTTGGAGGGGTTTGACGGTTTAATCGTTGTGGACGAAGCCTATGTGGAATTCGCTAAATACTCCGTTTCAGAGTGGACTAAAAACTTTGATAACGTAATTGTTTTGAGAACTTTTTCTAAAGCTTTTGGTCTAGCCGGAATCCGTGCTGGATTCGCCGTTTCCAACCCTCCAATCATAAAATATCTTAGACGTGTGGTGCATCCCTTCCACCTAAACACTTTAACCCAGAAAATAGTTGCGTCGGCACTGCAAAACTGGAAGTACTTCAAAGAAAAAATAGATTATATAGTCAAAGAACGTGAATGGCTGTTTAAAGAGTTAAAGGCGATTGAAGGTGTAACGCCCTACCCGTCCGACGCAAACTTTATCTTGTTCAGAATAGCCAAAAAAGGCTTGGCGTCGTCTGCGGTTGCACGGAAACTTTTGGATAGAAAAATTTTTGTTAAAGACCGTGGAATGTTTCCGCTTCTTGAAAATTGTATCCGTGTTACGGTTGGAACCCGTGAAATGAATAGGATTTTCATTGATAATTTAAGGGAGGTTTTAAAAGAGTAAACGCCTAAATGTTGCGGAGAGTGAGCGCATGAAGCCGAGAGAAACCAAAGTGTTGAGGGAAACAGCGGAAGTTAAAATCTCCGTTTATTTAAACTTGGACGGTGAAGGAAAAACCAACGTGGACACCGGAATTAAATTTCTCGACCACATGATTACCACAATTGCTAAGCATGCGCTTTTCGATTTGACGGTTAGGGCTGAAGGGGATTTGAAGCATCATGTAAGCGAGGATGTGGCGTTAGCTATAGGCGAAGCCTTAAACCAAACGCTTAAGGACAGAAGGGGCATAAAACGGTTCGGTTCCGCTTATGTTTGCATGGATGATGCGCTTGCAAGAGCCGTAGTGGACTTGGGAGGCAGACCATACTTAAAATTGGATTTACAGCTTAATCAACCCGCTGTTGAAGACATGAAAACCGAGGATTTAACTCACTTTTTCTCTTCGCTTACACAAACCTCAAAATCAAACATACACTTGGCTGTTTTGTACGGTGAAAACTCCCACCACAAAGTTGAAGCTGCAGTTAAATCCTTCGCATTCGCAATCAAAGAAGCCGTAAGCCCAGAGCCGAGAAGGACGGATGTTCCAAGCGCTAAAGGTGTAATTTAATGCTTGTCATACCAGCAGTTGACCTAATGAACGGCAAATGCGTTCGGTTGTTCAGGGGAGACCCATCAAAAATGAAGGTTTATTCTGACAATCCAGTTGAAATGGCTAGAAAGTGGGTGGATGAAGGCGCTGAACTTTTACATGTTGTTGACTTGGACGCTGCAATGAACAAAGGTGAAAACACAAATGTAGTCAAAGAAATTGTTGAAAACGTTTCAGCGAAGGTTCAGTTCGGCGGAGGCGTCAGAACCTTCGAAAAGGCTGAACGCTTATTAAACATGGGCGTTCACCGAGTTATTTTCGGAACAAACCTTCTTTTAAATCCAAATGTTATAAGCGAGACTGTTAGGCGTTTCGGCTCTGAAAGGGTTGCCGTGGCTTTAGACATAAAAAACGGCGACCTAATGCTGAAGGGGTGGCGAGAACCGTCAAAAACCAACTTTTTGGAGACAGCACGCTTTGCCGAGCAAAAGTTAGGCGTTGGAATGATAATTTTAACTTCAGTTGAAAGAGACGGCACATTAAGTGGACCGTCCACAGTTTACGCTGAAAAGCTTTTGGAAACCGTTAAAATTCCAGTTGTGCTTTCTGGAGGGGTATCCAGCCTGTCCGACATTGTTAGGCTAAGCCAATTGGGCGTTTACGGAGTTATCGTTGGCATGGCGCTTTATGAGGGGAAACTCTCTTTAAGAGAAGCCGTTAAAATGTTGAAGGAGTTGGGGTGAAAGAGGTTTGGTTTTGAAATTAAGTGAGAACGAAGCAGATGAATTCATTAAAAAAGTGGATTTCAGCAAAGCTAAAGGGCTTGTTCCAGTAGTTGTTCAAGATGCCTCAAACGATATGGTTTTGATGCAGGCTTTCATGAACCCAGAAGCTTTAAAGTTGACTTTGACAACTGGAAAAATGCATTTTTGGAGCAGAAGCAAAAAAAGGATTTGGATGAAAGGTGAAGCAAGCCGAAACTATTCGTTGGTCCAAAATGTCATACTTGACTGTGACGGAGACGCTTTGCTGTTTAAGGTTCAGCAAGTCGGAGTTTGCTGTCACACGGGAAAACCATCATGCTTCCACAATCCAATAATAACGGAAAAGGAAATGGAAATGCCAGACGCCAGAATGCTGGAAAGGGTGTTTGAAGTTATAATGGATAGGATAAACAATCCTAAACCAGACTCATACGTTTCAAAACTGATAAGCGAAGGCGAAGATGCTGTTCTTCAAAAAATAGGCGAGGAAACCACTGAATTGATATTGGCGGTTAAAAGCAAAAACAAAAAGGACATAACCCATGAAACTGCGGACTTAATCTTTCATGTTTTAGTGTTGTGGGGAGCAAAAAATTTGGAAATAAGCGAAATCTTTAGGGAATTAGAAAACCGCCACATGCAGAAAACTAAGGTTAAAAGTGTTTCTTAATGTTGTAGACTTCCATAATCTTTATATTTAGATTCAATTTTTATGAAGTTCTATGAAGCCAGTACAAGAAATATACGTTTTCGGAAAAGCGGAAATAAAAGTGTTAAGGGAGCTTGCAAAAGGAGAAAACTCTGTTGCCAACATACAAAAATCCCTTTCAGTTTATCCGTCTCTGCTTTACTACCACATAAAAAAACTCTTGAGGAAGGGAATAATTCGAACAACTGGAAGGGGAGCTAAAAGGTTCATTTACTTTAATGATGGAAAACACATATCCCTACTAAAGGAGTTGCTGACAACGTACGGCAACATCGAGTGGGAGAAGGTTCTAACGGAAAAAGCCATTGAAATTCTCTTTCAAGCGGTGTCGGGTCCTCGAAAAGAGTTTCAAAACCTCTCGAAAACCACTCTTCTGCGTCATTTGGAAAACTTGAAGGCTTATGAAATAGTGAAAATGACTGAAGATGGCTATGTTATAAATCCGAAATTCCCGATATTAATTGAGTTCTTGAAGGAATATCAACGATTTTTCGCTCAGCAGGGAAAACTGCCGCGTTAGTTGTTCGCTGTGCCGCTGGTGTCTAAGGTTTGGAGGGCATCTCTTTTCTTTATGATGTTTTCAAAATTTAAAGCGTCTCCGCCGACGATTTTCAGTTTTGCATCTATTTTCTCGTTTTTTGTTTCTATCACGTTGTAGGAGTTATGGAAGAAACCTCAAGTTTTTCACATGAGACGCTTCTAGCGTGCATTATGAGCATGTCCTCTATTTTCCAGCGCCATGGTCTGTGGCGGTGTCCGCAAAGCACTAGGTTCACATTTGATTTTGTTAGGCTTCTTAGAACGTCGCTTGCATCCACTATTGTTACTATTGTTATTTGGTCTGCGCCTGTGTCTGGAACCGGGATGAGGTGATGGTGAATTGCCACTATTTTTTCTCTGTATTTTTTAAGGGTGTTTTCAAGCCATATGTTTTGTCTATGTCCCACTTCGTCGTCTCTGTCTGGTCTTGCCGAGCTTAAAATAATTATTACGGCGTCGTCGGTTTCTGTTACTTGCGAAAATTGGAAAAAATGTTTGTAGATAGCCCGTTGACCGATAGTCGTGGTTTCCACTCACGTAAATGGTTTTTCAACTTTTAACTTCTTCAATTCCTTCGCAGCGATTTCAAATTCCGATAGTACGCCGTTTTCCGTTAGGTCGCCAGTAATCAAAACAACATCGGGGATAATTCGTTGATTTCCTTGATGGTTTCTATTAGTTTTTCCTTTCGAAACATGAAACCGCAGTGCACATCTGAAATTTGAGCTGTTAACATTCTGTTTATTCTCTGCTTGCGATTATTACGATGTAGTCGGCTGTGTCGGCGCACATGTCAGCGGCGTGCTCGATAAACTCAACTAAATCGTCAAATATCACCATTGCGCCACAATTTATTTTTTCCGAAAACTTGGTGAATAAAACCTTTGTTTTTAGATATTCCTCGTCGATTTTCGGTTCGACTTCCTCGATTTTTTTGGCGTGTTGTATGGCTGCTGTGGGGTTTACTGTTATTTTTTCGAGGCTTTCTCGCAGGGCTTGGGCGCAATCCACCAGATAAGAGGTCATGGAAACTGTATTGTTCCATAGTTCTTTTGGCATTTGGTAGCCTTCAAGCATTTTTATGCATCTTGCGGCGTCTTTAACGTGGTCTGCGAGTGTGTCGAGGCGTTTTACGAGGTGTAGGAGGTCTTCGCGGTATTCTGCGAATAGGGCGGCTCCTTTTGTTAATTCTTTGAATACTTCTCTTCTTAGGCTGTCTACTTCTCTTTCTATTTTGAATAGGTTTCCGACGTTTTGGATTGCTTCTTTTTCTTTTGTTTCTGACATGTTTTTTATTGCTTGGTGGAGCAGGGTTACGGTGTCAAGCGCCTTGGTTATTTGTTCTTGGGCTAAATCTAATGCTTTTGTTCTTCGGCGTCTTTCAAACCAAGTGTAGCTTTTTCTTTCCAAATTCGCATCCACCTTTTTCTACATAACATTCAACAACATTAATTAATTAGTATTTAAAATTTAACAATTTTATTTTTAAATATCGTCGTTTTGCGGGTTTTCTGGCGATGACATTTGAAATGGTTTTTGTGTTGTTGTCGTTGCCGAAATTTTAACAACAACAATTGCAATTTTATGTTGAGTAGAAAAGATAGCTAATGTTTATGAAGCGTAAGTGTTGCAATCTGTTAGTTATTTCTGTTTTTGTTGTAACCTGATAATAAAGAAATAAAGAGAATAGCTAACCGCTTTAACACACATCTTTATCGTGTCTTCAGTAACAGCCTTCATAACCAACACTTTACGTCACATCAATTCCCATGAATATCCTAATATTAAATTTTCCACACAAACCCAATTAAACAATTATTATGCTTTGCTTTCGGTTATCCAATGAGTGGTTACTTTGCCATGCTTGTTTAGGCAGTATTCCTTCTTGAAAATTGGCGCTTCTCGCTTGTACCTTTCCACAGCTTCTTCCAAAACTGGAAAAACATTTTTGCGATGCGCACCCGCAACCAAAACATAAACCAAGTCTTCTCCAACGTTGAATTCGCCGAGTAAATGGTGAATTTGAACGTCCACTATGCCCTCCCTATTCTTTAAATCTCTGCAAATATCAATTAAAACCTCGTTTGCCTTCTCTTCATAAGCCTCTAACTCCAGCTTTTGAACCTTTTCGCCTTTGAGGTTTTGTCCTCGAACAACACCAACAAAAATAGCAATTGCGCCTGCTTTGTGAAAATCTGGCTGTTTTTTCACGTTATTTATTAAATCTAAAATGGAAAACTGGGCTTTTCTGTGAACTCCGGCGGAAACAGTCATGTCGCCACCTTAAAATGACTGTATTAGTTTGCCTCAACCTTTTGAAGTGGCGTTTGCTGTGCAGTGGCTATAACCTTTGATTTTCGGATGCCCACATGACGTAACGGCGCAATTTTTTTAGCTTCATTATATATGTCTGAAGCGATTTTTCCCAAAACCATTTCTTGAGTGAACTGGTCAAACGTGAGGGCTGAAGCCTTTTCCTTAACGATTTTCTCCATGATTGCACGTATGCCTTTCTCTTGAGCTGTTCTTATCCTTGACAGTGTAAAGGCTGAAACAGCCACCCGAAGCTTATACCCATCCTTTGTTGCCACATTGAAAATGCCGTCAACCTTTGTTGTTCTCCTCCTAACAAGGCTTCGCAGATAATCCCTTGAGTATTCGTGTCCCTTAAACATTGTTTTGGCAGTTTTGCCATCCACCTCTGTTATTTGAAAAAGCATTTTAAGATACTGATGTGCAAAATCGCCAGTAACATCATAAAGCGTTGAATCAACAACCCTCCCAACAAGTTTTTGCGGTTCGTCTGCTGGCACACTTCCAAGCTCCACACTGCCAAAATATAGTGGAGCAACAACCGTATACCACACTTTGCTTCGCCACTTATCCCTTACGCGTTTGGTTTTCGAAGACACATTCATCCTCCAAAGAACAGCTTGAAAAATCACATCTAACTATTAAAAGTTTTACTGTTTCGGCTCCAACTTTTCGATGCCACCCATATACTTCCTCAAAACCTCCGGAATAACCACCGAACCATCACTCTGCTGATAATTCTCAAGAATCGCAACCATTGTTCTGCCAGTTGCTAAAGCTGTTGAATTCAAAGTGTGCACAAACCCCTTCGGCGGTTCACCCTCTTTTTCTCGGTATTTTATGTTTAACCTTCTAGCCTGATAATCCGTGCAGTTACTACACGAAATCAATTCTCTATAGGCGTTTTGCGCTGGCATCCACGCCTCCAAATCATACTTTTTAGCGGCTACCGTTCCAATATCGCCAGTGCAAACGTTCACGACACGATAGGGCAAACCAAGCTTTTGAACAAGCTCCTCCGCATTCCTTATAAGTTCTTCATGCATTTTCCACGAGTCTTCAGGCTTGCAGAAAATGAACTGTTCAATTTTGTTAAACTGGTGTGTCCGAAAGATTCCACGTGTGTCCTTGCCATGCGCTCCAGCTTCCTTCCTAAAGTTTGTGCTGACGCCAACACATTTGATTGGCAGATCCTCAGCCTTCAAAACTTCATCCATAAACATCGCCCCAATAGGATGCTCGGAAGTGGCAATCAAATACAAATCTTCACCATCAATTTTGTATAGGACATCTTCAAAATCGCTTAAGGCTACAACCCCCTCGTAAGGCTTACGCCTCATAAGAAACGGCGGTTCTATCGCCATATACCCCTTCTTCACCAGCTCCTCCAAGGCGAAGTTCATTATAGCCATATCAAGCAAAACGCCATAACCCTTCAAATAGAAAAATCTGGCTCCAGCAACCTTCCCAGCCCTTTCCACATCCATAATATCCAAGTTTAAGGCTAAATCTATGTGGTCTTTAGGTGGAAAATCAAATTTTGGCGGTTCACCCCAAAACCGCACCGGAACATTATCATTTTCGTCTTTGCCAAACGGAACCGACTCGTGTAGGAGGTTTGGCAACCGCATCAAATAATAACGAACCTTCTCTTCACATTCGCCCACACGCCGTTCCAAAGCGGTAATTTCCATGTCAACGTTTTTGGCTTTTGCAATTTCCCCGCTTGCGTCTTCACCTTGCTTTTTCAAAGCCGCAACTTTAAGCGTTATTTGCTTTCTTTCATGACGCAGCTCGTTCAACCTCGTTAGGACTTGCCGCCACTCTCCATCACATTTAATCAGTTCATCCAACATCTCCAAAATTTCGGGGTTTCCCCTCTTCATTAGGTTGTTCCTAACCAATTCTGGATTTTCACGGATAAGCCTAATGTCCAACATGTCAATCAGCCACTTAACCTTCTAACTTTAGCATCAAAACAAATATTTAACCTTACTCAGTTAAACTCTTTACCGTTTTGATGCTTTTTTCCGCTGTTGAAATGCAAAAAAGCAAATCGTCAATTGTGGCTATGAATGTTGAAAATTTCCTCTGGCACTTTATTACTGTAACTACTTTGGTTTTTTCCCATGTTGTTTTGACTGCTAATCCCTTTGGTGCTTTAAAATTGTCTGGCGAAACTGCTTTGGCTGCGGCTTCAGCAACTTTTTCGTCGTCATACTCCAATACTATTTCAGCTTCTAATGTTCTCACCCTTCAACTGCTTTCCAACAAGTTCATCAACAACCTTAATAAAAACGTCAACATTTTCTATTGGGATTTGCGCTCCAGCCGCTATGTTGTGTCCGCCACCGTTTCCCAAACATTTTTCAGCGGCCACTTGCATGATCTCGCCTAAGTTAACTCCTCTGTTCGTCATAATATCTATTGTTCTTGCTGAAATTTTCGCCAAGCCTTCCTTTTCAGTGTAGGCGTATGCAATTAAGGGTTTTTCTGGGTTTGGAAGACTCGTGACAAGTATGGAAGATATTGCGCCAACAATTTTGTCGTTTATGAAGTTTTCGCCGTAAACAACGTAAATGTTTTCCAACTCACGAATTCTGTCGGGTTTTTCCATAACCCATCCAAGATACTTGTTTATGGTTCTCCTATACTCCTCTAAAACATTGTTTGCCTCTTCTAGGGCTGAGCCTCTGTCGCCCATGCATATGGCTACGCCTAAGCTTGGCTTGTCCATGCGTCCAGTGGCATTCAACAAAACAGCGAATTCTCTGGCGTCTCTAAGCGGAGTCCAAGGCTCTTCGCCATTCAAAGTGTAAACATGTCCAATAAGATTTGTAACTTCGTAATGTAAGCCTTTCGACAAGAGGTAATCTGCCAATGCTGAGCATAGCCTTCTCTTTTCTTCGTCTGAAAGGTCCCTTAAAGCCCGCCACCGCTCGCCATCTTTTGGTTTAATGTCCAAACTAGCCAAAAAAGTTAAACTCTTATCTTCTTCACCGCTTAAGCCAGGAATAAAAGGGCTTGTCGTAGAAGCTAATGCTTTGTGAATGGGACGTGTTTCCCTTCCAAAAAATATTAAGTCCTTTTCAACTGTTAAAAACCCACCTTTAACAGCATCCTCAACTATCAACTCATTTATTCCGCCTAACTTTCGCTGATCATATTTGTCTTGAAGGTCTCCGAGAGCCCCAACAACGGCTATGGGCGCCAAATCCACATTATTTTTGTCAATTGCTTTGGCGACGAAGTATGCGACGCCTGCGCCGCTTATGTCCCGTGCGCCGTCAATTGCATGTAAATGTGGGTTTACATGCGCAAAAGCGGCTGTTTTTTCTCCCGCAATTTGATGATGGTCCAAAATTACAATTTTGAATTGTGAAAGTTTTTCATTTAATAGGTTGATGTAGCCGCTTCCAAAATCCGTGAATATTACAAGCTGAGGCTTTTCAGAACAAACATCACCCAAAACTTCCTCGTCAACCCACTGAGTTATTCTAATCTTAAATCTAGCATCAAGCCTAAACAATGCTTTTCCAACAATTCCAGCCGCAGCCACCCCATCGGCATCCAAATGCGAAAAAACATAGATGTAACCATCTCCCTTCGCAACCTCCAAAATGGTTTTGGCTGCCTGCGCCGCTGAACCCAAAAAGGCTTCAATGTTGTCCCTTTCCAATGTCATAACAACCACTTTAAGCTAGAAACCAATTATTATTTAAGGATTTAAAGGCGAACATGCCAAGTCAAAGAAGCTGGTTTAGCTCTCGCCAACAACAACGTAATCCCCGCAGTCTTCATGGAGCAGCTTCCATAAATGGACACTTTGAAAGACTTGCATAAGCTACAACAACTAATAAGCTTAATAAAGCGATTGCTATATATTTGAACACCCAAACTTTCCTTTTCATATTTTTCGCACTCGACGAGTTTTACAACATCTTTTCTATTCGATTCCAGCTTGCAGATGCGGATAAGCTTAACATTTACCTAGTAGTGGAATTGTTAGGTTAGGGAAGCTGTTTTAGGCTCGTACTTCCAGTTTTGCGGTAAAATTCCCTCACGCTTATAGTACCTTGAAAGTTTGTGGATTTTCGCTTCCAAAATTTGAAGCGCCCTTTTATTGTGCAAGTCCTTTTTGTTCCTTTCAAGATGAGCATTGAGGCGCTCAGCCCTTTTCAACATATTTGCCAAATCTTCTGGAATTGCTGGCGCAAGCCCCGCATCCCTAAGCATCTTCGTTATCGTTTTCCCAGTAATCGACTTCACCAAAGGAATCGCATACTGATCTCTAAGGATTGTTCCTATACGGCTCGGCGGAACACCCTCCCTCGCAAGTTTAACCACTAAGGCTTCTACTTCTTCTGGCTGATATTTACACCAGCTTGGAGGACGCTTAGTAACAGGCCTCGTCTGATGGGATTTCCCCTTTTCCTGTTTTGGCATTTTCCAACCACTTAAACCTTGTATGAGCGAGCATAGACAAATATTTAAACCTTCCACATTAACTTCATGGCAATTCTTTTAATTTTAGTTAAACATTTGAAATAAAAAATGGAGAAATTGTGGGTTTAATTGAATTCTGCGTAGTATCCGACGATTGAGGGTTGAACATATGGGCGGTATGCAGGCACACTTACTGTAAATGTGTATTTTAGGTGTATCTCTTTTAGTTGCCAGTTTTCGTATCGTTCTGTCCATGCTACTGCTTGATAAGTGATTATGCTACCGTCATACCCTATTGGACCAGAATCCTTCCTTTCCAGCGTGACGCCATTGTAAGTGTCATTTAACCTTTGCCTGCAGTTTGGTCCCCACTCTTTAGCCCATTCCTCGCCTATTTTGATTATCCCCAGGTAAATTGGGTGAGGCATGTATTCTGTATTCATAACACACCATTCTTCGTCGCATTCGTCAGCCCCGAAAGTATAGGATAAAGCCGATTGAATAAGTGCAGTTAGTTTGTCATCGTTCCCATCATAACGCACCATACAAGCATAAGCGCGTCGGTCACTAACAGCCCATATATCCTTTGCATAGCCAAGCGGATGATTTTCACCTTCTAGTTGCATTCTGGCGGTCGTGGCGGCAGTTTAAAGCCTGGCGGCAAACTGGGCATACGAACTATGCTACCGCTCCAGCCAACACCAAAATAGCGTGTAGTAAGCCTACGCAACAAATTCTCTTCCCAAGTAGCATTAAGAGACAGTACGCCGCCTTCCGCTGGAAAAACATCAACGTACAACGCTGACTTGTTTGAATGGTAGTAACAGTACAAAACTTCGTCTCCTCTGCCATTGCGGTACCAAATAATGTGCGAAACATCACCATCCCATGTTATACCTTCTTTTTCCTCTATGATGTGCCATTCGTATGGGTCTGATTGTGCGTTCGCTAATGTATAGGCTGTCAGAGAAACGCTTAAGACGACAACCACCAACAAAATAGCCAACTTTTTGGCGTTCATGGCTTTTCACCACATGCCACGCCTTTTCCTAATGACAACTATTCCCAGACAAGCTATTCCAGAAACTGCAGTTACGATAGATGTCCCTGAAAACACAGTTGGTTCTTCAACA
>JAWCNZ010000003.1:0-79969 GCA_038848005.1 Bathyarchaeia archaeon | reverse complement strand
AATCGACGAAAATGGAAACGAAGTTTGGCCAATCGTCCACCTTGACGTAGTTTGGTCGGAAAATCCATGCACGACCTTAACTTACGTTTGGGATCAACGGGACCAGAATGGCTTTCAAGTTCCACCAGGCGTTTATAGGGTGGTTTTAACACACTGCGAACTTTTGACTGGTGGTGATGTTTTTGGTTTGCCGTTTATTTGCTTTAGGATTGGCTTTAGACCTACTGGTGATTTAAATGGTGATGGCACAGCGGACTCTGTTGATTTAGGCGCGGTGCGCAATGCGTTGGGTTCACAGAATTTGCTATGCGATTTGAATGGTGATGGTAGAGTCAACTATGAAGACTTTGGTTTGGAGTACGGCTTTTACCTTGGCTGGCAAATACGCAATTACACTTATGCACCGCCGATAGAGGGAACAGCTACGGTTTTCGGGCTAGTAATATTAGAGATTGCTATCGACAACCCATAAATTCCCCCAATTTTTCTGCATAATTTATATGTGGTTTGACTCTGTGCTAAATAACATATCGAACAAGTCTTTCACTTTCAAGTTAAAAGTTGACGTCAAAACCGTAATGTTAATAAATCCCGTGTTTATGATTAGATGATGCTGTTTCCTAGCGAAGTAAACTTTCGCATGCTAGAATATTTTGGAGGAAAATGTAGTTTGATAAACAGTGACGCAATCAATAAATTGGTGTTGAAGGGAACAACAACCGTAGGCGTCGTATGCAAAGACGGCGTCATATTGGCTTCAGATACCCGCGTAACCATGGGCTTTTATGTGGCGCATAAACATGGGAAAAAAATTTATAGAATAGACGACCATTTGGCAATGACGATTTCGGGTTCGGTTGCCGATGCGCAGAGAACCGTTGACATACTCACGGCAAATGCACAACTGTATAAAATAAGCATGGACAGACCAATGCCCATAAACTCGGCGGCAAGGCTGGTTGCAAACATTCTGTTTTCATCAAGGTATGCGCCGTTGATTGCGCAGGTTCTGGTTGGCGGAGTGGACGACACGGGACCTCATGTTTACTCGCTTGACCCATTTGGCAGTTTAACAGAGGAAAAATGTGTTGCTACTGGTTCGGGTTCACCTATAGCCTACGGCATCCTAGAAGACAAGTACAAAGAGGGCATGTCTGTGGCGGAGCTTTTGCCAGTAATTGTTAAGGCAGTCAACTCAGCCATGAAGCGGGATGCGGCAAGCGGAGACAGTTTTAACGTTGCAGTTATAGACGCAAATGGCTATAGAGAGTTAACCAGCAAGGAAAAGGAGAAACTTCTAGCTGAATGAGGAAGTTAAAGTCGTGAAGCCCAGCGTTGAAAGGGACAAAATAGAAATAAGCCAGTATATACTGGAGCATGTTCCAAAAGAAGCTGAAGTGACAAGGATAGAATATGAAGGACCTATGCTTGCCGTTTACACTAAAAAGCCAGAATTGCTTGTTGAACAGAGCACCATAATCGCCGAGATAGTTAACGTCATAAGAAAACGAATTGTCATACGCTCAGATCCTTCTGTTAGGCTTCCTGAAAAGGATGCTGAAAGAATAGCGCGTGAAATAGTTCCAGCTGAAGCTGAAGTAACTGACATAAACTTTGACCCAAGCCTCGGCGAAATAATAATTGAGGCGAAAAAGCCTGGGCTTGTTATTGGAAAAAACGGAGCGGTTTTGCAGGAAATTATTAGGCGGAGTAAATGGCGTCCTAATGTTTTGAGGAGTCCTCCGTTAAAGTCGAAAATAGTTACGCATATGCGCCATTATCTTCATTCCGAAAGCAAAGAGCGAGAGCGAATTCTGCGCACGGTTGGCGAAAGAATTTTTAGACCTAAAATTTACGAGGTTGGCGACGTTAGGATTACGGCTTTAGGCGGAGTTCAAGAGGTTGGACGTTCAGCCTTTCTCGTTCAAACAAGAGAAAGCAACGTGCTTTTGGACTGCGGCATTAACCCTGGCTCTTCAAAGCCTTTTGAGGCTTTTCCAAGGTTTGACAGTCAAGTTTTCGAAATCGACTCTCTGGATGCTGTGGTTATAAGCCACGCGCATCTTGACCACTGCGGTCTTGTGCCTTTCCTTTACAAGTACGGTTATGACGGTCCAGTGTACTGTTCATCTCCAACTTCAAGTTTGATGACTTTGCTTCAGCTGGATTATTTGGATGTTGCCAGTAAACAAGGCATAATGGCGCTTTACGACCAGAAAGACGTGCGTGAATGCGTTTTGCATACGATTCCACTGCGGTACGGCGTTGTCACGGACATAGCTCCTGACATCCGCTTGACACTCCACAACGCTGGTCACATTCTCGGTTCGTCCATTGTTCACTTGCACATTGGCGAAGGCTTACATAATATTGTGTATACTGGCGATTACAAATACACACGGACAATGCTTTTGGAGGCTGCAGCCACAGAGTTTCCAAGGGTTGAAACCGTGATAACCGAAAGCACTTACGGCGGCGCGGAAGACCTTATGCCTTCGCGGGTTGAAGCTGAAGAGCGCCTAACCGCCATCATAAATGAGACTTTGGAGCATAAGGGCAAAGTTTTAATTCCCGTGCCCGCAGTTGGCAGAGCGCAGGAAATAATGCTTATCATTGATGGTTACATGCGTAGGGGACTAATGAAAGAAGCTCCAGTTTTCATTGAAGGCATGATTTCTGAGGCGACAGCCATCCACACGGCTTATCCAGAATATTTGGGCAGGGAAGTCCGCCACAGCATATTACACGACGGCGTTAACCCCTTCCAATCAGACTATTTCACAGTTGTTGAGCATCCGAATGTGCGGCAAGACATTATTGATGGTGAACCATGCATTATTATGGCGACTTCAGGCATGCTTGAAGGTGGTCCAGTAATAGAATACTTCAAAAGCCTAGCTGAAAACGAAAACAACACAATAATTTTTGTAAGCTACCAGATTGAAGGCACTTTGGGAAGGCGAGTGCAAAAGGGCTTAAACGAAGTTGCGCTTTTGAACAGCGAAGGCAAAATGGACATTGTAAAAGTTAGATTGCGTGTAGAATCAATTGAAGGCTTTTCTGGACATTCGGACAGACGGCAAATAATTAACTATATTACCAATTTAAAGCCTAAACCAGAAAGGGTTATTGTGTGCCACGGTGAAAGGGCGAAATGCCTAAGCATGGCAAACTTCATCCACAAACGCTGTGGAATCCAAACCTTAGTGCCGGCAATAATGGAAACATATAGGCTACTATAAGAGTGTGAGTATCAGGGTTAAGCTGCGGTTGCTATTTTTTCGGTTTTCAAAATTTTGTTTACCAATTCCCTTCCCAAGTTTTTCGATATATCCAATATTTCTATTCCGATGATGCGCCCATTCTTGTCAAGGTCTATAATCACATTTTCTGCCAACTCCTCACTTATTTCGTACTTAGTTTTTCTAAGCCAAATATACATTGCATCAGCTTCCGAATCATACTCAACCTTCACCATTTATCACTGCACTCTCCTAGTCCAATAACCAGTAACAACTATTATTTTATCATTACTCTTTTCATAAATCACCTTAAGAAACTTGTCACTATACTTTCTTAACGCCGCTGATCTGCCGAGACTCATGATAAAACTGAAATCTGGATTTTGAACTGTTTCCTCAACTTTAACTTTTGATATACTTCTATGGCTCATTCGAAATTTGGCGTGCTCCGTATACTTGATTAGCATCTCAATTTCAATACATGTTCTCCAGATTTAAACATAAAATACTTGTTAAATGTTTTAGGCTGCTGTTGGTATTGGTTCATTCGCCATTGGCGTTTTTTCCCGCCAAATCTTTATGCCGGCTGGACAAACCACAACTCTTTCTTCGCCGAGTCTTGCGATGTCTCCGCCAACCGTTTCGACAAACTCGCACAATTCGTTTACTGCACGTTTGACGTCTTCTATGCTTTTGTTTGCGAGAGGAGTTATCCTCAAAATTATAATGTTTCCAGCTTTCACTTCGTTCTTCACAGCATCTAAATCAGCCAAATCACGGAGAGGCATAGCCTTCAAATAAGTCTTGCTGGAAATAGCCCTAACTTCAACTTCCCCTTCAGGCTTTTTCGCTTTGCGGAATATGTCGCTTAAACCCGGCAAACTTCTCCTCTCAAACACTAATTGCTTTTCAACAGTTTAAGTGTTTTCCAATTCCACGTCTAAACTCTTAATACAGATGCGCACTATTAAAACATTTTATGAATTAAAAATACTGATTTAAACTCTTAAGGGCTGGGAAATGATTTGTGTTATGGTTTTTCGCTGTAAAGGTGAATGCTTTGATTTTGCTTTTCCTTGATAAAACCGCCATAACTAAAGTGGTTAATGTTAACAGCAACAGAATCGTTATCGATGGGAATTCGGGTATAACCGTGTAGGGGCTGTCTTCCCTAACTCCACAGTTTCCAGCGTTGTCGCATGCCAAAATCATGTATCTCACCAGCGTGCCCGCCCCTTGCCCTGGAATTACTGCTTCATAAAGCCCCGTTGTAGAATTCAAAGTCATGGGCACATCATTCCATGTGGCGCTTTCGTTTAAGTTATAGGACAAGGTGACATTTTTCACTCCGCTTTCTAAATCGGTAACATTCACCAAAATTTTTACATCTGTAAAGGGTTCAATGTCGCCTTCTGGTATGCGATACGGCTTTTCAATTGTTGGAGGAACGCTGTCTCCATTTGCTGTAACCGAAAATCCGCTTGATTTTAACCCTGCACCGCCCTGCCAAAGCTCAAAACCAGCTTCTACATCAATTAAATACCATGATTTTTGAATGTAACCTCTGGACACGGCATCCTTGATAAACGTGTTAATGTCAAAGTTTACGGATGTGGTTTTGCTGGTTATACGATAAGCAATGTAATTCCGACCCGCCCAATCTGCAAACCAAACCTCCCAAGTTGCGCTTTCCAGCGTCACATTCGCAACTCTTGAACCTGCAGGTTGAATGCTGCCCAGCCAGTTAATCCAAATCATCAATTCTGCGCCGTTAGGCGGACCACCCGAGTAATCGCTTGTTTGATGGAACCAAACGTCATACGCGGCGTTCCAAATTCCAGAATCAATTGTAGCGATGCTCCATGTGGTGGAAACGTTTATGATACTGTCAACCCGTATTGGCATGCCGCTATCACTTGTAGCGGAACCCCAATGATTACCCTTATAAATTGACGGATAAGAGGCTGGTGAACCACCAGTTGGCTTGTTGTGGTTTGCCTCTTTCACAGTGAAGTTTCCGTTTTGGTCGTCTACTTCAAGCACTTGCACCCAGCCGCTGTCTGGATTCCAAACGTTGTTCTGTACACAATATTCATGCGTAGCTGAAGTAATCCAAACCGATTCGTATTGCCCGGAAATTGTAACTGTAGCTCCCAGAGCAATTTGATTTATGAGGGACATTATGGCAATGGTCAACGCCAATAAACAAACTGAAAAGCGTATTTTCATATTTTCCTCTCCTCTCAACACAAGCGAAATGGCAATTTCAGTTAATATGCGTTATCCTTTCACTGAGCAAGCCTTTTACTAAATTCCAAATGTGGTCGCCGACATGATGGATGTTTTTGACGACAACCCCATGTTTAACGCTTTTCATTTCGTTCATGTCATACTCTGTTTCGCCTATCGCCAATGGTTTACGGTGTTTCTCATCAACAACCACAACAAGCTCGCCTTTTCTGAAATTTCCCTCAATATTCACGATTCCTGGCGCCATGACATTTGCGCCGTTGCACACATGAGGGACAGCGCCCATATCAACGACAACTTTCGGCGCCAAATTTAAAAATTCATTGAAAACCAATGTTGGGAAGACGTTTTCTCCAATTTTAGCAAATAAAGGCTTGTTGTTGAAAATGTAGATTTCGGCAATTTCCGTTTTAACAAGTTCAACCTTTGCTTTAACCATTAAAATTTGTTCTAAACCAAACTTGATTCTTTCTGAAGCCTTGTTTACGAGGAGTTTAGCTTCCCTTGTTTTTAGGAAGTGTCTTTTGTATTTTTCAGGCATTGGGTTATCATCTTTTAGATAGGTTTAAATGGTATAAGTTTTAAGTATAAAAGCAATAAGCAAGTTTGGGGTTTCGAAAATGAGCGAGATGACAACTGAAATCTTGGAACAGAACCTTGGAAAAATAGTGTTGGTGCGATTGAAAGGTGGGAAAAGTCTTCGTGGAAAGTTGAAGGGTTTTGACCAACATTTAAACCTCGTTTTGGAAGAAACAGAAGACACCACTAACGCTGAAAACGTGAAAAAACTTGGTTTAATAATCGTCAGAGGCGACAATGTAGTTCTTATTTCGCCGCCGCCAAGGTGACATTTTTGGGAAAGGGAACGCCATCATTTGGTAAACGTGCTGGAAAAACCGTTCATATACGCTGTAGGCGATGTGGAAGAAGAGCATACAATGTATCTAAAAAGCGATGCGCCGCTTGCGGTTACGGAAAAACAACGGTTACTCGAACATATTCTTGGCAAACAAGAAGCCCTCAAAGGGAAAGGTTGCGTTAGAAACGGGTTCAGCAAGCGTTTATCGGTGCAGGTTCAATTCATAATAGCCCTTATCAATTTTGACGTAGATTAGTGGACCCTTGCTTCTGGTTAGTTGCCTTGCCCTTCTCAAAGAACTGTTGACCACGTTTAGTGTTTGTTCTTCGTTTAGGCTGTTTCCTCCTCTTTCGCCTAACTCCATTTTTAGGATGTTTTCTGCAAGGATCGACGTGCCGCAGATTTCTCCATTCTTTATTAACGTGTATATCACTATTTCCTGTGCTTCTTGGCGGTTTGGGAACTTTCTCCACAAAGGCTCCGCATCGGCAAGTATTTTTGTAACTTTGTCCCATCTGTTAGAGTTTTCATTGCCTATGAGGAGTTTAACCCGTTCCTTCCATTTTTTAAACCACACTTTAATCCAAATTTCCAAAAACTCTTCCAGTTCATTTGGGCTTTCGTTAAATGCTTTTTCTAGGCGCTCTGCTATTTCACAGTCGTTCGCCTCTTTTCCAACAAGGTTCCAGTGGAATTTAAGATAGTTTGTAAAGTCTTGACATGCTATTTGAAGCACTTTGCGGTCTGAACCGAAAACATCAAGCGTCGGGTTTACCTCTTTAAGCTTATTAGATAAGAGTGCTTCTACGAAGTTCATGTTGTTCCTCTCGAAGCCTTCCCCATTTTTATATTTAGCTGAGCCTTTAATTAAGCTTTATTTATGGTTGCTTCTATATTTTTCTTCGGTAACATTTGGCTATATTTCCATTCCAGAAATATTACAAGATTGTTTTCGATGCTATTCTATGAAATCTGGAAGCCTATTTACGCTTTTAAGGATTAAGTCTGGCTTTTCGCTTTCCAATTCCATGCGGGAGAAAATTCCAGACAGAACCGCCGCTGTTTTGGCTCCAGCGGCTTTTCCAGCCCTCACATCCGCCACGGAATCACCAACAACCAAACACTCACATGCTTGAACACCCAATTTTTCAGCGCATCTTATTAAGGCGTCAGGAGAAGGCTTAGGGTCGCTTGTGTCAAGCCCTGTGGTTACATGCCTAAAAAATTTTGCTATGCCAAAATTTTCCAACTCCGCCATAACCTTCTCCTTCGGGACATGCCGCATAGTAACCAAAGCCAAAACAGCTTTTTCCGAAAGTCTTTTAAGCGTATCCTCAATTTTCGGCATAAGCCTAGTTTTCGTGGCTGTCGCCCCATAATAAGCGTTAAGGTATAAATCCAAAAACCTCTGCCCATCCGCATTGCCCACCAAATCATTTATTGGAAGGTTCAATTCAAGCCTCCTTGGAATCTCCAAAACCACGCTGGCTGGCACAGTTTTCCATCCCAACGCTTTAAAAGCCGTTTCCACAGCCTCCCTATAAGCGCCTCTTGAATCCACCAACGTACCATCCAAATCCAAAAGTACGCCCTCAACCCTCAACTTTAGCTTCATCATTTCAACATCCTTTTTAATGATACTCCCACATTTTTAACATTTTAGTTAAAACCACATATTCGCTACTTTGTTTTGGAAACTCGAATTTCAAATGTTATTGTTACAGAAAACCTTGCGCCAACAACATTTAAGCCACTAACGGTCGATAAGTTTTTATTTGCGGTTTGTTGTCTAAGGTAAATACCCGACAAAACGCCAAAGGCTGTAAAGTGGAATGATAACTAATGGTTAGAAAAGCACGAATACGCTTAACAAGCACAGACTATAAAAAACTGGAAGAAGTATGCGCAGAACTGCGAAGCATAGCAGAAAAAACAGGAGTTAAAATAAACGGTCCTGTTCCGTTGCCAACTAAACGGTTGCGGGTTCCAGTTTTGAAGTCGCCTTGCGGCGAGGGCACCTCGACTTGGGATAGATGGGAAATGCGCATTCACAAACGCCTCATAGACATCGACGCTGAAGAACGTGTTATGAGACGCATAATGCGGATCCGCGTTCCAGAAGAAGTCCACGTGACAATAGAACTACTGTAACACCTAACCTTTTCACAGTGCAAACGGCAAGGCAACCACTGTCAAAATTAGGCTTGCCATAAAAGCCATAACCCAAATTTTCTTGCTCCATAAGAAAATTTTGAATCCATCAAGCACTCCAAAAGGGAGTAAATTGAAAAGAGCTATGAAAGCGTTGAGATAAGCCAAGCGCCCCAAAATTTGATGTTGAATTGAAACGGCTATGCCTAAAAGTATAATTGCCAAGACAAGGTTTGTTAATGGTCCAGCAATGGATACCCGCCCTACGCTCTTTTTGTCGGCGAAACCAGCTATAATAACGGCGCCAGGCGATATTATCTTAAAAAGTGAGAATATAGAAAGCAAAGTTAAAAACGCCCCGAAAACTGTCAATCTAAACTCTGCCCATAAACCTTCCATCTGCGCAACTATTTTATGAGCTATTTCATGAACCAAAAAAGACAACGTAAAAGCCAAAGCAAATACAAAAAGCTTAAAGAAACTCAACTCCACACCGAAACTTAATATTCCGGAGGATAATCCTATACAAAAAACAAGCAACGCCGCTATTGTTAAATGCTTAATTTCTTTTTTGCTGAAACGCTTTATGCTTTTAGGCTTTTCTGTGGAGTAAGTAACCGTGTACGTGTAGGAATCTTGGCGTATTTCCCACTTTGAAGCGCGAGCCAACTCCATTTTTGGGCATTCATGGCTTTCTGGCAAACGATGCTCAGAACAGAAGTAGCCCTCACAATATGGACACCTAAACGGCAAAAACGTTTCCTGTCCACATCTTTGACATTTCATTTCAATTACAACCCTTCGTGTTATAGTGGCATATTTAAATGGTTTATGTGTTTTGTTAGTAATTTATGGGTTGGGGTTTTATGCCGAATAGTTTCACGAAGTCCGACTGTTTTAAAACTTTAATGTGTTCTTTTGCTTTTGATTCTATAAAGTGTCTATTATATGTTACCATGTAATCGGCGTTGGCTATTATGGCTGAAACTAAGTGGGGCAAGTCTTTATCTGGAACTGTGCCTCTATATTTAGTGATCAGTTTTTTCACTTTGTCACGTGAAATTATTTCAAGTGTGGGCAGGCTTATGATATAATAAATTTCGTTTATAGCTGTTTCTCGGTTGTATCTGCGTGTGAAATATTCTCTTAGTTCTTCTAGCGTTAAATAAGAAACTATTGGAACAATTTTCCCCTCTTCAGCTAAGTCTAGGATGATGCGTGAATTTGATTGCGGGTTTTTCTTTCCCGAAAATGAAAACGTTTGAGTCCAAGTAAACCCTTAATTTGCTAGAGTGCAAAGTATTCTTTCTCCCTACGCCATAACTCTTCCCGTATATTCCTTATCTCCTCAATCACTTGGTCTGGACTTAACTGGAAGGTTTCTGATGAGGCTAGGGCTTCTTCCACACGAAGCCTATAATATCTATAAGGCTCCAGCATGAGCCTTCTAGACTCTATTAATCGGCGAACGGCGTCTCTTATGGCTTCGCTTCTGCTTTCATAAATTCCAGCCTTAACCAAATAGTCGATTTCTTCAATGAGTTTTTTGGGAAGACGTAGGGGCAAAACTGCGGTTTTCATGTAAACCACAATTAAATAGTATACTAACTTAACATATAAACGTATACGTGAGCATTACTGCTTCGCACTAAATTCACACCAAACGCTTAAAACCAAATGTGATAAGCTAATCCTAGAAAGGAGGAGGAAAGGGTTTGAGGGCTTTCAGTTTTGTTCACGCTGCAGATTTGCATTTAGGCTATGCACAGTACGGTTTAGAAGCGAGGCGCGAAGACTTTGACAAGGCTTTTCAAGAGTTGGTTGATAAAACAATTGAGTTAAAGCCTGACTTTATGATTATTGCTGGGGATTTGTTCCATCACGCCCGCCCTTCAAACATTACGTTAGAGAACACCATCAAAAATTTTGGTCGTTTGCGTGAGGCTAACGTTCCAGTTTTGGTTGTTGACGGTTCACATGATTCAGCGCCAAACGTCTTAACGGGCACAATTTTGAATCCTCTTGACAGTGCTGGGTTACTCTATTACTTGCCAAGACATGAGGGCGCATGCTGGCGGAAACCAGACCTTTGCTACGTTTACGGCGTCCCAAACTATAGGACTAGACGAAAAACTGAGGAGGCGCTTCCAGCCTTTATGGAGCAAAACAAGCCAACCCCAGACCCCGCGCTTTTCAACATTTTTGTTTTCCACATGGCTTTGGATATTCCAAATGTTAAACCGCCCTATATAGAAGCTGAGGCCTCACCTGAGCTTATACCCGAAGGCTTTAACTATTATGCCGGTGGGCATGTGCATGCGCCTTACATGGGAAAGTTTAAGACTGGATTGCTGGCTTACAGCGGGTGCACTGAAACCGTCAATTACGACGAAGCGAAAAACAAGAAGGGCTTTTACCATGTTAACGTTAACGAGAAAGGTGAAGCTTCAACAGAATTTATAGAGCTTCATTATCCACGCAAATTTGCCGTTTTAGAACAAGATTTCAGTGGCGTTAATCCTTCAAAAATCACTGAGTTAACTGTTCAAATGGTTAAGGGCGTAGACGAAGAAGGCGTAATTATTATTCCAGTTTTGAGGGGAACTCTGCCTGCAGAGGCAAACCGCGCTGAGGTTGATGTTGCCCAAATTAGAAGTGCGGCTGAAAAAGCCTTGTTTGTTCATCCTGTTGTTTTGTTGTGTGAAAGCGAGGTTTCAGAGGAGGTTGTTCGTTCAATATTCGAAAGCGAATTTAAAGATTTGAAAACGAAGGCTTTCGAATATTTCCTTCAAATTTTCTCTGAACGTTATAGTTCAAGCGAAGCTGAAAAAATAGCGCACATAGCCATCAGCCTAATTGAACCTTTAACGAAAAAGCAGGAGGAAAAAGTGAAACAAATGTTAGAGGAGCTGTTGAAATGAAGATTGAAGTTGTTCAGTTGGAGAATATTCGTTCACATGTAAAATCAACTGTGCCGTTTGTGAGGGGTTTCAACTGTCTCGTTGGCGGTTTGGGATGCGGAAAATCCTCAATTTTATATGCCATAGACTTCGCTTTTTTCGGCGAACCAATGGGCAGAAGCTACGATTATCTCCTTCGTGAAGGCGCAGAAAAGGGAAAAGTGACGGTTCAGTTTGTCCAGAACGGCAAAAGTTACACTATAATCCGCGGGTTGAAAAGGCATGGAAAAGGCATAAGCCAAGACTTTGAAGAATTGAAACTTTTTGAAGCTGAAACCTTAATTGCAAGCGTAAAAAGCGACGCTGTGGCTGAACAAGTTAAGGCTATAACAGCCTTGGACAAGGAGCTTTTTCGTGAGATAGTTTGGGTTAGACAAGAACATCTAAAAGAGCTTTTGGATGCTCCGCCGAGGGAACGCCAAAAACGGCTGGACGAACTTTTCGGTTTATCCGATTATGAAATGGCATGGAGCAATTTGGCTGGTTATCAACGGGAATATGAAGGCGAAAGAAAAGCCTACGAAAAAGACCCCGATGTCGGCGGAATTGAAAAGCTTACGGCTGAGTATAACAGGATGGTTGAAGAATTGTCCTTAATGGAAATTGAGTTGGAGGGGTTAGCTAAAAAGCTTAATGAAGCCAAGAAAACTTTGGAAGAAGCCGATGTGAAATTGAAAAGGTTGGAAGAAACAAAAAACCTTGTTGAGGGGCTTAAACGTAAAGAGGCGCAGGTGCTTGCGAACCTAATGAACGTTGAGGGTGCATCAGCTTCTTTAGCTCAAAAAATTGAGGATAAAAAGAACGTTATAGAAAATTTGAGGCAACGCCTAAACTCGATGGAAACACAAATACAATCTTATAAAGCCAAACTTTTAGAGGTGGGTGTTTCACCAGACCAGTCCATTGAAAGCCTAAGGCGTTATTTAACAGCGGTTGAAGACCAAATTTCCAGTTTGAAGGGCGAGCAGGAATCCGCACTTAGAAGCATGCGGGAAAACCAGAAAAGGATTTCTTCGCTTTATGCTGAAAGCCGTTGTCCCCTTTGCCTACAACAAATTTCAGAGGAGTACAAGAACAGTTTAATGCGGAAAATGCAAGAAGAAAACAGTGAGGGACAGAAAACTGTAAGCCAACTTCAACGTGAAATTTTGGAGCTTCAGCAGTTAAGGGACAAGGCAAACGTTGCCATTTCAAACTTGCAAGCGCTTGCCCCGAGAATCGAAGATTTAAAAATACGCTTAAACGAGGAATCTAAGGCTTTAATGGAGCTTTCAATGGAGTTTGAAACTAAGCAAAAACTGGAGAAAGAACTGCGAATGCAGCTTGAAAGTTTAAGGATGGAAATAGGCAAATTCGACGTTTCCCAGCTGGAAAATGCAAAAATCCAACGGGAACAAGCTTTTAGGCAATATTACCTTTTAGATTCTGATTTAAGAACTAAAGAAAACCGCAAAAAAGAGTTGGCTAAACGTTTAGACGAAATAAAGGAGCGAATAGACCAAGCCCAACACAAAATTGAACGCATGGAAAAAATAGCGAAAGCCATCGAAATTATTGGCAGTATGCGGGACGCTTATAGGAGTATTCAGCCCAAACTGCGAAGCGAATTCGTAAAAGTCCTCAGAAACTTCGTTCAGCAAGTTCTCGACAGCTTAACAGGCGGAGAAACTCCGCCGATAAACGTTGTAATCGACGAGACTTACACACCGCTTGTTAAAAGCGAAAGTGGAAGTGAAAGAGAAGCGTCAAACTTGTCCGGCGGAGAAAGGACGTTGTTGGCTTTTGCTTACCGGCTTGGACTTGGACAATTAATTATGCAGTCTAAAACGGGACATGGCTTAAGCCTTTTACTGCTTGACGAGCCAACAGAAAGCCTTGGCAGAGAAGACGGTTCAATAGACCGCCTAGCCGAAGCCATATCCCGCTTAAAAGCCATAGAACAAATCATAGCCGTAACGCACAGCGAAGCTTTTGCAGAAAAAGCTGAACACGTGATAAGGCTTGAAAAAGAGGCGGGAGAAAGCAAAGTTTCGGTGGGAAAAGGAATTTCGTAATGTTTTCATGAATGCCGTGTTAGGCTCGGCGAAACAGATAAGAAAGGATTTGTTACTAATTTGCTAAAAACGAGTTGAGACAATGGCAGCTAACGAAAAAGTGTTGAAAGCCTTAAAAACAGCCGCAAATTACTTGGAAAAGTCCATATTAGCCTTTAACCAGAAAGATGAAGCTTCCCTTTCTAACGGTCTTTGGCACGTTGCGGCGGAACTGGAATACGCTCTTTTCCTTTTTTCAATAACTTTTCAAAACGAAAATGCTGTATTGTGGAAGTCTAATCCAGAAAGAACTGACATAAATCCAACGTTGGAAGAAGTGCAAGCTCTGCTTAGCGAAGCTGAAAAGCTCGTGGTTGACGGGCGACTGCTTGAATCTTACAAAAATGTTTACGTCGCGAGAAATTATGTGCGTAAGGTTCAAGAAATTCTCGCCAAAAAACTGCGTGAAAAACCTAAAAGGCAGAATTAGGCGCAGTTATTCTTCTTCGGTTATTTTCTTTTCTTTAACTACTAAAGCGTTTTCTTTTCCGCTTATCACCCTAAAATAGTCTTTTAAATCGCTTTTATGTAAAAACTTTTTGAGAAGCACCCGCAAATATTTTCTGGAAACCGCTTCGCCCTTTACTGTTATGGTTTCTGTTGTCTTATCAACTTCTGCATTTGTTTTTTCCTTGAGGAACTCGGCTAACTCCTTGATTAAATCTTCTCCTTCGCTTTTCAGTTCTGAAATGTCTACTTTTATTTCCGTCATGCTCCATTCACCTTTTACTTTCTACTAACCATTATAACTCTTACTTGGTCGCATGCGTCTTCACATGAGTCGGCAATCATTTCTATAGCCTCAAAAAGCTGACTTATCAAAATTGCTGTTCCAGCTTTTGGCAAGTCCTCAGTTGCAAGCAATTTCCTGGCTCTTTCATGTATATCATCAACTTTTTCCTCTTCTTGTTCCACAACATCCGCTGCTTGCAAAGCCTCTTCAGGTTTAGTCATCATTTTATTAATGCATTTCTGAAGCGAAACCGCGCATTCCTTTACGCTTTTAATCATTTCTATAAATCCGTTTTTTATGGAGTCAGGCAACTCGTCTGTGCTTATGGCACTTAATACACGCGTGGATTCTCTGCTCCAGTCTGCAACCATGTCCACTCTCTTAATTAAATCCATTAGGTCCACTCTCTCCATCGGCGGAAGCTCCCCCTTTGATAGTTCATCCATAACTTTTCTCCGAAGCATGTCCCCTTCTTTTTCGCCGTTCGCCACATTATCAATATAACTCTGCATTTCCTTTTTGTCATTTTTTATTAAGGCTATTAACGCCTTTTCCAAATTTTCAACTATGCTTGTTGTTAAGGCAAGGTGGCGCTGTATAACCGCTAAGGCTTTTGTTTCTCTTCTCTTTTCAAACCATTTTATTAGTTCACTCAACAGCCATTTCCTCCTTCAACCCCACTTCCGGATATGCAAACATGTGCGCTTTTTCCGGTGGAAAGCTTACAGTAACTTTTTCGCCGACGTTAATCCACTCTTCAGTTAAAGAGGGCTTAACAGCAACAATCACATCTTGATTTTCAAGCCTAATCTCATACCGTATGTTTGTACCTTCAAAAGCCACCCTTTCCACCACGCCTAAAATGGCGTTTTTAACTTTTTTCGCTCCCTTGCTAATCATAAGTGTTTCCGGTCTTATAGCCAACACTATTCTTTCGCCAGCTTTAACGTTTTTGTTGGTTGCTTGAACTTTTATTCCACCCCTCAATTCTATTGTGGCTTCTCCATTGTTTACGTTTGAGATGTATCCCACCAAAAAGTTGGATTCTCCTATGAAGTTGGCTACGAAAATGTTTGCCGGTTTCATGTAAAGCTCCTGTGGAGTTCCAACTTGCACGACTTTTCCCTTTTTCATGACGGCTATTCTATCTGAAATTGCCAAGGCTTCGCTTTGGTCATGTGTTACGTGTATGGCTGTTAAACCCAAATCCTTCGCCATTCTCCTTATTTCGTATCTTAACTCGTTTCTAACTTTAGCGTCTAAATGCCCAAGCGGTTCATCCAAAAGCAGAAGTTTTGCTCCAGCGGCAAGAGCCCTTGCAACGGCTATTCTCTGCATCATGCCGCCGCTTAACTCGTTCGGGAAAGCGTCTAAGCGCTCGTGCAGCCTAACCATTTCAAGCACTTCATGCCCAATAGTTTCAGCTCTTTCGCTGTTAAATCCCTTCACTTTTGGACCGTAAATTACGTTGTCCCAAGCGTTCATATGCGGAAACAAAGCGAAAGTTTGAAAAACAAATCCTATATCGCGGTCCTCTGGCGGGACATCATTAACAAGTCTGTCGCCAATGTAGATTTCGCCATCGTCTGGCTGAATCAAGCCTGCAATAAGCCTCAAAAGCGTCGTTTTTCCACATCCGCTTGGACCGAGCAGAGAAAAATATTCCTTATCGTGAATGTGAAGGCTAACGTTGTCAACAGCCACTATTTTCCCGAATTTTTTTGTAACGTTGACTATGCGAACGTCAGGCACGTGCCGATCCTCCCATTAGATTAGTAAATGTCATGTTAATATCTTCCCTTCCCTCTAATGATAAATCTCAGGGCAAGCAGAATTACGAAGGAAAATAATATTAAAAGTCCACAGCCCAAGCCGATTTCCAACGGCGTTGCAGACACTTTATGTTTAACCCAATCAACAATAACCACCGGCGCCGTTCGCAGTGTGCTGACTACGGCTAAAGTTGCGCCTGTTTCGCTTACGCTTCTTGTGAAAACCATTATTGCACCAGAAAATATGGAATATTTAGTTAATGGCAAAATTATTGTTCTAAAAACAACGAGGGGCTTGGCTCCAAGCGTCCTAGCGGCTTCTTCTAAATCTAAGCTTATTCTTTCAACAGCCGCAGACATTGACCTCACAAAATACGGGTAAGTGATGGCTAAATGCGCAAAAATTAGCAGCCACATTTCAGGTATAAAAGCCACTGTTTCTTTCCAAAAGAATTTTAGGGAGACACCCAAAGCTATTGAAGGGACAACAAGCGGAACATTAACAAGCAAATCTAAAACTGCCGATGGAAGCTTTCCCAACCGTTTTCTCGCCACGATAATCGCCATGGGCAACCCAATTAAAACGTTCAGTACAGTGACGATTGCGCCTAAAGAATATGAAAGAACAAGGCTTTGCCAGTATTCGCTCCAAACACCAGACGACGAAAGCGCATCTGGCAATGTTTCCGTGAAAATGGCTTCAAACGCTGGCAACGCAACAAAAAGCGACGGAATAAGAACAACCGCAAAAAATATCAGCAGTGTGACGCCGTCTCTGGAGGATTTCGCTTTTGAATAGCTAAGTTTCCTCTCAATTGTTGGGTAAATCTTCTTTGCTGGTATCTTTAATTTTGACCCGAAAACGTGGATTAAAGCAAAAATTGTTATGGCTATGGCTATAAGCATGAAACTTGCGAAGGCTAATGTGCCCTCATAGGTGGGCGGGTCAACCACTGCAATTTCGTCTTTAATTTTTTGTATGAAAACTGGTCCATTTTCGAAGGCTCCTGCAACCATCATTGTAGCTCCAGTTTCCGAAATTGACCTTGAAAACGCAAGTATAAAAGCCGCTATCAACGATGGTTTAATTATTGGAAACGTGACGGTGCGTGAAGCCGTAAAAGGCGGAGCGCCGAGGGTTCTCGCCGCCTGCTCATACTCCATTTTATAGTCAAGCAATGCTCCGACAACAACCCGCACCACCACGGGATAGGAAAACACGAAATGAAGCAGTATGACGAGAAGCCAACCAGGCGAAACTAACGAACCGCCGAAAAATTGGGAAATTCCCTCCGGCTTGCTCCAGAAAAGCAAAAGCGAATATCCAAGCGCGGCTGTTGGCACAATAAATGGAATGTCCGCTAAAGTGTCAAGAACGTTTAGCCACTTTGATTTTCCACGTGCAATAAGCCAAGCCATTGGAATTCCAGTAACAACATCAACAAAAGAAACAAACAGCGCAACTGCAAACGAATTTTTAACAGCATCAAACGCACGGGACAAAAGCTCTGGCTTGTCTAAAACGTTTTGGATTGAACCCCACTTAATTACCACTCCAAGTATGGGCGGCAACAATATCAAGGCAAAAAACACAGTTGAAGCGGTAAGGTAAACTTCGTAGGCAACCGCTTTCTTCGATGAAAGCCTATCTAAAGCCCTTGCAACTCCATGTTTCATCAACTGGTTTTTTCCGCCCCAAACTTAGATTCTTTTTCATTTGCTTTTTTAACTGATAAATCTTCCTTAAAAGAAAATGTCAGTTCGCCCGTCGAGTAACATCACAGCCATAAGCTCTGTTGACTCTCTGCCTCATCATCCCAAAATGCAATAACCCACAATAAAACTTAAGGCTTTTGCACCCTATAAACTATAAGCATGGCGGAACCTTTATGGATATCCTAGAAGTCATTAAGGGTAGGAGAAGCATAAGAGCCTTCAAAAGTCAAGTTATTCCAGAAGAAACTGTTGAAAAACTTATTGATGCGGCACGGTGGGCGCCCTCTGCGGGTAATATCCAACCATGGGAATTCGTAGTTGTGCAGAAGCCAGAAACTAAGCGAAAGCTTGCTGAAGCGGCTTTGGGTCAAACATTCATTGAAGAAGCCCCAGTCGTAATTGTTGTTTGTGCAAACGAAAATCGCTCTTCACAAGGCTATGGCATGCGCGGCAAAACATTATATTGCATTCAAGACACGGCTGCCGCAACACAAAACATCCTTTTAACGGCTTACGCTCTTGGGCTGGGCTCATGCTGGATTGGCGCTTTCAGGGAAGAAGAGGCAAGAAAAATCCTAAAAGTTCCCGTTGGAATAAGACCTGTAGCCATAATTCCAGTTGGCTATCCAAACGAGACTCCAACGCCACGAAGCAGAAAACCAATAAACCAAATAATCCACCACGAAAGCTTCTAGGCAATTGTATGATTGTTTGCCAATAAATTTTAATTGTTTGTTATGCTGTAATGTTATGCTGGAGATAGATGAAGGTTAAACTTGGGTTAATATTGCTCATCCTTATTGCCTTTTCAGTTTCAACATTTTTCATTCAACAAGTTAAAGCTTGGACTGGAACTATTTATATACGGCTGACGGAAGCATAGAGCCTCTAGATACATGCTTGAGGAGTTTAGGGAGATGAAAACGAGGGAAACGCCTTTATCCTTAAGGTTTTAGAGAAGGGTAAGGTTATGTATAGCCGTGCGTAACCCCTTTATCGGTGGGTTGGTGCTTGCGTTATTCTGTTATCGCCGACATATACGAGCAAATTGAAGCTACAACTAAACGGCTTGAAATGACAGACCTGCTTGTCAACCTCCTCAAAAACACGCCTAAGGAAATTATTGACAAGGTTGTGTATTTGACTCAGGGTAAGATTTACCCTGATTTTGTAGCTCTTGAGATTGGTGTGGCGGAGAGACTCGCAATAAAAGCTTTAGCTAGGGCTTCTGGGGTGAAAGAAAGCGAAATTGAGGAGGATTTAAAGAAAACTGGGGATATAGGTGAAACAGCCCAGAAGTTTATTGCCAATAAGAGGCAGATAACATTTTTTCAACAACCACTCACAGTCCAGAGAGTTTATGAAACTTTAGATAAAATGGCTAGGGCTTCTGGTTCTGGCGCTGTTGAGCAGAAAATGGTTTTGTTGGCTGGACTTTTGGCTGATGCTTCTCCGAAAGAGGCTAAATACATAATGCGAACCGTTACTGGCAATTTGCGTTTGGGCATAGCTGACATGACAGTTTTGGATGCTTTGGCTATCGCCTATGGCGGCGGCAAAGAAGCCCGTGAACTTATAGAACGCGCCTACAACATTTCATCTGATCTTGGAAGAGTAGCCAAAACTGTGGCGGAGAAAGGCTTGGAAGGAATAAAAAAGTTTCGAGTAGTCGTCGGCGAGCCTATTAGACCCATGCTTGCCGAGAGGCTTTCCACACCTGAAGAGATTTTGGAGAAGCTTGGTGGGAAATGCATTGCGGAATACAAGTATGATGGGGAGCGAATCCAAATCCACAAGAAAGGCGACGAGGTGATTCTATTTTCGAGGCGTTTGGAAAACATTTCAAGTCAATATCCAGACGCTATTGAATTGGTTAAAGGTTGTGTGAAGGTGAAAGACGCCATTTTAGAGGCTGAATGCGTCGCTATAGACCTTGACACTGGCGAAATGCGGCCTTTCCAAGAGTTGATGCATCGCAGACGCAAATATGGAATAGACGAAGCCATAAAAGCCTATCCGGTTTCGCTTTTCATGTTTGACGCTTTATATGTTGATGGTGAAGACTTAACTTTAAAGCCTTATCCTAAAAGGAGAAAAGCCCTTGAAAAGGCGATAAAAGAAAGCGAGAGGGTTAAAATTGCCAAATACATAATTACGGGCGACGTGAAGGAGCTGGAAGGGTTCTTTTTAGAGGCTATTGAAGAGGGCTGCGAAGGCTTAGTTTGCAAATCCGTGGCTGAGGATTCTGTTTATCAAGCTGGAGCTAGAGGGTGGCTTTGGATAAAGTATAAACGTGATTATAAAAGCGAAATGACTGACACTGTGGATTTGGTTGTTGTCGGCGCCTTTCACGGTCGGGGAAAACGTGCTGGAACTTATGGCGCTTTGCTTTTAGCTGCTTACAATCCCGAAAGCGATACTTTTGAGACTGTTACGAAATGTGGGACTGGCTTTACAGACGAGGATTTGGCTAAACTTCCAGAGATGATGAAGAAACATACCATAACGCATAAGCATCCACGGGTGAACTCCGTTATTGAGGCTGATGTGTGGTTTGAACCCACCGTCGTCATTGAAGTTTTGGGTGCGGAAATAACCTTAAGCCCAATCCACACGTGCGCCATGGGCGCCATACGGAAGGGGAGCGGTTTGGCGATTAGGTTTCCAAGGTTTACTGGTAATTATAGGCTTGATAAGGCGGCGGAAGACGCTACAACCACAAGCGAAATAGTTGAGATGTATCAGAGGCAGTTGAAGAGGGTTGAGGGTTAGTTGTTCTTGCTTTTTGATTTTGAAATAGAAGATAATTCCAAAACACTTAAATTGGGATTGTTGCGTATATTTTATCCGTAGATGTAAAAAAGGAAAAAGGAGAAGGGAGAAGAATGAATAATAAATTGTCTAAGGCAATGGTGACATTCGTTGTAGCGATGCTTTTGGTCGGTGTACTTCCAGTCTTTGCACTGCCATCATGGATGCCTACGCAGGATAATGCCATCTTTCTTGATCCGCCGAGTATAAGTTTGGATACGGCTAATCCAGAGCATACCATTGGATACAAGTTTAGGGTTACTGTGTGGGTTAAATGGACAACATTGGCAGAAGACGCTTCGTTGATCGTTGTGTGGCAGTTGAAACTATACTTCAACCCAGAATACTTGGAAGTGACAGGTTACGGTCGCACTGGTCCCGGAGGAACTGTAAGTGAACTTTTCGCTGGGCAAAACGTATTTGCACCCGACCCAATAATTAATAATGTCGCAGGTTTTGTAGCTCACGGTGAGACCATTCTCGGCGCAGGTGGTAGGACAGTTCCAGTTACTGCAAGCCTATGCTGGATTGAATTCAGCGTCAAAAAGGTTCCAGGAAAGGGTGAAACGCTAACGGCTGCATTCAACGTCGCAAACAGTATGACGTTTTTGGGAGATGAGGATGAGAATTACTATTATGGAACAGATTATGGCATTGACGGCACCTATGAATTTGTGTGGTCGCCTCCAGCTCCAGCGTACATGTCTATCGAGCCTACTTCAAAAGTTTATGGACCTTGGCCGCCATCCGCTGTTGGACAAACCTTTGACGCCAACATATACGTTAACGTGGCGGCAGCTTGGGGCTTAACAAGCGCTTCATTCTGCCTATGCTTCAACGACACTGTTATTGACACTTCAGACGCGGACATAACCATTGATCCTGCTTGGACTGGCACTGCAGTATTGACTGAAACTCCAGCACCTGAAGAACTAGCAAGAATCGATTTTAATGTTGCTCCTGTAGGCAGCGTGGGCGGAAAGGTTCTGGTTGCCACGGTGAAGTTTACTGTGATACATCAAGAGACAGTTCCACCAGCTCCTAAGGAATGGGCTGACGTAAGCCCGCTTGACTTATGCGAAGTCGAAATGCATAACCACATTGGACCCATAACTGTTGGGCCATCAGTGAACGGTAAGGTTGAAGTTAATGCTTTGAGGACTGTTCCGATGCCATGGCTTGAAGTTTCACCAACAAGCATCGTTTATGGACCAGACCTCGCCCTTGGAGAGGAATTCGACGTCAAAATCATAATAAAGAACCTGTCACCACTAAGTCAACTGATAGCCTATCAGGTTCGAGTAGGCTACAACCCAACATTACTTCAAGTTGTAAGCGTCAGTGAAGGAGGATTCCTGACAGACCCAAGATGGAACCTCCACGGAACATACTTCATAAGCCGTGTAACATCATTCCCACCATACGGACCACACGTCATATTCGGCGACATCCTACTGCCAAATGCAACTGGCTACTGGGACATGACAAACTGGCCACTAGCGCCAGGACCAGACGTTGACCCAATATGGCCACCAGTAGACACAGTATTAGCCACAATAAGGTTTAGAGTGATATACCAAGGCTTATTAGAACCTAAATCATGTGGAATTGACATATTGCCAGCGACAGGCGAAGGCAATCACTTCGTGGATGTGAACGGAGAATACATAGATGAAGCTGTCGATTTAACTGTAAACGGCGTATACACAATACTTCCAAAGGCACCCGTTGGCAGAGCAATCGACCTCTATGGTGGAGCAAACAACATGGGCTATGGCAGTTCACCGTTCCCAGAACCATACGGCGGACAAGGACCTAATGCAGACATGGACTTAGTGATACCTCAATCAATGGTCTGTCTCTACGCAAAGGTAACATACAACGACTATCCAGTACAATCCAAACTGGTCTCCTTCGAAGTTGAGGGGCCAGGCTTCATCAAGCCAGTGAAGTTCACAAGTCTATCGAATTCCGATGGTATAGCGAAAGTATGCTTCCGAATGCCGTGGCCATGCGAGGACCCAGAAAGAACACTTGGAACATACACTGTGACAGCCACTGTAAACATAGCTGATGAAATCGTCAGCGATACGATGTCATTCAACTATGACTACTTAGTAAGAATAATTAAAGTCACAACAGACAAGTACGAGTACGCTCACGGCGAATATGTACGTGTGACAATTGAATATGAATATAATGCAGAACAAGACTATCCAGTGCTTTTCTACGCAGTCATTCAAGATGAACTTGGAGTGCCAATAGGCCAAGCTGTAGTTCCCGCAAGTGGAGGAACTGGAAGCGTTTCCATATACATTCCAAAATGGGCATTTGCAGGAATAGCCACTGTAACGGTCAACGCTTATGACAAAGATCCAACTGAAGGCGGAGCAGCATGGTGCCCGCCTGCATCATCCCAATTCTACATAGCGGCAGGGTAGCTTGCTGAGGTATCATCCATAATTTCCCCCTTTTTTAGTTTTCCAGAATTTGTATATTCCCACATTCGGTAGAATTATTTTCCAGAAGACTTATTAGCAATTTTCAATAATTCATTATACTAAAGGGAGAAGGAGAAAATTATGTCAAAAATAACTCAAAGCAAACTTTTCACACTTGCGCTCCTAACAACCCTAACACTCACGATAATAATCATACCACAATCAACAGAAGGAAACCAAAAAATAACCTCGCCAGACCCAGCACTGACAATAACAACAAAAACAGATAAACCCACATACCTGCTCAGACAAAAAATAACAATAGAAGGAGACATAACCCAAGACGGCAACCCAGCCACAGACCTAGTAGTGCTAATGCAAATAACAAACCCAAAAAACCAACCACTCGCCTACAGAACATTGACACATGGAAACCCAACACAAGAATGGCCACTAAACATAACAGAAATTTTCCTCCTAGACTCAGCCAACAACCCAATAAACACAGCAAAAATTGGTACACTTATCCAAGTAGGCATAAAAATCAATAACTCGCAAGTAACACCAAGAACAACATATGCAACAGTAACTGTTTTCGATGCAAACAACGTCCCGCTACAAGTGGGATTTTGGACGCTCACAATAAACCCGCAATCCACAGTAACCTTAAGAACCTCCGTATATATTGAAAAGTGGGTATGCACGGGAAAAGCCCTAATATGCGCAAACGCCTACACAAAAGAACCAAAAGAAGGCGGAATAGCCCTAGCCCCAGAAAAAACAGCATACTTTTGCATAAGCAAAACACAACAAGCTCTAATGGAATACCCATCTTTACCGCCACCTCCACCCCAAAACACGCCAGGCAAATACCAAACACAAATAACTCTATCACCAGAACCACAAGCAGGAACATACACAATTTACGTTTCAGCCCAAGCCAGCCCAATATTAAAATCTTCAAACTCAACGACATTCACTGTTGAAAACAGCCAAGGATACCCGCCGCAAGCTTCATTTGCTTACTGGCCAGCCACGCCATACGAAAACCAAACAATAGAATTCGACGCATCTTCATCCACGCCAGAAGGTTTCAACGACACAATAACCAGCTACACATGGAACTTCGGAGATGGGACATCACCAATAACTGAAACAGACTCATACATAACCCACAAATACCTAAACGCAAACACATACACAATAACATTAAACGTAACAGACAGCGAAGGCCTTTGGAGTACAACATCAAAACCAATAATCATACTCCCAGAATTCGGACCAACAGCAAACTTCACATGGATACCGCCAACCCCAATTGTGAATAGAACAATAACATTTGATGCATCTGACTCAAAGCCGGGCTGGAGTAAAACGAAAGGGAACTATGCCCCAATAGTAAGCTACACGTGGAACTTTGGAGACGGAACGACGCCAGCAACAGTCACAACACCCACAATAACCCACAACTACACACAACCAGGAAACTACACTGTAACACTCACAGTCCTAGACAGCGTAGGACGAACAAACTCAACATCAAAAATAATACAAGTTTTAAACCAAACAGCCAAAATGTACGACTTCAACAACGACGGCATAATAGATATGAGAGACATCCGAGCAGTTGCATCAGCCTACCTAACTGAACCTGGAGATCCAGGCTATGACCCAATACTCGACGTCGCCCCTCCCTACGACATAATTGACATGAGAGATGTCCGCGCAGTCGCTGCACATTACATGGAAGATCCATAACTCTTCCCTTAAAACTAAAATCATTATAGAAAATAATTCCAAAAACCTTAAGACAATGAAATACCCAACTATAAAAGAGGAGAGGAGAAAATTATGCATGAAAACAACAATTCAAGGAAATTTCAATCGATTAAACATCTAACTATTCTCAGCATTGCTTTTCTTTTACTAAATATTCTTCCAGTCTATGCTATTGTGCCTAGTGAGCCTCATCCTGCAAATGCCATATGGATTGAACCGTCAACAATAACCCTAACAGACTACAACATCGGCGACAAATTCAACATAACAGCATACCTAAACATGACAACCCTAGAAGAAGGCGCAATAGGTATCACCGCATGGCAAGTCGTGGTATACTACAATACAACATACATAAAGGCAACCCGCGTAGGCTTCACTGGACCAGGATACACAGTAAGCGAACTTTTCTCTGGTCATTCAACAGTACCCAGTACAAAGATTGAGCCTAGTAAAAGCCGGGTGGGTTGTGGTGAAACTCTACTTGGCGCAGATTATGTGCCTGTTCCAGTTGTTGCAAGCCTCTGCTGGATAGAATTTGAAGTCATAGCCCTACAACCACAACCAATAAAATTTAAATTGAACATTGACAATCCTCTCACATACATATGTGATGACATTCCTAACTATTATCCACCATCCGGGAACACCGAACTATACGACGCCACGGTGAAATCACCTGTAACGTACCCGCTTACCATAACATCAACAACTGGTGGAACAACAGACCCAGCACCCGGCGCGTACACATATCCCGGAGACACAATTGTAACTGTAAGGGCAATCCCCATAACAGGCTACATTTTAGACCATTGGGAACTAGACGGAGCCAACGTTGGAAATCCAAACCCAATACATGTAACCATGGACGCAGACCATACATTACACGCGGTTTTCACGTCGCTTGGAACAATACTATATGTAGACCCTCCAGAAATAATTGACCCGACAATAACGCCATCTAATACCTTCGCTGTCAACGTAACGATCGATGATGTCGGAGACATGTTAACATGCGAATTTAACCTTACATACGCAAATATTCTATCACTGATGGGTATTGAAGTATTCAGAGTTCAAGGTCAAAAACCATCCTTAAAAATGATGGTGGACGACGATGTGGGATATTTATGGGTTAAACTTAACTATCCAAGTCCGGTAACCACAACTACTCCAACTCCGCTAGTCAGAATAACATTTCATGTTGACGAAATGGGAGTAACACCTCTAGACTTGACAAACACGATACTCACAGATTCTACGGGAGAACCAATACCCCACACAGCGATAGACGGTTTCTTTGCAGCCCTTATCCAAGACTTATCCATAACAAATGTGGTTGTATCCAACAACTGGGTCTATAAAGGCCAGCCAGTCAACATAAATGTAACAGTAAAAAACTTTGGAAACCAAAAAGAATCCTTTGATGTGGAAACATACTATGACACGACGCTCATCGGAACACAACACTTTACTGACTTGGCTCCAAACGCTGAAACTATCCTAACCTTCACTTGGGACACATCCGCAACTGAACCTTGCAGAAACTATACCATCACAGCAAATGTGACAATACTCCCACACGAAACAAACATAGCCGACAACACCTACACGGATGGCAACGTAAAAGTTTACGCTAGAGACATAGCCGTAACAAATGTTGTCGCATCCAGCAACTGGGTTTACCAAGGCTGGGTTGTTGAAATTAACGTGACCGCTAAGAACTTCGGAGACCTAAATGAGTCTTTCGATGTGAGCGTATACTACGACTCGACGCTTATCGAAACAAAACATGTTACAGATCTTCCTCCAAACGAGGAAATTATCCTAACCTTTGGATGGAACACGTCTTTAGTTCAACCATGCCACAACTACACAATAACTGGAGAGGTCGCATCACTACCATACGAGCAGAATGTGACTAACAATGTATATCAAGACGGCAATGTAAAAGTCAGAATAATGGGAGATGTGAATGGAGACGGTACAGTTGACATGAAGGATATACATGCAATAGGTGAAGCCTTTCTGTCATCCCCGGACGATCCAAAATGGAATCCAGACGCTGATTTAGATAAAAACGGAACTATCGACATGAAAGATGTTCGCTTAGCTTGCATAAATTTTCTGATGGGGTGCTACTAACTACCCCCTTTTTCTTTAAAAAGGGAAAATCTTAAATGCAAATTACTTGCATTTAAACCTTAAAAATATAAAAGGAGAGGAAAATGGATGAAGAAATCTCCAGCAACCAAGGCAGCGGTTCTTCTTAGTGTTGTCCTTCTTCTGTTGAGCAACCCTCTAACACATGCTATTGTGCCTAGTGAGCCTCATCCTGCAAATGCCATATGGATTGAACCGTCAACAATAACCCTAACAGACTACAACATCGGCGACAAATTCAACATAACAGCATACCTAAACATGACAACCCTAGAAGAAGGCGCCAACGGCATCACCACATGGCAAGTCGTGGTATACTACAATACAACATACATAAACGCAACCCGCGTAGGCTTCACTGGACCAGGATACACAGTAAGCGAACTTTTCCAAGGAAAAACAGCACAACCTGCTACAAGAATTGAGCCGGATAAAAAGCGGGCGGGCTGTGGTGAAGCGCTGATTGGCGCAACAAATTACGTGCCTGTTCCAGTTGTTGCAAGCCTCTGCTGGATAGAATTTGAAGTCATAGCCCTTGAGCCACAACCAGTACAATTTGCACTAAACATTGATAATTCCCTTACGTTTGTGGGCGATGACGTTCTTCCTCCTAACTATTATCCACCGTCCGGGGACACCGGACTATACGACGCCACAGTGACGATTCCCGTAACGTACCCGCTTACCATAACATCAACAACTGGTGGAACAACAGATCCAGCACCCGGCACACACCTATATCCTGAAGAAACCTCTGTGAATGTAACGGCGATTCCAGATTTGGGCTACTCCTTTGATTATTGGCTGCTTAATGGCACCCAAAAAACGGAAAATCCAATAACAATTAAAATGAATGCAAGTTACACTTTAGAGGCATATTTTGTTGATGATGTTCCGCCTGAAATAGGCGAGCCTGTGCAAGACCCTCCAAAAGACAATGTTCAGCCAAACCAGCCCGTAACTGTTAGAGTCAACGTTACAGATTATGGAGTTGGTGTTAAAAACGTAACTTTATGGTACAGCACAGACAATGGAACAACGTGGCTGACACCCATAAACATGACAAAAATTGCTGGCACAGACACTTATAACGCAACAATACCCGGTTATGAAAACTGCACATGGGTAACCTACAAAATAATCGCTTATGATAACGAGGAAAACCAAGCAACAAAAGTTAACAATAACGTCTACAAATATCATGTAATACCCGAATATACATCAATTCTCATTCTGGCACTATTCATGGCTGTGACTCTCATTGCAACTGCTCTCTGGAAGATCAAGAGAAAACTTGATTTCCCCCATTTTTTGTGTGTCCAGTCTATGTAAACCTTGAAATGCGCTTCTTGATTCGCTTTAATGGAAAATTTTAAATAGACATAATTAATTCTGAAAGTGTAAGGAGAAGAAATTATGAAAAAATCTTTAGTGATTAAAAAGATCGTCTTTCTCAGCGTTGCTTTGCTTTTACTAAACATCCTCTCAGCCTACGCTATTGTGCCTAGTGAGCCTCATCCTGCAAATGCCATATGGATTGAACCGTCAACAATAACCCTAACAGACTACAACATCGGCGACAAATTCAACATAACAGCATACCTAAACATGACAACCCTAGAAGAAGGCGCCAACGGCATCACCACATGGCAAGTAACAGTATATTACAATACCACTTACATAAACGCAACCCGCGCAGGCTTAACTGGTACTGATGGAATAACAAGTGAACTCTTCGAAGGCAAATATACACTCCCTGTAATATCAATTGAGCCTAGTGAAAGCTGGGTGGGTTGTGGTGAAACTCTACTTGGCGCAGATTATGTGCCTGTTCCAGTTGTTGCAAGCCTCTGCTGGATAGAATTTGAAGTCATAGCCCTTGAGCCACAACCAGTACAATTTGCACTAAACATCAGTGTTAGGAAAGGCAAGTTCCTCGAGTGGTTAACATTTGTACTCGATGATGTTATTGTCGATCCTAAGGACCCCTCAAAATATAATAGTTATCCGCCTCATAGCATGCAACTATACGATGGCATGGTTGTGCCTGAGTTTTCATCGTTTCTGTTAATGGCTATTTTAATGTCTCTAACGCTTGCTGTGACAATTTTCCATAAGAAAAACATTCGAAACTTCAAGCACCGTTAAAATAATAAAATACCCCTCTTTTCTTTTCCGCAAGTTTTATTTTCTAGAGTAAAATATTACTTTAGAGTTCGGGAGAAAGAGGAAAATGTCGAACAAAATAGTTTACGGAATAATGTTGGCTTTGCTTCTGGTAGGCGTGCTGGTATCCAGCGTCAAACCAGCTAAAGCTTCTGTGCAAATGCTTGAGGCTATTTACATTAGGGCTGATGGAACAATCGAACCCGAAGAGGCGTTGCAATGCATCAACACAACCGATTATACAACTTACATTTTGACCGATAATATCATAAGTCGCGCTGTGGATTATGGAATAGTCGTGGAGAGAAATAACACGGTCCTTGATGGGAGAGGTTACACTGTTAAAGGTGCCAATATAACGTTTAGCATGGGAATATACCTTTATGGAGTGAGCAATGTAACAATCAAGAACGTAAATATCAGTTTGTTCTTCTATGGCATCTACCTCGAGGAGTCTTCGTATAACACTATTGCAGGGAACAACATAACAAAAAACTGGTTTGGCGTTTATATCGATTCTTACTGCAATAACAACACTATTTCAGGAAGTAATATAATGAACAATGGAAACGGCATTACCCTTGAGGGAAAACACACAGAAATTGAAGAACGTGATTGTTTCCATAATAGCATTATCGAAAACAACATAGTAAACAACACAGGCAGCGCTATTACACTACGAATGTGCCATTATAACAGCGTCATTGGAAATAACATAACGGGCAATAAAGGTTCTGGCATTTACCTTTCTGAATATAGTTCAAACAACGTCATTCACCATAACAACTTCACTGATAACGGATCCCAAGCTAAATATGGTGCTGGGTTTGGTAGTAACGTTTGGGATAATGGTACTTACGGAAACTACTGGAGTGACTATAAGGGTTGGGATGGTACTTGGATATTCGGTTTCGTTATTGGCAGAGACGGAATAGGCGATCAGCCTTACGTTATTGATGAAATTAATAAGGACCGTTATCCGCTAACGACAAATTACCCGCCTCCGGACGTCATACAAATTGTGGCGGTGATAGCAGTGGTGATAGTGGGTGCAGTTTACATCAGACGCAAAAGGAAGAAAGCCTAAATTTCCAATTTTTATTTTTTGGTTATTAGTCTGTTAAGCGTGAAGGTTTGTTGAGTTGATTTATGAAAGAGTTTTCTTCTGTACAAATGTTCCATAAACCTTTTAAATGAGATGTACACACTAAATTAGTGTGTAAATTGAGAGAGGAGAGAAAGAAAATGGTTAAGCGATATGGACACGTAACGGTTGCTCTGTTGCTTGTGGCTGCTTTGCTGTTGAACATGTGCCTTATTGGTGTTAATGTATCTCCAGTGCAGGCACAACCAGTGACGGTAAAACGGGATGAGATCATTTGGGGTGCTGGTTACTGGCCGGAGTTTACCAACTTCAACCCGATAAAGATGAATGATGGGATGGGCTGGGACACATACCTCATGTATGAGCCACTGTTTGTATCAGACGTTGCAAGCAACACAACTACCGGGTGGCTAGCTGAAAAAGCGCCTGAATGGGATCCAACAGGCACGATTTTGACAATAACTCTTCGTAAGGGCATTTACTGGGTGAAAGTCGCTGACTGGAATGGTTGGCTAGAGGGCACTTACACGCCTGAAAAGTACAGGGACATAAACACAACAGATGTCCGGTACAGCTGGCTTCTTTTAGGAGCATTCCCTGAATCACTTCCCGCTGCTGGTTATATGGCTGCCCTCAAAGACAGAATGAGCGCCTTCCAAATAGTTGATGCAAGAACATTTAAAGTCTACTTAAAACCAGCTTATGCATTCAGTTCAATTGCATACCGCACCATAACCCGTGGCTTCCAAATAGTTCCATTTGATATTTGGCAACAAATCAATGAGACGATGGTTGCAGCAGGCAAAACCTACCTTGACTTCACCAACAACTGGCTAGCTGCAGACTTCAACCCAGATTGGAGGGTAGCATCCGGTCTATTCCTATCTTGGTGGCGCAATCCGGAGTTGACGCAAACAATTTGCAAGAAGAACGACAACTGGTGGGGCATCAAAGTTTTCGGCAGGCAACCCGCACCAAAATACATGGGATATTACAGAGGCTTAAGCAACATACAAATAGAACAAATGCTCAAGGAAAAAAAGATTGATTGGGACGGCAGCTACGTTCCAGGATGTGTAAACGGAACTTGGCCTGGTTATGAATTCTTGCGCACCTACTTTAAGACGGCGCCGTACTTCCCAGACAAAAGCGCACTGCTGATGGTTCCAAACTACCGCAAGTGGCCAATATGCGAGGAGTGGCTACACTGGGCAATAGCCCTCACAATGGATTATCCAGCTAACAGCGAAGCTTCAAGCAACTACTGTGTAGACGGAAGCATATACCACATTTACGGCACAGACATTCAGTATCCAAATGCCTTCCTCATACCCAAAGACGACGTTATAGCCAACAAATACCTAGTAAACTATCCCAACAGGGATAAGTACCTCATTAAACATAACGTAACCAAAGCCGTGGAAATCCTATTCAAAAACTGCTACTACATATACAATGGCGAAATTCAAGGTTGGAACCCAGCGACAAACCGCCCATACAACTGGCCTAACGGCGACTGGTACACGAAAGGCGACAACATAACAGCAATCCGTGAATGGGCATACACCATCTGGGACTACTTCCACAATAACCCAGCATGTAGCTGGTTCAACAATGACCCACCGCTAGTCATCGGCACAGTTAAAAAGAAAGCCAGCGAATGGCTAGCAAACTTTGAAGTCCTAGTGTGGGAAGCAGACCAGCTGAACGCCACTATCCCAGGCGTAAATGTCATGCTCGGATACAGTGACTACCCAACTGTTGGAGGACCATGGACAATCATTGACATGCCTGATTGGACAGACGTTTGGGCAATAGACCAAATCGTAGCCGCAACAATAAACGATGACCCCGGCTCCGGTGACGATATGGAAACCCTCGATATACCATTCGCAGCAAGACCTACAACATGGGATCAGTACACAGACTGGACCACAGGTGAAATGCAAACATACGTCTACGACTTTGCAGACTTCTGCATGCACTGGGGCATAAACGGCGACCTATACGAACGTTATGCGCAACTGTTCACATGCTGGAGCGGATGCTGGAACCACTACAACGGCTACGCAAACTACTACCTTGAATACTTAATCAACAGATTAGACGTAGAAGAAGATCCACAAGCAGTCGCCAACAAAATCTTCGACATAGTAGGCGAAGAACTGCCATACATACCAGAGTCAGGACACCCAGACTGGTACATATACTCAATTGAATACTGGTCTCGCTGGCCAAACGAGGACCACGTATTCCTACCAGCTAGTCCATACGGCGGTGCAGCACAAGAAGGAAACGTACTCTACATCCTCATGGCTTTAGGTTCAAGCCACACTTATGGTTTACAAGACATAAACAATGACCACATTGTAGACATGAAAGACATACGCGCCGCAGCCGCAGCATTCCTAGCCGAACCAGGCGACCTCAACTGGGACTTCCCATGCGACGTAACAGGCGGCAACCTAATAGACATGAAAGACATACGCAACATAGCAGCATTCTTCCTATGCGAATGGAGCTTCAGCGACCCATAAACCACCAAAAACACCAACTTAACCCCCCTTTTTCTTTAAAAATTATAAAATGTGCAGAATACTTTTTAGGTGTGTGTTTATCTTAAAAGTTGAAGTGGTTTGATTATGAAGGCTTTGCCTAAAGAGTTTGACGCTGTTGCTGTTGAGCGGAAGTGGCAGAAGCTTTGGGAGGATATGGGGATTTACCGTTTCGATTGGGGAGATAGGCAACGTCCAACTTTCAGCATTGATACGCCTCCACCCTATCCTTCCGGCGAGTTTCACATGGGAAACGTTTTAAACTGGACTTATTTTGACATCGTCGCCCGTTATAAACGTATGAGAGGCTATAACGTCTATTTTCCGCAGGGTTGGGATTGCCACGGCTTAAGCATCGAAGTACAGGTGGAGCGTGAACACAACATACATAAAAGGGATTTCCCACCAGACAAGTTTCGTGAGTTGTGCCAAGCGCTTGTTGAAAAGTATATTGCGTTGATGAAGGACGGCGTGAAACGTTTGGGGTGCAGTGTTGATTGGACAACGGAATACCGCACAATGGACCCTGACTATTGGAGACGTACTCAGCTTAGCTTCATAATTTTGTATAAGAAGGGCTTTATTTATCAGGGTACGCACCCAGTGAATTGGTGTTCTCGTTGTGAAACAGCTATTGCGGATGCTGAGGTTGAATATGAAGAGCGTGAAGGCGCACTCCACTATATTAGGTTTCCATTGGGAGGCTGTCAAGGGCATTTGCTTATAGCCACTACACGTCCAGAGTTTATACCCGCTTGTGTTGCGGTTGCCGTTAACCCAGTGGACGACAGGTTTAAGGCGTATGTTGGCAGAAAAATTGTTGTTCCAGTTGTTAACCGCAAGGTTGAGATAATAGCGGATGAAGGGGTTGACCCCTCTTTCGGCACTGGCGTTGTTATGATATGCACTTACGGCGACAAAGAAGACGTAAAAACAGTGATTAGACATAAGCTTCCAGTAGTCACTCTTTTAACAGAGAATGGAAGGTTAAATGAGAACGGCGGGAAATATGCTGGATTAACCATAAAAGAGGCGAAGGAAGCCATAGTTCAAGACCTTAAAGCTGAGGGGTTGCTTGAAAAAACTGAAAGGCTTAAGCAAGAAGTAGGCGTATGCCAAAGATGCGGAACACCAGTTGAAATCCTCGAACGTAAACAATGGTTTATGAAGACTCGCATTTTAACGGATAAAGTGGAGGAAACAGCAAACAAAGTGGTTTGGTATCCAGATTACATGAAAACCCGCTTGACGGACTGGGCGCGCTCGTTGGATTGGGATTGGGTTATAAGCCGCCAACGCATTTTCGCAACGCCCATACCAGTATGGTACTGCAAAAACTGTGGCGAAACAATTTTGGCGGAGGAAAGCTGGGTTCCAGTAGACCCAAAACTTGAAAATCCAAGAATTGGCAAGTGTCCAAAATGCGGAGGCAAAGAGTTCATTCCAGAAAAAGACGTTTTCGACACTTGGATGGACTCGTCCATCACGTGCGCGGTGCATGCAGGCTGGCCAGACCGTGAAGACTGGCGGAGGCTTTATCCAGCGGATTTGCACCCTTCAGGCGTGGACATCATAAGAACGTGGGCTTATTATTTAATGGTTAGACATTTAGCCCTTTTCGGCGAAACGCCATACAAAAGCTGTTTAATAAACGGCATGGTTTTGGGTTCAGACGGCAGAAAAATGAGTAAATCCCTTAAGAATTATGTTGCAGCGCCAGAAGTGCTAAACAAGTATGGAGCAGACGCCACGAGGCAGTGGGCTGCAGCTGGCGGAGCAACAGGTTCAGACATTCCGTTCCGTTGGTCAGACGTGGAGTATGGCAGGCGCTTTTTGACTAAGCTGTGGAACGCTGCGAGGTTTGTAAGCGTTCAGCTCAGCGACTACAAAATCGGCGAAAAATTTGAGCTGCAGCTTTTGGACAGGTGGATTCTCAGTAAAATGGAAAGGTTAACGCAGAAGGTTACAGAAGCCTTGGAAAATTGCCAATTCAACGTTGCCGTTGAAGAAGTGCGCAATTTCACGTGGCATGTGTTTTGCGACCAATACATCGAAGCGGTTAAGGATAGACTTTACAAACCTGAAAAATACGGAGAAAAACAAAGAAAAGCTGTTCAATACACGCTTTACACTGTTTTATACCGCATAATCCAGTTGTTGGCGCCGGTGACGCCGCACATAACAGAGGAAATTTACCAGGCGATGTATGCTGAAAATGTGGGCGTGAAAAGCCTACAAATAACGCCTTGGCCTGAACCTGACTTGAAAAGGATTGATGAGGAAGCGGAAAGGAAGGGCGACTTAGTAATAGCCGTTATATCCGAAATTAGAAGGGAAAAAGCTGAAAGGCAAAAGCCTCTAAACGCTGAAATAAGACGGGTGAAAATTTACGCTGGAAACAGCGAAAACGCGGAAATCCTCAGCCAAAGCAAAAACGACATTGCTGGTACATGCAAAATTTTGCAGCTTGAAATTTCAGCGGAAAAAGGTGTGGGCAGAACAGTTAAAGAGTGTCCAGAAATAAGCTTCTTAAGTGAGTACTGAACTTAAGCTTTGGTTATAGAAAAATGGAGTGTTGTTAGGCTGTTTTTGTTAGTTCTGCTATTTCTGGGATTTGTGTGTTCTCTGGTTTTTGTATTTTTTCGGTTGGCTCGGCTTCGCTGGTTTTTAGGCTTTCGTTTTCTTTGTTTTCCATTGTTGTTTCTGGTTCTTGTGTGGTTGGGGCTTCCATGGGGGTGTTTATGTCGTTTAGGAGTTGGTTATACGCTTCTTTTATGTTGTTTAATTCGCGTTTTGTGGTTTCAAGTCCTGTTGTTATGAGGGTGGCTTCATGTTGGTAAACGTCTTCGTCTATTTCGCCTGCTACGTGTTGGATTTCAAGGTTTGCGAGTAAAACTTCTAGGGTTTTTGTTTGTTCTTCAAGCCCTTTTATTTTTGTGTTCATTTTTTCAAGCAGGTCTTTTCGTTGTCTGTCTAGTTCGGCGATTGCGCTGTTGAATTCTTTGTTGAAGATTTCGTGGGTGGACTGCGAAATTCTGCCTGTTTCGAGTAATTTGTCTAATGCGTTTTTCTTTTTCATTGCTGTTTCATATTCTTTGTTTAGTCTTTTGAGGGATGTTTTCCATGAAATCAAGTTTGGGCACCGTTTTGGTTTTTGGCGGAAAGTGGAAATAACGTTTGTTAATATGTGGGTATATTGCTGGCTGTTTAAGGGCTGTGGGTTTTGGCTTTTGGGTGGAAAGTTATGTTTAAAATTGTAGGGTTTTGTTGATGTTTTATATAATTGAATTTTGAAACATTGCCTTGTCGGGGTTTTGGTTTTGTTTAAACTTGTTTTATTCTGTTTCAACTTCTAATTCAGAATTAGAACAAAATTTAAATATTTATATCTAACCTAAAATCTTAGAGTGTGATTAAACATGACTGCGTTGACCATAATCCTTGGCGGTGAAAGGTTGGAAGGCAAAATATTAAAGAAAATGCACGAGAGAATCATTAAAAACTTTATGGACATTATTATTTTGGCGGAGCTGCGCAACGGGCCGTTAAGCGGCTACGATGTAATCTCGTTTATACACAACAAATTCCATTTGTTGGTGAGTTCTGGCACGGTTTATTCGCTTTTGTATTCGCTTGAACGGAACGGGCTGATTGAGGGAACGTGGAACGAACGTAAACGTGTTTACCAACTCACTGACAAGGGCAGAAAAACAATAGAAACAATCCTAAGCGCAAACGACAAAATCAAAAATTTCATAACAAATTTGCTGAAAGTTCAGTCAAACCCTTAACCTTCAACCCCATTTTTGCTTTACATGGACGCATAACCAGCGCATAACACAGCGGGAAAACCTAAAAACAGAAATAAATTAATGCAAAAACCAATTGTATTTTAGGCTTTGCAATGTCAAAACCACAGTGGTTCACATGCCCGTTTAAGCGTTTGAAAACCAGCGAGGTTTCTCCAACCTATAATGAGCCTCCGCTTAAGGTTAGAGGATACGCAATAACTTATTTGTGGGCTTTTGATGTTGGCGCCTCAAATCTTAGGGTGAGGGTTAAGCCGAAAAATGTTGTGGAGGAACTTTTGAGTTTAGGCTACGCAGTGGCATGCACAGCCTACACCGAAAAATTAAAGCGTGTGAGCATCGAAGTAGGAGGGTTATTTATTAAGCGTTATTTGAAGAGCAAGCTTAAAAATGCTGGAGAAAATATTTCACGTCGCAATTTTGAGGGTTTGCTGAAAGAAGCTAAACAAGAATTCACTAGACAAACCGAGCTTTTGGACGCATTTGGTTGGTGGGATAACATTCAAGTGCCTGTTTATGTTAGGCTGGGGCGTCTTGCAAGGGCAACATTCCCCCAAATAAAAATAAAATTGCCCTACGACGAAGATTTTAGAACAGCCTCGGTTGTTGCTTCTGTTTATGTCGGTGGCGCCGCATGTAATAGATTCTATAAAATGCGTTCAGCCGAGTGTGTGTCAAACGAGTTGGTTGACATCTCACCGAGCGTTGGCGTCAGCGGTTTCTTTTCACAGAATACTATGTTGCGGATTTGCTCTGACGATTTTTGGGATGAGGCTTTTAGCGTGTTGGATGCTGTTCCCACACATGGCGATGTGATTGGTGACGTAGCATGCTTTGGGCTTCTCAATTGTTTACTCATACTTCATGAGACTTATGACCTCTTGCTTACTCGTGTTCTCAGCGAAGGCGTAAAAGAGCTTGTTGAAGCTGAAAACCGTGTTGTTGCTGGTTTGGAGGAAATCTACGAGGCTAGACACCAAATTTACGGAAGCGTCAGCGACTGGTGGTGGCTCGCCGAAGAAAAACTTGGAATTTCAGAGCTTAACAAAGCCGTAAACGAGAAACTCTCTAGGATTCACACAATAATAACCACAAAAACCGAACAAAAAACCAACACGCGCCTCACAACCCTAACAGTGATAACGGCAATCCTCACAACCCTCACAATCATACCCATAATAGAAAAATACGTATTACCAATACTACCGCCACTCCCTCCAGCCCCAGCAAACACGCTTCCGCTGGCGCTCGCCATAATGGCATCCATAATTCTCACAGCCACCGCCATCCACATCGCACCATATACAGCAACTATGTTCCTCAAAATACTAGCTAAAATTCCAATCCGCAGAAAACCAAAATAAAACTAATTAAAACCACACTTAAACCAATCAAAACAAAACATCAAATCGAAACCCTAAAAAGACTCCTCAAAACCATTCATAAACAGCCTAAAGGGCCCGTAGCTCAGTAAGGATAGAGCACCGGGCTTTTAAACCGCAAAACACAAAAGCGCAGAGAAACCCGGGGGTCACGGGTTCAATTCCCGTCGGGCCCGCCAACAACACACGGTAAATGTCGTCGTCAAAAACCCCGCAAAACTGACGACATTTAAACCACAAAAACTGCTAGCTTTGGAATAAGCATGTGCTCAAATATTTCTCTCCAGAATCAGGCAAAACAGCAACTATCACTTTGCCTTTGCCCAGCTCTCCAGCTTTTTTCAACGCAACATAAAGAACAGCTCCAGAACTCATGCCAACAAACAAGCCCTCCTCCCTAGCGGCTCTCCGCGCAACCTCAAAAGCCTCATGCACTTCAGCGCTGGTGATTTCCACAACCTCGTCGAAACTTTCCTTCCTAAACAACTGCGTGGGATAAGGCTCCTTAATGTTTCTTAACCCTTGTATGCTCACGCCTAATTCCGGCATGACGCCGACAACCCTAACGTTTGGGTTATACTCCTTAACCCGCATTGAAACGCCAACGCCGGTACCCGCCGTCCCAACGCCGACAACAACCATATCCAATTTTCCACCGGTCTGCTCAAGAATCTCCTTACCCGTCGTCTGATAATGGGCGAGAACATTCGCCGGATCCGCAAACTGGTTTATATCAATGTACTTTTCAGGGTTTTCCTCAAGCATTTTCAATTTAAGCTCTATAGCACCGCTTGTCCCCTTTTCTCCGGGAGAAAGAATTAAATCAGCTCCATAAGCCCTAATTATTCTTCTTCTTTCCACGCTGACGGATTCAGGCATTATCAAGGCAATTTTGTAGCCCTTCACCGCAGCTATCATTGCAAGGGCTATGCCAGTGTTTCCAGAAGTTGCCTCAAGTATAGTCTTTTCTCTGCTCAGTTTTCCAGCGGCTTCCGCATACTCTATTAGGTAAAGCGCCATCCTATCCTTAACCGAACCGCCAATGTTGTACCACTCAAGTTTTGCATATAAGGTTGCATCATCCGGTCCAGTAAGCTTATTCATTCTTACCATAGGCGTTTTTCCGATAAGGTCGAGGACGCTGTTAGCCACAATCATCCGTTTACTCTTCCCTTAATCTCTCAAGTGGAATGTTAACTTCTTTTTCTAATGCGGAAATATGTTTTTGAACGCCGTCAACCCATATCATATGCTTAGAAGTTTTCGGCGGCAGTTTCTCTCGGCTTAACCCCGCTTTTATCACATCTTCCTTCGTCAAATTTTCAGGGTTTCTCCAACATTGAACTTCAATGTCAGGCGAATTATAATCAAAAAACACAACTGGCACTTTTGTGCATCCTAACTCCTTTAGAGCCATAGCCCGATGGTGTCCGTCAATGATTATGTTGGTGTTTTTGTCAACTGCTATGGCTAACTTTAAAACTCCGTCGGACTTTATTTCCTCCTTCAACTTTTTCAATCGAGCGAAATCAACCATTTCATGATGTTTCAGTTTGTCCAATTCAGTAATTTCCACAGAGTTTTCAACATGGTTGGTCGTTGTTGTGCCTCCTGTTATTTTTAACAGCGTTAAACACAATTTAACAGCGTTAAACATTTATATAAACCTAACGCATAACTACATATTGAGGAACAAGAATGAAGCCTCCATGCATGATTGTTGTTCAACACATTTTACCAGCACTTAGAGTGTTAATAATGAAGGATTTAATCGAAAAATATAACGTGCGAAAAATTGACGCGTCAACCAAAATGGAGTTAACTCCAGCAGCAATAACCCAGTACATGAAAGGCGAAAGAGGTGCATCCTTCATTGAGGAAATAACAAAATCTGAAAAAACAATGAAAATAGTTTCAGAAATCGCCGAAGCATTAGCAAAGGAAAAAGTGCCAGCGGAAACAATAATAGGAAAGTTATGCGAAGCATGCAACACCATAAGGTCTGAAGGAATAATATGCGCATTACATAAAAAGGAGTTTCAAGCATTAAAAGATTATAAATGCACTATATGTGAACCTTCAAGCAACATCTAAATTTTATGCCCCTAACGGTCTATTTAGCTTCGATGCTAAGTTGGAAAAACTTAAATTGATGTTTACGTTTATTTTTATGGTGATGTAAATGGCTAAGACTACCGTCATACTTAGAGAAGATGTTTACGAAATCTTAAAGAAGAAGTATGGAGGAAGAGGAATATCCAAAGCGATAAATGAAATACTGGCTGAAGCCCTCCTAAAAGGCGAAACCATGTTCGGCACAATGAAAAAAGTTTCCCTCAAAGACTTGAGGGACCACAGTGATAGAGTATGAAGTATGTGATTGATTCTTACGCTTGGCTCGAGTATTTCATGGGTACAGTTGCTGGTGAAAAAGCTAAGAAAATAATAGAATCCGTCGCTTATGAGAAATTAACGCCGACAATATGCTTAGCTGAAATATACGTCAAGGTTCTTCGGGTGGAAGGAACAGAAAAGGCGGAACTTCAAAGAGCATTTATAAAGTCACGAAGCGCCCTAGTGCCTTTAACTGAGGAAATAGCTATTGAAGCTGCAAAGATAGATGTTGAAATGAAAAAGAAAATTGCTGGTTGGGGACTAGCTGACTCGATAGTTTTGGGAACAGCCAGAAAGAAAAAAGCAAAAGTGCTCACTGGCGACGAACACTTTCTAAATCTTCCAGAAACAGCATACATCGAATGACAATTGACGCAACCAAGTTTAAAGTTTGCAAGATTTTACGGCGTTTACTGTTCTTTTTAGGAGTAATTGAGCCGCTTCTTGTGTTGGCCATCCGCCCAAACCACAGTCAGGTCCGGTGAAGGTCATTCTTTCGCCGTACCTTTCTTTAGCTGTTAAAAATCTTGTTTTTATGGTTTCTTCGTTTTCAACGAGTTGCTCAGCGTCTGGTTTTGTTATGCCTTTGTCGTATAGTTCCGCCAGTATGGAGTTTATGTCCGTTCTTGATATGCCCACCCTTATTTGTTTGTCCGCCCTTTCTAGCATTTTTTTGGAAACTGCCTCTAGGTTTTTGGGTGAAGCCGCATACTCAAATGATAACACATCAACGTTTCTAACTTCTAAAATGTCTGTAACCCTCGAGGGGGAGTGAAGGTGAATCTGCTTAACAGCACCTGTAAAATCAAAGGCTTTCTCGAAAACTTCTATTGTGGTGTCTCTGTCCGCAAGCACTTCTTGGAATCCGAAGCTTGGCTCATCTAAAGAGACAACTTCTGTCTTAATGTATTTTGAGTTTAAGATGGAGTTTTTTGCAAAACGTCTAACGGTTTCAGCGAACATTAACAAAACATCTTTGTATGGGGTTGTTCCAACCTCTTTTAGGTAGAGTTCCATTGGTCCAGTAACAGCCACACGAAGCGAAACTTTCCGCCCAAATTCTTTGCAAAGTATTTCGGCTTCCTTGCTGATTACGTAAACTTCAGGTATTACAGCTTTTTTCTCGTCAACTATGTATGTGCCTTCGTTCATGGCTTGGCGAATTACCTCTGCAAACTGCAGGTGCATATCATAATGCTGTGGGTAATTGGCAACGTCCAAACCTGTCTCCAACTTTTTCCTAAAAGACTCCACTATAATTTGGTAAAAGTTTTTTAGCAGAAACTCATTCGTTTTTATGTCTTTTCCTTGGGTTATTGCTTCACGTGCAAGGGTATGCGCCTTGCTAAAAAGTTTTTGGTCTATGGAAGGCGGCAGTGGAAAACTTCCTATGTCGTCAACAAGCGTATCCATATACCTGTTTTAAATTGCTGAATAATTTAAATTGATTGCTTTTGTCCGCAAAAGTTATAAGCAACCGTTTATCGTGAACCATTCTGAAAGGTGTAATATGAATGAGTATCTGGAAGCTTCGCCTATCCATGCTTGGTTCCCTAGCCCTAATAATTGGTTTGTCAACATTATTCTTTGCCGCAGTGTTAAGCATCCTCGGCGCTAGTTTGTTATTCATCGGCATTTTTGTTGTCGCCGCTAACTTTATTCAATGGTTAATGGCTCCCTACATTATCGACGCTCTGTATCGTGTAAGGGAAATTCCCGAAAATGAAAATCCAAGGCTTCACGAAGTGATTGAAAACTTGAGTAGGAAAAGCGGAATAAAAAAGCCCAAGGTTATGCTTGCGCAAATTCCAATTCCAAACGCTTTCGCTTACGGCTCGCCGATAGCTGGTAACCGTGTAGCCGTTACAAGCGGGCTAATGAAAACATTGGATTTTGAAGAGGTTGAAGCCGTTATTGGACATGAGCTTGGACATTTAAAACACAGAGACGTGCAAATAATGATGTTTGCTTCATTGCTGCCAGCCTTGCTCTATTATATAGGCTACACGCTGGTTATTTCGTCCATGTTCCGCAAAAACCAGCGGGACAGTGGCGGTGGCGGCATAGCCATTTTAGGCATAGCCATGTACGCAATTGCAATGTTTATAAATCTTGTATGTGTGACGCTTTTAAGCAGAACCCGTGAGTATTACGCTGATAAGCACAGCGCCTCAATAGTGGAGGACGGCTCCAGAAAACTTTCTGAAGCCCTTGCAAAAATTGTGTATAACACTAAAAATATGGGAAGAATCAGAAATGAAACACAGAACTTTAACGCTTTCAAAGCGTTATTCATCACTGACCCAGACCGTGCAGATGCAGACTCTACGGCGTTGTCGGCTGTTTCAAGCGACCAAAAACTTGTGCAGGAAATCCTGTCGCGGGAAATAACAACGGCGGAGAAAATTGTGGAAATTTTTTCGACACATCCCAACATAGTAAAACGGTTGAGGGCGCTGCAAGAATTAAGCTGAGAAAACGGCACATGCAAAATCCCTCTTGGCGTAAGCACGAAATTTTTTCGAGAACTTGTGTTCCGCCTGAAAACCCCTTTTTCTTAAGGTTGAATGGATGGAAATTCAAGAAACTTTCAGAAACTATAAAAGCCGAGAAGCCTTTTGACATAAGAATTGCAGAATGCCTAGTCTCTTCTGGAAAAGCCCTTTTTAATAGGGGGTTTAACCCAGCTTTAATTTACATAGTCAGCGACGAGTTAAACGCCCTATTTTTGGGTGCTGCGCCTTTTCGTGGAAGATTTGAAAAGATGGATTCTGTTTTTGCTGGTTTAGTTTCCAGCGCTTTCACTTTAAGTCTTCAAAAACTTTTCGGCGTAACGGTTAATGTAGTTTTTGATTCCCGTGTTGTTATCGTTTCAGATGTGGAGAAGGCTGTTGAATATTTGGTTTGGAGGCAGATGGATGTGTGGCGAAACCATAATAACGCTTATGCCTACTGGATTTTCAGAAAAATGGGTTTGGCGCCATCTGAAATTTCTGAAAAGCTTAAGGGATTAAAAACTGAAGAAATTCATGAAATCGCCTTTAAGCAAGGTGTAAATTTGGCTGAAACTCCGCAGTGGCAGAGAAGGGGAATCCTGCTGTATAAGCAACCCTTTCTAAGGCAAACTGAAACGCATATTGCGGAGAGATGGACGATCAATGAGGAATGGCGCTTGCCGCTTTTCACTTCAGAGGACGGGAAAAGATTAATTAAACAAGTTATTGAATGGGCAAAGCACGGAAAAGAGGAAAAGTAATTGTCAGAAACAAAACAAGTCATTCAAAAATTAACAAGCAAACTTTTGGAGTTGAAAGAGCGCGAAAAAGAACTTGTTGCCGAATCAAGGGCTTTTGCGGAAAAAAGGAATGAATTAAATGAGCGGTTTAAAAGTTTGAGGGCTGAAATCCTTGAACTTAAAACTGAAAGGGACAGGCTGAACGCAGAAGTTAAAGAGTTGAAAAGGCAGAGAAACGCAGCAAAAATGGAAATAAACATAAAAATTGAAGAAATAACTAAAACACGCAAAGAATTTGATGCGTTATCCAAAAGAAAACCTTCAAAAAGCTTTCAAACATTGCAGAAAGAGTTTGAAAGCGTTGAATGGAAAATTCAAACAACTCCATTAAGCCTAAAAGATGAGCGGGAACTTGTGGAGCATATTAAACAGTTGGAGTCTCAATTAAACACTTACAGAAGGCTTGATCAATTAAACCAGAAACTTGTTGAATTAAAAGCGGAGCTTACAGCTCTTAAAACAAAAAGTAACGCTTTTCATGAGAAAATGACGGAAACTGCACAGAAAAGCCAGAAAATCCACGAGAAAATGCTTGAAAAAATCGATGAATCAAAAAAGCTTAAGGCTGAGGCTGATAGGCTGCATGCGCTCTTTCTACAAATAAAAGAAAAATTGAAACCAGTTCAAGAGGAAATTTTCCAAATTTCAAGTCAAATAAAAATGTTGGAGGAAAAAGAAAAGAGAAAAATCGAGGGCGACATCCGCAAAAAACTTGCGAGACAAGCAAAAGAAAAGCTGAAGCGTGGCGAAAAACTGACATGGGAAGAATTCCAATTGCTTGCAGAAAAGGGAATAAAAGCATAAAATTAAAGTGAGCCACCACAAATAATAATGAGGAAAAGCCCAAAATGGCTAAGAAAGAACCAACCGAGAAAAAGCGGATACTCATTTTATGTGTTGATAGAGACGGCGATTTAGGAGCGAAAGCTGAAATAAAAACTCCAGTTGTCGGCAGAAGCGAAAACCTTAATGCGGCTGTGTCCTTAGCCCTGCGAGACCCAGAAGAGCCGGACGCAAACGCAATGTTCGAGGCAATCCGCCTATACGACCGATTAACAAGCGAGGGCAAACCGGAAGAAGTTTGTGAAATAGCGACAATATCGGGTTTAGAACTCGGCGGGGTTGGAGCAGACAGAAAAATAGTTGCCGAATTAAGCGAATTATTGGGTTCTTTTCCAGCAAACGAGGTTATTCTGGTTACAGACGGCTACTCAGACGAGGCTGTTTTACCCCTTATCGAGTCAAGAGTCCCAGTTTCATCTGTACGGAGAATCGTTGTGAAACATAGCGAGTCAATTGAGGAGACAGCCGCCCTATTTTCACGATACTTGAAAATGATGTGGGAAAATCCGCGATATTCCCGCATAGTGCTTGGCTTACCTGGACTTCTCATCCTAATGTTGGGAATACTTTCAATTTTTAACATGCTCAACATTTTCTGGTGGGTTTTCCTTTTTGTGTTGGGCGCATTCATGCTTGTGAAGGGTTTTGGAGTTGACAGAACAGTCAAAAACTTTTACAAGTGGGTGAAAGAGTATTCGCCCCCTCCCCTTCAAGTGCAAATTTCAAATTATGCCACAATCGTCGGAAGTTTATGCATAGTTTTAGGCATTTATTTGGGTTGGACAAAAATTACGCCGCCCACGGATTTAGCTGGTTGGATTGGTAATTTACACAAAATAATAGGCTGGTTTATTCAAGGGTCCATGGACCTTATAGTAGTAGGCATTTGCGTGACTTTGTTGGGTAGGGCTATTCGGTGGTACATGGAACATGATACACGGTTGCTGCGAAATGCCGTCTTAATAGTTACTGTTGCATGGTCAAGGTGGATTCTTGAGGGAACATCCAGCGTGTTAATCCGACCTGAAATGGGATATGAAAAACTTGTTTTCTACATAATTGTTGGCATACTAATAGGCATCGCCTCTGTTTTGGTTACAATTGTTATTCACAGATCTGCGAGGGGCTTCTTTAAAGAGACAAAAGAGCAGGCTGAGGAGTTTGGAGAAGAATAAAATAGCCATTATTGGTGGAACAGGCTTCGAAAAACTCTTTAAAGAAGCTGAACAACTGCGTTTAGGTACACCCTACGGGATTGCCCCACCATTATCTATTGGAAAAATAGATGACAAAGAAGTGGTCTTCATGCCGAGGCACGGTCCAGCCCATTCAGTTCCCCCGCATAAAATAAATTATAGGGCTAACATTTACGCTTTGCATGAGCTGGGTGTACAAAGAATTGTTGCTGTAAACGCTGTTGGAGCGATAAACCACGAGTTTAAGCCAGGCGACATTGTTGTTCCGCATGATTTTGTTGATTTCACGAAACTTCGCTCCACAACTTTTTATGATGAAGCTCCAGTTACGCATGTTGATGTTTCGCAGCCTTACTGCCCAGAAATACGCAAAATCCTAATTGAAAATGCTGGAAAGTTTTGCCAGCATGTGTGGGATAGGGCGGTTATGGTTTGCACTGAAGGCCCACGTTTTGAAACTCCAGCTGAAATTGAAATGTTTAGGCGTTTAGGCTGTGATGTTGTTGGGATGACTGGTGTTCCAGAAGCGGTTTTAGCGAGGGAGCTTGAAATTTGTTATGCCAGTTTATGTTTTGTTTCTAACATGGCTGCTGGAATGCAGAAGCGCCTAACGCCTTTGGAAGTTTCAGATGTTTCAACGCAAATTATGCCATTAATAGAGCAAGTTTTAATTGAAAGTGTGAAGGCTTTACCTATCCCGCGTGGAGGCAACTGCCCATGCGCCGCTGCGCTTAAGAATGCGAGGCTAAAGTAATGATTAAAACGCTTCTCTCCGCAATTGGTGTTTATAAGCTTTATGAAAAGTGGCTTTGGCATCAAATCAAAAACGGCGGCGGCAAACCTGAACACATAGCTATAATTTTGGATGGAAATAGACGGTGGGCTTCTGAAAAAGCGCTTAAGCCTTGGTTTGGCCATGAAAAAGGCGCTGAAAAAGTCGAGCAACTTCTTGAATGGTGTTTGAAGTTGAAGGTTAAGTCCATAACGCTTTACGCTTTTTCCACAGAGAATTTTAGGCGTTCGCCAGTTGAAGTTGAAGAAATCATGCGAATCGCTGAGGAGCAACTTCAAAAAATATTGATGGATGAACGCATCCGCAAAAATAAAGTGCGTGTCAAAGTTATTGGTAGAATAAACCTTTTACCAGAAAGGCTTCAGCAACTCATAAGAGAAGTTGAAACGGCAACGAAAGACTACGATAAACATTTTTTAAACATTGCTTTTGCTTATGGCGGAAGAGCGGAAATAGTTGACGCAACGAAGAGAATCGTCGAGAAAGTTCAGCGAGGCGAAATCGACGTGCAAGAAATTGATGAAAACTTGTTTGAAAAGCACCTTTACACGGCGTACATGCCGAAACAAGACCCAGACCTAATAATACGAACGTCAGGCGAAGAAAGATTAAGCGGCTTTTTGTTGTGGCAGTCCGCCTACAGTGAACTTTGCTTTTTAGATGTTTACTGGCCTGACTTTCGCTTAATTGATCTTTTAAGGGCTGTGCGCACTTTTCAAAAACGTAAACGACGTTTTGGTGCATAAGTTGTCAGTTGTCGCCCATGTAAATTTTCAAAAGACGACGGCGTTTGATAGTTTGTGGTGTGCGTTGTTGTTACTGTCGAAGTTTAGGCTCTTTTTTTGGCGCTTACTATTGAGATTACGTCTCTGTTTTTTAGGGTGTAGTCTTCGCCGACGCGTTTTTTCTCTCTGGCTTCAACTGCGTAAATGAAGCTTTCGCCAAGTTCCGTGTGTATTAGATAGGCGAGTTGACGGGCTGTTGTTCCATAAGGCACTAAATAAGCGTCGGGCAAAACTCTTCCGTTGTGGTCTGATAGGTGTTCCAAATCTTCTACGGGATAAACGGTAATCATGTTTAAAAGTTTAAAGTAAGCCATGTTTATGGCTTCTTGAACGCCCGTTGAGCCGTACTTAAGGAGAATTTTTTCCCTTATGGTTTCTAAAGCCCTAATTTGGCTTTCACTCAGCTTTTCTGGACTTGTTATTTTGAAGTCGCCGTCTCCAGGCTTATAATCGATTAATTGTTTTTCCGCCGCCCTTCGCAGTGCAAGCTCCGCTTCTGCACAGCATGGAACAACTATGTAATCAAGTTTTTTCAGCCTTTCCAAGTTGGCTTCAGCTTGTGGAACATCTATTTTGTTTGCGGCTATCAACATGGGCTTGGCTATCCGCCTAAGCGTGTCCACAAACCTTAAAAAGTCTTCTTCGCTCCACTGCGTGGGCTTTTCAGCGTTTAACCCCGCCCGCCTAACAGCCTCGAAAATCTGCCAACGTTTAATGGCTAAACCGCTTAGGCGTTCCTCCAAAATCCCGTAAAGGTCTTTTGCTTCTGACTCGGCGGTTCTCGCAATTTTAGCCCAGTCCCGCCGCAGTATATTTGCCATCCACATAGTTATTTCCCGCTCTAAAAACTTTACATCATCAACTGGGTCATGTTCGCCAAGCTTACACAACCGCCCCTCACAGTCTGTCCCGCCAGAAGCATCAACAATGTGGATTAGGGCGTCAGCCTTCCTAATTTCATCCAAAAACTGGTTACCTAAGCCACGTCCCTGCCATGCGCCGGGCACAAGCCCAGCACAGTCAATAAACTCCACGGGAATAAGCCTAACGCCATCCAAGCACAGCGAATTGACTGGGTTATCTCTAACGCCGAATTCATCGTGAACGCATGGCGTACGCACATAGCCGACACCTCTGTTTGGCTTTATGGTCGTGAAAGGGTAATTGGCAATTTCCGCCGGCGCCAAAGTTGCAGCGCTAAAAAACGTTGATTTACCAACGTTAGGCTTACCAATTATGCCCAACAAACGTGAATAAGATTTCTGCATTTCTATTCCTTGGTATATTCTACTGTTATTTTATTGTATTTGTGTTTTGGTTGTTTATGTGCTGGAATAGAAGGTTTTGTTGAATTTCTTTTCCCAAAACATTACAAGTTGTCCGAGTAGCAGAGTTTGAATCAAAATTTCAACGAATGTGATGGCTACAAAACCCAATGGTATTGGATTGTAATAGACAAAACGTTCAATGATGCCGCCAGAAGAGGCTACCTCACCTATAATGAAGAGAACAGCAGTAATAATAAGTCCTCCTTTGTACTGTCCTAATTGCATTATCCTTCGCCGAAACGGTAGCAAGACACATGCAAAAAGAAATCCGCGAAGAGCCTGAGCTGGAATTATCAGCGATTGAACATAGCTACTATGCGGGTCTCTAAGGAAATCTATTGCTTCAGGCGAAGGTGGATAATATTGACCAACTCCTAAGCCTACCTGAGCAATTACGCCAGCAATGTAATAGGTTGAAATGTGAAGGATGATGAACCCTGCAATAAACATTAAAGCGGATTTAACCGAGGCCATATTTAACCATGCCGCTCAAAATTCTAATAAATTTTTCCCAAGATGATTCGTTGCCACTTGATGTTAAGTAGTAAAATAATATAAGTATGAGTTTATAGGAAACACAAATAATTCCTAAAAGAGGGAGGAACACGTTGACATCAAAATTAACAAAAGATGAACTTGTTTACATGTTTAAAAAAATGGTTGAAATTCGCTTTTTTGAAGAGAAGGTTTTCGACTTGTATGCTCAAAATCTTGTTCCGGGCACAATTCACCTTTACGTTGGAGAAGAAGCCGTAGCCGTCGGCGTTTGCACAGCCCTTAAAAAAGACGATTATATTACGAGTACGCATAGGGGTCACGGTCACTGCATAGCTAAAGGCGCCGACGTAAAGCGGGTTATGGCTGAAATTTTGGGTAAGCGAACTGGCTACTGCAAGGGCAAGGGCGGTTCAATGCACATTGCAGATTTCAGCTTGGGCATTTTAGGCGCTACGGCTGTTGTCGGCGCTGGAATTCCAATTGCTGTTGGCGCAGGCTTATCCATAAAACTTAGAAAAACAAGTCAAGTGGTGGCGTGTTTCTTCGGCGAAGGCGCCTCAAACCAAGGCACGTTCCACGAAGGCATAAATATGGCGTCTATATGGCGGCTTCCAGTAATCTTCATTTGCGAAAACAACCTTTACGCCATGGGAACACGCCAATCCATAGTTATGAAAGTTATGAATGTTGCTGATAGAGCTGTGGCTTATGGAATTCCAGGCGTTGTCGTTGATGGAAACGACGTTTTAGCAGTTTACGACGCAACGCAAAAGGCTGTTGAAAACGCCAGAAACGGTTTAGGACCGACGCTTATTGAATGTAAAACTTATAGGCATAAAGGCCATTCCAGAGTTGACCCGGCAAAGTACCGCCCAAAAGAAGAGGTTGAACAGTGGCTAGCCAAAGACCCAATAAAACGTTTTAGAGAAAAGCTGTTACAAACAAACGTTTTAACAGAGGTGGAAGTTCAACAAATTGAAAGGGAAGTTTCAGCTGAAGTTGAAGAAGCTGTTAAATTCGCTATGGAAAGCCCCTATCCGAACCCAGAAGAGGCTTTAGAAGATGTTTACGCTTGAAAAAGGAGGAAAGGCAAATGCGAGTATTAACCTACAGAGAGGCGCTTCGCGAAGCCTTACGAGAGGAAATGCGCCGTGACCCCACGGTTTTTCTTTTAGGCGAAGACATCGGCAAGTATTGGGGCGGAGCATTCAAAGTCACGGAAGGCTTAGCTGAAGAATTCGGCGACGAAAGGGTTAGGGACACACCCATATCAGAATCCGCCATAATCGGCGCGGCAATAGGCGCAGCCTTAACTGGCATGCGTCCCGTAGCCGAAATAATGTTCGGCGATTTAACGGCTTTAGCCATGGACCAAATTGCAAATCAAGCGGCAAAAATCCATTACATGTTCGGTGGACAAACCAAATGCCCACTGGTGATCCGAACGCCTTTCGGCGGAGGCGTCAACATCGCAACTCATCACTCGCAAAGCCTAGAGGCATGGTTCATGCATGTTCCAGGCTTGTATGTTGCTGTGCCATCCACGCCCTACGACGCAAAGGGACTTTTAAAATCGGCGATAAGAGGCGAAAACCCAACGCTTTTCTGCGAACATAAGCTGTTGTATCCAGTTAAGGGCGAAGTTCCAGAAAGCGAATACACAATTCCTTTTGGGCAAGCGGACGTGAAAAGGGAAGGTTCCGACGTGACGATAGTAGCCACCTTATACATGGTTCACAAAGCCTTAAAAGCGGCTGAAAAACTTGAAAGAGAAGGCATAAACGCCGAAGTTGTCGACCCGAGAACACTGACGCCCTTGGACAAGCAAACAATAATAAAGTCTGTTAAGAAAACTGGTAGAATAGTAATTGTAAGCGAGGACTGCAAAACTGCTGGTGTAAGCGCTGAAATTGCCGCTGTAATAGCTGAAGAAGCCATAGACTACTTGGACGCTCCAATAAGGCGTGTAGCTGAACCAGACACGCCTATACCATTCAGCCCGCCGTTGGAAAAATATGTGATTCCAGATGAAAAAGCCATAATTAAAGCGGTTAGGGAGGTTGCTTGAAAATGGTTACGAAGGTTGTTATGCCAAAGCTTAGTTTGACCATGCGTGAAGGCACTGTTGGTCAATGGTATAAGAAGGAGGGCGACATTGTTGAGAAGGGCGAGCCGCTGGTGGAAATAATTTCTGAAAAAGCCACATACGATTTGGAGGCTCCAGCTTCTGGCGTACTGCGAAAAATCTTTGTCGGCGAAGGCGTTGACGCTCCAGTTGACGCTGTATTAGCCATCATAACTGCTCCAGACGAGGAGTTTTCTGAAGTGGAAATGGCTGAAGCGCCTAAAGAAACTGTTGAAGAGGAAAAGCGTGTTTTGGCTTCACCCGCTGCAAAACGCCTAGCCAAAGAATACGGTGTGGACTTGTCCCTTGTTAAAGGCACTGGTCCAGAAGGGCGTGTTGTTGAGGAGGACGTGCGAAGGTTTGTTGAGGAAACATGTGGAGTGTTGCCAAAAGTTCGAGAGGTTATTCCATTAAGCGGTTATAGGCGAACTTCTGCAGAAAGGGTTTCCACAAGTTTTAGGACGGCACCTCACAGCACAATAATGATGAGCGTTGACGCTTCGGAAATGGTTTTGCTACATGAGAAACTTCAAGTTTCCTATACCGCCCTTATCGTTGCGGCTGCTGCGAAGGCGTTGGCTGAAAATCCAATAATAAATTCGACGTTTGATGGAAACGCCATAAAAGTTTTTGAGGATGTGAATGTGGGTGTTGCTGTCGCCACAGAACATGGCTTGGTGGTGCCGGTCATACGAAACGCTGACAAAAAATCGTTGAAGGAAGTTGACGCTGCCATTAAGGATTTGACGGAAAAGGCTAGAATGGGCAAACTGCGGAGAGAAGAGCTAACAGGCGGAACATTCACGGTTTCAAATTTAGGCATGTATGACGTGGAATTTTTCACGCCTATAATTAATCCGCCTGAAGCCGCCATCCTCGGTGTTGGAAAAATAGTTGAAAAACCAGTTGTCGTCAACGGAAGAATAGAAATCAAGCCTTATATGACTTTAAGCCTATCCTACGACCATAGAATCGTTGATGGGGTTCCAGCTGCAAAATTTCTCCAAACAATAAGGCGTTACCTAGAATCTCCAAGGGTTTTTGAGGCTTAATCTTTTGGGCTTTTTGATGCAAATTCTATGGCTTGAAGTAAGCCTTTTGCCATGGCTAGAAGGTTTATGGTTGTTATAAGCGCTATTATGGGTATAAATTCGATTGTGACGGTGAATTGCTCGATTTTTATTGTGAGGGTTCCGCAGTTTGTGGCGTGGGCGATATACATTATTAGGAAGAAGCTACGTGTGATGATGAGGATGTACTTGTAAATTGTGCCTTCGCTTATTTTTGTGGCGAACGTGAAGAAAAGCGAAGCCCAAGCCAAAACTGCGAAATGCACCAAATATTCTGGGTAATCTGCCAAAAACAGTGAAATTAAAAGCCACATTATAAGCCAGAAAATTCCTACAACAACAGTTATGACAGTTGCCTTCACAATTCTTAGGCTAAGCCTTCTAAAACGTCTAACCTCATCTCCGCTCATGGAAACATCCACATCTCCTCTGAAATCTGCACATTCACAAAATATAGGCGAAGAACACCCTCACTTGTCATTTTTGAATGGTCGCCTATCGTCAATGTAAAAGATGTTTGAAACATCTCTTCTGGCTGGACATTCACATATTGTGTAGCTGAACCGACAAGCGCATTTGCACTGTTATATAGTTCTGCCGTGAATGTTCCGTTTAACGGATAAAACGCATGGTTTTCGAAGCTTACGGAAAAAGAGAAAACACTGGTTTGATTGTTATAGGCGATGTTGTAAATAGTTAGGTTGTTGAACGGCGCACCCCAATGAGTTGTAAATCCCATTGAAACTGTGAATGCTATTGCATGGGCTATCCGCAAATGCAAAGAAGCATTCACATCCAACTCCGCATCATTTGTTAAAAGTTCGCTGTCCTTCAAAACAAGTTCTTCAAGGCTGAGTGAAAAGTTGCAGCTGGAATTCGCTAATGTGCCAGCTGGAACGTTTGGCAACTGCACCGAAACCGTTGAAAACGTACTATTTTTTCTGTTAATCTGTACTTTAACGTTTACGTCTGAAATTTCGTAGAAGCCCGTGTTGTTTATGTAGAATGGCATAAAAAATGTGAAGTTTCCGTTTGAGAACGCCACTTTGGGTTCTTGTATGCCCATGTTTTTGGCTTCTAAAAGTTTCATAAGCGAAAATGCCACTGTAACTGGAAATGATAATGTAATAATCCACAGAAACACAATTATTAATCCCAAAGCCCTAACCGTGTATCGCAAACCAAACTCCTCATTCGCTCAATCGGTTTTAGGCTTTTCAGATGGTTTCTCCTCGGTTTTTGGCTGTGTAGCCTGTTTCGATTCTTTGTAGAGTTGTATGCCCCTCATCGTCGCAATGGAGCCAGTCCAACCCATTATCCCCAGAAACATAACCCGTACAACGGCTTCGGCTATTGGTCCAAGAATTTCTCCAAGAGCTTGTGAAAGTTCTGGGGATGTTGAAAGTTTTGCAATTGACATTAACAGCAAACACGCCATAACAAATGTGAGAACCAGCAATACTGCGCCTACTGCTATTAGGATGTATGCGACCAACTCAGGCTTTTCAATTTTCATGGCGTCATCTCCATTGTAAAACTCATTTTCTTTAAACCACATATAAAATTATGCCTCAACCCCGAATATCATGGCGTCGGCTATTTGCGTTTCATAATGGCTGTTCCAAACGTGAACACTAACCACACAATTACGCCGTAAATCACTCCGTTGAAAACCGCTGTAACAAGTACTGTGGTGGGCATTCCAAAAATTAGATAATCTGTTTCTGGGATTCCCAAAAAACCATAAAGTGCTTTTCCCGGAGGAATACCTTGCACAGCCAAAGAGGCAATCAAAACGGCGAAGAAAACAGTTAAGAATACTATGGCGCCTTGTCCCTTCATCTCCCTTCTCCTCGGCTTTAGAGTTGTCATCAGTTGAATATAAAATTTGTCACCACCGTGAAAAGTCTTAAGTGTTTGAGTTAGAAACACCCTTTTTGAGCTGAAATGAAAGTTGCGGTGTATTACAGCCAAAAAAACATTAGAATCGTGGACATGCCAACTCCAGAAATAAGCCGAGATGAAGTTTTGGTTGAAATGCGGGCTTGTGGGCTATGTGGTTCAGACTTGATGGATTGGTACTTGAAAAGCCGTGCGCCCCTTGTTTTGGGACATGAGCCTTCGGGCATAATCGCCGAAAAAGGCGAAGCTGTGGAAGGCTTTGATGTTGGAGACAGAGTTTTTGTTCACCATCACGTTGCATGTTTAAAATGCCACTACTGCCTACATGGCGATTACACTCTATGCGAACAATTCCACAAAACAAACATTATCCCAGGCGGATTCGCAGAATACTTCAAAGTTCCAGCCCTAAACCTTCAATTGGACACTTTAAAAATTTCTGAAGGCATCTCCTTTGAAGAAGCCACATTCATCGAACCAGTTGGCTGTTGTTTAAAAGCCGTTAAAAAATGCAATGTTCACGAAGGTGATGCTGTGGCGGTTATCGGCGCTGGTGCAACGGGCATAATTCACGTTGCATTATCAAAAATTTTCGGTGCTGGAAAAACGATTGTAGGCGACTTAGTTGATTTTCGGTTACAAATGGCTCAAAAGTTCGGAGCGGACGTCACCGTTAACCCGCAGAAAACAGATTTAAAGGCTGTTGTTGAGGCTGAAACAAGTGGAAGAGGCGTTGACATAGCCATAATCACAGCTCCAAGCTTGGACGCTTACAAAACTGGATTGAGCATATGTCGCAAAGGCGGAAAACTCTGCGTTTTTGCGCCGACAGAACCAGAAAAACGCTTAGAAATGAGCCCAAAACAACTCTTTTTCAACGAAATACAAATAATTCCATCCTATTCAACATCACATTTAGAAACAAGAGAAGCCCTAGAGCTTATACGCTTAGGCAAGTTAAACGTGAAGGATTTGATAACTCACCGTTTTAGGCTCGAGGAAACAGCCAAAGCATTTAAAACAGCCATCGAAAATAAGGAAAGCTTGAAAATTGTGGTTTTAAACCAGTAGTGATTAAAATGAAGGCAGCCATGCTATACGGCGTAAAAGACCTGCGAGTTGAGGAAGTTCCAACGCCGAAGGTTGAAGCTGGCGAAGTTCTTGTTAGGGTTAGGGCGGCAACCACATGCGGCACAGACCTAAAAATTTTCCAGAGAGGCTATGTTGAAAAGGTTATACGGCTTCCAACAGTTTTTGGACATGAATGGGCTGGCGAAGTTGTCGAAGTCGGCGAAAACCTAGAATGGCCCAAAAAGGGAATGCGTGTCCGAGCCGGCAACAGCGCCCCGTGTCTGCGCTGTTTCATGTGTCAAAAAGGCAAGTACAATCTTTGTGAAAACATGGTTTGGCTTTGGGGCGCCTACGCCGAATACATTAAAGTTCCAGCTCGCATGGTAATTGTGAACATGCAAGAAATTCCGCAACATGTTTCTTACGAGGAAGCAGCAACAACTGAACCTTTAGCTTGCGTTTTACATGGCGTCGAAGAAGCTGGAGTGAAACTGGGTGATGTGGTGGCGATAATTGGCGCTGGACCCATAGGGCTTCTGCACCTCTTGACAATTAAAAGGTTGGGTGTTGAAAAAGTCATAATGATAGATATGGCGGAGGAACGCCTAAACTTCGCTGGGAAACTCGGCGCAGACGAAACAGTAAACGCTGAAAAAACAGATGTTAAAGAAGCTGTTAGGCGGTTTACTGGTGGATACGGCGCTGACGTGGTGATTGAAGCGGTTGGTTCGCCTAAAACTTGGGAGCAAGCCTTAACGCTTGTGCGAAACGGCGGAACAGTTCTGGAGTTTGGCGGTTGCCCACCCAACACGGAAATTAAGCTCAGCACCGAACAGCTCCATTACGGAGAGGTTAAGGTTTTAGGAGCTTTTCACACCACGCCTTTACATTTTAGAAAAGCCCTCCGCCTAATAGCCTCAAAAGCCATCAACGTGAAACCGCTTATCACAAGAAGGATGAGTCTGGATAAAATAAAAGAAGCCTTCCAAATACTTACCACATCAAAAAGCGAAATTAAAATAGAAATCACCCCTTAAATATTATTAAATGTTCACGTCCATATATCAGCGAATATCACCCATTAAAATTTATATCAAAATGATGCTAAATTAAGTTGGTGAAAACTCACGGGAACATGGGTGGATATTTTTTCCGGCATTCTTTGGATAATAGGGTTCGAGGCAGAGCGCTTCACGGTTTCCCACTCAGTAAAGAACAGTTAAACGCTGTTATAAGCCAAACGCCGTAAACCACAACGCTTAAGTGTTAAAAAGTAATGTTATGAATGTTGTCAAATGTAAGGTGTTGAAAGTAGTTGGCGGTTGAAGGTTTTTCCGGAAGTAGGCAACCCATAGACACAAAAATAGGCGAGTTAACTCCCATGTCACGCGCCGTAAACGTTGTGGGCAAAGTGGTTTCAAAAAGCGAAATTCGAAACATCGCCGCTGGAAGGGACGGTGCGCCACATCGTGTTTGCGACGCTTTAATAGGCGACGAAACTGGATGTGTTTACCTAACCCTTTGGGACGATAATATTGAAAAGGCGAATGAAGGCGACACAATAAAAATAGGAAACGGATACATAAGCCTTTTTAGGGGTAACATGCGCTTAAACGTTGGCAGATACGGCACAATAGAAATTGCAGAAAAAGCTTTCACTGGCGAAGTAAACACTGCAAATAACTTGTCAAACAAGGTTTACGAGCAAGAGCGCCGCCCGTTCAGGGGGAGAGGGAGAAGGGATTTCGGCGGAAGGGGAAAAAGAAGCGGATACAACCAAAGAAAGTATTAGACGCTCATCCAAAATGCCTTTCCAAAATTTCCTAACCTCTTTTTACTATTTTAGTAAAGTTTATGGTTAGGCTTGCGAGATCAGAAATTTAGATGCTTTTATGCGTGCTTTTCTGTTAAATTCTATACCTTTTGTAAGTTCAGCAAGTTTTTTTCCTGGATTGTCTGGCAATGGCTGAACTAAAATTTTATCGCCGAAGGGGACAACTGCAACTTTCTGCCCAATCTTTAACGGCACAACCTCCCTCACGGACCGTGTAATAGTGATGCGATATTTATCTGCAACTTCAACTATTTCCAACATACTTCACCATGTAAAATTTATATGTGACACGATATAAACGTTTTGTACCACGGAGGTTAAAAGTTGTACATTGTAGAAACCGAGTTTCTCTTTGGATTAAGAACCGATGACAAATGGCACAAGCAAGTTTCCAAGATTATTGAACTTCATAAAAAGGGGAGGATTACACCTCTGTTTTCTTGCGCTTCAGCTTTCTTGGAAGTTGGAGTTGTTCTGCAAGCTCGTGGTCTTTCAGCTAAAAATATTGAAAATGTACTATTTTTGATGAAGCATCAAATGGCGCAGGCAAACATAGTAGAGATTGAGCTTAACTCTGACGACATAATACGAATGTACGAACTGCTTAAAAGTTACAACATAGAGTATTTCGACGCAATGCAGGCTGCCGTAACGCTTGGAAGGAACGCCACTTTAATAACTAACGATGAAACCTTCAAGCAAATAGGCATCAAAGTCATTTCTTTCCAAGAATTAATAAAAATGGTTGAATAAAATGATTATTAATTGTTGTAGTGATAAGCTGCAGAATGATTTAGAAACTTTAAGTTCTAATACTTTATTAACCACGTTTAAAAGGGAGAACAGCGATGTCTCAGTTTAAAAAGGAAAAGCGACAGCCTACAGTGGAAGAGTTGCTGGCGAAAGCTGAAAAGCCGTTGCAGTTGGCTTCGTCACTGCATAAGTTTTATGAAGGCAAGGTTCAAGTAATGCCGAAATGCGCCATAAAAAGCCCAGAAGACTTCGCTATATGGTACACGCCGGGCGTGGCTACGGTTTGCCGTCAAATTCAAAAAGACAAGGATAAATCGTTTGAGTTGACGAACCGCTGGAACAGCGTAGCCGTGGTTTCAGACGGCACACGCGTTTTGGGTTTAGGCGACACTGGCCCAGAAGCAGCCCTACCCGTAATGGAAGGAAAAGCCCTTTTATTCAAATTTTTGGGCGGGGTGGACGCTTTTCCAATATGCCTAAAAACCAAAAACTCAGAAGAGCTAGTTCGAGCATGCGAGCTTATCGAGCCTTCTTTCGGCGGAATCAACCTTGAAGACATTGAAAAGCCAAAATGCTTTTACGTATTGGAAAAGGCGAGGGAACGCCTACAAATTCCCGTTTGGCACGACGACCAGCAAGGAACAGCCACTGTGATATTGGCTGGGTTGATTAACGCATTTAAAATTGTGGGTAAAAACCCTAAAGAAAGTCTTATAACGCTTTTGGGCGCAGGTGCAGCCAATATTCGAACAGCCTACGTGTTGATGCAGTGGGGAGTGAAGCCAAGCAATCTGTTGCTTGTGGATACAAAGGGTATAATCCACATTGGAAGAAAAGACATAATTGAGGCTGAAGACCCGTGGAAACATGATTTAGCCCAAAAAACAAATGCGGAGGGCAGAACAGGCGGCGTAGCTGCAGCCTTCAAAGGCGTGGACGCTGTTGTGGCTGCATCTAAACCTGGACCTGGAACAATAAAGAAGGAGTGGATTAGGCTTATGGCTGATGACGCCATAATTTTCGCTTGTGCAAACCCCATACCTGAAATATGGCCTTGGGAGGCGAAGGAAGCAGGCGCCCGTGTTGTGGCTACTGGAAGAAGCGACTTTCCAAACCAAGTTAACAACAGCTTGGGTTTTCCAGCCATTTTTCGTGGCGTTTTGGATGTGAGAGCCAAAACTGTTACGGATGACATGTGTGTTGCTGCTGCCCAAGAACTGGCTAAATTTGCAGAAGAACGTGGAATACATGAAGAGTATATTCTGCCGAGGATGGAGGAATGGGAGGTTTACCCTCGGGAAGCCGTTGCCTGCGCGTTAAAGTCGATTGATCAGGGCGTGGCAAGGATAAAGCTGAGTAGGCAAGAGCTTTATGAGAGGGCTGTTGCGATAATTCAAAATGCAAGGGAATCCCTAAAAGTGTTGATGAAAGAAGGCTTGATAAAAGTGCCTTCGCAAATATGAAATTTTAAGTGTTGTTGTTAAATGGGAATTTACGTCAACAACATTTGAGTGGCTTGAAATTTGAAGGTTGATGGAAAATTATTTAAGCTCTTACATAGAACATAAGAGGGTTAGGGAGAAAATGGTATGCGTTCAGATTACGCCCTCTACACAGTAGCCATAATATTCTTCATTTTGGCGGGTATGGTGCTTATCTACCCAATAGAATTCAGAGAGCTATGGATTGTCGCAACAGTCGTGTCTGGACTGTTCTTTCTGGGTTTGGGCTATTCTCAAAGATTAAAAGCGCATATTAAAGCGGTTAAGGCGCCACAGCCTCCGTCAACACCGCAAGCTCCAGCGCCTCCACCACCGCCGCCAACTCCGCCCGCAGAGGTAAAGGTTGAAGAAAAACCAGTAGCTGAAAAGGTTGCGCCTTCCACTGTGGAGCTTACGCGGGTTAAAGGCATAAAAGAAAAACGGGCTGAACAGTTGAGGGCTTTAGGCATAAATAACGCTGAGGATTTGGCAAAGGCTTCAGCTAAAGATTTAGCTACAAAACTGAAGATTTCGCCGAAAATTGTCAGAAGATGGATTGAAGAAGCAAAGGCTCTTCTTGAAAAATCTTAGGAAAGGCTAGAAAAGCTAGCTTGCGATAGCCAGTATCCTTATTATATTCCTTCTTTCCAACCTTTTCAATGCGTCTAGGAAATCGTTTCGTTTTTTGCCAGTTACCCTAAAGTTTTGAAGCATATCATTTATTGACGTTTCTGGTTTTCCAAAACCCTCACTCTTTTTATGCAAATACTTAACTATTGAACGCTCCAGTTTGCCGCATCGCCATGTGGTGTTACGGATTAGGACAACTATTGCCTTAACGAATTTTTGGGTTTCACCATTTTTTCTGTGCTTCAAGCCGTCCACGACCCATCAACATGTTCACATCAACATTTTTAGAGTTTACGCTTTCACGGACGGGTTAAATCTTTTTTGAGGTATATGCCATTGGCTTTTCCATAATAGCCCTTAAGCTTTGCAACTTTTTTGTAGCCTAGTTTTTGATAAAGCCTTAAAGCGGCGATGTTGTCTTCTCGCACTTCTAAATGGCATGATTTAACGCCTTTCTCCATAAAAATTTTTTCAATTTCTTGCAGAAGGCTTTGTGCAACTCCTTTTCTGCGATGTTGGGGTGAAACATCTACTGTGAGGATATGCCCAACCAAGGAGTCTCTTTCAAAATATATCATACCTATAATGAAGCCAACTATTTCGTTGTTTATCTTTGCAACTAGGCTTATTGAATTGTAATTTGTTAGTAAGCTGGCGATTTGCTGTTTTTTAAACGCTTCCTTCCCAAAGCATTTCATTTCAATTTCATAAAGCCTATCCAACTGTTGTATTGAAGCGTCTTCAATTACCAACGACATCTAAAATATTCTTTTGAGTTTTATCAGCTTTATTGTTTTTGGCTATTGTTTTAATTTCAAGTGTTTGTTGCACTGCAAATCCTATGAAAAATCTAAGCCAAACAGTTAAAATCCTCGTGAGGATTGTTGCTGTGGCGCTTATGTCTGGACGTATGCCTGACACAACATAAATTGTTGTCATAGTTATTTCTGGAAGCCCCGTTTCGAATGGAACACCCAACGGAATGCCACGAACAGCCGAAATTATTGCATGTGCCACTATTATTACGCTCCATGAAACCGTGAATTCCCCCATAGACCAAAACACGAGGTAGGCAATTCCTATGTTTAGAATCCACCCTAAAGCATTAAAAAATAGTGATGTTAAAACTGTTTTTGGAGCATGACCAAACTCCTTCATTGAACCGTGAAACATTATCGCTGCATTGGCGACTTCTTCTCTAATTTTTGTAAGTTTCCAGCGTCCACGACTGATGTAGCCTAAAAACCTTATTACAGCATCAACAATTTTCATAGTCCATTTTTCCTTTAGGCATAAAAGAACCGATAATACAAGGAGAAATGTCACTACAATAACTAAAAATAATGTTAGGTTTAGGATAAGTCCGCTTACTGGTCTTTCCATTAATAGAAGGCTTATGCCAATTATTAGGCTTGCAACGTTTATTCCCATTCCCATTAGTCTTTGAGCCACCAGCGAAGCGAAAACTTTTCCGCTTGTTCCCGCTTGTTCCCTCTCGACTAAGTAAACCTTTGAAATGTCTGCGCTTATGGATTCTGCTGGAATGGCTATGTCCACAAACAAGCCGTACCAAACGTAGAGGAAAGATTTTGTAACAGAAAGTTTTACAGAAAGAAAATTTAGCAGAACACGCCATGAAAGGGCGAAGAAAAAAGCGTCTAAAACAACGAAAACCATCGCCAAAAGGTAAATGGAAAGGTCAATGCGTTGGATTGTCGCAATTATTGTGGGTATATCCACATTGAAAATGTAGAGATACATCAAAAAAGCCGCAATGCCCAAAGCTAGTAAAAAGAGGGTTTTCCACGAAAATTTAAGTTTCATTGAAACCATTAACAGCCCTACACCGACATTGGAAGCAAAAACGTTCGAAGCACATTTATATTTTACCCATTTCCAACTCAAAAGCCTCTTATGGAAAACTGTTAAAAGAGGAACATAAATTTAAATGGTTTAGGGGGGAACGTGTTAACAAGAAACGAAGCGCTTAGCCTAATTAAAAAGAACATATCGAAAAGGAATATTCTCTTTCATATGCTTGCAGTTGAAGCCATAATGCGAAATGTAGCGAAACATTTTGGGGAAGACGAGGAAAAGTGGGTTTAACGGGCTTGTTACACGACATTGATTATGAAAGGACCGAGGCTACTTGTCTGCGAAGAAATAGGAATTCCAAGGGAAAAGTTCTTTGAGATTGCGTTGAATGGACTGAAGGAAATAGCCCCGCAAGTTGGACTGTAATTGCGTTAAACTATGTATTTGTCTGCTTTTTCAAAATCTTTCACGATTTCTATGACCCGTTTTGGAGCGTCAACGTCTCTTAATGGGATTCCCCTCAGCAAAGCCCATGGACTTTTCTTTGCAATTAGAGTGGCGATATGATTTTCGCCGAAACATTTCTTTGCAATTTCATAAACCAACAGTCTAACGTTAAACTCTGAAAACTCGCCAAGAGAATGCAAATACTCATGTAAAAGCAAATTGTAGATTAATGCATTAACAACATTTTTGGCTTTAATGGTGGCTTCTACTATTTGGATTAGGCGTCTGTTTAGGACTATATTGTTTGTTCCAAGTGGGTGGTAAGCGCCGAGTTGAAGAGGCAAATCATCCAGAAAAAGCATCATTCCGCTTCTCCGTCTCTGCAAAACAAATGCAACGCTGTCCTTAACGATTTCCCAGATTTCACCGTAACTTTTTGCGTTCTCTAAACGGCTACGGTAGTCCTCACTCATTAATAGCGTTCCCAACAATCTTTTATATAAAATGTGAAGCTTAAATCTTTAAAAACCAAAAAGATAAAGAACACCGTGTTTGAAACAATTTCGGAGGCAAAAGCAAGATGGCGGGTTTAATCCTTGTTAGAGACGTCATGTCAAAAGAGGTGCGGGTTGTCCGTCCAGACACAACCGTTAAGGAAGTGGTTGCCACAATGAACAAATTCGACATAGGCTCAATAATAGTCGTGCAAGGCGAAAGACCAGTAGGCATAATAACAGAACGCGACATCCTACGGCGACTGGTTGAACCATGCCTTGCACCAGAAACCCTAACAGCAAGGCAAATCATGACAAGTCCAGTCACAACTATAAACGAAACATCCACCGTTGAAGAAGCGGCTAAACTCATGGCGAAAAAACGAGTTAAGAAACTTCCAGTAATTGATAATGAAAGGCTTGTGGGCATAATAACCCTCACAGACATCGTAACAAAAGTGCCAACTATGCTTTCAATTTTGGAAGAGCTTACAAGACCACACCACCGCCAATACTAAAACTTGAAAATCTAAAAGCATGAAAGTTATGATTAATGTGGGCTTCCAATGCTAAAAGGAAGCAGTCCAACTGGCTTTTGCGCTTTATTAAAATTCTGATTTGTCCTTTCCCAATTTTCTATCTAGGCATGCCTTTACGAAGCCGTAATATTCTGGGTCTGGTTTTCCCGGGCGGCTTTTGAATTCTCCGTGGAACTGCGAGGCGAAAAAGAAATAGTGGTTTGGCAATTCTAAAATTTCCATTCTTCGGCTGTCAGCGCTTTTTCCAGAAAACACCAACCCATTTTTTTCAAGTTTTTCTAAATAGTCAAGGTTAACTTCGAACCTGTGGCGGTGGCGCTCATAGATTTCCTCACTGTTATAAAGCGTGTAAGCCATTGTGTCTGGCTTTATTATTATTTTGTGGGCGCCTAGGCGCATTGTTGCCCCTTTAATTTCAATGCCTCGCTGTTCTGGCATTAAGTCAATTACTGGATAGGGCGTGTTCGGGTTTATTTCTGTGCTGTTTGCCTCTTTTAAGCCGCAGACGTTACGTGCAAATTCGATTACGGCAAGTTGGAAGCCGTAGCATATGCCCAAAAACGGGATGTTGTTTTCTCTTGCGAATTGTATAGCCCTAATTTTTCCTTCTGTGCCTCTTGAACCGAAGCCGTAGGGCACAAAAACTCCGTCAAAACCTTTGAGGATTTCAATTTTTTGTGGGTTTTCCTCGAATTCTTCAGCTTCTATATACGTTATTTTAACTTTGGTTTTGCAGGCGGCTCCGCCGTGCCTTAAAGCTTCGTTCATGCTTACGTAGCTGTCGGCTAAACCCGCATATTTGCCTACTAAAGCGATTTTCACTTCGTATTGTGGATTAAGCAAGGCGTCAACAAAACTTTGCCATTCTTTAAATTCTGGTTTTCTGTCTGAAAAGCCGAGTCTTCGGCATATAAAATCGCCCATTCCCTGCTCATCCAGTATAAGTGGAACTTGATAAATTGTTTCAACGTTGTAGGAGCAGAAAACTGCATTTTCTGGAATTGTTCCGAAAAGGGCTATTTTTCTTAGAGTTTCTGAGTCTATCATTTTTGGGCATCTCGCCACTATTATGTCTGGTTGGATGCCTATGCGCCTAAGCTCGTTAACGCTGTGCTGTAACGGTTTGGTTTTCATTTCTTTTGTAACGTCTAATATTGGGACTAGGGCGACATGCACATACAAAGTGTTTTCGAAGCCTTCTTCTAAACGCATTTGGCGGATAGCCTCTAAAAAGGGTAAGCCTTCAATGTCGCCGACTGTTCCGCCAACTTCTGTTAGGGCTACGTCAACGTTGGAGCTTTTTGCAACTTGGCGAATGCGACTTTTAATTTCGTTTGTGACGTGGGGCACTATTTGCACGCATCTGCCCAGAAAATCGCCTCGGCGTTCCTTCTCGATAACCGCCCTATAAACCAAACCAGTTGTAATGTTGTTTTCTTTTTGCAAGTTTAAATCCAAAAAACGCTCGTACCAGCCCAAGTCAAGGTCTGTTTCGCCTCCGTCGTCTGTCACGTAAACTTCGCCGTGCATGTAGGGATTCATTGTCCCAGCGTCCACGTTCACGTAAGGGTCAATTTTTATGGCTGTAACCTTTAACCCTCTGGCTTGAAGCATCTTCCCAATAGAGGATGTTACAATTCCCTTACCAACAGAACTTAACACGCCGCCAGTGACAAAAACATACTTAACCATTCGCTTTTCTCCGCTTGTAATAATAACCTAACCTTTCAACAGTAACAATATAACTTTTTTGCGCCGTAACGCCGAAAACCGAAACGAAGAATTTTCGAAGCAACAGCCTATTCTTTGTTCACCATCTCGTTGATTTGTTGTTCCATCACGTGTCCACGACAGTAAACCAAAGCTTTCTTAACACCAGCAACTTTCATGGCAGCGCCTTTAACGTCTCTTGCAAGCTTAAAAGCTATTGGACAGAAGGGACTTGAAGGAATAAACTCAACTTTAACTACGCCTGACGTCTCCTCTTTAACGGATTTAATCATTTGCATTTCAGCAAAACTTAAACCCGTTTCTGGATCAACAACTTTGCCGACAGCCTCACGCACCTTCTCCTCTAACTCCGTCAAACTTGCACATCCGCCTTTTCAATGAAAATAGGCGAAAGCGCCATATAAACCATTAGTATTGTATACCCTTTGTTGTTACAGTTTCTTCTGGGTGTTTAACGTCTATTATCTCATTTACGAATTCCGCTCGGTCAATAAGCTCTTTCGGGGCATATCTTCCAGTCAAAACCACATCAGTCCTCTTCGGAATTTTGTTTAGCAATTCCAAAACTTCTTTCACGTCTAAAAGTTTGCAGTGCAATGCCAAATTAACCTCGTCCAAAACAAGCAAATGCGGCTTTTTCTCTCTAACAATTTTTTCAGCGAATTTTAGGGCTTTACGCGCCATTTTTTTGTCTTCCTCGCCTAAATTGCCCAGTCCATGCCATCCTTTCCGTCCAAACTGGTAAATTTCATAGTAAGGCGCAAGCATCCGCCTAATTTTATATTCGCCAGTGTTTTTCCACCACTTTAAAAACTGGATTATAACCACTTTGCGTTTATGCCCAACAGAACGAAGCGCCAAACCCAAGGCGTTAGCGGTTTTTCCCGCGCCAGTTCCAGTGTAAAGATAAATGTAACCCATCCGCTGTTCCTCTGCACTTATTTTCAGCAGTAAATAACGCTTTAAAGTTTATAAGAAAGGTGGTTACTTGCGCCTTTTCTTGAGAAGCAAAGCGGTTGACGCCACTGAAGCTGAAGCTGCAACGCCGGCAAAAGCCGCTGCAACTGGGCCTTCCCACGCGGTTGCCTTTTGAGTTTGAGGTAACGAAACTGTAACGTTGCCCAAGTCTGTTTTGATTTTGGCAATGTCGTTTTCAATGGAAATTAATGTTCCTTGGATGTCGCCTAATGTTGTGGTGATGTAAGCTATGTCGCCTTTAATGCTGGTAATGTTTAGCCCTATGTTTTCAATGTTTGTTTGCAACGTGCCGATGCTGGTTTGTATGGTTGCCACTGTTCCGTTCAGCGCTGTTAGCGTAGCGTTAACTTGGCTTAAGCCTATTTGGATTTTGCCTATGCTTGTTAGAATGGTTATTAATGTGGCATTGATGCCTTGCAAAGTTGCGTTAATGTTACTTATGTCCGCCTTTACAACGCCAATGTCCGTTTTGATTGTCGCAATGTCTTTCTGAATTGAAATTATTGTTCCGTTAAGGACGCCGAAAGCTGAACTTAGCGTTGTCAAGTTTCCTTCGATGTTGGTTAACTTCAGCCCAATGTTGTTTACATCAGTTTGGATTATTCCCAAATCGGTTTGGATGGTGGCGGTTCTCCCATTTATTTCAACTAAACTTGCATTAATGTTTTCCAAAGACGTTTTGATTGTTCCAATGTCTGTTTCTATTGTCGCAAGTTTTCCGTCTATGTCAATTATCCAAGCGTTCCATTTCGTTAATGTTTGGCTTAAAAGGAAACTTTTGAGGGTTACACCCTTAAACCCACATTTGCTTGCATTAACAACAAGCGCATAAGCCCCTTCAGACGCTTCTAGGGGTATGGCGTAACGTATTAGATATAGTCCTGAAGCAACATATTGCACGGAGGTGCTGAGGTCTGCAAATAAAGTGCCGTTATAATACAATGTGGCGTTGATTTCCGCGTCGATAGGCTTGCCAAAATAAGACACTAAAATGTAGAATTCGGCGATTTCGCCTCTAAAATGTATTGAACCGACATCCGCTTCAACGTCTAATTTAGCCGTTGTTGGAGTGCAAGCAAACGCTGCAGAAGCCAACTGTAAAACCAGTGTTAGGCAGACTGAAATCATCGCGCAGGAATATTTTATTTTAGCCATTCTCCTTTCTCCTAATTTCCCTATAGCCTTGCACATAATTTAACCGATATTTCAAACTTCGCATTATTTCGGTCAACAAGATTTAATAGGATTAATTTTCCATTTATTTTTGGAGTAAACGGTAATGAATTATAACTATGAAGAACTGCTGAAAAGGGCTTACGCTCAAATACCAGAGGTTTCATTAAAACGGGAACGCCTACAACTCCCGAAAATAAATCTTTCAGTTATTGGAATGCGCACAATAATCTACAATTTTAAAGAAATAGCCGACGCTTTGGGACGTGACCCCCAACATTTACTGAAGTTTTTGACACGTGAAACCGCTACGGCTGCAACTCTGCAGGAGTCAAGAGCCATTTTCAAGGGGAAATTTTCGCAGGAAACGTTTGAAAGGCTTATTCAACGGTATATGGAAAGCTTTGTGGTTTGTCCAGTTTGTAAACGTCCAGACACAGACATTGTAAAGGAAAAACGCCTATCCTTTTTAATATGCGAGGCTTGTGGAGCAAAATCCTCTATACAACCACTATAACGAGAGGCTGAAATTGGAAGTTTACGTCAACATCAGAAAAATCGGCAACAACACGTTGTTGGCTATATGCGACGCTGAAATTCTCGGCAAAACCCTACATGAAGGCAAAATAACCTTCCACATAAAAGAAGAATTTTACAAGGGATCGCTAGTCAGCATTGAAGAAGCCATAGCCCTAATACAAAGCTCAACAATAGTGAACATGATAGGCAAAAACATTGTTAACAAAGCCATTGAAAAGGGCTATGTCCACCCAGAAGCAATACTAAACATAGAAGGCATACCGCACGCCCAAATAGTGAAACTTTAAGTGGAAAATTATTATGTTTTTAAGGAAGGTTATAATACTTCTTTTTAATAAATTATGTTAAGGTGCTTGTTTGGGTAAGAAGAAAGTATTAAGCGAGGAAGAGCTAAGCGAAATGGTGTATCCATCAGCGAACGACGTTTTAGGCGTAGCCGTTAAACTTTTGGGTTTTGACCGTGTTCTAGTTAAATGTCAAGATGGAAATGAACGGCTGTGCCGTATTAGGGGAAAAATGAAACGTCGAGTTTGGATAAGGGAAGGCGATGTTGTTTTGGTTTCTCCATGGGATTTCCAATCCGACAAACGTGGCGACTTAATTTGGCGTTACACAAAAGCCCAAGCGGACCTGCTCCGCAAAAAAGGTTATTTGACAATTTAATTTATGGTGGAAGGCAATTGGCATATCGGCGGGTTATCGAGAAAAAACTTCATGAAAAGGAAAGGGAATACGAAGTTGAACAGTTAATGAAGGAAAAACGAAGCGAAGAATACGAAGCCCTAGAAGAAGTTTTTGACCGTTCAACGCTTATGGTAATCTACGACTTTCTAAACAAGGGCGTAATAGACGAGATTCACGGCGTCGTCAAAGCTGGAAAAGAAGCGAGGGTTTACTGGGGAAAGGACAAGCAGGGAAACGAGTTAGCCATAAAAATTTACTTAACTGTTTCCGCAGAGTTCCGCAAGGGCATGCTCAAATACATAGAAGGCGACCCGAGGTTTAAAGGCGTAAAACGTGACACTCGCTCATTGATTTTTGCATGGGCTCAAAAAGAATTTAAAAATTTGGAGTTGGCATCAGCCGCCAAAGTGCATGTGCCAAAACCCATAGCCGTTAAAAACAACGTGTTAATAATGGAATTTATAGGGAAAAACGGCGTAAGCGCCCCGTCGATGAAGGAGCAACCGCCAAAAAATCCCGAAAAAACTTACAAAACGCTTTTAGGTTATTTAAAAAGGCTTTACTGCAAAGCTGAGCTTGTCCACGGCGATTTAAGCGAATACAACATAATGATTTGGCGAGGTCAGCCTGTACTTTTTGACGTTTCGCAAGCTGTTCCGCTTTCGCATCCAATGGCTGATTTCCTTTTGCAAAGAGACCTAAAAAACTTAAACGCGTTTTTCAGCAGATTAGGCGTTAATGTTTTTCCTCTTGAAGAATGTTATAGGATGGTTACTGGAAATGGCGAAACCCAGCACGTTCGTTAGAGTGCCAAAAGAGCGAGTAGGCGTCTTAATAGGTGTTGAAGGAAAAACCAAAAAATACATTGAAGAGAGGCTTTCGGTTGAGCTTCAAATAGAAAGCGAAACCGGCGGTGTCACGGTTACATTAACTGAAAAGGCTGAAGACCCATCACTGCTTTTTAGGGCAAAAGATGTCATAACAGCTATTGGAAGGGGCTTCTCTCCTGAATACGCATTTCGTTTAATCCGTGATGAAGAAGCTGTTTTGGATGTTATAGATTTGCGAACAACTCTCGGAAAGTCGGAATCCGACCTAAAACGTGTTAAGGGGCGGATAATTGGAATGAACGGAAAAACCCGCAGAATCATTGAGGAGTTAACAGACGCTAACGTGTGCGTTTATGGGCATACTGTCAGCCTAATCGGAGGTGCAGAGCAAGTTCAAGTGGCAAGAGAAGCCATCCAAATGCTGATTAACGGAAGTCAACACAGCACTGTATACCGCTTCTTGCACAGAAAACGAAGAGAACTTAAAAAGGCGATGCTGGAAATTTGGGAGAAACCACCAGAAGAATAAAGCAGAATAGCAGTGGCAGGCTCTTTCGCACTCAAGATCCCAATCATTTTGGGTTCATCGGGGCCAGAGTCGTCATCGCCCGCCATAAAAATTTAACAAAACCCCGAAAATAAAGGTTACCGTGTTGAAGGTTATGCTGAAGCGTATTCGTGTTGTGCCTTTGGCGGCTGAAAGCCTCGGCGTCCGTTCCATGTGCACTCTTGTTAAAACTTCAGATGTGCGCATTCTTTTGGACGCTGGGGTTTCGCTTTGTCCGAACCGTTTTGGTTTGCCTCCGCATCCCTTGGAGTTTAAGGCTATAATTGAAGCGCGTAGGCGGATTGCAGAAGCTGCGGAAAAAGCGGAAATTGTAACTTTAAGCCATTACCATTTTGATCATCACACGCCTTCTTATGAAGATTGGCTTTGCAATTGGACAGCCAAAGACGAAACAGCCAAACAAATTTATATAGGCAAGACTGTTTTGATGAAAAATCCTAAGGAAAACATCAATTTTAGTCAGAGGCGTAGAGGATGGATTTTTCAAAAAACAAGCGGTAAATACGCTGGAAAGCTTGAGGTTGCAGATGGAAAAACCTTCACTTTCGGAAAAGCCACGAAAATTAGGTTTTCAAAGCCTGTTCCACACGGACCAGAAGATTCAGCTTTGGGTTGGGTTTTGATAGCAACAATTGAGTATGAAGGCGAAAGGTTCATGTTTGCTCCAGACATCCAAGGACCAATGTCAAAGCAAACGCTGGACATAATCGCCGCTGAAAAGCCCCAGTTAACAATGGTTGGCGGACCACCGCTTTATTTGGCTGGGTTTAAAGTTAACGAGGAACAAATCCAAGATGGATTGAGGGGTTTGGAGCGGGTTGTAGAAGCATCGCCTATGATTATTTTGGAGCATCACATTTTAAGGGATGAGAACTGGCGTGAAAAGGCGAAAAAAATTTTTGAAAAGGCAAATAAGGTTGGCTGTAGAGTTTTGACTGCCGCCGAGTTTTTGGGGTTTGAAAACGCCTTTTTGGAGGCTGCAAGGCGGAGGCTCTACAGCGAAGTTCCGCCGTCAAGCGAGTTTGAAAGGTGGATGCGTTTAAGCACAACAGATAAAAAGCATGTTAAACCACCTATTTGAGGTGTTTTTCCATTTCAACAATGTCTTCGCTTGGATTTTCTAGGCTTATTCCGCAAAATGGCGCTGAAAATCCAATTTTATTTAATGCAAAACGCAGTTCCTCCATGAAAATGCCCATAGGCTCCTTTACGCCGCAGCTTGGGCTTCCATCAACACCAACAACCAAAACAAGCTTTACTCCACCCTTCGCATAACTGCCCACTTGATTTGCAACTTCAACCGCAATCTTTCTGCAATTTTCCCTAAAAGCAACATTGTCGTATTGCTCCCTCGTTTGTGGCTGCCTCAACAAACCAGCAAAAGCAAGTTCTGGACAAGGTATCTGAACTATGCCAACTCCGCACCGCACCAAAAAATCCACAACCTCAGCTATTGCGCCTGGCTCCACAGCCAAACCCAAAACACGAGAATTCTGATTCAAAATGCAATGCGCAACCAAAACAATTTTTCCACCCCTCTTATCACACAACATCCAAACCTCCACCATCCCTCTGTCCACCAAACCTAATAAGTTTTAGACATCAACCCCACAAATGTCGTCGGCGCAATTTTCAAAGAGACAACGCCAATTAAAAAGGAATAACCCTACAACTAACCCAGCACACAAATATAGCATCTTCATTCGCACCGGGGCTAAAATCCTGTGTAAGGGGCCGAGGCCGGGATTTGAACCCGGGCGCCGGGCTCCACAGGCCCGTAGGCTTCCAGGCTACCTCACCTCGGCCGTTCGGCGTAATATTTTAGTTGTGTGGTTGTTTATTTCTGTTTTTAAATGTCAATTTTGCTGTTAGCCGTGTACTGCAAAATTGCAGTAGTCTCTATCTTTTGAAGTTCCATTCTTTGGTTGAGTATTTCTCTTTTTGCAGTTTTTTGGCTGTTTGCTCTTCGAAATCGGTTATTTCGTCTGGTGTGAGTTCTATGTTGAAGGCTTCTTCGAAGCCTTTTATTAGGGCGTTTTTTAGTTCTTCGAAGCCGACTTCCCTATTCAAATAGTTTTTGATGGATGTTACTCTTTCTTCGACTGATTTTATCATTTTGTCTCGGATTTTTTCGTTTGGAACTTTTAAAACCGTAAACATTAGGGATGGATTAACGTCACGTAGTATTGTGCCGTGTTGGTGTACAACTCCGCCTGCTCTTGTTTGGGCGTTTCCAGACAGTTTTTTGCCGTTTACGATTATGTCGTTTATTGGTTTGAACTCTGCTGGGACGCCCAAACGTCTTAAACCTAAAACCAAGCCTGAACATAGCGTTTCATAAGTTTTTTGGAAGTCTTGTGAAATCAGCCTATGCGTCTGGTCTGTTATGAGGCTATATGTTAATTCGCCGTTGCGGTCGTGGTACACTGCTCCGCCGCCTGTTCTGCGCCTAACATAGTCAATGCCCATTTCATCGCAGGCTTTCACGTCAACTTCTTCTTCCATGCTTTGGAAATAGCCGATTGAAACAGCGGATGGCTCCCACCTGAAAAAGCGCAGCGTGTTTGGCACAAGGTTTTTTGATTTTGCTATGGCGACGGCTTCGTCTAAAGCCATATTATAAAATGCATTGTTAAGCCCAGTGTCTAATAAACGCCATTTTTCAGCCATTGCCCCCACCAGCTTTCATGATGCATTTTGTGAAATCTTCTGGAGAAACCCCCAACAATGTGACACTGTTTGTTTTAATGAAAGTTTTTATGTTTTCCGTTATTGTTAGTTTGTCAAAAGCGCATCCAACCAGTGATTTTTCGAGGTTTTCGATGGCTTCTTCTGGATGCATGAAGAAGTCACCCATAATTTTTATCTCCTTTATTTTTCCGTTGTCTATGCTTAGTTGAACTTTGATTAGTTTGCCTCCTTCAACTTTATGTTCAGCTTTGAGCATTCTCTCACCCTTTTGCATATAAATGGATAATCTAATTCATACTTTATAGTTTATAAAGTTAAAACTGGCAAGCGCTTTTGCAAACCACTAGTTTTATGTGTTTGTTTGTCAGCGTATACCCTTGTGACTTGAAATGAAGGCGTATATGTGCTTAACTTGTAAAGTTGGCGCTTACAACAGAGTTTTGGAGCAACTCTTAAAACTGCACATTCCAAGAGGAGACATATTCCTCCTTTTCGGTCCGTTTGACATTCTCATTCAATTCAGCGAATTAAAAAGCTTGGACGAGTTCATAGAAAGGTGGTTCAGCCCCATAGTGAACATAGGCGGCAAAGAAGCCCTGATAAGCCGTTCGATGACTTTCATAGTCATTAATGAAGGACCAGCATACGTGGAAGAGCCTTACGCATTTATATTCTTAAACACCAAACCCCGCGATTTAGCGAAGGTGCAAGCCGCCCTTCTAAAAGTTCCAGAAGTTTTGTCGGCTGACACGGTGTTTGGACCATACGATTTGATATGCGCAGTTAAAGCAAAAGATAGGCAAGACCTCGAACGGGTAATCTCCTACATTCATAAGAACATTCCTGGAATAGAGGGGTCGATGACAACCATAACCGCCATGATAAGAATCTAACACGCCTTTATTTTCTGAGCCTTTAGAAAACGCCAGAATCCATAAAGCCTATTATAAAATCGAAGATAAGCGAAACTTATAAATACATATTTTTCAGGAAACTTTTACCTTCCAAAATTATTATCGAGAAACATATATCTAACAACGTTAATTATTGTAAGATTTTGGAAACTGCCTAGCGGCTATAGAGTATTCTTTCTTTTTTATTCGAAAAAATACGAATTGTAAAATTTTACATTTTAAATATAAAAAATAAAATTTAAGCTTCAATTTATAAGCTGAAATGTTTAAATTTAACGCATTTTCATCTTTTAAACACTAAACGAAAAATTAACGTATCCATAACGTTGCATTTTGGAGGAATTACCCGCCTGTAAGCTTCGGACATTAATTACGTTAAACTAATACTTTGAGCGGTTTATGTTATGTTTCACCTAAAACCTGAATGATAATTGTTCTTCTTCTTGGGTGAACGTCTGTTTCAACAAACACCAGCGACTGCCACGTTCCAAACTCCACTCTACCGTCAATTACTGGCAAAGTTTTGTCTGGAGGCAAAAGTACAGACCGTATATGCGAATGCGCATTGGAGGGATGTCTATAACTGCCACGGCTTGGAATTAACTTTTCAAGGAACACCCTTATATCTTCTAGTAGGCTGTACTCGCTTTCTGTCAGTATCAATATGCCAGTGGCATGCGGAGCAAACACGTGTACTATGCCATTTTTTATGCCCGACTTTGAAACAACCTCTTGAACCGTGCTGGTTAAATCTATGAAGTCGATTTCACCCTTTGTTGAGAAAGTGTGGCTTGTGTTGTAAACTTTCCAGTTTGACATGAACGATACTGTAAGCGCTGCATTTGAAAAGCTTTTTGGATTTCTTGTTGATGCTTTTGTATACAGCGCTTTTTGGGACACGCTGCTGGTAATGCTGGTGAAATATAAAATCTGTTGGTAATATCTATGCAACCAATACAACCTATAAGTAAAAAGCATACGTGAAAAAACTGAAAAAGTTAGCCATATAGCCTACACCAAACAAAACAACTTTTAACATTCAGACAAAACAAGCCAGAAAAACCCCGTTTCGGAAACAACATTTCAAAGCCTAAAACCTGGTGAAAACCTAAAATCAACTAAGATGCCACTACGCTTCAGAACCCCCAAAACAATCATTCAAAGTAAATCCAAAGTTAACTGAAGATGTGCGGTATACAAAAGCATCAACGAGACTCCGCTTTCAGACAAGCGAAGCAAAATCGAAAGTTAACAGTGAAAATTTCGCATGGAGATTTTCGTCAGTTTTTCTACAAAGCCTTGGTGTAGTCCATACTTTAGGTTTTATGGAAGAACCAAAAAGCCATAAAAAAGGTTTTTTCGCCGTTTTGAGCCCGATTTGAGCTTAAGATTTTGTGGTTTAGGCGGTAGCATTTATGTTGCTTTTGGGTTTTGGGCTGTTCGGATTGGAACAGTTTGAAATTTTGCTTTTTATGGATTAAGAAAATAATAAAATTGGCGAATTGGAGAAATGGGAAATTCGGGGTTTTTCGGTTGCTGTGCGGTTTTTGTTATATTGCCAATTTTGAAATAACCTCTATAATAATTGAATGGTACGTCTTATGACAGAGGATGGAAAGGGAAGGCGCCAATTTGTCGGTTAACCCTTTTGGGAAAGATGTGGAAATACTTGAAAGAAACGTTAAAGGCAGAAAGGTTAAGGTGAAATGGGATTGGGGTAACTTTAAAAGCACTGAGGGTTTCCCCGTTGATGACAACCTTATAAACTGGGTTATAGGACAAGAACAAGCTTTAAACGAGTGTTTCCTATGCCTTGACGAGTGGGTTCATAAGCTCAAGTGGCTTGAAAAAGTGGCATGGTACGAAAATTGGAGCGACCCAAACAAGCCGAAAACACCAGCAAAAAACCTCATAAGCCCAGGACCATACCTCCTTCTTTTGGGAGATCCTGGAACAGGCAAATCTTTAATTGGCAGGGCGCTTGCTGAAAAGCTAACTCAAATTTATAGGGAAAAGGGCATAAAACTTTTTGACGTTTTGTGCTGGAAAAATCCTGCACTGCCAAGTCAACCGAAAATTTCAATCCACAAGGCTGGAGAAGGGAAGAAAATCATCCAGAGGGAGCAACTTAAAGAGCTTAAGAGAAAGTTTATTACAAAAGTTGGATTAAAAGCTCTCCAAATTTTTCTGGTGTTGTTAGGCTTGTTTTTAATAGCCTTAGGCTTTTACTTTATGTATCAAGCTTGGCAAACTTGGAATGCAAATCCCATGTTTTTGGGAGAACCCATCCAAGAGTATTATAATCACAACTTCACGAATTACCTCATAGATAGGTTTGTTGGACTTGTGCCCTTAACCTTCATTCCAGGCGGAAGCCTAATTTTCTTTGGAGTTTTCATCTGGTGGTTTTCAAGGATTGGCGGTTTAACAAACCTTAGGGGTATAGGAGGCGCTCAGCAAACAGAAGTTCCAAAACTGATAGTTGACAACAGCAGTGGACATGCGCCGTTTGTGGATGCAACAGGTCACAGAAGCGCTCAGCTTTTTGGTTCAATAGCTTGGGACCCATACCAAACTGGAGGTTTAGGCACTCCAGAGCACCAGCGGGTCACAGCTGGAGACGTTCACAGGGCTTCTTTGGGAATACTGTATATTGATGAGATAAAGAATTTAGACCCAGACGAGGCTGTAACGCTTTTAACAGTGCTTGAGGATGGACAGTTGCCCATAACCTTAAGGGGAAGGTGGCACGGCGGCGACACGGCTGCGATGGCTGTTTCAACCGATCCTGTTCCAGCCATAACCTTCCTTGTCGGAGCTGGAAACTTTGACAGCATAGGGCAGATACACCCCGCTTTAATGGATAGGATTTATGGTTATGGCAAAGTTGTTCGAATGAATAATGACATGCCCAACACTGTAGAGAATAGGCGGAAATATGTGCAGTTTATTGCACAAGAAGTTAAACGGTTCAATTTGATTCCATTCAGCCGTGAAGCATGCGAAGAAATTGTGGAGGAGGGTAGGCGCAGAAGCAATAAAAGAGACGCCCTAACAACAAAGTTTAGACCTTTAATTTCTATTATTAAGACGGCTGCAACCCTCGCCATGAATGAAGATTGCAAAGTTGTTGAGAGAAGACATGTGCGGGAAGCCATAGAACACCACTGCAAAACAATTCAAAGGCAAATATTGGAGCATGAAATCAGTGAAAGGGGCAAACTTTTGGAGATAAAACCAAAAGGCGTTAAGCTTGGACAAATATATGGTTTGGCTGTTGTAAGAGACCCATACAGCGGAGAAATGACGGGCAGTGTCTTATGTGTAAAAGCGCATATGTCAAAAAGAAGTGAGCTTTCACGGAGTTATCCGTTAAAGGGCTATTACAAAGTGACTGGAGTAGCCAAAGGTCAAACATTCATTTCCGACAGCATAGCCAAAGTCCGAAGCGTCATTCTGCAAAAATACGGCATAGACATAGCGCAAGACTATTTGACGCATATAGACTTCGCCCAATCCTACGGCGTGGACGGCCCATCAGCAGGCGTTACCATGGCTATACTTTTATGTTCGCTTATTGAGGGTAAACCAGTAAGGCAGGATGTGGCTGTTACGGGCGAAATAAACTTGGGTGTTGGCGATTCCATCCAAATAACTGCTGTAGGCGGCGTTTACGAGAAGATTAAGGCTGCTGAAGCTTGGGGATTCAAAAAAGTGGTTATTCCACAAAAAAATTATGAGCATTCCATAGATCCGAGAGACTACAAAATAGAGGTTGTGCCAGCGTCCACTCTAGATGATTATTTAAGGGAATGTTTGGTTGAACAGCCAGCCGTCCAAGTTTGGATTCAAGCCTACAAACGCAAAAACCAAACCGCCAAAAGAAACTTATAACTTTGAAGTGTTAACAATTTAGAATTATGGTTAGGGAAGTTGATAAGGCTGAGCTTCGTAGGTGGCGTAAAAGGGGGTTTTACAGCGAAAACGTCTTAGTGAAGCTTCTAACGAAAAATGGCTTTAACGCCGTTCGTGTTCCAGTGAGTAACCCAAGCCTAAACCCGCTTCCAGATGTAATCGCAAGAAAAAACGGGCATGTTTATGCTTTTGAAGTTAAAAACGCTAGTTACTACGCTTATTTTCCAAAACAACAAATCGAAAAACTCTTCAGATTCCTCGAAGAGCTCATTCCACTGGAAAGAAATTATAAACATGCTGTGCTTGCCGCCCATTTGGGCAAAAAATGGATTTTTAGGGAGTTAAGCTGGAAAGATTGGGATGGGAAAAGGCTTCCTGAAAAGGCTAGAATCCTTAAAAGGGATAGGGGAAACTTTAAACTATAATGATGGGAGTTTAAAATGGAAAGTGAAACTGTTGTTTTCGCCTCAAATATCTGCAAAACATTTGAGGTTGGATGTGTGAAAGTTGAAGTTTTAAAGGGCGCAGATTTAGAGGTGGAGAAAAGCGAGTTTGTGGTTGTTGGCGGTCCGTCTGGTTCTGGAAAAACAACGCTACTAAACATTATTGGTGGTGTTGACAAGCCCACAAGCGGAAAAATAATTGTTTTCGGAGAAGATTTAAGCCTTAAAGATGAGGATTTTCTGGCTGTTTTCCGCTGCAACAATATCGGTTTTGTATTTCAATCCTACAATCTCATTTCAACTTTAACAGTTGCTGAAAACATTGCGTTCCCAATGGAGTGGACTCAAAAACCATTAAACCACATAAAAATCCGCGTTGAAAAACTTTTGGAGATTGTTGGCTTAAAGCATAGGGCAAACCATTTCCCATTTCAGCTAAGCGGCGGCGAACAGCAACGTGTAGCCTTTGCCCGTGCATTAGCTAATGACCCGCCACTGCTTCTTGTTGATGAGCCAACTGGAAATTTAGACGTAAAGACAAGCCTAAAAATTGTTGAAATACTTCGTAAACTTAAGGAGAACGGAAAAACCATGATTGTTGCCACTCATGACAAACGTATAATTCCTTTGGCAGACCAGAAAATGCTTTTGGAAGATGGAAAGCTGGTGCGCCTAGTTGAGTGAAACCTTCTTTCCAATAAACGATTTGATGCGAAGAAAAACCCAAACAACCCTAACAATAATTAGCCTAACATTATCGGTTGCATCAACACTTTTCCTGTTATTGTCAAGCGATAAAATAGGTTTTGGAATATCTTTAATGGTTGAAGGAAAACTGACGGCGGGTTTTTCAACAGTTTTATCCCAATTCATATATTTGTTGCCTTTTTAATTTTTGTGGCTGGCGCAGTGTTTATTTCCTTCATGGTTTCCGTCATGATGTCCCAAAGAATAAGAGATATCGGATTAATGAAAGCCGCTGGTTGCCCAAACGACTTAGTTTTCGGGTATTTCATGAACGAAATTTTAATAGTTGCGTTTATCAGCTGTTTTTTAGGCGTTGTTTTAGGCATGTTGGCCGATTTCGCCTTAACCGATATTTTAAACAGCTTAGGCTTCCAAATATCGCAAAAACCAGTTAATTTTTGGCTTGTTTTAATAGTTTTTGCTATATCCTTTATTTTTATGTTGATTTTTGGGGCAAAACCAATTTTGGACGCAACAAAACTTGAGCCGGCAAAAGCTTTTTCGCCAACTTACTATTGGGGAGTAACTGCCGAATCTAAATTCAAAGCAGTTTCAAAACGTGGCTTAACTTTTAAAATTGCTTTGCGAAGCCTTTTCCGCCGCAAATCAGCGACAATCCGTATTTTATTGTGCTTAACAGTAGTTTTCCTCCTCGTAACAGTGGCTGTTGCTGGCGGAATAATTGCCCATCAAACAACTAAAAACTGGGTTGAAAAGGCAGTTGGCAAAGACATAATCCTAATAGCCCACAAAGACATGTGCAACCAATACACGCTGTTACTGTCAAAATTTTATGAAAACAAAAAGGCATTAGCATTCAACTATGCAGAAGAAAAATATATGATACCCAAAGAAATTCTTGACAATTTAGACTTAATGCTTGATAAAATAAGCATGGAAAAACGCTTAATCACATGGACGCATGTGAAAGAGGTTCCTGGCTACATATTCAATTCTGAAACTGGAGCCACGACCTCCGTTGGTAAAAACCGAGAGGGCGAATCTCTAGTTGTAGGCGTTGAACCAGAAAAAACTTTTGGCAGGTGGTTCATAGAAGGTGAATTCTTCATCGAAGGACAAAGCCTAAAAGCCGTTGTGGGCGATTCCATAGCCAACAAAATGTTTACAATGCCCCTAAACCAAAGCTTGCAAGCGTATGAGCATTATTTTGATGTTGTGGGAATATGCATAGACCCAATAAACAATGGAGACGTCATTTACGTGCCACTAAGAGATTTGCAGAATATTACTGGTTTGTCAAAACCAAACGTTGTAATGGTTAAAGCGAAACCTTCAGTCAACCGCACAGCAGTTTTAGATGAGATAAAAGCAAAGGTTAACGCCACAAATTTCGAATTTGCAGTTTTGGAGCTTAACGAAATTTTAGAAAGAAGCACCGCTTTTCTGGGGTATATATGGTCTACAATAATGTTTTTGCCCATATTTTCCTTAGCCTCAGCGTCTCTTTGTTTTGT
>JAWCNZ010000002.1:0-138913 GCA_038848005.1 Bathyarchaeia archaeon | reverse complement strand
TGTGTGAGTGAAAAACGCTGAAGTTCGGGTCAACAATTATTTTGTAGCCTCTAAAGGTCATTTCTCTGCTCCAATCATAATCTTCTAAACCATATTTTTGGGTTTGCGGTATGATTTTCGGCAGGTTTTCGTCGAAGGGATAAATCTGCCACAATGATTTCCTAATTATACAATTAACTGTTGACCAGCCTTGACGCAAAAAAATTTTCTGTGAAATGTAATACAGTGTTCTGTCAATTTTTCCGAAAATCGTTTCTTCACCGTGAGGTAAGAAGAAACCGCTTACACCCGCAACCGTCGAATCTCTAAAATGCTTAACGCCATTTTCCAACCAGTAAATTGATGTTGGGAGTGAATGAGCATTTGTTATACAAACAAGTTCATTTTCAGCCGTGTGCACGCCTAAATTTGTGGAATAAGCGTGGGAGAACTCTTCGTCTGACAACGCAACTATTTTAAGGATGGTTTTCTTGTGTGCGAAGTTCCAAAAAATTTCTAGGGCTTCCTTTTCGAAAATTTGTTTCTTTTCTTTAGAAGAATAATTGTTCACAACTATTATCTCTGACGGCACAAGCGTCTGCAAAGCTAAGCTTTCCAGCAGGCTTTTGAAATATTTCTCCTTGTCTCTTGTGCGAATTACAACTGAAACATTGAAGGTTTCGTCTCTCATTTTCCACCCGTTACGCTATGCCCTATTCTAGATAAACTTCTGTACACAACATATGCTGTGTAAAATCCATAGGCAACAATTAATTTTGGCAGTTTCCGAATGGGACTGAAACGGATGTTTTCAGCAAGTATGCTTATGCTTCCCTTTATCGTCCACGCTTCCTGCGGTCTATAATGTACACAATATGGATTGTATGTTGCCACTATTTTGTAACCCCTTCCTTTTATCCAATCTTTAATGAACATATCCTCAAATACGTGTAAGTTCTTTGGAATTTCTATGTCTTCGATGGCTTTACGACGTACTAGTAAATCATGCGTTCCGCCCCTTAACTCGAATATTTTCTTAGTTATTTTCAAAAAAATTTTTAGAGTTGCTGGATTTTGGATGCCTTCCCAAATTTCTATACCCCATACCGCTCCAACATCGTCCTCCACAAATTTTTTAGCTTTTTCATACCATCCATCACATAAAACAACATCGCTGTCGACGAAAACAAACCATTCCGTTTTAACTTCCCTTATTCCCCTCATCCTTGCGCTGCCACGTGTACCATTATCCATTCTTATAACAACGTTTCCATATTTCTCCTGAAACTTTTCAGCAATTTCTAAAGTTGAGTCGGTTGAATATCCATCGACGATTATCAAGCGGTTTACAGGCACGTTTTTATATATGGAATTTAAACATTCTTCCAAAACTCTCTCACTGTTTTTCGTGAGTACAACAGCATCCACAGCATCTTTGGTCATCCAACAGCACCTATTTTCCGAGTTTCCATTTCCAAACATAACACTTAGAAATTTGAGGCTATCAGCAGTTTAAAAATCTTTGTCATAAAGTCTACTGACAGTTTATATTTTTAAATTAGAAAAAAGAATAGACTAAAACTGTTGTAGGAGTATTTGCCGTCGATGTCCTTTAAAAAGGCATTAAGTGTCGCTTCACGGGCTTTAACTTCAAGTAGACCTTATCATGTTCAATGGATGGTTACAAGAAAATGTAATTACCGTTGTAAAGGGTGCAATGTTTGGCGGGAGCAAGACGCTAAAGAATTGTCGGCGGGGGAAATTAAAAGGGGTTTGGATATACTTAGGAAACTCGGTGTTATAGAAGTTGTAATTTCTGGAGGGAACCCGCTTTTAAGGGAAGACATAGACGAAATCGTCGAGTACGCTTCACGTTATTTTATCACCACAGTTTATGATAATGGTAGCATGGCAGCGGAAAAAGTTGATGCTTTGCGGAGTGCGGATTTTGTTGCAATATCAATAGACAGCTTAAACCCAGATAGGCATGATTATTTAAGGGGTGTTAAGGGAGCTTGGGAACGGGCTGTGCATGCAGTTGAAAAATTGTATAATGAAGGTGTTAGGGTGGCAGTGACGCCGACAATTTCCCAATTCAACTTGTACGAGATTATTGGCATTACCAAATTTTTCACGGAAAAAGGCGTTCCGGTGTGGTATTGCTTATATTCTTATGATTTTTCTGATTCTGCTTCGCTTTTCGGAATAGGAAGAGAAAATGACGAGTTTGTAATAGTTGATAGGGATGCCATGGTTAAACTTTGTGATAGGCTGATTGAGATGAAAAGGAAGAATGGGAACATTCTTATGACCACTGAAATTTTGGAGGCCATAAAACGCCTTTATCTGGAAGGCAAAAGAGCATGGCGATGTCGTGCGCTTCAGACTTTCTTTGTAATAAATCATTTGGGTCAAGTTGCTGGATGCCACCTTCACCGTTCAGTAGCCTCAATTTTTGATTTACCAGCTGTCTGGAACAGTGCAGAATTTGATGTTCTTCGCAAAACTTACAGCAACTGTAATCGCTGCACATATCTTTGTTACATGTTTTATTCCATTCATGGAAGTGTAATTGGTAATTTGAAAATAGCTCAAGAACACTGGAAAAGCGCAAAACTTTTTTGGAGAGAAGGAACCCCTAAGCCTCTATGTTTGGTAGAAAAGAAATAATGTCAACCAGTTTTTCGGCGGATGTTTGGTTAAATCTTTGTTCTTCTTCCATGTCTATTATCCAAACATTTTTTGGTTGTATGTCGAATGTGTAGTCCATAATTATTCTTGGTCCGGCGTCCTTGGGTTTTTTCAGTTCGATTAGTGCGGGTAAAAGCATGATGAAGAGAAATGTTAGGATTCCAATTGTTAACCAAATAAATGTTGGAATCGAATTCGGAATCATACATTTTTAGAGGTATGATTTAATTGCGGATATAACTGTTTCTGTTAGTTGTGTTTATTTGTGTGGTTTAAATGTTGTCGTTTTTGTGGCTTTTTTGATGACGACATTTGAGTTGAGAAATGGTGTTCCGTTTCCTGAATGGAAGGTTTTTTCCCAGTGGTTGTGGTTTTTTCGACGAATTTTTGATGTGCATAGGTCTATGAGTGCTTTTGTGCATATTGGTATGTTGTATAAAAAGGCGAAAATCAGCAAAGGCAGTAACCATTGGGCTCTTGTTCGACCGTCTAGGTATGCGCCTATTCCCACTTCAAAGAACGGGGCAAAATTACCTACAAAACTGTAAAGAGAAATCGCCGTAACGGTCCAAAATGCGCTTGTGAGCTGCGAAAACTTTAGAAAAAACAGTGGAATACCAACTATCCAAGAGAATAAAATTAAAACTGGAATGAAATAAACCTGCAGTAATAGAAAACCGTCAATTTTTTCTTTAAGCGTTAAATTTTTGCTTTTTAAAACTTTTATGGAATGTTTCAAGGCGCATTGCATGTGCCCCAAAGCCCATCTGTGCCTCTGTTTGAAGTAGGCTTTCCAGCTTTCAACAGCCTCTTCGTAGCATTCCGCTTCGTTGACATACCGAACTTTGTAGCCCAAAAGCCGTATGCTGAAGGTTAGGTCTGTATCCTCTGCCAAAATATTTTCGTCCCATCCGCCCAGAATTTCCAGAATGCTTCGCCTAACAGCACCAGCTGTTCCTCCCAACTGTGGAATTAGCCCCAGCCGTTCCCGTGCGTGTTGGTCGACGCAGTATCCACCCATCCTTTCCAGAGCCACAAGCCTCGTCACCATGTTTTGAGGTTCGTTTAAAACAACGACTCTGCCCTGCACTGCGCCGACTTTCGGGTCAACAAATTCCTTCGTGAGTTTTTCAACAAAGTCTCTTTGTGGATAGTAATCAGCGTCGAAAAAGAAAATTATTTCACCAGTTGCATATTCAAACCCAGCGTTTAAGGCTGACGCTTTTCCACGTTTTCCCTCTTTTTCGGTGCGATGCAAAACTTTTATGTAACTGTACTCTTTCGAGTACTGTTCAGCTATTTTTCCAGTGTTGTCAGTTGAAGCGTCATCGATAACTATTACTTGCAGTTTTTCTTTTGGATAGGTTTGTTTGGTTATTCCTTGGAGCAGTCTTCCAATTACCCGCTCTTCATTGTGTGCTGGAATTAGAATTGAAACTGTTGGTTGATAATTTACGCTTTTAATGTTTTCGTGTTTTTGATTTTTCCTGAGAACAGCCAAAGTGAAGATGTAATGGCGAATAACGTAAGCCACTATAAAAGTTGACAACAACAAGAAAAGCGCCTCTAAAATTTCAGTTAGCAAGCGCTTCCCTCGGCTTTCGGTTTGCTAAGATTGTTAGGCTTATAGACCAAAAAGAGACAATCCACACGATGTTTATGAAAGGACCTAAAATCACGCAGAAAATGTTGAAAACACATATTAGACTGTTGGCTACATTAGATGCAAGTAAACAAAAAAGATTATTCCAAACAAAACCCACAACATTGCCCACGAAAAGCATAAACACCTTTCGTATTAGTGAACTATTTAACGGAAAAATTAAGGATATAAAAAGAAAATTAAAAAGTGCAAGCGTAATCGCAGTTTCAATGTGAAATTGTGGAAAATAAAAGAGCAAGTAAGAGAAGGTTGCACTTGTAAACAAACCAAAAGTTAGATGGTCCATTCTTAATTCGTTCCCCTCCATCCCCCAGCCTCCCTTAGAAGTTTTTATAGAAGATTAATATAGAATATAATTCTAGAAGACTTTTTAAATTTTACTCATCTTCCACTAAAACTTTAGCTTTTGGACTAAGAATAAGATTGTCTATTACCATGCATAGTATGTGAAATGTTTCTTCAGCTTCCAAGTTGTCAGTATCCAAAACTAAATGGAACGGTTCGAAATCCTCGCCTAAACTGAAACCATAAAGCCTCTTGTAAATGGCTTTTGTTTGTTCCTCTTTGGTTCTTAAAGCCTCAAAAGCCTCTTCAACAGTTATGCCATCTCTTTTTGCCACTCTCGCCGCCCTCTTTTCCAATGAGGCTTCCAACCATACCTTAAACCCCTTTTTTAAAAGCCAAGGCATAGTCCAACTGTCCAAAACAACGTTTCCTTGCTGCGCCAATTCCAAAAGTTTCTGGTCGACTTTCACATCAAATTTCGGGTCTTGTCTTCGCTTCTCTAAGAAGCGCATTCCCTCTAGGCTTTCCCACCATCCGCTTTCAGCTGGCTTATAACCTTCTTCTATGGCTAGGGCTTTTAATGCGTCTCCGCCTGAAAAATATTTTAATCCATATTTGTCTGCGAGTTTTTTGGCTAGGGTGCTTTTTCCACTTCCAGCCATTCCACAAACGCAAATAACCATTTTTTCTGTCATTTCATCCATAACCATCAATTAAACCGCTCTTATAGCCTGCTTTAAAGAGTTTTTGAGGCAGTTATGGCATAAATATCCGCCGAAGGGACGCCAAACTCGCCTTTTAGTTCGGTTAAGCTTGCGTATCTTGGAAGGTGTTACACGGGGAATTCCAAGCAGCAACTTTCCACAAGAAGCGCACCGTGATAAAGCGCTTGGCTTCTGTTTAAAATGTAATTTTTTGCCGCCTCCAGGCAAGGCTTTGTATATGCGTTTTTTACTTCTGGTTCGTTGGCTTGGTCTGGGCATACTATTCACCCATGCTTGTTAATCCAAACAAATGGGAAAATATGGTGTTGAAAAGGGAATGGCAAAGCATATACCACCATATAAGCGAATTGCCGAATAATGGTATTGGAATAGAAGCGCCGACTCCGGGAAGATATGCAACCTCACGTGCGCCGTAAAAACCGCCTAATATTTGCCACAAAACAAGCAGAGGAACAAAAAATAATAGCATCACTTTCATTGTTTGCCATGACATTTTGGCTTGAATTTGAAGGATGTACTGTTGCTTCTTCATGAGTTTTTCTAAGCGTTTTTCATCCCCCTCTTTTCTGGCTTTTCGCAACTCCAAATTCCACTCGGCAATCTCTTTTCGCCATGCCTTCAGTTTTTCAAGGTCTGTTAAAAGGCGATTTGCAAGCGAAGTGAGAAAGGCTATGGCTAAAGCCAACAAGAAAATGAAAATTGTTGAGTGAGGCGTGTTCTCTGGAAGCATACGCCTTTACTCTCCAAATATCCGTCTAAACGCTGGATACATTTCAGCCGCCCTTTCCCTCACCAAAATTTCATAGTACTGATAAATTATTCCCACAGAAAGCAAAATGCCCATGCCTGAACCAAAAACTCCGAAGAAATCCGAAACGGCAGCAATTAAGCCCACAATTGCTCCGCCTAAAATGGTTACTACCGGAATGTACCGTTTAAGAATTGATTCTACAGCTTTTTCTGAACGCCTATAACCTGGAATCTGTAAACCAGCGTCAACAAGTTGTTTGGCTACTGTGGAAGGCCCTAAACCGCCAACTTCCAGCCAAGTAAGCGAAAAAATAATGCAGAAAACAATGAGAATCACCATGTAACCGATAGTCCTATCTAGACGCTCCAATGCATTTGCAAGACTGTGCGGTGCAGTCACATAATACACTAAACCGCCAACAGGCTCAAGGACTGGATTATCTGGATTTGAACGGTTCCACGTGTATTGTCCCAAAAGGTCAAGCCAGAAGTTTCGTCCAGGCAGTGGCTGTCCGTTCATGCTCCAGAAAAGCTGTGAGAAAAGGTAGATGTTGGCGAAGAGGGCGGATGCAAAAATCACTGGAAGGTTAGAAACATAAAGCAGTTTTATTGGGTATCTGCTGCGATAGCCCTTGTAACCAGCATAAGATAAAGGCAGTTCAACCCGCACGCCCTCCATGTAAATTATGACCAGAAAAGCAACAATTGTAGCTATAAACCCAACTAGGGATGGGTACGCGGGGCCAATTCCAACTATCCACTGGGTTAGTGTTGCTTGACCATTTAACATGTAGGCGAGGGCGCTGGTGAACAAGCCGGTTGGCGGACCGAAACATTGCCATAAAATTTGTTGCGCCACACCAGCCATGATGAAGAGGCTTATTCCGCTGCCGAAACCCCAACCTTTCTGGACAAGCTCATCCAACAGCATAATAATTATTCCAGCCGCTAAAAGTTGGAGAAAAACCATTAGAGCTGATGTGCCGGGCAACGCTCCGCCTTGGGGAGTATACATTCCACTGATTATGTAGGCTGAAGCTTGAACTCCCGTTAAGATTAGCGTGAGGACTTTGCTGGCTGTTGTGAATAGGCTTCTGTCTTCTGGGCGTGTCATGTCGCATTCTATCATGTTTGAACCAACCAGAAGCTGAAGTATTAATCCGGCTGTGACTATTGGGCCTATTCCAAGTTCCATGAGTGTGCCACGGTGAGAAGCCCAAATTATCCTCAAAGTACTGAATTGTTCTTGTGGTGCTTGTGGGATTCCATAAAGCGGAACTTCAGACATTACTAGGTAAATTACCAACACGATTGCTGTCCAGAAGAGTTTCTCGTTAAATCGGACTCTACGTTCTGGAGCCTTTATTTCTGGTATGACCCTTGCAATGGGTTTGAAAAGGTTTAGGAATCTGCCAGCCATGGCTTATCCGCTACTCCACTTGTTCTTGATTTTCCATTAAAACTTGACCGCCCGCCTCTTTTATTTTTTCAGCCGCAGATTTCGAGCATAAAGCCACCTTAACAATTACGGGTTTTGTGATTTCTCCCATGCTGAGAAGCTTAGTGTAGCCGAGGCTTTCCAAATCTACGAAGTATTTGCCCTCTTGTTCCTGCGCTACTTTTTCAGCTAACTCGTCAAGTTCTCCAACGTTTATCACATTTACTTTTTGTTTCAGGCTTTTCGGCGAAGTGAACCCCCTCTTTCCGAAATAGTCCGGTTCATACCTTAACACGTAAGACCATAAATGTTTGTGGCGCCCAACCTTTCGCATACCCTTAGAGCTTGTCTTTCGGTGCTGTCCTACTCTACCGTAGCCTTGAGTTCTCGAACCGCGCTTTTTCCTAATCTTTCTCAGTTTATGCGGCATTTCAACCAGCTACTCTACCTATAGTTTCTTTAGCAGCCTTTTTTAAACGTATTTCAAGCACGCCGTTTTTATATTTTGTACACATCGTGTTTGGAATCACTCTTGCTGGAAGATTTAAACTTTTATAGTATTTTCTTTCAAAAGTTTTAGCGGATAAAGTTAACCTTTGATTTTCCACGTTTATTTTCAAGTCTTCCTTGTTGAATCCCGCAAGCTCAGCGACAACAATTACTTCATCTTCGCCGTTCAAAACATCTATTAGGGGTTTTGGTTCTCGCCATTTCCCCCGAATTTTTGAAATGTCAAGCTTAAAAAGTGGTTTTTTCCTGTTAACCTTTGAAGTTCCAAATCGAAATGTTCGGAAGTTTCGTTTAACGCTAAACTCCTTCGTGATTCGCTTTCTTCTCCGCCACTTTACGCTCACATTCTCCTCTCCTTAGGTATAATGGCATTCTAAAAGTGGTTATAAAATGTATCGCATAACACTTAAATTGGTTAAAGCATACGCTCCAGCAGTTCGTTGATTTTTTCTCCCCGATAGCCTAACTCGCCGCCAACGCCATAAGCCTTTTTAATTTTTCCTTTGAAGCCCTTACTCGGCGGATGCAACCTAAAGTTTGGCTGAACATTTGGCAACTTCCAATATTCAACTTGGCAGTTGAAAATTGCGTCTGCGAGTTCATCCAGCGATTTATAACCAACCTTTTGCGCGTACTCATCCGTTAACTTCTTGTTTCCGAGAAGCCTGCCCCGCTCCTTTATCAGTTTGTTCACAACCTCTTTTGAGGCTTCACCCCATGTGATGAAGTTTTGCGCTGTTTTTAACATTCCAAGGAATGAAGGGCGATTATCAACGAGTACAGCATAATTGTTTCTTGTCAAATTAAGCATTTTTATGGTTTCCCTAACCTGTTTCGGAGCGCTTATTATCCCACGAACCCTAACAACCGCCAAACACTTACTTTCTTTTTCAGCCACCTACTTCACCCAATCCACTGGAGTTATGAGACTATACGTTTGCTTTAAAGCATCAAAAACCGCATAGGCAAAAGATGGAACGGTTCTTGTTGAACCATAACTTCTTGTCCAACAATCCTTTATGCCAGCTAAACCCAAAATTATCTTTGCAATTTCACTTGCAACTAAACCTAAACCTCGCGGACCCGGTAGGATTACAACTCTTACACCACCTGTCTTTCCTTCAACTTGAAACGGCACTGAATGGGGGTTTCCACAACCGCATTCCCAACTTCCACAACCTCTACGCACTGGAACGAGATTTAAACGGGCGTTTGCGGCGGCTTTTTCTATAGCCGTCCGCACTTGGCTTGCCTTGTCAGAGCCCAACCCTATATAGCCGTCTCTGTTTCCAACGGCTACTACAGCCTTAAACCTTGATTTTTCACCAGCGTCAGTCTGCTTTTGAACCAAGTTTATGTTTATAACTTCTTCTTGCAAGTCTGGAAGCAAAGCGTCAACAATCTGCGGCTCACGAATTTGCAAACCACTCATAAAAACCTCTTCAATAGATGTGATTCTGCCTTCTTGAATCATTTTTCCAAGACGTGTTTTCGGAATCCACTGCTCCAACTTTTCTGAGGGTTTTTCCATAGACGCCAAAATTACTTTCCTCCCTTAAAAGCGGCGATAATTTCCGCTTTAACTTTTGCAAAATGTTTTGGAATGTCTTCAGGCTGGATTTCATGTTTAAGATACTGCGAAAATCTGGATTGGTACGCTTCTGGGTTTGACGCCAAAGTTTTTGCGTATTCTGCGATGTGCTCGCCCTTAATTCTCTTCTCATCTGGCAGTTTTTCTTCGCTGTGCGGTATATCTATTCCAGCGTCTAGAACTCCCTTTAAAACAGCGAAGACTCGTGCGCCTTTAGATGGCGAATGCAACCCAATGTCTAAAATTGCTTCTTTCACGCCTTTGGACGCCGCTTTTAACCCGCAAAGCAGCCCAGTTAAATATGCTGCTGGGAGATTTTTTCTTGAGGCTTTCCACCCATAAGTTTTTGTTAGTTCTCTGCTGTGAGCTGAAGCCAAAACTTCGTCTCCTGAAGGTTTAGCCACAATTATCTGGGCAATTACGTTTTTTAGTGTGCTGCGCGCCACAAGCCTTGGTTTTCCAGAAAGCACCAACGCCTTTCTGCGCCTATAATCTGTTTTTCCCTTTCTTCTTCGGCGGAACGGAACGCAGTAGCGTGAGTTTTTAGCCATTTAACGTTTCCTCCAAAGCTCATGCGCTTTTAGATAACGCTCTAAATCGGCAACAGATTCAAATCTTCCGCTGCTTGCCATTTTATACATTTTCCGATAAGTGGTTTCAGTGATGATTCTGCCAGTTTTCAATTCACGAAGCCTCTTTCTTAACGCCCTAATCCTACACATCCAAATCTCTTTCTTAGAAACTTTCGCATGTGCAGACCCACTTCTGCTTCCAACCCCGCGTCGCCTGCCCTTCTTTTTCTTTTCCCTTAGAAGATTTGCTCTTGCACGGCTTACACCCGTTTTTGGCAATGGTTTTATGACGCCTTCGTGGATTAACTTTTTAATTTCTTCCCTTGTTATTGCTGCTTCTACATCAAATATTCTGTCTGGGTCCATCCATACACGGTTTTGCCCCACTTTCAATATCTCAGCTGCTATGCGCCGTTGACTTTTGAGGTTTGTCATTGCTTTCTTTTTCTCCCTCTATGTTTCTCCTTTTTCTCCTCTATGACCTCCTCCTCTTTCTCCTCTGCCAACTCTTTTTCTTCCTCAGCTCTTTCAGTTTCTCTTTCCGTTTCCCTGAGGTTTAAAACTAGTATTTTCTTCTTTCTGGCTTCAACGAGGATTTTGGTTCTTTCCCTTTTGCCAACTGTATGTGCAATCCGTACAGCTTGGGTTTTCGGATCGATTTTTCTGAGTTCCTCAGTGTTGTGTACCAAAACTTCTTTGTAACCAGATGGGTGAAGCCCACGGGTAGCTTTCTGTCCCCTATATCCAACGTTTACTGTGGGTGGCCATCCCTTGATTTTTCTCCGCATTTTGTTGTCTATGCCTCGTGGTTTACGCCAGTTTTCTTTTAGGCGTTTGTAGCGCCAACTTTCTTGCCTAACAAATTTTGGTTTCTTCTTTTTCACACGCTCTCTAAGTTTCAGCGTCTTTTTGGTTATGGCTGTGGTTGATTCTGTCATGTTTCCATTCCCTCAGTTTTTTCATATATGTATATGCCATCCAAGAATACACGTGGGTCTTTCCTCTTCACTTTTGTGGCTTGTTCTATGTTTGCGGCTGTTTGGCTTACGTCTTCAAGGTTTATGCCTTGAACGATCACGTCTTCGCTTTGAACTTTGATCTGCACGTCGCCAATTATTTTGGCTTTTCTTGGATTCCGTTCTCCAGTGAAATTTTCAATCAGAACAGTTTTATCCTTAACTTTAACCGATATTGGAAAATGCGAGAAAACTATTTTGAGTTTACATGTAAATCCCTTTTTAACGCCAGTAATCATGTTTTGAATATGCGAATAAATCGTGCCCACAAGCGCTGCCTCTTTTTTCCTTGGCCATTTAGCCCAAACACGAACGAGTTTGCCGTCAAGCTCAATTGAAATTGGCGCATAGGAAAAATCTCGGGTTAATGTTCCCTTTACACCTTTGACGGTTACCTTTTTCCCTTGTATTGTCACTTCTACGTCGTCCGGAACTTGAATGGTTCTTGAAACTTCTATTGCCCGCATTTTAAAACACCGTCCTAGTATACAAAGGCTAGTAGTTTGCCTCCTACGTGTTTTTCCCTTGCTTCAAGATGGGACAAAACCCCTTTAGATGTGGAAATTATTAATATGCCCATTTCCCTTGACGGCAAAAATTTTTTCTCCCAATCTTCAAATTCATCCAGCCGAACTGAAAAGCGCGGTTTGATTGCTCCGCACTTGTTTATTCTTCCCAGAAGTTGAACTTTGAACTTTCCTGAACGTCCATCATCTACAAATTCGAATTCTCCAATGTAACCGTTTAACTGCATAATCCTCAAAACTCTTCCCAAAAGTTTAGAGGCTGGAGTAATTACGCATTCACGTTTGTTGCGCATTTCGTTATTCATTATTGTTGTTAAACCGTTCGCCAACACATCCATGCCGTTTTCCCCATTTCACTCATATTTTTTGAAACCCAATTTTTTGGCTACTTCTCTAAAACAATGACGACATAAATATAAGTTATAGCGTCGAATGATCGGCCCATAAGACCCACATCTAACGCATGGCCTAGCTCCTTTGCCATATTTTCTTTCCTTCTTAGGTTTTTGTTTACCCATAACTCCCTCGTCCCTATACTATTTCAACTCCTAAAGCATCTTTAACAAAAACCATAGCTTCTTGAGGCGTTAGCACATGCCTTAAACCAACTTGTGCTTTTCTTTTGCGTCGGTTTTTCACGCGGTATCCCGGACGGCAGAGTGAAACGCAAACGTCCATGCCGAATATGCCTATTTCAGGGTCGTACTTCACGCCAGGAATTTCTATGTGTTCTTTTATGCCGAATGCGAAGTTGCCGAACTTGTCAAAACTTTCCTTAGAAATTTTGTTGTCAACAACTGGCAAAACTTTCTTTAAAAATTCCATTGCCCTTTGTTTTCTAAGCGTTACAATACAGGCTATTGGTTCACCTCTTCTAATTCCGAAATCCCTTATTGTTTTTTTAGCCTTCCTTTTACACGGAGTCTGCCCAGTTAAAGCCTTCAACACTTTTGAAGCTTTTTCCAGCGGCTCGCCGGATTTTCCAACGCTCATGTTCACGGTGACTTTTTCAATTTTGGGTTTAAGCATGGGCTGTTCTTCCCATTTCCTGCGGATTTCATCTTCAGACAATTTGAACCGCCTCCTCTGGCAAGGATATAAGCGGCTGTTTTTCACCTATTACAAAGACAAAGTTCAAAATTGTCTGGTAACGGTTACCCTTTCCATCCTCAATTACCACAAGGGCGCTTCTGCGTTTTTTACCCTCAGCCTTCTCAATGGATACTATTATGCCGTATTTTCCGATGTTTTTTCCACCAGTTATCACGGCAAAAGCGCCTTCTTTGATTTCTATATGTTCGAGAATTTGCCTTTCAGGAACACTTATCTTCAAAGTGTCAAGGGTTTTGTAAACATCTTCCTGTGGATTTTTGGGGTCTGCAACCTTCACAAGCACGTTTGAACCGTCGTGGAGGTTAAGTTGCACATGACCCTTTTTCGTGAGGGTTTTATCCTCTATCCTGCACAATTTGAAATTTGCTTCGTCTTTGCTTATTTGATGAAGTATCAAACCCTTCTTTGATGGTAACACTCGGAAGTACTTGTTAACCTCAAGGATTGAAACAACATCCATCAAACCCGTTGGAAAATCGTCTTCACGCCTAACCCTACCATCAACATAAATTTTCCCCTGCGAAACTATCGTCTTACACTCTTTCCTCGTTTTGGCAAGTCCAAGAATTTCACGAAGAATTATCGCCAACGGAATGCATTTTTCAGTGGAATGCGGTCCTGGAGACGGTTTTATAACCCATAGGTATTCTTTTCTGTGGATTGGCCAGAACCTCGGCGCTGGTTTACGTTTCAGTCCAGTTGATTTTCCCTTTTTACCCAAACTTTATGTTTCCCCCTCAGTTTTCTTGGCAGTTTTCCGTTTAACTTTTGTTTTCTTTGCTTTAGGCTTACCTCCTTTTTCAGCTTTCTCTTCACTCTTTTTTCTAGTTATTTTTCGCCTTTTCCTCATTTTTGGCTTCTTTTCCAAAGCCACTTTTTCCTCTACGATTTTCTCTTCGACTTCCGCAACTTCTGAAGGCTTCGCAACCTCTTCAACTTTCTTTTCAGCTTCCTTCTTCCTCTTCAGAATTTTGTTTCTCCATTTATCATCAAGATTTAAACGTGTAATCATAACTTTTGAAGGATGTATCGGAACGAAGGTTGTTGTTCCATCAACTTTTTCCCTTGTTAAACCTTCAACGAAAATTCTGTATTTTTTTCGGTCAACCCTTGTAACTTTTCCCTCAACTCCTTTATGGTCTCCACGCATAACACGCACTGTATCCCCACTTCTAACGGGCAGGGTTTTAGCTCCATGCGCTTTTCTAAGCTCAGGCGACAATGGTGCAGAGAAAAATTTGTATCTTATGTGGTTTGACGCTTGAAAAAGCATTTTTCGTTGTTTCGAAGGTTTTGTTACGGGCTTTACTGCTTGCATGCGCCTTCGCCTCCTACACTATTATGCTGGCGGCACTCGCTATGCGGGGCCACCGTTCAGCAGCCTCTTTCGCCACTGGTCCACGGATTTCCGAGCCTTTCATTTCCCCGTCTGGAGTTATTATCACGGCTGCGTTGTCTTCAAATTGAACCCATAAGCCGTCAGCCCTGCGATATGGCTTTCTTTGCCTCACAACAACCGCCTGAAATATTTTCTTCCTCATGTCTGGTGTTCCATGCCTAACAGAAACAACTATTCTATCTCCAACGGCGGCTGATGGATAACGCCGCAACCGCCCTTTATAACCCATAACTTGAACCAACCGCAGTTCTCTTGCTCCGGTGTTGTCGGCACAGCGCAGAATTGAGCCCATTGGCAGTCCCCTTGAAAGTTTCGGTCCGTGCCCAAGCATTCCCTTCGCGACTAATGCCCTCTGTTTCGCCTTTGCCGCCATTTTATTTCCCTTCCAGTTTTTCAACAACAACAAAAGAAACTGTTTTGCTTATTGGTCTACACTCTGCAATTACTACGCGGTCGCCTTCTTTTGCGTCTATGCATGGCGGGTTATGCGATGGAATGCGGCTGCGCCGCCTCTTATACCTCATAAACTTTGAAACATACTGGAGGTAATCTCTTCGCACTATGACTGTCTTATCCATTTTTGCGCTGACGACAACGCCATCCAAAACGCGTCCTCTTATTGGAAGGTCGCCGTGAAAGGGACAATTTCTGTCAGTGCATGTTTTTTTGGGCTTTTTAAAGGTTAACGCCATTACCATAACCTCCTAACACGCTTTTTGAGGCGGTCTTCGGGTCTTCCAACAAGAAGTTTACCGTCGATTTCGACAACCGTCCCGTCAGAAAACTTGAAATGGAAAACAACAGCGTTTTTTACAACCATCTTTCTTTTTCCTTTATGTAAAATCGTGAACGTGTTTCGTGTTTCGTCTATTACTTTGCCAGCCAATCCAACATAACCCGCATGTGCACTTTTGGTTATTTTGGCTTCAGCGCCTATAAACTCGTCGCGGATTATGTCTGGCGTTACTTTCATTTCTTTTTCTCCCCTGTTTTTTCAAGACCGAGTTTTTGTTCGTGTTCTATGGTTAATATTCTGGCTATTGTTTTACGCAGTTCCTTTATCCTCGCTGGATTCTCAACCGTGCCGCCAGCTTTAACCATGGTTTTTAACCTTAACAGTTCTGTTTTGAGTTCACCTAGCTTTTTCATCCGCTCTTCAGAAGACATGTCACGTATTTCTCTAAGCCGTAAAATGGGCATTTTACTGGGTTTCCTCCGTTTCTTCCGCCGTTGCTTTTTCTGTTGTTTCCGTTGGTTTGGCGTTTTCTTCCGGCGGAATGTTTTCAACTATTTGGATTTTGTCTGGAAAAACAGCGTCTGGAGGCATTATCCTAACTTTTACTCCAAAAATGCCAGGTTTAAGCTGAACGTGAACTTCGGCTTTCCTCAAGTATTTTAGGGCTGGGTCTCCGCATTTAGGCATGTAACCCGCCCTAAACTTTTCAAATCTAGCCCTTTCTGTTCGCAATTTACCGCTTATGATTATTTCTGCGCCTAAGGCTCCAGCTTCCATAATTTGGCTTAAAGCCCAAAATCCAGCACGCCTAAAATGTACACCTCTTTCTAGGGCTGAGGCAACCCGTGAAGCAACAACATAAGCGTTTAACTCTGGAACTTCAATTTCTGAAACAGAAATTTGCGGGTTTGAAACCTTAAATTCTCTCTCCAAAATTTCAGCAAGCTCCTTAATATTTTCCCCACCGCGCCCTATCACCAAACCCGGTCGCATTGCATAAACCACTATGTTGGTTCCCAACGGCGTTTTAGAAATTGAAACTCCGCCATAGCCAGCTCTTTCAAGTTTTCTCTGCAAAAACTCGTCAATTTCCGTCCTTTTCCTCGATTCTGCTATAAAATGTTTGACTGCCGACATCACGCTTCACCAGTTTCAGCCTGCTCTTCCAAAACAATTTCTATGTGGCATAAAGTTTCAAAGTTCGGCGTGGCTCTTCCATGAGCACGCGGCAAGTACCTCTTAATTTTCGTTCCAGGATAAGCCGCCGCATGTATTATGCGCATTCTATCAGTGTCTAAACCCTTAAATTCAGCGTTGGCTTCCGCGCCCTCAAGCACTTTAAGAACATGTTTTGCCGCTTTCACGGGGTATCTGCCCGCGTAAGCCTTTTCTAAACCGTGGCGGTGCCCAGCCTTCTTCTTGAATCTCCTAAAGGGAACAGCCCGTTTTTTGGCGATAACATCCTTCAAATACTGTTTGGCTTTGGCAAGCATCATTCCCTTGATTGTTTTGCAGATTTCACGTGCTGATTTAGGGGATACCCTAACCTCTCGTCCGCTTGCCTTCACGGTTTTTTCCGGGTCTAATTCAGCTTCTGTTATGGAGTATCCCCATTCTGGCACTTTATATTCGCTCCAACTTGCAATTGAACAGCGCAACAGCAATTTATAATGTTTTCCGTCCGTTAAAATGTTTCCAAAACCATCTTGCGCTCTGAAACTTGTTTGAAAAGATTTAAGCCACTGTTTGTCCTAACATGTTCGGTTTATAGTGAGGTTAACAAAATTGAGTGTTAAAGATGCTCATGTTACTATGTTGCATGGCGCCGGCGGAACAGCCATGCACGAACTAGTAAAAAATTACATTATAAAAAATTTTGGCGGTGTAGGCAATGCTGAAGTTCCGCTGGAAGCCTTAGATGATGCTGCCGTTGTGGATGATGTGGTTTTAAAAAGTGACTCGCACGCCGTCAAACCAATATTTTTTCCAGGCGGAGACATTGGGCGGCTGGCTGTTTCCGGCACGGTTAACGATATTGCGGTTTTAGGCGCTGAACCATACGCTTTGGCTTGTGGTTTTATTTTGGAGGAAGGCTTAGCCCTCGCCGACTTTGAAAAAATTTTGGTCAGCATGAGGCAAACATGCCGAGAAGCTGGCGTGTGTATAGTTACTGGCGACACGAAAGTTGTTGAGAAAGGAAGTTTAGGCGGATGCGTAATAAACACTTCTGGGGTGGGCAGGCGAACCCAAGCCTTAGAACAAAACCTTATGGTAGTTAAGCAGTTCAGAAGCGACTTTAATGCGCGTTGGATTTTGGATTCAAACTTAAAAGAAGGCGACAAAATAATAGTTTCTGGAACTGTCGGCGACCATGGCTTGGCAGTTTTATCCGCACAGGAAGGATTAACTTTTGGAAGCGGCATAAAATCCGATGTTAAACCCTTAAACCGCCTAATCCAACGTTTGCTCGGCGAAGTCGGCGGCGTGGTAGCCATGAAAGACCCTACAAGGGGCGGTTTAGCAGACGCCCTAAACGAGTTCAGCGAAAAATCCAGGGTTGGCATACTAATCCACGAAGAAAAAATTCCAATAAAAGCGGATGTGCAGGCAGCCTGCGAAATGTTGGGTTTAGACCCACTTGAAGTTGGAAACGAAGGAAAAGTGTTAATAGGCGTTGTGAAGGAAAAAGCGGAAGAATTGTTGAAACTTTTGAGGGAGACGGAAGCAGGAAAAGACGCGGAAATAATAGGCGAAGCAACAAGGGAATTCAGCGGAGTTGCCATGCAAACATTAGTTGGCGGAAAAAGAATAATCGCCCGACCAATAGGTGATCCAGTTCCTAGGATATGCTAAAATGAAAAAGGGAGAATTTTAAGCGTTTTTCTTTTTGTACAGCATGCCTTTCGGATCTTTGATTAGCAAGGCTATTTCCCACACTGCAAGCGCTGTGGTTAAAAGCGCAACGCCCAGAACCGTAGCATCTGTTGTCAGTTCAAGGAATTCGCCGCCTTCCATTAAATATCCCATTGTATGGTCTACGAAAACCATTATTGTTGCGCCCCAGAGGATTAGGCATAAAAGCCTAAACATGCACTTGTCGTTTTCAGCCTTTGAATACCAGATTGCTGTGGCGATTGCGGAGCTGAAGGCGAGGATTAGGAGCCACATTTGTTTCACCTTTTGCGATAAGCTTATAAAATGGTGTTACAGAATTTAAGTTTAGTGTTACCGAAAAGGAGCGTAAAGCATGGCTTGCTTCATCGTTCCCATGGCAATAGCAATCATAACAACAACCATACAAAAAACCGCTCGAAACCTAGCTGAAAAACTAAAATTGGGCATTTTAAACGCACTATTATGGGGAGGCGTAATACTACTAGCGGTTGAACACGCATGGCACGGCGAAATAACGCCATACCCACCATTCTTAACGGCAATGGCGAACCCCACAGAAATACCCGTAATGCTTCAGGAAATGGCTACGATAGGCACAGCAATGTCCATGGCTACACTTGCAATTTGGGGAACAATACTTACAATAACAAGCCTAACGACAAAAACAGTTGCCGTTGGAAAAATAAAGCACATAGAAAATCATTAACAACAGAATAACCAGCTCCTCATTTTTAATTTTTACTTTTAGGTCTTCTTGTGCAATGCTTTGCAGTTATAACTATTAAGGTTGGAAGTAAAATAAAAAAATGCCAAATAATTCCAAATATTATGGGCGTGCTTATTATCCAATAGAAAGGATAAAAATTGCTGTCTAACATTAATTTAATAGCAAAAAATAGAATTGCTGAAAGAATTATTCCTAATAATAATGCTTTTTCGTTGAGCCATTGGTCTTCAGCGTCTAAAACGGCGTTTTCAGGCTGAATTTTTCTTAAAAATGGAATTTTGTCTTTAAAATGGAAAAATGAAAGAGCGTAAACTAGAAATGGTGCAAGCGCCGTCCCAAAAAGAAGCCCCGTAATAACTCTCAAATCGTTTGTGCTTGTCCAAAACCCAAGCAGTTGTCCAAACGAATCCACAAGTAAAGGCGCAGTCATCACAGCTGTCACATACAAGTTAGGTGGGCCTCTCGCTTTTTTGTCTCGTAAGAAGAACAGCAGTGCATATCCCAGATAAAGCCCAACAAACACACCCGTATCCCTCGCACAAACCGGAAGATAATGGCCGCCTACGCGTAATGTTCTTTCTGGTTTTTGATGGCAAACCAAACTTCCGATAAAGTTAAACAGTTGCATTATGTCTTCAAGTGATAACATGAAGTATGCCTTCTAAAGAAAAATGTGTGATGGATATTTATTTTATGATGGCGGTGGTGGTGGGGGCGGCTGCTGTTTCTCTTTTCTCACAATCAAGTATATTATTATTCCAATGATTCCAAAAATTAACACAATCAAAAACCATAAGATACCGTTCATTCCACGTGAGTCAGCGTCTCTGTACACCAAAATGGCGATGACTAGCCAAACGATAAACCAAAACGCCATTATTAGGCATATTCGCCAACCAAAAGTTCTTCTGCTTGTTGCGCCGCTAGCGGTAGCAAACTTTACAACATATTTTCACCTTTTTAGGTGCTATTTCTAACTTCATCCTTAATAAAATTTGCTTCCAGTTTGTTGCAGATACTTATATAATTCCTTCAAGTAGTTTGCCATGTTGTCCACGCGTTTATTTAGTTCTTCAAGTTTCATTTCAACCTTCAAAAGCCTTTCCCGAATTTCGACAATTTCATCATTAGACATTTTACATACCAGCAGATAATTAGCCATACCTACTTATTTGCTTTGCCCATATTCGGCATGTTCCTTCTATGCTTACCATGCATGCGCCGATGGGCTTTTGCGGTGTACAAGCCTTCATGTATAATGGGCATTCTGTCGGCTTTATTTTTCCAATCATTACGAGGTGACATTGGCAACCCGCAGGTATATCCTTGCCTTTCTGAATTTTCACGTTAAATTTTTCTCGTGCATCATAATCAGCGTACTCTTTTCTCAGTTTTAAAGCGGATTGAGGTAGTTTTCCCAAGCCACGCCAGTTTCCATCTACAATTTCAAAGGCTTGGTGCATTAGCGTTTGGGCTTTAATGTTTCCCTCTTGGCTTACAGCCCTCACATACTCGTTTTCCAAACTGGCTACGCCTCTTTTCAGCTGTTTTAGAATAATGTAAATGGCGAATAAAACATCCAATGGTTCGAATCCCGCTATTACGGTTGGCATGCGATAGGCTTTTGGAAAAATTTCGTAGGGTTTCAAGCCTATAATTGTGCTTACGTGCCCGGGCGCAATAAAACCGTCAATTTGCAGGTCGCCTATTCCAAGTAGCAGTTCCATGGCTGGTGGAATCAGTCTATGAGAAACAAGAAAGCTAAGGTTTTTTGGCGGTTTGCGGAGGATTTCGTTGGCGGTTGACGGCGCTGTGGTTTCAAAGCCTATGGCGAAGAAAACAAATTCTCTGTTTGGTTCTTGAATTGCCATTTTAACTGCGTCGTTTACGCTGTAAACAACCCGCACATCCGCCCCATCAGCCTTAGCATCCAACAAAGACTTTTCAGAACCGGGAACCCGCAAAACATCGCCAAAACATGCGACTGTTACGCCTTTTTCCGCCAGCGCTATTGCCTCGTCGATTTCGGATGCTGGCGTTACGCAGACTGGACAGCCTGGTCCAGCAATAACTTCCACTGTTTCGGGTAAAAGCGAGCGTATGCCATAATGCGTAATAGTCCATTCATGTGTGCCACAAACATGGCAAATCTTTGCCTTATCCTTTTTAGGCGCTATTCCCCATATTTTTTCTGTTATGCGCCTAGCCAAGTTTGGGTTTCTGAACAATTGTTTTTCAGCCATTTCCACTCTCAGCTTCCAAAATTTCATTCCATAACTGCAAGGTTTCTTTCGTTTCTTCTTCGCTTAAAACTTGGATGGCGTAGCCTGCATGCACCAAAACGTAATCGCCAACTTCAACGTTTACAAGCGATACGTTAATTTCTCTTAAAACGCCGTTTCCAAAATCAACCTTCGCCTTTTCGCCCTCGATGCTTATGACTTTCGCTGGAACAGCCAAACACATCGCTTATCTAAGCTACAAGGAAAACACGGCAATAAATAGTTATGGTTTTAAAAATTGGAGAATCCGCCAACAACAGCTTGTCCAAAAGATGAACCACCGTCTCCAGGCGGAACCATTTTGTGGACAAGAAACTGTAAACCAGCTTTTTCTATATTCTTCCGCATAACCGCCGTCAATATTTGGTTGCACGCCGTTCCACCAGTAAACCCCACATTTTTAATGTTGTTTTCATATGCCTTTTCTATGGCTATGGTGGCTAAACCCTTGGCTAAGTAAACATGAGCGGAAAAAGCCAAATCTTCTTTGGCTTCTTTTTCTCTTCTTTCAAAAATTTCCAAAAGCAACTCCGTTGTGTTTAGCATATTGCCCTTTATTATGGGTTCAAGTTTCAGCGTGTCTTTGCCTTTTATGGCGGTGGATTCAAGTTTCATGGCTGGTTCACCCTCATATGTACGTTCGTAGCATACGCCTAAAACAGCGGCAACAGCGTCCAAAACTCTTCCGCAACTTGATGTTTCAATTGTGTTGCGGCTTTTTTCTAGTTGCTGAAGGATTATTTGAATTTCTTTTTCGCCGTGTGGAAAATGGGCTTTATTTTGTGTGAGCCAATCTTTTACATTTACTTTTTTGTGGAGTATTCCAGCGGCTATCCTCAGCGGATAGCGTGTAGCCAAGTCTCCGCCAAGCAACGGCTGTTTTTCGAGATGAGCCGCCCTTCTAAAGCTTGTAGATTCCCATGTGCAGATTAACACTTCGCCTCCCCATGCTTCGCCATCAACGCCATACCCGTAACCGTCACAGCATACGCCCACAATTTCTTTAACGCCATACTCAGCCATTAAAGCGGCAACATGCGCATAGTGATGTTGAACTTGGATTAGTTGCCAACCAGTTTTTTCAGCTAATTCTTTGGCAAGCATTGTAGTCGTAAATTTCGGATGCAAATCACATACAACAGCCTCAACTTTGCTGTTTGTTAGGTGGATTAAGTGTTTTGTTGCATTTTCCAAAAAATTTCTTGTTTCAACGTTTTCCACATCGCCTATATGCTGGGAAATAAAGGCTTTATCACCAAGCAAGACGCAGGCGGTGTTGTTAAGTTCTCCGCCTAAACCAACAACACAACGCCCAGCTTTTTCTTTAAGCATTATCGGCGCCGGCGCATACCCCCGTGAACGCCTTATAAAAACCGTGTTTTCGCCATGCAACCGCACAACCGAGTCGTCGCATCTGTGGGCTATTCGGCGGTTATGAAACAAGAAATAGTCAACAGTTCCGCCGAGCATTTGCAAGGCTTCTTCGTTGTCCTTTATTATCGGCTGGTTTGGCGGGTTAGCGCTTGTCATAACAAACGCTGGCTCGTCCACGCAGTCAAAAAGCATGTAATGCAAGCCCGTGTACGGCAACATCACGCCTACGTTATGCAAACCCGGCGCAACCAAACTTGAAAGGTAATAGCCACGGCTTTTATTCAATAGAACAATGGGGCGAGCATAAGAAGTCAGAAGCTCAGCTTCTTTTTCGTTTACTTCAGCAAAAGTTTTAGTGGCTTCTAAATTTCGAGCCATAATGGCGAAAGGTTTTTGGCTTCTATGCTTAGCTTTTCTAAGCCTAACCAGCGGTTCATCCTTCAGCGTGGAAGCGGCAACGTGAAAGCCGCCATAACCTTTAATGGCAACTATAAAACCCTCAGCGATAAGCTTGCCAGCTTCCCAAATTGGATTTTTACATTCAACCAACTCGCCTCGGCTTGTTGTTAAATACGCTTTTGGTCCACATTTTGGACAAGCAACCGTCTGCGCGTGGAAACGCCTATTCAAAGGGTCTGCGTACTCGCTTTTGCAGAAACTGCACATTGCAAACTCACACATCGTCGTGTTTTCACGGTCATAAGGCAACTTCTCAATAATCGTGTACCTTGGACCGCAATCCGTGCATGTAATGAAAAAATATTCATGTCTGGGATTAGCTGGGTTTCTAAGCTCTTTTAGGCATTCGTTGCACATGGCTATGTCTGGAGGAATAACCGAACCCGAAAGCTCCGTTTCCTCTGAACTTTTATAAATCGTAAATTCCGTTTGCCCGTTTCCGCCTTTCAGTTCCGTCACAAAAACTTCGTGTATTTGCGCAAGCGGAGGCTTCTTCTCCCTCAAATCACGCAGGAAATTTCGAATTTTTCCCTCTTCGCCTTCAACGAGAATTTCCACTCCAGCGTCGCCCCTATTTCTAACGTAGCCCTTCAAACCGTTTTTTATCGCCGTCCGATAAACGAAAGGGCGAAAACCCACGCCTTGCACGATGCCCGTAACGTTAATTTTCACACGCACATTAGCCATCTCTTAATGTTAAATGTTCGTCATCGAAATAGCTGAGCATAAACGTTTCTATTATGGGGACGTACGCCAACATTGGTTCATAAAGATAAAGAAAATTGGCTATCTTTTGCTCATTAGGTATTCGTGTATTGCTTTTGCTGCTTTTTTGCCTGCGCCCATGGCGCTTATGACGGTTGCTTCGCCTGTTACGATGTCTCCGCCTGCGTAAACGCCTTCAAGGTTTGTTTTGCCGTTTTCGTCGGTCACTACTGTCCCATATTTGGTGACCGCTAAACCTTCTGTTGTGCGTTGGATTATTGGGTTTGGCGTGCGTCCAATTGCGATGATAACGGTGTCCGTGTCCATGAGGAATTCTGAGCCTTTTATTGGGATGGGCTTGCGTCTTCCGCTTTCGTCTGGCGGTCCAAGCTCCATGCGGATGCATTCCATCTGTTTAACCCAGCCTTTCTCGTCGCCGATGAACCGTGTGGGAGCAGTTAAAAACTGGAATTTTACGCCTTCTTCTTCGGCGTTTTCTATTTCCTCTTTGCGTGCGGGCATTTCCTCCCTTGAACGGCGATAAACTATGGTGACTTGTTCTGCGCCTAAGCGTAAAGCTGACCTTGCAGAGTCCATAGCCACGTTGCCAGCGCCTATAACCACAACTTTTTCGCCAACTTTTATCGGCGTGTCATACTCTGGAAACTTGTAAGCCTTCATTAGGTTAACCCTAATCAGAAACTCGTTAGCAGAGTATATTCCGCCTAAATTTTCGCCAGGCACCCCCAAAAACTGCGGTAAACCAGCGCCTGTCCCTATGAAAACAGCGTCAAAACCACGCTTAAGCAGTTCAGGAATCGTGTATGTTCTCCCAATAAGGTGGTTTAGGCGGATTTGAACGCCAAGCCTTTTTATGTATTCAACTTCTGCTTGCACAATGCTTTTCGGCAAACGAAACTCTGGAATTCCATAAATAAGCACTCCACCTGGAAGGTGCAAAGCCTCAAAAATTACAACTTCATGTCCAAGTTTGGCAAGGTCGGCAGCCACCGTCAGCCCAGCTGGACCAGCGCCTATAACCGCAACTTTTCTACCAGTCGAAGGCGGTTTTTCCGGAATGTTAAAGCCTCTCTGCCTTTCCCAGTCTGCAACGAACCTTTCTAGGCGTCCTATACTTACGGGGTCACCCACCTTGCCCAAAGTGCATTGTTTTTGGCATTGTTCCTCTTGGGGGCAAACGCGTCCGCAAATTGCTGGAAGACTGTTTTTCTCCTTAATTTTCTTTATTGCTTCGTCAAATTTTTTCTCCCTTAAAAGTTTGATGAAGGCGGGAATGTCAATTTCAACTGGACAGCCTCTCACGCATGGAGCGTTTTTGCATTGTAGGCATCTGTTGGCTTCGGCTAATGCTTGCTCTTCCGTATAACCCAACGCAACCTCGTCGAAATTTTTCACTCTAACTTTCGGGTCTTGTTTTGGTATGGACACGGATTTCTTTTGAATTTTCGGTTTAGCGGACGCTTCACTCACTTGACATGCGCCTCCTACGTTCCCAGTTTTCTAAAGCCTTTTTCTCCTCTGCAAGGAAACTCATCTGTCTCTTAATCAACTCTCCAAAATCCACCTTATGCGCATCAAATTCTGGTCCGTCCACGCATGCAAATTTTGTTTTGCCGCTGACTGTGACTCTGCAAGCGCCGCACATGCCCATTCCATCAACCATTATCGAGTTTAAACTTGCAATGGTTTTAATGCCGTACGGTCTTGTCACTTCGGCGACTGCACGCATCATAACGGCGGGTCCAATCGCATACACAAGGTTAAAGCCATATCCCTTTTGAATCAGCATTTTTAAAACGTCGCTGACAAAACCCTTCTGCCCCTTCGTTCCGTCATCTGTGGAAATGTGAAGCTCATCCGAAACTTTCCTCACTTCATTTTCAAGTATTAACAATTCGGCTGTTTTTGCGCCTATTATGGAAATAACTTTGTTGCCAACCTCTTTAAGCGCTCGTGCTATGGGATAAGCGGAAGCCGTGCCAACGCCTCCGCCCACAACACTTACCAAGCCATAATTCTTTATTTCACTTGGATTTCCAAGCGGACCAGCCGCATCCAATATGGTATCGCCTTCTTTAAGCGTTCCAAGCTTTTTTGTTGAAACCCCAACTTCTAAAAAAATCAGCGTTATCGTTCCCTTTCGCCTATCCCAATCCACAAGTGTCAAGGGAAAACGCTCCCCCTTTTCATCCACACGCAAAATAACAAATTGTCCAGGCTGAGCTTTTTCAGCTATTTCCGGGGCTGAAATCTCAACTAGTTTAATGTTTGGAGCTAATTCCCTTTTTTTGACTATTTTGTGCATTTCAAAGCCTTCGAAGTTGGATGGAAAGCGAAATTTGAGCGTAATTAGAGATATAAAATTTGCTTTATAATTTCCGTAAAATTGTTGATGATTATTCTTTGTAGTAGTATGGACGTTTGATGTAGCCGTAAGCCTCAAGCGCTGCTGTTATCCCTTGACCCACGGCTGTTCCAATTTGTTTAACTGGGTGGTTTGTAACATCGCCTGCAGCGTAAACTCCAGCCAAATTTGTTCTTTGGCGAACATCAACTATGATATAGCCTTCCTTGTCAACTTCCACGCCTGCGTCTTTGGCTAATTGACTGTTGGGGATTTCTCCAACTTGGACGAATACGCCATCCACGGCAAGCTCTTTGGTTTCCATGGTTTTGTTATTAAAAACGATAGCTTTGTTAACGAGTTTTTCGCCTTTTATTTCCTTAACTTCCGTATTCCACAAAATTTCAATGTTGTTTTTGGCTTTTAACGCTTTTACAAGGGTTTCTTCCGCTCTGAACTCGCCTCTGCGGTGAGCGATTTTCACTTCTGAAACGATTTCAGCCAAGTAAAGGGCTGTTACCACAGCAGAGTTTCCGCCGCCAACAACCAAAACACGTTTACCCCTAAAAAGCGGTCCATCGCAAATTCCACAGTAGCTTACGCCTCTTCCGCGAAATTCTCTCTCGCCTGGAACCCCAATTTCACGGTGACTTGTGCCAGACGCTATAATAATCGCTTTGGCTTCATAAACCGCCTTATTTGTCTTCACAAGTTTTTTCTCGCCTCTTAAATCTAAACCTAAAGCTTTTTCAAGTTCGTAAATGACTGCGCCTGAGCTTTTAGACTGCAACGCCATTTTTTGGGTTAGTTCAGCTCCGCTTATACGCTGAAAACCTGGATAATTCTCAATGACTGGCGCGTTAACTGCTGTGCCTCCGGCTATTTTCTCCTCTAGAACAAGTGTTTTCAATCCGCTTCTTGCGCCGTAAATTCCAGCGGCTAAGCCAGCAGCGCCGGCGCCAATGACTACTAAATCCCAACTTTCCATGTTTCTTCATTGTTTTGTTCGCATTTAAATCGGTTACGTTGCGTTTTTCTTAATTTTAGTTTGAACGTGCAAATGTTTATTGTTAAACCATAAAGTTTATCTTGACACTTAAAGTCAGAACGCTTGAAGATGTGCTTTGGTAACCAAGCATCTTGACAGGATTTTCAATCCTAAAAGCGTGGCGATAATCGGTGCAAGCGATGAAGAAGGTAGTGTTGGTTATGCGTTAATGAAAAATTTTGTTGATTCAAACTTTAACGGAAAAGTTTATCCAGTTAACATTCGCAAAACTGAAATTTTGGGTTTAAAAGCTTATCAGTTTATAGGGCAAGTTCCAGAATCCGTTGACCTTGCAATAATTGCCACTCCAGCAAAAACGGTTCCTGAAATTGTGGAGCAATGCGGCAAAGCTGGAGTAAAGGGCATAATCATAATAAGTGCAGGCTTTAAAGAAATAGGAGCGGAAGGCAAAGCCTTAGAAGATGAAATCCTCAAAATAAAAAATAGGTATGACCTACGCATAATTGGACCTAACTGTTTAGGCATTATACGTCCAAGCATTAACCTCAACGCAACATTCGTAAACAAGATGCCAAAACCTGGCAAAATAGCTTTTATAAGTCAATCTGGAGCTTTAGGCGCTGCCATACTTGACTGGGCTATTCAAGAAAACATCGGCTTCAGCAATTTCGTTTCAGTTGGTTCAATGGTGGATGTGGATTTCGGCGATTTAATTGATTATTTTGGTACAGACCCAGAAACTAAAAGCATTTTAATGTATATAGAAGGGTTGACGGATGCAAGAAAATTTTTAAGCGCTGCTCGGCATTTTGCAAGAACCAAACCGATAATTGTGGTTAAAGCTGGCAAATACGCTGAAAGTGCAAAAGCAGCGTCCAGCCACACTGGCGCCTTGACTGGTGAAGACACAGTTTACGATGCAGCTTTCAAACGTGCAGGAATAGTTAGGGTTGAAGAAATCGCTGACTTGTTTAACTGTGCTGAAGTCTTAGGCATGCAACCATTGCCTAAAGGACCGAACCTTGCCATAATAACAAATGCTGGTGGACCCGCTATTATGGCTGTAGACTCCCTTATAGCCAGAGGTGGGAAACTTGCGGTGCTTAGCCAAAAAACAATTGAATATTTGAATAGCATTTTGCCGCATTATTGGAGTAGGGGAAACCCCATTGACATTTTAGGAGACGCTAATGGCGAACGCTACAAAGCTGCTTTAGAATCCTGCCTTGAAGATGAAAACGTAGATGGCATACTAATTATATATACCGCTCAAGCTGTAGCAGAGCCATGTGAAATTGCAAAAAGTATAGTTAAAATATGTAAAGACAAAGGTTACCAAAGTAAGACTATTCTAACTTCTTTTATGGGCGGCAAGGCTGTGGAAAAGGCAAATGAAATTCTTAACCAAAATGGATTTCCCACGTATGCCACTCCAGAACAAGCTGTTAAAACATACATTTACATGTACCAGTACAAGCGGAATTTGGAGTTGCTTTATGAAACGCCAGAAGAATTGCCCGTGGACGTCGCTCCGCCGAAACAGCCCATAATAGCAATATTAAGAAAAGCCGCTTTGGAAAACCGTGAACTTTTAAATGCTGTTGAAGCCATAAAACTTTTGGAATATTATAATTTTCCAGTTGTGAAAACGTTTATGGCGGAAACGCTTGACGAAGCCTTGGCAGCGGCTCGGTATGTTGGTTATCCAGTTGCCCTCAAAATTTTGTCGCCTCAAATAACCCATAAAACCGACGTTGGCGGCGTAATTCTCGACATAAATTCTGAATTTGAACTTAAGGAAGCCTTTAACAGTCTTATAGAGCGCGCTAAGGCACGAAACCCAGACGTGGAAATTTTGGGCGTTGCAATTCAACCAATGGTGAAAAAACGCTGTTATGAAGTGATAATCGGCGCGAAAACTGACTTGATTTTTGGTCCAATTATTCTTTTTGGAATGGGCGGCGTGGGCGTGGAGCTGTTCAAAGACTTTTCAGTGGGGCTTCCACCGTTAAATCAGACATTGGCTAAAAGGCTTATGGAAGAAACAAAAGTTTACCAACTTCTAAAAGGTTACAGAAACATGCCGCCAGCGAACATAAAGCTTCTAGAGGAGTTAATTGTTCGCTTTTCCCAGTTGCTCATAGATTTTCCGCAAATCAAAGAGGTGGACATTAACCCGTTGCTCATAGACGAAAAAGACGCCGTAATAGTGGACGCCAGAATATTTGTTGATAAAGAGAAAGTATTTAGAAAAATTGAGCCTTACAAGCATTTGGTGATACACCCATACCCCAAAAAATATGAAACTTTATGGAGAATGCGGGATGGCCGCCAAGTTTTGCTTAGACCAATAAAACCCGAAGACGAGCCTTTATGGCTGGAAATGTTCAGGAACTTCTCTGAGGAATCAATACGTTACCGTTTCTTCCAAATAATTAAGGATACACCCCACGAGATACGTGTTAGGTACTGCAACATTGACTACGATAGGGAAATAGCCATCATAGCCGAATTAACCGAGAATGGACAGAGAAAAATACTTGGCGTAACAAGGGTGATTTTGGAGCCAGACAAGAAAAGCGGTGAAATAGCGTTTATCGTGGCTGATCCATGGCAAGGTTTAGGGTTGGGAACAAAAATGGTGGATTACGTGATTGAAATTTGCAGGGAAATGGGTGTTGAAACTTTGTATAGCCTAATGCTTCCAGACAATTTAAGGGCGATAAACCTCGTTAAGAAAATGGGTTTTGCGGTTAAATACGGCGAAGACGGTTTAGTCAGAGCTGTACTTGACCTTAAAGAAAAAACGGGCAGTTCTTTAGAGGTGAAAGAGACGGAAATCAAAGAAATACAATTAAAAGAGAAAGAAACTTTAAGTCAATAACGCTTTTAATTGGCAAATTGAAAGCTGTTTTCCTTCAAAATTTCCACAATGATTTTAGCTGTTTCTTCTATTGCTTTTTGAGTTTCTGGTGAAAGTTTCTCTCCAAAATTTACGGTTTTTGGTTGTATCCCCAAAAGCATAACACTTGCCCCAACACTCTTTTGGATGGTTTCAGCTAATAGACTGATGGGCATGGCGTGTGTTGACAAAACTAAACCCGAAATCTCCTTTGGCATGAAAAGTTTTGCCTCACCCGTTTTAGCCCCAAAATGTGCTGCGTCTATCAATAGAACATGTGAGGGTTTAAACCGCCTTATTTTTCCAGTAAAATTTTCGGGCATTGTCTCACAATTCATTAGTTTAACGTTTTTCGGCACCTTGTTTTTTAAGAGTTTTAGGATTTCGATTCCTAGGGCGTCGTCGCCCCTCATCGGGTTTCCAACGCCTAAAATCGCAAGTTTGCGGTATCCCTTCAACCATTTTTTAAGCGTGTTTTCCAATGTCAACCGTTTTGCCTCTCATTTGCCTAATTAAGAGTTTGATGGATAATATTTAGGTATTTAAAGGGAAAATGCTAAATAACTCAAACTTAAACCATATTTACCTCAAATTAATTGAAGGCCCGCTTCGAGGAGAAGCAAATGCAAAAGGCAGAAGTTAAAGAACAAAAAGTCCTTCTTTACGATCCTTCAAAATGCACTGGATGCCGCTACTGCGAAATCGCTTGTGCCTACTACCATTTTAAGCAGTTCAGTTTGGAAAAGGCGCATTTGCACATACAATTCAACGAGAAAACAGGCGAGTTTGAGGCTATATGCTGCCAACACTGCGACGAACCCGTTTGCGTTGCTGCATGTCCAAGCGAAGCTGCAGTTAAGGATGAAAAAACTGGGTTGGTGCGAATAAACCCGATGAGGTGTATTGGCTGTAAAACTTGCGTTGTTGCTTGTCCGCTTTCTGTTCCATGGTTTAACACGGACTATAAGATTTCGATGAAATGCGATTTCTGCGACGGCGACCCGCAATGCGCTAGGTTCTGCTCTCCAAAGGCGATACGTGTTGCAAAAAGAAAAGAGGCTTGGAATTTTAACGAAAAAGTTTACGTGAAGGTGTAAAAATGGTTTCAGAAAACGAGTTGATTGAGTTTTTGAGGCGAGAATTGGGTGAAGACCTTATTGAAGTGTCTAAGCCTCGTGAAAGGAGAGTTTTTGCAAGGATAAAGCCTACAGCGCTTAGAAAAGCCGTTAACGCCTTGAAAAACCGCTTTTCAATGCTTCGGTTTATGACGCTTTCAACCGTTGACCACGGCTTAGACTTCGAGTTTCTACACCACTTCCACCTAGGCGAGACAGTTCTCACACTGCGAAGCGTAAAACCAAAAGAAGACAACACTATAGAAACAATTGCAGACCTCATTCCAGCCGCAAACTTCATAGAAAGGGAAGTCTCCGACCTCTTCGGAACAAAATTTGTTAATCATCCACAACCCCAACATTTGATATTGACAAAGGATTGGCCTGAAGACAAACGTCCATTAAGAAAGCCCTTAGAAGGGGAACTTCCACCGAAGGCGAGACCTGTGGCTGAAGCTTTAATCTCTGCAGGTTGTGTAGCTCCAGTTTCAGCTTTTATCCAGAAAAAACGTGAGGAAGCGGGTTTGCCCAGAACACCACCATTCGCTTTTGCTGATGAAAAAGCCTTGCAGGAGTTTCAAGGTGTAATAAAAGACACGGGTTTAAGCGATAAAGTTGGTTTTGACTTGGAAAAGAAAAAACTGCGGTATAGTTGATGGAGGAGCACGTGAAAATGGTTAAGTACGCATTGTTTTTGGGCTGCCAAATTCCAATGCGGCTTACAAGCATTGAAATAGCGTCAAAAAAGGTTTTCGAAAAAGTTGGGTTGGAAGCCGTTGATACTACGGGGTATTCGTGCTGTCCAGAACCAGTAATTTCGCGGTTGCTGGATAAAACGGCTTGGTTGGCAACATCCGCCAGGAACTTGGCGTTAGCTGAAGAGCTTGGACTTGACTTGATGACTTTATGTAATGGTTGTTATGAAACGTTAGTGGAAACAAACGATGTTTTGAGAAGCGAGCCGGAAGAAATGCGGAAAGTCAACGAGATTTTGGGGCATTATGGCAAAAAATATAGTGGAAAAGTTGAAGTGAAACATGTAGTTGAGGTTCTCCATGATGACGTTGGCGTTAAAACTCTTAAGGGGCAAGTTGTCAAACCATTAAAGGCTCGTGTTGCCATGCATTATGGATGCCACTTGTATAAAGAACCAGAAGGCGTGGATATCATGCGAAAACCAAACATGATGAAAAAACTTGCGCAGTTAACAGGCGTGGAAATTGTCGATTACGGGTTGGAACGGCTATGCTGTGGCTATCCAAGCATGCAAGCAGATGAGGAATTCTCCTTAAAACAAAGGCTCATGCTCAAACTTCAGCGGATAAAGGATTCTGGAGCCGACGCCGTAGTTCTAACATGTCCAGCCTGCACAATCCAGTTTGAAATGGGTCAAACCATGCTTAAACGTTACGGAATCCAATTTAATATTCCATGTATTAACATAATGGAATTATTGGCGCTATCCTTCGGAGTTCCATCAAAAGATTTACACTTCGAATTTCACAAAAGCCCGTTAACACAGTTAATCCAAAAAATGGGGGCTGTTTAAAAATGCCAGAAATAGTTCAAATTGGACCTTACCGTCCGCAATTGGTTGAACCAGAACGTTTCGAGTTGGTTGTTGAAAACAATAGGATAATTGACGTCAATTTAGAGTTAGGCTATATGCACCGTGGCATCGAAAAACTGTTTACAACAAAAACTTATATGCAGAATCTTGCGCTTGCCGAACGCATATGTGGAATATGCTCCGGCGTGCATACGCTTTGTTATGCCCAAACAGCCGAAGGTGTAATTGACGTTACGGTGCCGGAACGCGCCAAATATTTACGTTGCATTTACATGGAAATAGAGCGGTTGCACAGCCATTATCTTTGGTTTGGCGTTTTAACCCACAGCCTACACATGCATGAGGCTTTTCTAAAAATCATGGACGAAAGAGAGCAAATCCAAGATTTACTTGAATATTTAACTGGAAACAGAATAAACTATTTGATTAACACCATCGGCGGCGTGAGAAGGGACATAACTCCCGAAAAAGCTGAAAAAACCCGTAAAGTGCTTAAAAACATGAGGCAATTATCCGACTATATTATGGCTTTGTTGGACGATAACGGCGAATTAACAAAGAAAACGAAGGGCATAGGCATATTACCCAAAGAAAAGGCTTTAGCTGTGGGCGCTGTCGGTCCAACCCTTCGCGGGTCTGGAATTGCCAGCGACATTAGAAGGGACGATCCATACGCGGCTTATGGAGAACTTGACTTTGAAGTTATAACTGAAAAAGATGGGGATGTGCGTGCTAAAGCGCTTGTTAGGGCAAGGGAAACATACGAGAGCATGAAAATAATTGAGCAAGCACTGGATAATTTGCCGAAGGGCGAAATTGCCGCTAAGCCAGGTCAACCGCTTGTAAAGGAGGAGGTTGGAAGGGCTGAAGCGCCACGGGGCGAACTAGTCTATTATATCAAGTCTAATGGAACAAATATTCCTGAACGGGTTAAGGTGCGTACGCCTTCCTTTGCTAATGATTATGCCATACTGGAAATGCTCCGTGGGGAGCAGCTTCAAAATGCCAGAACAGTAATTGAGAGTATTGACCCGTGTTTTGCATGTACAGACCGTGTAACCATTATAGATGCTAAAAGTGGCAAAAAATGGAGGTTCACGCTAAAGTAGGAGGAAACGCCTAATGGGTAAAATTTCAGTTTATCGTTTCCTGTCTGCTGGCTGTAACGGGTGCGACGTTTCAGTACTTGAATGTCTAGTTCCACGGTACAAACTTGCAAGCCTCGGCGTTGATGTTGTTTTTACGCCTGAAGAAGCAAACGCCATGATTGTAACAGGTGGAACAAACGTTAAGGGAAAAGAGGAAATGTTGAAGGCTTACGAGAAGCTTCAATCACCCAAAATTGTTATTGCGGTTGGCAACTGCGCCTTGACAAAGGAAATATTTGATAAGGGTTACTCAATGGTTGGACCCCCAGACCAGCTAATCCCCGTAAACTTTTACATTGCTGGCTGTCCGCCACGTCCACAAGCGATTGTCACTGCCATTGCAAAGGCTTTAGGCGTTAACTTTGAAGAGAAAGAGGATTATTGGGCTGCGCCAGAGGATTTCAGAGGAAAACACGAATTTGACAGTGAAAAATGCATGGGTTGTGGTGCATGCGCCCAAGTTTGCAGTTCAGACGCTATTGACGTTTTAGAGGATTATGGAAAACGAATTATAAAAGTGAATTATGGACATTGTTCTTTTTGTGCTTTCTGCCAAGACGAATGCCCAACACAGGCGATAAGGCTTACAGGCGAATACCATCTATTAACGGACAACCGTCAAACTGCAAACGTAACGAACACTGTTGACCTTTTGGGTTGTGTTTCATGCAAAAAATATTTTGTGCCGCAAAGCCAAATCGACTGGGCGTTGAAAAGAATAGTTGAAAAAGTTCCAGCGTACAAAGAGTTTCAAGGCGAGTTGAAAAAAGCTATGGAAATATGCATTGACTGTCGCAGAACAATAGTCAACATAAAAAACGCCAAAAAACTTTTGACACAACTCTCCATCAAAGCGCGTATGCCATAGTCTTTTCAATTTACTTTTTGTTTTGGTATGCTAACTTCTAAAACTTCGTTTTTGTTGCATTTTGCCGTCATATTTTCAATTTGCAGATGTTTCACGGGTAAGTTTAGTTTTTGGCATTTGTCAACGCAAACTTCACTATCTGCATTATCGTGACATTCTTTTCTGCAGATTTCCACGCCGTCAACATCCATGTGAAACGATACTTTTTGTTCTTGACAGTGGCACTGTACTAAAATTTTGATGTAATTGTCATCTTCGAAAACGTCAATTAATGGTTCTTCAAGTTGTGGAAGGGAAATCATGTACTTAGCCATTGGATTTGGTTCTGGGCTTTCCTCTATAACATATTTTCTTCGCAGAAGGTTTTCTATGGGTTCTACGGCAACACCGTTTCTTGCTTCATTTTCTGTCTCCAGCATTTTATCAACTAACACTTTACAGAAAACGTCTATGTTCCTTAAAGCCTCTTCGTAATTAACCATTTGAAAGCACTTCTATTTACAATATTTATTTCCTACCTTTTTAACCTTGTTATGTCATACTTAACGCAAAATACCTAAACTTTCTTTTTTGCAGTTAAGGGTAAAGTTCGCACATGCTTCACTGATCGTATAATATTTTCAACATCCTTGCTTGGCTTTTCTAACGCCCTATTAATTGCTATGTCAGCGATTGTTGCACCTAAATCGGCAATTTTGTTTAGGCATGAAATGATCGCCCTCAAATATGGGATTTCGGGAAGTTCTTGTGTAAGTCTTTCAGATTCAATTTCAAGGATTTTGTGCATTTCTAAAACGCTGTTTGCAATTTTTAAATCTCCTGTGAAAACGCAGTCCACTGCTTTTTGGAAAATGCTCTGCGACAACTCGCCTAAATGGTGTATTTTTTCAATTACTTCCCTTGCCAACCTTTTTCTGTAAATGCCAAGCGCAACAATTTTTTTAGCAATATCCTCGGAATAATCCGCAATTAACTCTAAATATTGCAGTATTAAGCGTGTAGCTGGAATGAAAAGGATGTCGGTTAAGCCCACTTGCTCCGCAATTTCCGGTTTCACTTGTGCGGAAAGGAGAAGGCGAACTGCAAGGTAATATATAGTGTCAGCCTCGTCCTCTCTGCTTACCGCTTCATTCGCTAATGATTCATTGTTTTCTAGAAAGGCTTGCATGGCTTCAGAAAGCATTGTGGCGGCAATTAAAGCCAAGCGCCTAATTAACATGTCAAGCTTAAATTTGGTTGGGTCAACCGAACATTGCAGTAGGATTTCCTTCGGCGTTTCTTCTAAAATGCCCAAACCAATCAGCTTGCGGACAACACCCCGAACCTCGTCGATGTGTTCCTTTCCTATGCGGGTTGCTGATGTTATCCTTATAACGTCACGTCCAAGAATGTAGCTTCCAACAATTATCCTTTCCAGCAGTCTCTCCTCGTCGCAAACGTCAGCGTTTATTATGTATTCTTCTGCCTCTTCTTTTTGGGCGATTTGGCTTGGCATTATTTTTAATGTGCCGTCTTTTTCCTGCATTATGAAGATTAGGTCGCCTGGTTTGATGTTGTTTTGTTTTATCCATTCGCGTGGAAGCGAAACTGTTATTGTGGAATATCCCACTTTCTGTACTTTTCTGCTTTCCAAAATTTCGCCATCCTTAATAGTATTTACTTCTATATTCCTTAATATAAATCATGCCTATGCATATTTAGAAGATTATTTAATTTCCTAAACCATTAAAGTTAAGAGGTGTCCAGAAATGGAAAAGCCCATTAGAAGCTTCGCCAAAGCAGTTTCTTGGCGGATAGTTGCCACTTTAACAACCGTTGTTTTGGTAGTTGCGTTTAGTAGGGATTGGGAGTTGGGCGGGATCGTTGGCATTGCAGAGCTTGTCGCGAAAACCGTCATTTATTATCTGCATGAGCGGATGTGGAACTTCTTGGGTTTTGGTAGGGAAGTTAAGGCGAAACAATAGTATTTACTATTATATGTTTTATATGCACTACATATATATTTAAGATTTTATGTTATATATCAATCAGACTTAAAGGAGGGTAACTAAAATGAGCGAAAAAACACCGGAATGGAAAACCGTCAGCATAAGACAAGAACTAATAAAAGAAATAGAAGACATCGTCAAAACAGGACGTTACAGAAGTATAGCAGAATTCGTTTCAGAAGCAATCCGCCTACGCCTAGAAGAGCTAATGCGCGCCAGAGGAATACCTATTGAAAAGCGAAGGGAACTTTTAGCCATACCCGAACAAATGCTGTACACGCCAAAACACACATGGGCACAAATAACACCAGAAGGAAACATCCGCGTTGGTATTTCAGACTACGCCCAAAGACACCTCAAAGGGATTGCACACATCCATTTAGAACCCGTTGGAAAGGAAATAAACCAAATGGAGCCTTTCGGCGTGGCTGAAACATGGATGTTCATGTTCGACCTGTACGCGCCAGTCAGCGGCAAAATAGTTAAAGTAAACGAAAACCTAAAAAATGAACCTTACCTTGTCAATGAAGACCCATACGGTGAAGGATGGATTGTAGAAATAAAACCCAAAAACTCTTTGGTTTTGGAGCAGGAGCTTAAAACTTTGTTGGGTTCAAGAGAATACAACAAGTGGGTAACCAAATTAGAGGGTAGACTGCGTGAATAACCATAATTTCCTTCTTTTTATTATATGTTATGTTTAAGCTAAGTTTGAGTTAGTTTGCTTAATATATTGGACGAATCCATGTATATTCTTAAAGCTGGTTTAAAACAATGGCAAAAAATGACAGCATAAACGTAAAGAGAAAGTTGCCGCCGTGTAGGTCAGCATGCCCAGCCCGCGTTAACGTTCAAGGATATGTGGCTCTGCTTCAAAAGGGCAAGTTCAAAGAGGCTGTTGAGCTCATAAGGCGGGATATGCCCTTCCCAGCAATTTGCGGACGCGTTTGCTTCAGCCCATGCGAAGACGCATGTGCAAGAGTAAACGTTGACCAGGCAGTAGCCATACGCGCCCTAAAACGAATAGTAGCAGATGTTGAACGTGAACAAGGACACGTAAAACCAGAACCAATCCCAAAGAAGCACAGCGAGAAAATAGCCATAATCGGCGCTGGACCAGCCGGCTTAACAGCTGCCTACGAGCTTGCAAAGTTGGGCTATCCCGTAACAGTTTTTGAGCGCATGCATGAGCCTGGCGGTATGATGCGTTATGGCATTCCAGATTTTCGCCTTGAAAAGTTTGTTGTGCAAAACGAAATAGTCTACATCCGAGATTTAGGCGTGGAAATAAAAACTGGCGTGGAATTTGGAAAGGATATAACCCTCGAAAGTTTACGGGCTGAGGGTTATAAAGCGGTTTTCTTGGCAATTGGCACACAATTAGGCATGAAATTGCGGGTGCCGGGCGAAGACTTAGATGGCGTCATAAACGCTGTGGATTTTTTGAGGGCAATAGCCCTTGGAAAACACATCGCCATAGGCGAAAAAGTAGCTGTTATAGGCGGCGGAAACACAGCCATAGACGCTGCACGCACAGTCAAAAAACTCGGCGCAAAAGAAGTTATGATTTTGTATAGGCGTTCACGTGAGGAGATGCCAGCCCTTCCACACGAAGTGGAACTAGCCGAAAAAGACGGGGTAAAATTCTATTTTCTGGTTGCTCCAAAACAGATTATTGGCGAAAATGGCAAAGTCAAGGCGGTTGAATGCGTACGGATGCGGCTCGGCGAACCAGACGAAAGCGGCAGAAGAACACCAATCCCCATAAGCTTTTCTGAACATCAATACGAAGTGGACATGGTAATTCCAGCGCTTGGACAAGTTGCAGAAACAGCAGTCATACCAAAAGAAATTTTAGACCTAGAAGCAAAAACGCCGAAAATAAAATTTGACCCCTTAACATTAGAAACTCCCATACCAGGCGTTTTCGTTGGAGGCGACATAGCCGCCGGACCAGCAAGTATAATTGAGGCTGTTGGCGCTGGAAAACGAGCTGCAGTTTCAATTCACCTCTACTTGACTGGACAAGACTTGCGCAAAGGCAGAGACGAAAACATTGAAGAAACGACATGGGTTAAAAATTGGAATTCGCTGGTTAAGAAAAAGCGTAGATATGAACCGCCGATAGAAAAGCCGCATTTAACCTTTGAAGAAGCAGCCGAATACTTGGAAAAGGTAAAGCGTGAAGCCATGTTTGAAGCTTCTCGCTGTTTGGGATGTGGACCATGTGCAGAATGCCTCGCAACTTTAGAGCTGTGCGAAGGCGATAAGGCTGTTGTTGATGAAAGTCGCTGTGTGGGCTGCAACGTATGTGCGGTTGTTTGTCCATTTGAAGCAATAAAAAAGAACGAAAAGGAAATCGCCCAAGTAAACGAGGACTTATGCAAAGGCTGTGGGATATGCGCTGCACGTTGTCCAGAACAAGCCATAACAATGAAGAAAACGCCTAACGAACGTTTAATAAGCCTAATTTTAACGGCTGCGGAGGGCAGATAATGGCGACCGTCAACCCCAAAATTGTTTGTTTCATGTGTAACTGGGTTTTCTGCCAAGACGAAACGCTAGTGCCTCCCGACGTGAACGTTATCCGTGTAATGTGTCTTGGACGTGTTGACCCAGTTATCGTTTTGGAGGCTTTTGAAAATGGGTTTGACGGTGTCTTGCTTGTTGGTTGCAAACCGCCAGATTGCCATTTCGTTGAAGGAAACCTCCAAGCTGAACGTGCCGTGAAAATGTTGAAGAAACTTTTGGCTTTGGCTGGTTTAGAACCCGAACGCATAAGACTAAAATGGTTTTCTCCTGTTGATGAGAAATCTTTTGTAGAATATCTAGAGGAGTTTTCCAGCGGCATTAAAAAGTTTGGGTTTTCACCATTAAAAAGCGAGGGGAATGCACAGAAGTTTAGGTTTAGGGTTAATATTTTGGCAGCTAAAAACGCTGCGGCTGATTTTCGGTTGAGGGTTTTGTTGGGAAGGGAGAAGGAGTTAACCGAAAGCGTGAACGTTTACGGCGAAAAAATTTCGCAAGAAGAATTTGATGCTTTGTTGGATGAAATTGTTTGGGAAGAGTTTATGCGCCATAAAATTCACGTTTTAACCAAGGCTAAACCATTTTCTGTTAAGGATTTGGCGGAAACCCTCGGCGTGAAACCTTCTGTTGTGCTTAGGCAAATCGTGGAAATGCGAAGGAAAAACATGATAGCCCTTGACCGCGTGGAAGGGGCAACTCCGCTTTATAGGGCTTTGGAGGTTAAGTAGCTATGGCAAGCGAAAAAGTTGGCGCGGTTTTGGTGGTTGGCGGTGGAGTTGCTGGAATACAAGCTTCTTTGGATTTGGCTGATTCAAGCTTCCGTGTTTATTTGGTTGATGAGAATGCAAGTATTGGCGGTGTTATGGCTCAGCTTGACAAGACCTTTCCAACAAACGACTGTTCAATGTGTATTTTGTCGCCTAAGCTAGTAGCTACTGGAAGGCATCCGAACATTACGATTTTAACAAACACTGAAATTTTGGGTTTGGCTGGTGAAGCTGGCAACTTCGAAGTGAAACTTCGAAAACGCAGTCGTTACATAATCGAAGAAAAATGCAACGGATGTGGCTTATGCGCACAGAAATGCCCAATAGAAGCCATAGACACCTATAATGAGGGTTTAAGCAAAAGAAGCGCCATACACATTGACTATCCACAAGCAGTGCCATTAAAATACAAAATCGACCGTGAAAAATGCATAGGATGCGGAACATGCTACGAAGTTTGCAAGGCAAAAGCGGTGGCTTATGACCAACAGGACAGCGAAGCCACATTAAAAGTTGGCTCAATAATTCTTGCGCCTGGATTCGAAACTTTTGATGCTAAATTGAAAAGCGAATACGGTTATGGGCGTTATCCAAACGTTGTAACAAGCATAGAGTTTGAACGCATATTAAGCGCTTCGGGACCATACGGCGGATTGGTTCTACGCCCATCAGACGGCGAAATCCCAAAGAAAATAGCCTTCATACAATGTGTTGGCTCACGGGACATCCAAATTGGAAACCCGTATTGCTCAGCGGCGTGTTGCATGTACGCCATAAAAGAGGCTGTAATAGCCAAAGAACACACGCCTACAAAACTTGACTGCACAATCTTTTACATGGACATACGCGCCTATGGAAAAGAGTTTGACGCCTACTATAACCGCGCTAAAACAGAGTGGGGCATACGCTTCGTAAGGTCAAGAGTAGCCAGCATAACCGAAAACCCGAAAACTAACAACCTACTCGTCCATTATGTGGAGAACGAAACGCCAAAAACAGAAGAGTTCGACATGGTTGTTTTGTCAACTGGGATGCAACCGCCCAAAAACGTTGAAAAATTAGCAAAAGCCTTGGGAATAAAGCTTAACAAATACGGTTTCTGCGAAACAGGGGTTTTCTCGCCTATCGAAACTTCGAAGCCTGGCGTTTTCGTTTGCGGCGCCTTTTCCGCTCCAAAGGACATTCCAGAAAGCGTTGCGCAGGCAAGCGGCGCCGCCGCCAAAGCCATGGGCATAATTGCTTCTGAACGTGGAAAATTGGTGGCTGAAAAGGCTTATCCGCCGGAAAGGGACGTTAGCCTCGAAGAGCCCCGCATCGGCGTTTTCGTTTGCCATTGCGGCATCAACATAGGCGGCGTCGTAAACGTTGCAGAGGTTGTGGAATACGCCAAAAAATTGCCAAACGTTGTTTACGCCGAAGCGAACGTTTACACTTGTTCGCAGGACACGCAGAAACTCATTAAAGAGAAGATTCAGCAGTATAGGCTTAACCGTGTTGTTGTGGCTTCGTGTACGCCACGCACGCATGAGCCTTTGTTTAGGGAAACCGTTCAAGAAGCTGGCTTAAATCCATACTTGTTTGAGATGGCGAACATCCGTGACCAGTGCAGTTGGGTACATATGCACCAGCCGCGAGAAGCAACGGAAAAAGCCAAAGACCTTGTGCGTTCAGTTGTGGCGAAAGCTAGGCTTTTACAGCCACTAAAAAAGCCTTTGATAAGGGTTACGCCTTCAGCACTAATCATCGGCGGCGGCGTTTCAGGCATGACTGCCGCTTTAGAAATTGCAAAACAGGGATTTGAGGTTTATCTTGTTGAAAAAGAAAAGGAGTTGGGCGGAAACCTGCGCAAAATCCATTATTTGCTTGAAGGCGACAACCCGAAGGAAAGGCTTGAAGCTTTGGTAAAGACCGTTATGGGAAACCCGAAAATACACGTTTACTTAGGAGCTGAAGTCATCGACGTTAGCGGTTTTGTCGGCAACTTCAAATCCCGCATAAAACTGGAGGACAACAGCCAAAAAGAGGTTGAACACGGCGTGATTGTGGTGGCTACGGGCGCAGTGGAATACAAACCAACAGAATACCTTTACGGCTTAGACCCGAGAGTGAAAACCCAACATGAACTAGAAGAAGAAATAGCCAATGGAAAGTTCAACGCCAAAACTGTCGTTATGATTCAGTGTGTCGGCGCAAGAAACGAGGAACGCCCAAACTGCGCACGGATATGCTGCGGACAAGCAATAAAAAACGCATTGAAAATTAAGGAAATCAGCCCGGAAACGGAAATTTATGTGTTGTATAAGGATGTTAGGACTTACGGGTTTAAGGAGGATTATTACCGTGAAGCTTCAGCGAGGGGTGTAACATTCATAAATTATGAGGATGAGCGGAAGCCAGCGGTTTTAAACGAAAATGGCAAACTTAAGGTGCGCTTTTATGAGCCAGTCCTAAACGAAACTGTTGAAATTGAAACTGAACTTGTGGTTTTAAGTGCAGCCACAATTCCCAACCCAGACAACAAGCGAATAGCCGAAATGCTCAAAGTTCCCCTGACAAAAGACGGCTTCTTCTTGGAAGCCCATATGAAACTTCGACCAGTGGATTTTGCAACTGAAGGCGTTTTCCTCTGCGGAATGGCGCATTCGCCAAAATACATTGACGAGAGCATAGCGCAAGCTTGTGCGGCAGCATCGAGAGCCGCAACCATACTTTCAAAACCAACGCTTGAAATGGAAGGAATAGTGGCGAACGTGAATGAAGATTTATGTAGTGGATGCAGAATCTGTGAATATCTATGCCCTTACGGTGCAATTGAAATGAAAGAAAAAGGCGGCAAATTCGTAGCGCATGTTATTGAAGCGTTATGTAAGGGCTGCGGCGTTTGCGGTTCAGCTTGTCCAACAAAAGCCATTGTAACTGGACATTTCACAACTGAGGAAATCCTTGCCCAAGTTAAAGCCGCATTGTCGGAGGCAACGGCATGACTGCAAAAACAGATTTTGAACCGAAAATAATTGGTTTTCTCTGCAACTGGTGCGCTTACGCCGGTGCGGATTTGGCTGGAGTAAGCCGAATCCAATATCCACCAAACATAAGAGTTATACGCGTAATGTGCAGCGGCAGAATCGACCCAGTGTTCATTTTGGAAGCTTTAAAAGACGGCGCAGACGGCGTCCTCGTGGCTGGATGCCACTTGCCTTCGGATTGCCACTACATAAGCGGAAACTTCAAGGCTTTAAGGCGAATAACCCTTTTGAAAAAAGTGTTGGGCGAATTGGGAATCGAACCTGAACGTGTAAGGCTGGAATGGGTTTCCGCAAGCGAAGGAGACCGTTTCGCCGCTATTGTGCGGGATATGGTTGAACAAATAAGAAAGTTGGGACCGAACCCGCTTAAAAATGGAGGAAAAAAGAATGAGTGAAACACAAGAGCAAACTGCAAGCGTAATAAAAGCTGAGGAATTAAACCCAAAATTCAAGTATGAAATGAGCCGGTTGCACGGCGCAGAAAAGATTATGCTTTGTTTCCAATGTGGAACATGCACGGCTGACTGCCCAATATCACGGTTCAGCGATTTTTACAAGCCCCGAAAAATAGCGAGGATGGTGCAGCTAGGCTTGAAGGAACGGCTTCTTTCAAACGAGGCTCTTTGGCTTTGCACGTCATGTTTCACATGCGTTGACCATTGTCCACAAGGCTTGGAAATCGCTGGCGTCGTGCGCGTTTTGCGGAATTTGGCGGTGAAGGAAAAAGGTGTTATGCCGTTGGTTTACAAGGAACTCGCCGCCAACTTGCTGAAGGGCGGTTATGTATATGAAATCGTGGAGTCACGTCACAAAAAACGGGTTGAGCTTGGGCTTCCACCATTACCGAAGCCAAACATGGCTGAAATCGCAAAAATATTCGAGGTTACTGGTTCAGCGAAAATTTTTGAAAACGCCAAAACTTTTGAAAGGGTGAAGGGCTGATGGCAACACAAAAATATCTGGTGTTTTTGGGCTGCGTCATCCCCTATAGGCTTTCAAGCTACGAAATTTCCACAAGAAAAGTTTTGGATAAACTCGGCGTTGAGCTTGTTGACTTGTCCGAGTTTAGCTGTTGCGGTTATCCCATGGACGCAATAAACCACGATTTAATGTTGACGTTGGCTGCGCGGAACCTCTGCTTAGCCGAGAAACAAGGCTTAAACATTTTAGCGTTGTGCAACGGATGTTTCTGCAGCCTAAACGAAACAAACAAACTTTTAAAAGAAGACAAACATTTGCGGGAAAAAGTTAATGGGTACCTGAAAGCCATAGGCATGGAATTCACTGGAAAAATAGAAGTTAAACATTTAGTGCACGTGCTCGCGGAAGACGTGGGCTTCGAAAGAATTAAGGACGCTGTTAAAAAGCCTTTAACTGGGCTTCGTGTGGCGCAACATTCAGGTTGCCACCTTGTTCGACCAGCAAAGTATGTTGGCCACGGCGACAACCCAGAAAACCCCACAACGCTCAAAAACCTGATTAGGCTGACGGGTGCTGAATGCTTAGACTATATGGATGAGACGGAGTGCTGCGGCAACCCAATAATCGGCGTGAACGAGGAAATTCCATTTCAGATGGCACGGGAAAAACTTGTGCATATAAGAGACGTGAAAGCCCAAGCGCTGGTCACGGTGTGTCCGTTCTGTCACATGATGTTTGACGTGAACCAGCCCCGCATAGAAAGAACCTTCAACGAAAAATTCGGCGTGCCGGTGCTTCATTATCCGCAACTGTTAGGTTTGGCGATGGGTTTCCCGCCGGAAGAGCTTGGATTAAACGAGCTTAGAGTAAAACCCGCTGAACTTTTAAATCAAATACAAAAAGGCGGAAGCTAATGGAAAAGAAAAAACTGAAGTTTGCGTTTTATTGGGCTGCAAGCTGCGGCGGCTGCGAAATTGCAGTTTTAGACACAAACGAAAAATTATTGGATGTAATGCAGTTTGCAGACATTGTTTTCTGGCCTGCGGCGATGGACATCAAATACAAAGATGTTGAGGCTATGCCAGACAAATACATAGACTTTTGCTTTTTCAACGGTTCCGTAAGAAACAGTGAACAAGTGCATATTGCTGAACTTTTGAGGCGAAAATCAAAAGTGCTTGTTGCTTTTGGTTCTTGCGCTCACGAGGGGTGCGTGCCCGGCTTGGCGAACCTTCACAGCCGCAAAGAAATTTTCACGGCGGTTTATTTGCAGGGCAAATCGGTTACAAACCCAGACGGCGTTGTTCCACAAACCGAAACCAAAGTTAAAGAGGGCACACTAAAAATTCCAGAATTTTACGACGCTGTTAAAACTTTAAATCAAACAGTTAACGTGGACTATTACCTGCCGGGCTGTCCACCACCAGTCAAACTTATAATAAACGCTTTTGAAGCCATAGCCAAAAATGAGTTGCCGCCTAAAGGTTCAGTGCTTGCCCCGTTAAAGTCAGTGTGCGACGAATGTCCACGGAAAAAGGAGAACAAGAAAATTTCGCGGATATACCGTGTTTACGAGAAAGTGCCTGAACCTGAAAAATGCCTGTTGGAGCAAGGCATAATTTGTATGGGACCTGCAACCCGAAGCGGATGCGGCGCGCAGTGTTTAACTGTGGATATGCCCTGCACGGGCTGTGGTGGACCGTGTCCCAACGCGCCTGAGCAAGGCGCAGCCATGATAAGCGCTTTGGCTTCCATACTTGGCTTGGAAGAGGAACAAGAAAAGTTTTCCGAAGAAGACGTTGAACAATTGATTAGCCAAATTAAAGATCCCGTTGGAACTTTTTACATGTATTCTTTGCCGGCTTCAATCCTTAGGAGGAAGGTGTTAAGGTAAATGCGGGAGATCCTCATAGACCCAATTACACGGCTTGAGGGGCACGGCAGCATCTCCATCTTCCTTAACGAGCAAGGCGAAGTGGAAAACGCCTATTTGAAGATTCCGGAGCTTAGGGGCTTCGAAAAGTTTTGTGTTGGAAGAAAAGCCGAGTTAATGCCGATTTTAACCACAAGAATCTGTGGAGTTTGTCCAGTTGCACATCATTTTGCTTCTGCAAAGGCTTTGGACATGGCGTTCAACGTTGAACCGCCGTCCACAGCTAAAAAACTTCGGGAGTTAATGTATGCCGCCTACATCATTTACGACCACACATTGCATTTTTATTATCTTGGCGGTCCAGACTTCGTGGTTGGTCCAGACGCTCCGCCTGAAAAACGCAACATTTTAGGCGTTATTGAAAAGGTTGGCATAGACATAGGCAAAGAAGTCATTAAACACAGAGCCTATGGACAGAGGATGACTGAGCTTATAGGTGGAAAGGCTACACATCCAGTCTGCGGTTTGCCCGGCGGCGTGTCCAAACCGTTAAGCGAAGAAAAACGCGCTGAAATTGAACGGATGGCTGAATCCACCGTGAATTTCGCTCAGTTCACGCTTAAACTGTTTCACGAAGTTGTTTTGGGCAACAGCAAATACGTGGATTTAATTAAAAATCAAAGTTACACGCTTAAAACTTATTATATGGGTTTGGTTGACGAACACAACAAAGTGAACTTTTACGACGGCAAAATCCGCGTGGTTGCACCGAACGGCGAAGAATTCATCAAATTCGAAGCGAAGGATTATTTAGACCACGTAGCCGAGCATGTTGAACCTTGGACTTACTCGAAAATGCCATACCTGAAAAAGGTTGGGTGGAAAGGCTTTGTCGACGGTTCTGAAAGCGGCATATACCGTGTAGGTCCTTTGGCTAGGCTTAACGCTTCGGAGGGACTAACCACGCCGTTGGCGCAGGCGGAATATGAGTTTATGTATAAAACCTTAGGCGGAAAACCAGTGCATAACACTTTGGCTTTTCACTGGGCAAGGCTTGTTGAGTTGCAGTACGCAGCGGAAAAAGCTTTGGAGTTGAGCAGAGACCCTGAAATCACAAGCGGAAACGTGCGTGCAAAACCAAACGAGCCAAGCGAAGGCGTAGGCGTTGTCGAGGCTGCAAGGGGCACTTTAATTCATCATTACGTTTTAGACGGAGACGCTTTGGTTAAAGATGTGAATTTGATTGTCGCCACCACCAATAATTATCCGGCTATTTGCATGTCCGTGAGGGATGCGGCGAAAAGCCTAATTCACGGCGGAAAAGTTGATGAGGGCTTGCTTAACATGGTTGAGATGGCTTTTAGGGCTTACGACCCGTGTTTTGGATGCGCCACCCACTTCGCTTTTGGACAGATGCCATTAACAGTTAACATTTACAACCACGAAAAGAAACTGGTTAAAACCGTGCGGCGATGATGGACAGTTTAGTTTTGTTGGAAAAAAAGTTGAAGAAGTGGTTTTCTGATGCTGAAAGGGTTGTTGTAGCGGGGGTTGGCAATCCCATCCGCATGGACGATTACGTCGGCGTCAAAATCGTCCAAAAACTACGTGGAAAAGTTTCCAGCAAAGTTTTGCTTGTCGAATGCGAAACCGTTCCAGAAAACGCCTTACAACAAATATTGGAGTTTAACCCGACGCATATCCTCCTCATAGACGCTGCGGTTTTGGGTTTAAAACCTGGAATGACGAAGCTTGTGAATCCAGAGGAGTTAACCAGTTTTCCAGCCTTTACGTCGCATATGCTTCCACTGCGGATGTTCTGCGAGTACATCGCCAAAACTTGTGGGGCGAAAATTGCTTTGTTGTTGATACAGCCGAACAAAACCGATTTCGGAGAGGGATTAACCGTTGAGCTTGAATTTTATGCAGAAAAGGTTACAGAAACCTTGTCTAAATTGCTTGTTGGGTTGTAGGCGTCTTTTCCGCTTTTTCGTCTTGTGTGTATTTTACGCCGATGGTTTTAGCCAGCCGTTTCAGGTCTTTTTCGGTTATCCACTCCGTTTTTAAATATTCCAGTATTCTTTTGTTGCTTAACCCCAAACGCCGTGCTTCTTCGACTGTTATGCGGTAAGCCTCTATTTCTGTTGGTCTGTCCACGTAGCCGTACCGCTCGTCGAAAAGCTCTTTTCCATCCATGAACTGTTTTACGTGTACCAGCTCGTGGATAATGTCGAGGTAAATGTCAATTAAATCTCCGTTGTTTAGGTAGGATGCGCTTATAAATAAGTGTCCGTCTTCGTCGCTGACGCCCATGTAACCCCGTCTCCCAACAAATTCAACCCTTAAATTGCGCAGAACATCCTCGGTTTTCTCGCCGAAAATTCGCCTTACAGCTTCAACCTTTTCGAAGCCTTTGAAATATTCAGTGAAGGGGTAAGTTGTAATTTTGGCTTTACGTGTTATTTCAACGTTTAACTGCGGATTACCCATGTCTTTTCACTCGGGCGTCACGGCGTTTATGTACAGCTTCAATTTTGCTAGGGCTTTCAAAGTGCAGAATTGCTAGTCTCCTCTAGTTTTTGTGCTTTGCAGATAAAAGTTTTATTCCAAACTCAAACCGTCTTCCTGAGAAGCCTTGGAAAAACCCGAAAATAGTTAAATGCAATTTTCAGCTCTTTTCAACATAATTTATTCTTTTCTTTGCTCGAATAGTTTATATCTGTTTTCCGCTTGAGGCGTTATGCTCGGCTTGATTTTTTGAAGGGCTTCTTGGAAGTCTTCAGCCGTAACTTTGTCAACATCTTTTCTTATAGCGTTTAACCCCGCCTCTCTACATAAAGCTTCAAGGTCTGCCCCAGAAAAACCCTCTGTTTTTTCGCTTATTTCTTCAAGGTTTACCCCTTGCAAGGGCATATTTCTCGTGTGCACTTTGAGTATTTCAAGTCTAGCTTTGCGGTCTGGTTTCGGAACATAGACAAGATAATCGAAGCGGCCTGGCCTTAACAAGGCATCATCGATCAAGTGGGGCTTGTTTGTTGCAGCCAAAACAGCCACGTTTTCTAGGGCTACTAGCCCATCCATTTCGGTTAAAAGTTGGCTTATAACCCTTTCAGTAACGGCTGAGTCTCCGAGGCTAAGCTCCCTTTTTGATGCTATGGAGTCTATTTCGTCAATGAAAATTATTGATGGAGCTGCCATTCTGGCTTTGCGGAAAATCTCCCTTACAGCTCTTTCTGACTCTCCAACCCATTTGGAAAAAACTTCTGGGCCTCTTATGGATATGAAGTTCGCTCCGCTTTCCGTTGCCACAGCCTTTGCAATCAAGGTTTTTCCACATCCCGGAGGGCCGTAAAGGAGTATACCCTTCGGAGGTTTAATCCCTATTTTCTTGAACTTTTCCGGATTCTTAAGCGGCCATTCAACCATTTCCTTGAGCTTTTGTTTAACGTCATCTAAACCTCCAACGTCTTCCCAATGCACGTTCGGCGTTTCAATGTATACTTCTCTCATGGCTGTTGGCACTATATCCCTGTATGCGCTCATGAAATCCTCATATTTAACATGCATTTCCTTCAACACTTCGGGCGGTATCCTCTCCATTTCCAAGTCTATTTTAGTGATGTACCTGCGCAGAGCCTTCATTGCGGCTTCCTTGCATAGCGCTGCGAGATCGGCGCCCGTGTATCCGTAAGTTATATCGGCAATCCTCTCTAAACTTACGTCGTTGTCCAGCGGCATGTTTCGAGTGTGAATCTGCAATATTTCAAGTCTACCCTTCCTGTCGGGAATCCCTATTTCTATCTCTCTGTCAAACCTTCCAGGCCTTCTTAGGGCTGGATCTACAGCGTTAGGCCTGTTTGTTGCCGCTATAACAACGAGTTGCCCTCTAGACTGAAGACCATCCATTAACGTGAGAAGCTGGGACACAACCCTTTTCTCAACTTCTCCGCTTACCTCTTCCCTTTTCGGGGCTATGGCGTCCACTTCATCGATGAATATTATGCTTGGAGCGTTCTGTTGGGCTTGCTGGAAAATTTCTCTAAGCCTAGCTTCAGATTCCCCGTAAAACTTGCTCATTATTTCTGGACCGTTTATCGAGTAAAAGTTGGCTTCAGCCTCGTTTGCAACAGCCTTAGCCAGCAAAGTCTTGCCGCATCCCGGCGGTCCATGAAGCAACACCCCCTTTGGAGGCTCTATCCCAAGCCTTTCGAAGAGCTCTGGATGCCTAAGAGGTAGTTCCACCATTTCTCTAATCCTTTGAACTTCTTCGTTTAATCCTCCAATGTCCTCGTATGTCACTATTGGACGTCCAGTTACAGCCTCTTGGGGTTGCTCTAAAACCTCAACCTTCGTGTTGTCTGAAACTATAACTATCCCCTTTGGCTTTGTTGAAACCACATTGAAGTATATTGGGTTTCCTCCAAATATTGGAATTGAAATGTAATCTCCAACCATGTAGGGCTTATCTGTAAGGAGAGATTTCACATGTACACCAAAGTCCTCGTCTAACCCGCTGAGTCTGTATCCGCTTGGTGAAAGCGTTATAGACTTAGCCTCTTTCACGGTGGCCTTTCTAACATTAACATAGTCGTTGAGGGATACTCCAGCGCTTTTTCTCAGAAGCCCGTCAACGCTTATTAAATCTTCTCTTTCCGCAGAACTCAACGGCCAAACAATGGCGCATGTGGAGCGCTTTCCAACGATTTCAATAACATCTCCTGACGAAACGCCAAGCTCCCTCATAGCTTTCATTGAAATTCTGGCTATCTTTCTTCCAACATCCCTTGTGGAAGCCTCAGAAACGATAAGTCTAACCTCATCCATACAATTGGTTATTGCGAAAACCCTTCTTTATCTTTTTTACGCTACTTCAACAACACCTTTTATGGATAAACGTGAAAATTTTCCAGTCATAAAGGGATAATTTAAAGATAAAAGTTTATGAATTTGGAATTTACAGTTTAAGGGAAAAGCATGTTTCATGTTTGTAAAATGTCCGCTGAAGATTATGGTTTTGCTGTTCGCTTAACCGACACTAGAAATTGGGGTTTTGTGGAAGAAGATTTCCAGTTTATGACTGAATTGGAGCCAGAAGGCTGTTTTACGCTTTTCAGCGGTTCTGAAAAAATTGGGATTATAACTTCCATAAGTTTTGGGCGGCTGGGCTGGCTTGGAACCCTAATTGTAGAGGAAAAGCATAGGCGAAGGGGCGGGGCTTCCCAGCTGGTTAGACACGCCATTAACTACTTGACCGGCAAAGGCGCGGAAAACGTTGGTTTATATGCTTACTTGGAAGCAGTGCGGTTTTATGGGAGGTTCGGCTTCAAATACGATGCCACATTCACGGTTTTGGAGGGAAAAACCCGCAAAATACATGTTGAATCAAACATTAAAAGGGCAAAAGCGGAGGATTTACAGCAAATAATCGCTTACGACAGCCTATGCCTAAACGCTTCGAGAAAAAAACTTTTAGAAGCTATATTCCATAAAATAAAGAGTTTATGCTATTTTTATGCTGAGAACGGGCGGATATGCGGTTATGTTATGGCGAAGATTTATGATGGTTTAGCAGAAATAGGACCGTTAATCTGCAATAGGGAACATAGCCAAATTGCCATAGATCTAATCAAAACTGTTTTTAACCAAATCAACGGCTACCACGCAACGCTGTGCATCCCGAAAAATGAATCAACCCTAAGAGAGTTTCTTGTCAACTTTGGGTTTAAAGAATGTTTTGATGTTGCAAGAATGTTTTTAAAACAGGCAAACCTAAAAGACTGCGTTTACGTGGCTGAATCCCTAGAGAGAGGTTGATGGGTATGCCTGACGATTTAGCGAGGATGCTTGTTACAGATTTCCTTAAAAGTTCTTGGCAATGCGTTGAAACGCTTGTGAGGGAACTATCTAAATTCAAAGAAAAGAACGATTTAAACAAAAATAAAAGCATTCGCTTGTTTTATTTCAAAAATGGGCGAAAATTTGACGTGTCAGTTGACGGCGGACATTTTTTCCTAAGAAGTTCAGTTGAATATTCAAATCCGCAGTTAACCGTTGAAGAGGTTCAGGGAATAATTGCCGCTAGGCTTTTGGAGGCTTGTGGCAACCACTTTTACGCTGTTGGGCTTCACGAAGTTGACAGCCGAGACGTTGACGCAATATGCGAGAGATTGAAAAAACCTCCAGAAGGATTAATCTTGCCTTTTCTGCTTAATACAGACGATATTGAACCTGACAGGTACTCCATGAATCCGCTTAAAGAGTCAATAGTTGCCAGCGGGCAAAGCGCCTTTCCAGTTGCCACGGTGAAAACGGAAAAGCTTGCAATAGATCAGAAATTTGTGCGGAAGTATGAGGGTTCATTGATTAGTATGGCGGAAATAGAAACGGTTGGGCGGTATCTTCATGCATACGGCGATTACATGGATGTGGTGGACGCTGTGAAATATGAGTTTATGGAAAAATTTTCAGAAGCTTTCGGGATAAACCTTGACTTGTACGCGATGCGCATGCCACTCGCTGTTTTAAAAAGCGAAAAATCTGATGGGTTGTTGCATCAGATTATGCGTGAAGCACATAAAGATTATGGAGTTGTTGAGTTTTTGTATAATTGCGTTGGTAGAAGCATAAAAAGTCGAACAACACTGTTAACTGTTCCGCATTCACGACGGGGTTATGGCTCCAAACGTGCTGTTAAAGGGAAAATTTACTTCAGTGGAGCAGCGCTTAAAAGCGTTAAGGTGGATTATGTGACTTCTCCGCTTTATCCAAACGCAATAGACCCATCAGACATAAGCATAGCAGAAGCTGACGACCACTTCACGGTTGAAGGCGAAAAACTTGTGAATTACAATTATGCAGAAACGCCGTCTTCCCCACAATTTTTCCTTTACATGTTGGCTTCGCCTGAAAACGCCGCTTTGTGGCATGGCATAGGCGCTTTTGGCGCTTCACAACTTGTGAAAAGCTACATCACAGTGCGGTATGCATACAACACTGGTTTATTAATGAGCAGTTTCAAGGAAAAATTTGGCATACCACCAGAAATTCCATTACAGTTTAATTTGGCACCAAGCCACATGTGGGCACATCCCAAACATCACAACATTGACGCAAGCATTGGCTGTGTTGAAAATTTAGGTGATTTGGCAAGGCTTGGAATGAAAGTGGAAACCCTTCCAGCCGAAAATTTCATTCGCAAATAAAAGGGGAAAACGCCTATGTTTTTTAGACAGATAAGGCGGTATGGCGACAATTTCTCTTATATAATTGCAGATGAAACCACAAGAGAAGCCGCCGTTGTCGACCCAAGCTTCAACGCAGATGTTCTAACACAAATTTTAAGGGAAAATAAACTCAGCCTAAAATACATTTTTAATACGCACGGTCACGGCGACCACACCGCAAGCAATGAAAACCTCAAATACGCTTTTAATGCAAAAATAGTTGCCCACAAATCATCATGGATAAGCAAGGACATAGGCGTGGAAGACGGCGACACCCTAACAGTGGGCAAAATCCAAATAAAAGTTATTCACACACCTGGGCACACTCCAGACAGTATTTGCCTACTCGTAAACGGCGAAAAGTTGCTTACGGGCGATACGCTTTTCGTGGGCGAATGCGGCAGAACAGACTTGCCAGGCGGAAACCCAAGGGAGATGTACCACAGCCTATTCAACAAACTCATGAAACTCGACGATTACGTAGAGGTTTATCCTGGACACGATTATGGCGCACAGTCACATTCAACAATAGGCATGGAAAAAAGAACGAACTACGTTTTGAAGAGGCGGACGCTTGAAGAATTTATAGAGTTTATGCAAGGCTGAGTGTGGTTTGGCTTAAATGTTGTTGGGGTGGAATTTTCTGTAACAACAACATTTGAAATTTTAGGTTTTGTTATTTGGTTTTCATGGCTTCTTGGAAAAGCTTTTTGGTGGCTGCTATGCGGGCTTTCTGCGCTAGGATGTCGGCTGTTACTAGGTCTAGGGCTTCTTCTGGACACCATTTGACGCATTGGGGTTCGCCTTTATCCTTGCATAAGTCGCAGACGAAAACCACTTTTTTGTCTGGATGAATCATTATTGCGCCGTAGTCGCATGCTTCTATGCACCATCCGCAGCCGTTGCATTTATCCTCGTCAACCATTATTACTCCAGTTTCTTCGGACTGTGTTAGGGCGTCTCTTGGACAAGCGGCAACACACGGCGGATTTTCGCATAGCCTACATGAAATTGAAACGTTCACCAGCGGATTTAACCTTACAACCCTTATTCTAGCCTTTAACGGGTTAAACGCTTTTTCCTTTTCCCAAGAGCAAATGTATTCGCACACCTGACAGCCTACGCATTTGTCTGGGTCGGCTGAAACAAATTTTCTCTCACGAAGTTTCACCATGGCTTATGCCTCCATCACCTTCCAATTTTATCTTCAACTATTGGAATTAGGTCTTCCATGCCCAACTCCTTAAGCTTCTCAATTGTTGGTATGCCCTCCCTCGTCCATCCGCGAACCGCGTAATAATCGTCTAAGAGCAAGTCCAATTCTTCTTGGCTTACATAAGCGCCTTTGGATGGGCCTTCGTCTGGAATTGGATGATGCATAACCTTGTATGGAAGCGTGTCGTCTTTTCTGCTTAAGCCTTCTCTTACATTGAAGATTCTGGCAAGGTTGTTTATTCTTTCGCCGCTTCGCCTAATCTCTTCGGGTGCCGTTTCGAAACCAGTCACCAAACTGTAAAGCTTAGCCAAGTCTTCAGCTTCCTTATAGTATGTTCCCCTTGAGAATTTGCAAATAATAAGCGAGTCGATGACGGTGTAAATGTCTTCCATGTCCTTAACAATTTTTCCTCTGCCTTTCTCGGCTACAAGCCTGTTAACTTTTCCCTTAACGTCGAAAGCATAAGCTCCATGCCTGTTGTGGTCTGCTCCGCGGAATGAAACAGCAAAGCCTAAAGCCGCCGTTTTTAGGCATCTAAGGTCGTAGCCCGTAACCTCCACGCCTTTAATGTGCTGTGCAAGTTTTTCCGCGCCCCTGCCGATTTTTTCTCCGGCAATTTTAACGCCTTCCGCCAGTATATCGCCTATCCCCTCACGCTTACCAATTTTTTCTATAAGCCCAACCAACGCTTCGTGATTGCCAAATTTGGCTTCCATCCCACCAAAGTCCTGCGCAGTTAATATTCCATTTTCATAGCAGTCCATGGCAAAACCGACGATTACGCCAGCGCTTATAGAGTCTATTCCATAATAGTTGCACAAGTCCATCGCTTTTATAATTGCGTCTAAACGGTCCACTCCACAGTATGGACCTAAAGCCCACAGCGGTTCATACTCCATTCTCGTCACTGTGCCTTTGTAGGGGCCTTCTGGAACAACGCAGATGTGTTCACATCGCATGGCACATGAGCTGCAACCGATAACTTTTGCGACGAATCTTTCGTTTAGGGCTTCTCCGCTTACTTTTTCCGCTCCTTCAAACGATGCGTTATTGTAATTTCTCGTTGGCATACACTGCAAGGCGTTGTGAACCAAAACGTTTTCAGGCGTGCCCAAAGTCCTATACTTCTGCGTGGCCGGGCCCTTCATTCTTTCGTGGAACTCCTTGACGAATTCCATGAACTCGGCTGGTTTAGCCACTGTAATGTCACGTGAACCACGCACAGCAATCGCCTTAAGGTTTTTTGAACCCATAACAGCGCCCATGCCCGTACGCCCAGCCGCCCTAGTTTTCTCGTTGATTATACACGCTATTCTAACCAGTTTTTCTCCAGCCAAGCCAATAGCCGCAACACGAATGTAATAATCGCCTAACTCCTCCTTTATGGCATCTTCGGTTTCAGCTGGCGATTTACCCATCAAATGCGAAGCGTTTAAAAGCTGAACAGAATCATCATCAATCCAAACGTAAACAGGCTTTTCAGCTTTACCCTTAAAAATTACAGCGTCATAACCAGCCCTTTTCAATTCTGTTCCAAAAGAGCCATGCGACTTAGACTCGCCGACACCGTAACTTTGCGGAGACTTCGAAACAAAAGCATGTCCGTTTCCACCCGTCGGCCAAACCGTGCCAGAAACTGGTCCAGTAGCCAAAACAAGCGGGTTTTCTGGACTGTATGGGTCTACCCCAGCTTTTGAATTGTCAAGCCACAAACGCATGCCTAAACCTATTCCACCAATGTATTTTTTGGCATAATCCTCGTTTAAAGGTTCAGTATGCGCCTTTCCAGTTGTTAAGTTCACGTGAAGAATTCTGCCAGCATACCCGTACAAACATGTTTCCTCCAAACCTAATAGAGTAATACTTGTAAAGCATGTTATATTAATTTAATGGTGTCTCAACAAACTTTTCAATAGAACTTGAGATTTACTGGAAAAGGGCAATGCAAAATTTTCATAAAGCTTTATTTTATGACCAAATTATCTAAAGTTGGGAGGAAAATTTAGGTTTGATGTGGAAAAATGTATTTGGGACAATGCTCACTTTACTTGTAACATGCTTACTAGCATTATTGTTGGCGTTTAACGTTCAACCAGTTAAGTCTGACTATACTTGGACTCAAACTATTTATATACGTGCTAACGGAAACGTTGAACCGTCAGACGCACCTATTTCAACAGTTGACAATATCACTTACACGTTAACAAACAACATTATTGGAAATGTCCATCAGAAAACAGCGCAATAGTTGTTGAACGAGATAATATTGTGATTGATGGTGCAGACTACACAATTCAAGGAATTGGTGTATGGTCTTCTAAAGGGATTTACCTTCCAAATAGAGACAACGTAACAATCAAAAATATCTCAGTTAAAACATTTTATTATGGTGTTTATTTGGGTGGTTCTTCTAACAACATTATTCACAGAAGTAGAATAGAGAATAATTCTTTTGGCATTTACTCATACTTTTCTTCATATAACATAATTTCTGAAAATAACATAATAAACAACAAAGGTGAGTATATCTCACCTCTTGTTTGGAGCGGTTATGGAATCTTTTTTATGGTGGTTTTAACAACACAGTATCTAGAAATAATATAATAAACAACCGAAGCGGTATCGATCTCTATAAAAGTTCTAACAATACTATTTCAGGAAATTACATAGCAAGCCATTGGAGGGGCATCTATTTAGGTGATTATTCTAACTTTAACACTGTCTTTAGGAATAATATAAAGAACAACTTTTGCGGAATCTGGCTTGAGTATTCCTCCAACAACACTTTTTACCACAATAATTTCATCAATAACGAAGGGCATATCTCCATTTTTTGGGATGTATACGATGACGTTTGGGATAACGGTTATCCTTTTGGCGGAAACTACTGGAGCGACTACACAGGCGCAGACGAGAAGATTGGTCCTAATCAAGATCAGCTTGGGAGTGACGGCATAGGCGACACACCCTACGTCATTAATGCTGATAATCAAGACAGATATCCGCTTATGGACACTGTTCCTCTTGCGATCGCAATTAGTTTGAGTGGTGTTTTAGGAGATAACGGGTGGTTTACGTCGGACGTTACAGTGACTCTTTTTGCAATGAACAGCGAAGTAAATGAAATGGAATATACTTTTAACAATATCACATGGACAACCTACATGACACCCTTTACAGTCACCAATGAAGGAGCAACCACCGTTTACTATAGGTCTATAGATGGAGCGAATAATATTGGAACAACAAAAACCAAGACAATAAAAATTGACAAAACAGTTCCGTCAGCCAACGCTGGTAGCAACCAAACAGTAAAAGTTGGTGAAACCGTGACTTTCAATGCCAGCGCATCCACAGACAATTTTGGAATAGTCAGCTATGAATGGGATTTCGGAGATGGAACAACAGGCATAGGCGTAACAGTAAACAACACATACACAAGTCCAGGAACATACAACGTAACATTAACGGTAAAAGACAGCGCAGGCAGCATAGCAACCGACACGGTGGAGGTGATGGTGCTTTCAACCGAAGGCTTTCCCATATGGATTATTGCCGTGGACATTGCAATGATAGCAATAGCGATACTAGTATTACTTAAGTTAAGAAAACGAAAACCTTCAAATGCTTTAGGAGAAACGGCTTTAAGTATGCGTTTTAGGTTTAGTAAGGGTTTTGGGCGTGTGTTTGAATCAGACTAGGGTTGCGCTTGCCATTCAGTTTTTCCATTCCTTTGTTAGCGGAGTTTTTGGAGTTGCCATACCTTTAATGATGAAGGCAAGAGCCGTTGACATTGTTGTTATGGGACTTGTTTTTGCGGTTATGCCCCTAATCATGCAGTTTGGACGGATGGTTTTCGCCACAATCTCAGACTTTTTCGGCAGAAAAATCTTTTTCGCCTTAAACGGCGTTTTAGGCTTTATTTCAAGCATGATTTACCATTTTGCGCACACGCCCATGGAATTTTTGTTCGGCAAAGCAGCTGAAGGCACAAAAGAAGGCACAATATGGGCTGTTAACAGGGCTTTTATTTTGGAAAGGGAAGGAGGCAACTGGAAAGCCCTCGTCCATTTAAGAACGGTTGTTTACGTTAGCTCTGCGCTTGGAAGCGCCGCGGCTGGCTTCCTAATAGCTTGGGTTCTCTTCGAAGGAACAATGCTTTTCTGTGCAGTGTTTGGAATAGCAACCGTTTTGGCGGCGGCGTTAATTTCCAGCAGGGAGAAAAAGCAGTTCAGCATGGAAAAAGCCTTGCAGTTTTTGGATTTCAGAAAGAAAACAAAAACTTTTAAAATTTTTCTTTTTGCGTTTTCCATGATGGGTTTATCCTACGGTTTCATCGGAGGCTACGTCATAACCAACTTTTTGAAAGATAAGGGATTTATCGACGAAGTGATTGGAGTGCTCATCGGAGCGCGAATTCTATTTGCAGGTTTTTCTTCGTACTTTCTTTCTAAAACTGCCAATGCCAAGCAAATCTTGCTTGTGCAGGGCGCTCTCTACTCTCTTGTGTTTTTGGTTTTAGGCTTTTTAGGTCCAACCGAAGCCGGCACTTTAATTGTTGCTTTTGGGTTTATTGAGGGAATGTCCAGCATTGGGCAAGAAAGTATTTTATCAAAAATTTGTAATAAGGAATCTTATGGAATAGATATTGGCTTGTTAATGTTTGGCTTGCATATGGGCGAAACCATAAGTTTGGCTTTGTCAGGCTTTCTCATCGCAGCGTGGGGTTTCGCCGCTCCGTTTCTGTTGGCAGCCTTAACCTACACGGCTTTTTACATACCATCCTACATTGCCTTGAAAGATTAATGGATATATCGGCGTAATCTCCTAAATAATGTTGGGGTGTACTGTGAAGGTTAAAGTTGAATATTTGGGGCATGTACGAAACCTTATTGGCAGCGAACGCATAGAAGAAGTGGAAATCGGTGATGAAGCGTCAGTTGCTGATTTGCTGGCGGTTCTTTCAAAAAGGTATGGAGAACCATTTAAAAAAGCCATTTATCAAAGCGGCAGCGCCGACGTGAAACCAAACTACATAATCACCGTGAACGGTTATTTGCTCAACCAGTTGAACGGCGTCAAAACAAAACTTAAAAACGGCGACCGCATAGTCCTACTTCCAATAGTCAGCGGCGGCTAGCCCCCTAAAACATTTTAAGCAGCAACCTTTTACGGTTGCTTCTAAAAGGTGAAAAAATGGATAGGGTGGACGCCTTAAGGCGTTTAGCCTTCGACAAAAAGGGATTCGACGGATTCTTAATTACAAACTCGACTAATACGCTTTATTTTTCAGGCTGTCCCGGACTGGCATGTCTGTTAATACCGAAATTTGGTGAAGGCAAAGCCTACGTCTACAACGTAAATTATGAGCAGGCGAAGGCTGAAACTAAAGGTTTTGAGGTTGAATTGGTTAAGAACAGAGAAAATTTGATGGCGAAAATTGCGGGACAAATTAAAACCTTTAAAATGGAAAGGTTGGCTGTTGACACTCTAAACGTTGAAGGTTACCGTAAACTCGCCAAGGAACTGCGGGGCGAAACAAAAATGAAATTTCAAGAGGGGCTTATTTGGGAACTGCGCAAAGTAAAGGACGAAACGGAAATTGAGCTTATACGGAAAGCCGCAGAATTAACAAGCGAAGGCATGAAGGTCGCCTATGAAGTGATACGTCCAAACGTGAGGGAATGTGAGGTTGCCGGCGAAATTGAACATGCAATGCGGAAAAGCGGCTCTTGGGGAACAGCCTTCAACACAATAGTGGCGTCTGGCGTGCGCTCAGCTTTTCCACATGGTGGCTGTACGGAAAAGGAAATTCAAAACGGCGAATTGGTTGTTGTCGACGTCGGCGCTACATACAAGTTTTACCGTTCCGACATGACACGAACCATAATTGCTGGAAAACCATCAGAAAAACAGAGGAAACTTTATGAAATCGTTAAAGAAGCACAAGCCAAAGCCTTCAAAGCCGTAAAGCCCAACGCTAAAGCGGAGGAAATAGACAAAACAGCAAGAACCCTTATAGAGAAGGCGGGTTATGGCGAAAATTTTGTTCATGGTTTAGGGCATGGCGTAGGCTTAGAAGTTCATGAACCGCCAACACTAAGCCCAGAAAGCAAAGACAGACTAGCCGTGGGAAACGTGATAACAATCGAGCCGGGCATATACATTGCTGGTTTTGGAGGCATACGCATAGAGGACACGGTTCTAGTGCGGAAGGACGAAGCTGAAAAATTAACGGTTGCGCCCTACACTTTAGAAGTTGAGTGACGAGTTAGCTTGTGTTTTCATTGCTGATTATTTTGGGAAGTTTTTGGAGTAAAACTTATAAGCTATAACTTATAATTTACTCTTGATAAGTCATGTCAACAACCATACAAGTAAAACGACGTAATCTGAAGTTGCTAGAGATTTTAAAAAAACGTATGGGCTTGAAAAGTTACGATGAAGTCATCGAGCGGTTACTTGAAGAGAAAACTGGCGTGCCAAACGATATGTTTGGCATAGACAAGAGACGAATTTCAAGGTTTACGGAGAAGGACAGGCTGGAAGACAGGGTTTGATAGTTTTTGACAGTTACGCTTGGATTGAATACTTTTTAGGCAGCGACTACGGAAAGATTGTAAAGAAATACATTGACAATGAAGAAGTGGTTACTCCATCCGTTGTTTTGGCTGAAATTGCAAGAAAATATTTGCGTGAAGGCGTGGCGGAAGAGGATGTCGCCAAAAGGCTTAGTTTTATTGCCACAAAAACCTCAATAATGCAGATTGACGTAGAATTAAGCGTGGCGGCGGCGAAGGCATACCTTGAACTTTTTGAGAAAGCGAAAATGGATAAACTTGAGAAACCCAGCTTAACAGATGGAATTGTATTGGCTACGGGAAGAATTCTCGGGGCTAAAATAGTTACGGGAGATAAGCATTTTAAGGGATTCAGCGAAGTTGTTTACATAGGTTAAAAGTGTTGGGCATGTTAACGAAAACAGCGGTTATAATAATTGATATGCTTAACGATTTCGTTACGGGAGATTTGAAATGTGAAAGAGCTAAGCGTATAATCCCCAACTTGAAAAGACTTGTTGAAACAGCTCGAAAACACGATATACCAGTTATATACTGCAACGACGCCCACCTTCCGGAAGATTTTGAAATTGTTGAAAAATGGGGTAAACACGCAATAAAAGGCACAAAAGGCGCAGAAGTAATCCCAGAATTAAAGCCCACGGAAAAGGATTACATTGTTGAAAAAAGAACTTACAGCTGCTTTTACGAGACGGGTTTAGAACCGCTTTTAAGAAGCCTCTACAAAGGCGAAGGCGCAAAAACACTTGTTTTAGGCGGTTTGCACACGCACATATGCGTTAGGCATACAGCCGCCGACGCCTTCTTCCGAGGATACAAAATAATAATAGCCAAAGACGGCGTGGAAGCCCTCACAAAAAAAGACCACGAACAAGCGTTAAAATACATGGAATATGTTTACAATGCAAAAATAATGATGGTAGACGAAATCATAAAAGAATTCGGTTAAAAACTCTTTAAATGGCTTGCTTTGAAAATTAAATTCTAAATTCGAGGAAAAGTTTAAAAGCAACATATGCATGCATATGGAAAAATGATGTGTGAAGGAGAACGGTAGATAAAAGTATGTTTTCCTCCCTTCTCTCCTTTCTCCCCTAATGAAATTCTACCGTTCCCTTCACGAAAAATTCTAATGCAAGTTTAAACACTTATAGCTTATGGAAAAATCTTCTATATGAAACATTATAAACATGAAAGATTAACGTTATTTTTCGAGTGTGAGCGGAAATGACACGAATTTTAGTTGTTTATAATTCCAAAACAGGAAACACTGAGAAAATGGCTTTGGCTGTCGCCGAAGGCGCAAGACAAATCAGCGGAATCGAAGTTGCCGTAAAAAGAGTTGAGCAAACAAGCCTTGAAGATATGCTAAACGCTGACGCAATAATAATTGGTTCACCAACATATTATGGGCAAATGTCAGCTAAACTTAAAGCGCTCATTGACGAATCCGTTAAAATTCATGGAAAACTGGAAAGAAAAGTCGGCGCGGCTTTCACAAGCTCAGGTGGAACAGCAACAGGCGCAGAAACAACCTTACTATCCATACTACAAGCCATGTTAATCCACGGCATGATTGTTCAGGGGCGAGCAGACGACAAACATTATGGAGTTGCAGCCGTGGGCAAGCCACAAAAAGAAGAGCTTGAATATTGCAGAGAACTTGGAAAAAGAGTTGCAAACTTAGCGTTGAAGCTGACTAGGTAATGTGGGCTCGCCCGGATTTGAACCGGGGACCTTCGCCGCGTGAGGGCGACGTCCTAGCCAGCTAGACCACGAGCCCATTCCATTTTCCGTTTTTAACTCTCATAATCTTTACTATATAATTGTTTCATAAAATCTTCGTCTACATGTTCAAATTGCGAGTAGCCTAAAAGCGAAAATGGGAATGAAATTTTCTAAGGGTTTAATTGCTCTTCACTGTTATGTTTTTAACGTCTTTTACCCATGGAATGCCAACGGCTTCTTCACGGAACCAATCAAAAATTTCCTTCACTATTTTTTCGTCTGGTTCAGCTAGACTTTCCGTAACAAGCTCAACCTTTATTATTGCTGTTTTCTTCTTCATAGTTGCAACCTCTAAACGAATTTAGCCTCCCAAATTTTTAAGGGATGTTCCCCCCTATGATTTATCATATATTCTGAATCTGACAACTATGAAACAATGTTCCATAAAATTTTTCTATAACAAACACACAACACAACTCGAAGGGTGCAAGTTCAAGTTTACACTTCTCCTTCTCCCTTCTCCTTAAAATGAAAACTTGCACCCTTCACATCTACACTTTTCCAACAAAATTCAGAAAACTTAAAAGGCAAATCTGTATTTCTTTTGAATTAGCAAGTGCCGAGGTAGCTCAGTTTGGGAGAGCGCCCGGCTGAAGACCGGGTTGTCGCCGGTTCAAGTCCGGCCCTCGGCACTTCTGGACAAAATTGTTGACGATTAAGCGTGGGATGTATCCGTTATGAAGGGGAAGGTTTTCATTTCAGGTCCAATTCAAGGCGTGGAAGCTGAGCAATCTTATAGGGATGTTATCAGCGAAATTTGTGTTCGCTGTGGTTATGAGCCTGTTGATCCTTGGAAACGTGAAAAAATTTTGTATAGAACAGCGGAGCCAGACTGGTGGAGCAAGGTTTCGCCTGTTGACTTTATAAGGAGGGATTTGGAAGACATTGAAAAATGTGATGTTTTGGTTGCGTATTTTCCGAGGCTTTCGGCTGGAACTTGTATGGAACTTTTTTATGCCAAGCTTAGGGATAAGAAGACTATTTGTATATGCCAAATTGAAAACCCAAGCCCGTGGATAACTGTCCACTCAGACATAATCATAAAGGATATTGGGGAACTGGAAAGTGTTTTACGACAAAACAGATAAATAATTGGTTTTTAACGCATTTGTAAGTTGAGGTTTTCACAGTGATTAAAGCGGTTTTCTTTGATTTAGGCGACACCTTAGTTGACGAGGACAACTTTGAAACGCTTCCTTATGCGCATGAGGTTTTAAAAAGTTTGAAGGAACAGCGTTATAAGTTGGCGGTTGTCTGCGATACCGAAGCCAGCAAGGAAGAAGTAAAGGCGATTATGAGGAAAGCTGGAATTTTGGAATACTTTGACGTGGTGGTTGTATCCTCTGAAGTTGGAGCAACCAAACCTAACGAAAAAATTTTTAGAGTTGCCCTCGACGAATTGGGTCTTCAACCCAGCGAAGTTGTCATGGTTGGCAACCGCATTTCAAGAGACATTCTCGGCGGCAACCAACTGGGAATGCGAACAATTCTTATAAAATGGAACAGCAGATACCGAGAACCAATAACCAACCCGCTGGAAAAACCAAACTTCATAATAAAAACACTGGCAGAACTTATTCCAATCCTTAACAAACTCGAGTAGGTTGTGTTAAAAGCGGTTTAAACGTCGTCGGTTTTGGAAAATTTTGGACAACAACATTTGCGGTATGAAAGGCGTAAAACTCTTTAAGAAGCGCCAAAATAAATGTGTTAGCTGTCCCTGAGCGGTCGTAGTCTAGCCTGGTCTAGGACATCAGCCTGCCACGCTGACGACCCGGGTTCAAATCCCGGCGACCGCACTAAATTTAGGATTTTAAGCTTCCTCGTAGAATTCTTCTGGTTTTGGCGGTGTTGGACTTAAGCCCCTGCGTTTGCGTATTTGGGCTATTATTTCCGTTTGCATTGACTCTGGAACTGGCGCCCAACGGCTGAACTGTGTAGCCCAGAAGGCTCTTCCTTGTGTTGATGAACGCAGTTCATCCGCCAACCCGAAGGATTCGGCGACTGGCATTTCAGCCTTGACAATTATCACGTCTTCTTCGTTTATCATGTCCAAGATTTTCCCTCGGCGTTTTTGAACTATGGTTATTACGTTGCTTACGAATTCATTTGGAACTTTGCATTCGAAACTTAGGACGGGTTCTAACAGTCTGGGTTCGCTGAGTAGAAAACTGCACCATATGGGACGCCAAGTCATCGGCAATATTTGGGCTGGACCCCTATGCACAGGGTCTTCGTGGATCAGAATGTCTTCCAAGTTAACTTTTAACCCGTATGCTGGCTCTTTTGCTAAAACTGAGGTGTACACAGCCTCGCGGAAGCCTGATTTAACGTGGTCTATTATTTCTTCAACATATTGTCTTCCTTTGATTCTGTTGACTAGGATGTTTGTACCTTCGATGGCTATGACGTTACGTGCGTCTTCGGTTGACCAGCCGAACTGTCTCAAAATTTTTGCTCTTTCATCTCGTGTTTGCATTTCAGAGATTTTTCCAGTTCTTATGGCTTCGATAACTTCTTCAGGCAGTTTTTCCAATGTTACCCATAGCCGATTGTGTTTGTTGGGGCTTTTGCCCATTATCGGCGGTCCTTTGTAGTCGCGGCTTATTGTTTCGCGGTAAATTACTATTGGCTTGCTGATTTTTACTTTTAATCCTGCTTCTTGCATGCGGTAGGCTGTGACTTCAAGGTGTAGTTCGCCCATGCCACTTAGGAGGTATTCTCCGCTTTCCTTGTTTATTGTGAAGTGTAGGTTTGGGTCTTCTAATGTTAGTTTGTGGATGACTTTGTCGAAAAGTGGCAAATCCTTTATGTCTTCTGGTTCAACCGCAACCGTAACCACTGGGTCAGAAACATATTTTAGTCCTTCAAAAGGTTTGGTTTCTACGCCTTCTTCCGCTATGGTTTCGCCGACATGTATGGATGGCAATCCAGAAATTGCCGCTATGTTTCCAGCTGGGACTTTATCAACTATTACTCTGTCTGCTGCCATGCTCATGTAAACCTGCTGAATTGCTCCTTTCTGACGGCTAGTTACGAGGCTGACGACTTTTCCTTTTTCCACAGTGCCGCTGAAAACCCGTCCGATGGCGACGACTCCGCTGTGAGGGTCAACTTCAATTGTTGTTACACACATTAAAAGTGGACCGTTAGGGTCGACTTTCGCCATGCTTTTTCCAACGGGGCTTGATGGGTCTCCAGGCCATATTTGGCTTTGCCTGTATGGTTGCGCTTCTAATGGGTTGGGTAAGTGTTCGCAAAACATGTCCAATATTGGCTCGTATAATGGTGCTTTCTTACTTAAAGCGTCAACTTTTTTTGCTATGTCTTCGGGTTCTCCTGAGTATGCGTCTATAATTTCTTGGAATGTTATGCCTTTGGCTTTCATGTGGGGTAGGTTTAATCCCCATTTGTGAAGAGCCGAGCCGAAAGCTACACGTCCATCATCAACCTTAACTTGCCAATCTTTTTTATGTTCTGGCGGCGCATGTTTCTCTATGATAGTGTTTATCCGCACAATAATTTTTGCAAATTTCCGCTGAATTTCCTCTGGAGTCAGTTTTATCTCTTTTATGAGTCTGTCAACCTTGTTAATGTAAAGAATTGGCTTAACTCTTTCGCGGAGGGCTTGCATCAAAACGGTTTCAGTCTGAGTCATGGGTCCTTCCACGGCATCGACAACCACCAATGCGCCGTCCACGGCGCGCAGGCTTCGAGTTACGGCTCCGCTGAAGTCTATGTGCCCTGGCGTGTCAATCAAGTTGATAAGGTGTTCCTTTCCTTTGTAAGTGTGAACCATGCTTATGTTTGAGGCGAAAACCGTCATCTGCCTTTTCTGTTCTAACTCCCAACTGTCAAGGTAAAGCTGTTGACCAGCCCTTTGTTCGCTTATTATGCCCGCCGCAGCTAAAAGGCTGTCTGAAAGCGTGGTTTTTCCATGGTCTACGTGGGCTATTATGCTCGTGTTCCTAATAACCTCTGGATTATTCATCAGTTTAACTATATCTTCAATTTGCCTGTAACGTCCCATAACCTAAACCTCATGTGAATGTGTTATTGATGGATGTTTGGAGCATGGATTTCGCTCTCTAAAGATGGGCTACATGGATAAAAAAACCGTAACCTATTAACTTTTTGTAGTTTTATTCCATTAACGCAATCATTTTTTCAGTGGTTTCTTTGTCTATGTAAAAGCCTCCTCTTGGCAGTCTATTAACGCCTAGAAGCATGAGAATATTTTTGAGCGGTATGGGGTTTGAGGCTTCATGTAAATTTTTGAATCTTATAAAGGAAACTATTGGCTTGTCATTGACAAACGTGAAGTATTGCTCTTCAGAGTTTAAAACAGATTCGTCGCCGTGTTCCCGCCACAGCTCTTCGGGTTTTCCAACTTTGCGTTCTATGAATTCGGCGTAGCCGGCAATTTCACCGATTGGTTTCGAAACGTAAAAAATTAGTAGCGAAGCGTTTTTTGGAGGAGCCCGCATTCCGCCTACATAAGCTTGCACTTGTTTTCCTTTGCGGTGGAGACGGCAAAATTCTCGCCACCATTTATCCTTAACCATTATCACAAAGGCGTACCTTTCCTTCATTAAAACCACACTAATATGCTGAAAGCCAAATATTTTTAAAACTTTTTATTTTTGATGGGCTGTTTATTCGGTTAGTGATGTCTGGCAAAGAATTTTTTGTGAAACGTTATGAAATGCTCGGCTGGAAATATGAGAATGTCAAGCCTAAACAAGCTATTAGGATAAATTCCATAAACGCCAAAGAATCCAATGTTGTGGAGCGACTGCAGTCGTTGGGGGTGAAGCTTGAAAAGATTCCATTTCTAAAAGGCGGTTATTGGATTCTTCATTCAGAATTTTCCGTTGGAGCCACCGCTGAATATCTTTTGGGTTATTATTCAATCCAGGAAGCTGCCGCTCAAATCCCAGCAACTTTATTCACGGATTTGAAAGACAAAATCGTGTTGGATGCTTGCGCGGCTCCTGGAGGAAAAACCATTCAACTGGCGGATTTAATGGCGAACAAAGGCGTTATAGTAGCTTTAGACGTTAAACTGCATAGGTTAAGGGCTTTAGCAAATCATTTGGAAAGGTGCCGTGTCAAAAACGTCATAGTTTATAATTTGGATGCGCGGAAAGCTTCGCTGTTAGGCGTAAAATTTGATTGTGTGCTTTTGGATGTTCCATGTTCTGGAAATTTTTCAACAGACAAGGAATGGTTTAACCGTCGAACAATCGGAGATATAAAGCGAAATGCAAAACTTCAAAGGGAAATTTTGGCTGAAGCGGTTAAAGTTTTGAGGGATAACGGCGAAATAGTTTATGCCACTTGTTCACTAGAGCCTGAAGAAAATGAACTAAACATTGATTGGGCAATAAAAAACTTGAATTTGCAAGTTGAAGAAATAAACTGTTATGGCGAAAAAGCTTCAAAAGAAATTTTTGGAGAAAAGCTTGACGGTTCCGTGGCGAAGTGTCGAAGAATTTGGCCGGGGAAAACTCAAGGATTTTTTGTCTGTAAACTTAAAAAGAGGGAACAACCGTGAAAGTGATAAAAGATTTTGTAAGTCGGTTTGGCGCAAAAATAAGCTTAAACGAGAATTTTATAGTGAAGCAGAGAGGCAGATATTTTCTCCTAAACGAGGAATTGAAAAAATTTGTTAGGGAAAACTTCTTTTATGCTGGGGTTTATTTGGGAAAAGTTAAAGGCGGAAGGTTCTTTCCAAGCTTTAATTTGTTAAGGATTATCGCTAAGAAAGAGGCCAACAAGATAGTTGTGGATGAGAAGGCGGCTTGGCTTTTCATTTGTGGAAGAGACATTTTTAAGCAGGGGATAATCCAAGTTTTCGGTTCTAAAAAAAGGGGCGATTACACGTTAGTCCTAAATGGGCATGGTGAATGTTTGGGTTTTGGAAAAATACTGCACAACATAGATGAAGCGGAAGGTGTTGTAGTGAAAAACATTGTGGATATAGGTGACTTCCTTAGGAGAGAAAAATTATATGCTCAGCCTCCAGCGGAAAGCTTTCGTTAATCTCTAATTGTTTTTATGATGTTTTCGATTTTCACGGTTTTTTGTTCCCTTTTCACTAGGTTTCGGATGGCAACCGCTCTCTCCTTCAACTCTTTTTCTCCAACAATTACTGCATAACCCATTTTTCGTCTATCCGCATCTTCTAAAGCCTTTGTTACTTTTCGCCTCATAACCTCAACCTCTGCTGGAACATTTGCTTCTCTGAGCATCTGCGAGATTTCTAATGCCTTTCCAACCAGCTTTTCATCGGTTGGAATCACTACAACTTTGGCTTTTTCCTCTGTTTCCAATGGAATTTTCTGTGTTTGCATTGCCAACATTATTCGGTCTATTCCGTGGGCTACTCCAACAGCGGGGGTAGGTTCTCCTCCAAAAAGCTCAATGAGTTTGTCGTATCTTCCTCCTCCTCCTAATGCCACATCCAACTGTGGCACATTAACTTCAAAAATCATTCCCGTGTAATATTCAAGTCCTCTTGCAAAGCCAGCCTCAACCGTCATGGTAATTTGGCTTTTGCTTTCAGAAACAAGTTTTAGGATTTCGTTCAAGTTTTCTGTTGCGGCTAAAGACCTTTCATAATCTCCAACGCAGTCCCTAATCTTTCTGACAGTTTCGAAAATGTCGACGCCTTTAATTGCCACCAGTTTTTGAAGGGTTGTTATGCATTTTTCTGAGGCGCCAGCGTCTTTAACAAGCTTAAAGGCTTCATCGTAGTTTTTCTTGTCCATTAATTGCATGACAGCGTTTTGTTTTTCCTCTGCTAGTTCTTCCTCTTCCATTACGCCTCTTAAAACGCCCACATGTCCAACTTTAAACGTGCAGTTTTTTAACCCTACGCTTTTCATTAAGCTGTTGGTTAACATTATTATTTCAGCGTCTGCTTCGGGTTTGGCTGAACCCATCAGTTCATAGTTTGACTGCCAAAACTCTCTGTAGCGTCCCCGTTGCGGTTCGTCGTAACGGTAAACGCTTCCTATGGAAAACAGCCTTAAAGGTTTAGGTTCGTTTTTTAGGCTGGTTGTGACAAGTCTGGCAACAGAAGCCGTAAACTCTGGTCTTAAGGCAACTGTGCGGTCGCCCAAATCCTTAAACACAAACATTCTCGAACGTATTTCCTCGCCAGCTTTCGCCGCTAAAAGGTCATAGGATTCTACAATTGGCGTTATAATTTCCTTGTAGCCATAAAGTTCAGCTATTCTCCGCGCTTTGGTTTGGATGTAGTTCATTATTTTTGTTTCTTCTGGTAGGAAATCCCTCATTCCTCGGACAGTTTTAAACAGTGGCATAGGCGAGTTGCTCCTTTTATTTTAGGGTTAATTGTGAAATTGAATAGTAAACTATTTCTCCTCTGCGGTTCACAACCGCCAAAATCAACTCTTTTTTAAGGCTTTGACATTGTAGCACAGTGCGTGTTAAATCTTCCAGCGAAATTGGCTTTCCCTCTTGAATGCTTAAAACTAAATATTTGGCAGTGTCCTTGCCGTATTCTCCTCTTTCATAAACTCGAAAGTCAACGCCTAAACCGAAACCTTCCCGAACCACGTAGCCGCGACTTCTCAAATCACGATAGGTTAAATATTCAACCCAAGCATTTTCACTAACGCTTTCGTAACGTTGCAAAATTTCTTGGAATCCCACTTTCCTGCCTTTTTCATCTTCAACCTCCAGCAAGCCCTTATCCATTAGGTAAAGTGATTCATAAAATGTTAAGAGGAGGTCGCCGTTTTCCTTTACGCCATACCCTTTTGAGGTTATACTATCCAAATTTTGGTTTTTAGAAATTTTTACGCCTTTTTCTGTGAGTGAGCCTTTAACCGTGAATTCCACGCTTTCAGACACTTTTTCTTTATTTTTCTCCATGAACCATCAACTAATAAAGGCTTAGGTTTTGGCTTTAAACTTATCAAAATCCTTCTTATATATGATGCCACTTTCACAGATTATACCTGTCACATAATCAAGAGGTGTTATGTCAAAGGCTGGGTTTAACACGTCTATTCCTTCTGTGGCGATTCGCATATTCCCTATAAATGTGACTTCTTCGGGTTTTCTTTCTTCAATGGTTATGTCTGCTGATGCATGTGAAAGGTCAAAGGTGGATTTTGGAGCCGCCACGTAGAAGGGTATGCCGTGTTCTCTGGCTAAAACCGCGATACCATACGTTCCAACCTTGTTGACGACGGCGTCTTGAACGATTCTGTCAGCGCCAACCACAACCTTGTTAATTAACCGTTTATACATGACGTAGCCAACCATGTTATCCGTAATTAAAGTGACTGGTATACCGTCCCTTTTAAGCTCGTAGGTTGTCAATCTTGCCCCTTGCAGTTTCGGACGGGTTTCAGTTGCGAACACCCTAACTTTTTTACCTTGCTCCCACGCAGCCCTTACAACGCCTAAAGCCGTGCCATATTCGACTGTTGCCAAAGCACCAGCATTACAATGCGTTAAAATGGTATCTCCATCATGGATAAGCTCAGCGCCAAATCTCCCAATCAAACGGTTCGCCATACAATCTTCATCAGCTATTTTTTGGGCTTCTTCTACAACAAAATCCGCCAAAGCCTCGGCATTTCCACAAAAACTATGCGCTTTGCTTAAGATTCTATCCAAAGCCCAAAAAAGGTTGACGCCAGTCGGTCTCGTGCTTTTTAATGTTTTTGCTGCTTTTTCCAACTTGTTTAGCAATTCCTCTTTGCTTTCGCCTTTCGAATTGTGGACTGTTAAAGCCAACGCGAAGGCTGCTGCAGCGCCTAAAAGCGGCGCTCCTCTTATTTTCATGGTTTTTATGGCTTCAGCCACCTCTTCGCAGTTTCGCATTTCAAGGATTACGGTTTCGTTTGGAAGTCTTGTCTGGTCTATTGTGGTTACAACCCCATTTAGCCACTCAATCGTCCGCATTTTCATACCGGACAAACTCCGCAAATCGTTTATGTGACAGGGAATATAAATCTGCATGGATGTGCAATGAAGAGGGAAAGCCTGAAATTTCTTGTTGAAAATTTTGGGCGGAGATACTCTGAAATTTTGGGCATAAACCTTTCAAGTGGAGAAGAAACGGAAATTTTCAAGTGGTTTTTGGCTTCCATATTGTTCGGCGCTCCCATAAACGAAACTTCTGTTATCAAAACGTACAGGTGTTTTCGGAAATATGATGTTTTAACGCCTAGGCGAATCCTCCAAACCGGATGGGATGGACTGGTTAAAATTTTGGATGAGGAAGGCTATACGCGTTACGACTTTAAAACAGCAGACAAACTTTTAGAAGTTATGAAAAACCTCACCCAAAAATACAATGGAAGCCTAAACCTTCTCCACGATAGCGCTTCTGACGCTGAAGATTTGGAAAAGCGGTTGAAGGATTTGGGGAGGGGCGTAGGCGAAGTAACAGCAAAAATTTTTCTGAGGGAACTGCGTGGTGTGTGGGTTAAAGCCGAACCAGAACCGACAGCGCTGGTCGTGGTTGCCGCCGAAAATCTTGGAATAATCATGAAAAAGTGTGGAAAAGCTTTGGAGCAACTGCTGAGTTTTTGGGTTGAAAACGAGGTTGAAGGTAAATCTTTTGTCAATTTTGAAACGGCGTTGCTTAGGCTGGGTAAAGACTTTTGTAGGAAGGGAAGATGCGTCGCTTGTCCAGTTAAATGTGAGTGTTTGGCTCCGAAGGAGCCTTAACATAGGTTATTACTTCCACTGGGCATTCGTTTGGAAGCTTAAGCTTTTTCTTCCATTCCTCTCCGACGGCTATAAGCGAGAAAAACCCTGAAATTTCCGCTTTTGCTTTTCGAACAAGCTCCACCAATGCCGTTTGGGTTTCCCCTGTTTTTATCATGTCATCCACAATTAATACGCTGTCTCGCTTTTTAATGGAGTCTTTTGGAATGTAAAGCGTCATGGTTACGCCTGAATCCCTAAGCACGTATGTTTCTTCTAAAAAGGCTTTGACGCCAACCTCCTTGTTTCGCTTCGCTATTATGAGGTTGACGCCCAAAGCGCTTGCAACCATTGTCGCCAGTGGTATGCCATCCACAGCTGCGGTTAAAACTTTTGTTACACGTTTTCCAGCGAAAATCGCAAGCGCGTGGTTGGCTGCCTGCTGTAGAATGTTAAAATCGCCTATAATATCCGTGTTGTCAAAATATCCATACTCATCAAACTTTATTCTGTTTCGAAGCTCCACTTCCAAACCAACAATTTTCGTTAAAACTTTCCAAAGTTGCCTCGCCCTTTCAGTGTTCGGCAAAACGTGTCCCTTTGCGTATCTGCTTAAAACGGTTACTGGCAAATCCGTTTTTGATGATAATTCACGATAAGTAATGTTGCGTTTATACTTGGCTGTTTTAAGAAGCTCAACCGTCATTAAACGAAACTTTAACTCGTCTACATGTGTACTCATTATGTTCCCCCTTATACACTGACAAGTTAATCGTTAAAGTGTTTACAATTTATTATTGCTTTGCTAATTTAAAATTTCCGTTCGCAAATCGAAAACTTGCTTTTATTGGTGACAACTTTGGCTGATTATTCCAAAAGGAATAAAATTGTCCGAAAAAAATTTATTTTGGAATAGCCCTTCCCTATTGAACCATCGAGGAGGTGTTTAAACTCAAACGCACAGTCAACGAAATAAACGAGAAAATAAAGCGTGGAGACATCCAAGTCGTAACAGTTGAGGAAATGAAAAAGCTTGTTGAAAGCAGCGGATTGGAAGTTGCCTATAAGGAAATTGACGTTGTTACAACTGGAACTTTTGGGGCTATGTGTTCTTCAGGCGCCGTAATCAACATTGGACATGCTGACCCACCGATTAAAATTCATAGGGCATGGATTAATGATGTTGAGGTTTCCCATCCAGGCGCAGCCGTAGACCTTTACATAGGTGCTTCACAAATGTCTGAAACAAAGCCTTTCGAGTACGGCGGCGGACATGTAATAGAGGATTTGATTAGGGACAAAGAGGTGGAGCTTCGAGCCACGGCTTATGGAACGGATTGTTATCCACGGACTAGGCTGGAAACAACTTTAACCAAGGAAGACCTGAACCAGTTTATCCTCTTAAACTTCCGCAACTGTTATCAACGTTATGTTTGCGCCACAAACAGTAGCGACAGAATCCTCTACACCTACATGGGTAAGCTGTTGCCACGCTTCGGAAACGCCACGTATTCGGGGGCTGGAGCCTTAAACCCGTTAATGAATGACCCAGACTACGAAACCATAGGCGTTGGAACACGCATTTTCCTCGGAGGAGCGCAAGGCTACGTTATAGGCGAAGGCACACAGCATGACCCAGCAAACCGTTTCGGCACGCTTATGGTTAGGGGAGACTGCAAACAAATGACACCTGAATTTATTCAAGGAGCAGCCTTCACAAAGTATGGGACAACCCTTTACGTGGGTATAGGCATTCCCATTCCGCTTTTGAATGAAGGCTTAGCCAAAAAGGTGGCGGTCCACGACGAGGAAATATTTACGGACATAGTGGATTATGGAGTTCCACGTAGAAACCGTCCAAAACTTGGAAGGGTTAGCTATAAAGAGTTGAAGTCTGGCAAAGTAGTCATTAACGATAAAACTGTTAAGGTGAGTTCGCTTTCAAGTCTAAAAAAGGCTAGGAAAATCGCTGAAACGTTAAAGAGGCAAATAGCCGACGGGCTCTTTTATTTGTCGGCGCCTGTTGAAAGATTGCCTTTAAACGTGTCCTTTAAACCAGCAAAACAAACCAGAGAGCTAATTTATGTTGAAGCGCTCATGCATCCAGCCGTTACATGCAGCGAAAAAGATGAAATTGAAAATGTCGCCAAGAAAATTATAAGGCATTCTGTCAACCACATAGTGGTAGTTGATGATGACGTAAAGCTCAAGGGCATAGTGACTTCGTGGGACATTACTAAGGCTGTGGCTAACGGCGTGAAAAGGCTGGAAGACATTGTTGTTAGAAAGGTTGTAACGACAAGTCCCGGCGAATTGGTTGAGGTAGCTTCGAGGAAAATGACGGAGCATAACATTTCCGCTTTGCCCGTAATTGACCGCGACAAGAAAGTTTTGGGTATAGTTACTTCAGAAGACATAGCCAGAATTGTGGGAGGGAGCAAATAGGCATGGTTAGGGTTTTACTTAAATTTCCAGAGAAAATAGCCGACCAGCCCATAACTGCACAAGTGATTATGGAACAGAAAGTGTCCATAAACATTTTGGCGGCGCATGTTAACCAGCAAGGCGGAGAAATGCTCGTTGAGATTCCATCAGCCGAAGCGGAAAAAGTCATAGAAGAATTTCGCAGAAGAGGCGCGATAATTGAACCGCACAAGCCAATAAAAATCGACAGTGAAGAATGCCTTGAATGCGGCGCATGTTATTCGATTTGTCCAGTTAACGCCATAACCCTCGGCGAAGATTACTCCATAAATTTCAACCAAGAAAAATGTTTGGGAAGCGCTTGCCGCTTGTGCGTGGACGCTTGCCCAGCGAAAGCCATAAAAGTCGTGGAATACGCCGAAAAAGAAACACTTAAGGCGGCAAACCGTGAACAGCCAAAAGTTGTTTAAGGAAACTTTCGAGTTTGGAATGACAAGAGGCGTAATTTTAACAGAGAACAAAGACGCCGTAAATGCGGCAAAAGCTTCCCTAAAAGAAAACAAAAGAAAACTTGAAGAATACATTCGCAAAAACCCAAAGTTTCTTTATTCGCTTAAACCAGTTCATGTTGGCGACGACTGCCCCGCCATTGTGAAGCTTATGGCTAAAGCGTCAGAAAAAGCCAACGTCGGTCCGATGGCTGCCGTCGCTGGAGTTTTAGCCGATTTAGCTGTGGAAGCCATGCTTGCCAAAGGCGCAAACACAGCCCTAATAGAAAACGGCGGCGAAGTTTCCGCAGTTTCCAGCGAACCCGTAAACATTATGCTTTCAGCTGGAAACCACCCGCTGTCAAAGAAAATAGGCTTCAAACTTGAAAAGTTTCCCGCAGGCGTTGCCACAAGCTCGGGAGTTTACAGCCACGCCTTAAGTTTCGGCGAAGCTGAAGCCGTGACAGTGTTTGCGGAAAACGCTGGGTTAGCCGACGCTGCAGCCACAGCCATCGGAAACCTCATTGTTGGCGGTAATCCGCAAAAGGCTGTTGAAAACGGAATTGAAAAAGCACTAGCAATAAAAGGCGTTAAAGGAGTCTTCATAATTTATAAAGAAACAGTTGGAATGGCTGGGCAAATTCCAAAAATTATTAAAATAACCTAAAAAGCTTTGCAGTGTTGTTGTTAATTTTCCCATTAAAACAACAACATTTAAGCGGTTTAAATGTCGTCGGGTCAAATGGAAAAAGACGATGACATTTAAAGATAAATTTATATAATCCCCTTTGCGGATATGACAAAGTTCACGCTGTTTGGAGGGGAAAAAGTGAAAGTTAAAATTGGTTTATTGTTTATATTTGCCTTAGCGTTGCTTTTCATGTTGTCGGCGAATGTTAAAGCTGAAAATTTAGGCGGCAACCCGACAAGGGTTAAAGTTGGTGTTTGGCTTGTCAACGTGGAAAAAGTGGATTTAGCCGCAAACAGTTACCGCCTAGACCTTTACTTGTGGTTCAGGTTTAACAGTTCAGAAATAAGCCTAAACGATATAAAGGCTTTTGAATTCGTCAACGGTGCCCCCTCTTCGCAAAGCGAGGTTTACGCAAACGAAACAGAGGGCTACCTAGAATATCGCATTCGAGGAGAATTCCTAAAAACCTTTGATTTTTCCCGTTACCCGTTTGAAACCCACAAGTTAACAGTGGAGTTGGAACACAAAAAGCTTAACACTTCCTACCTGGTTTTTGAGGAAGACGCCCTAACGCCGTCGGGAGTTGACGAAAGCGCAAACGTGGCTGGCTGGGAGCTTGGAGACTTCAGCGCAGAAACAGTCACGCACGTTTACAGCGGCGGAGAAGAATACTCCAGATTTGTTTTCAGCATAAACTTAAAGCGACCAGTAATTTCAGCGTTTATTAAAAGCATTTTGCCCATAAGCGCCATAACCACCATTTCACTGCTTGCCTTCTTCATTTCTCCACAAAACTTCGCCCAACGCATAGGCTTAGGCGTAACAACGCTTATGTCGGCGACAGCCTTTCACTTGTCGCTTCTCAGCGGCATACCACCAACAGGCTACTTAACATTGGCGGATAGAATAATGCTTTCCATATACATAATCTTCCTCTACAACCTTTCAGTTTCAGTTTACATAATGAAACTCGTAGACGCCAAAAAACAAGAAGAAGCCCAAAAAATCAACAAAAAAGCACTAAAAACCTTGGCGATCCTAATAATTGTACTAGTAATAGCGCAAGTAATCCTCTAAAATCAATCATAAACCCTACCAAAGAAACAGCGGAACAAGCGTAATCGACAATGCGGCTATTAACTTTATCATAATATGCAGTGATGGACCAGCCACGTCTTTAAATGGATCACCTATCGCATCACTTATAACAGCAACCTTTTTAGCTTCATCAAAGGCGCCTCCGTTCATCATAAGCTCCCTTGACTCAATAAGTTTCTTTGCATTGTCCCATGCACCGCCAACATTTGACAAGATAATTGACATGATTACTCCAGTGAAAGTGCAAGAAATTATGAAAGCAGCTAAAGCGGCTTTTCCCAAGATTAAGCCTACAATAATTGGAGTTATAATGGTTATGGCTGTCGGCAGAATCATTCCTTTTATGCCGAATATTGTGCCAATGGCGACACAGCGGCTGTAGTCGGGTTTTGCTTTTCCCTCACGCAACCCTACAATTTCCCTAAATTGGCGTCTCACCTCTTTTATTATGGCGCTTGTTGCGTGGTTGACAGAGTTTAATGACAAAGCTATGAAAATAAAAACAGTGGCGATTCCGATGAAAATGGCTATGAAAACGTTTAAGACTTCAATGTTGACATCAAATATCCTTGCGACTTGTGTAAAGGCGCTGAATAGAATAAACGCTGACAAGGCGGCGCATGTCATTGCATAACCTTTCGTTATAGCCTTTGTTGAGTTACCAACAGCGTCCAACTCATCCATAATCCGTTTTTCCTCTTCAGAAAAACCTGTGATTTTCGCTATTCCACTTGCGTTGTCCGCGACTGGACCATACGAGTCAGCAGTCATAATTATTGGAGTTATAGACCCAACACCTACGGAGGCAGCGGCTAACCCAAATAATCCAGCTCCAAACTGAGCGCCTATGAAATACGCTAAACCCATGGTTAGACATATAAAAACTATTGGGATGCTTATACTTAACATTCCAATTGCTAAACCGTTAACAATTTCCACGTTTGCTCCATCAAGCGCTGACATAGCCAACTTCTTAACCATCTTTTTATCCTTGGACACAAAATACTCAGTGGATTTAACAACTACCAAACCAACAAGTAAACCAAGCTCATTACATAAGTATAGACTCCACATTCCAGGAAAAAGATACCAGTACACTATGAAACTTACAACGCTGATTACGGCGATAGTTACCAAGATTGCGTTTACCAGCACTTTCCTAAAGTTTCTTTCGCCCCAACGTCGCATTTTATACCAGATATACGCTATTCCAATTGTTGATGCGGCTATGTCTGCCAGCCTATTGTAAAGTGGAAGTAAAAGCCCACTCATGCCCAAAAGCGTAAAACCCAAAATCATCGTCCCAATAGGATTGGCAGAATAAGACTCGAAAAGGTCTGCACCCCTACCAGCGCAGTCGCCAACGTTGTCGCCTACAAAATCTGCGATAACCGCTGCATTTCGCGGGTCATCCTCTGAAAGCCCATACTCAACTTTTCCAACAACATCCGCTGCAGCATCCGCCGCTTTAGTGAATATGCCACCCCCCAACTGTAAGAACAAGGCAACTACGCTGGCGCCAAAACCGAAACCCATCAAGTTTTGTAAAGTTTCAGGCGTGTCGCCAAAACCGAGATATAAAGTGCAGATTCCAATCAAAGTGAGTATGCAAATGGACATGCCTATGGTGCCTCCAGCGAACGAAGCCACTATAACCGCAACATTATCCTTTTTTAGCCTCGCTGCCTCCGCTGTTCTAACATTGGCTTCCGTTGAAATAAACATGGCGATCGCTCCAGCAGCAAAAGATAAAACTCCACCTATAATAAAAGCTACAAACGTCTTAAAACCCAGAAAAACGCCAAACAATATGCTAACTCCAAAAAGAATTGGAAATACAACCCTAAACTGATGTTTCAGAAAGGATTTAGCACCAACCTTTATACCTTCATACAAATCATTCATTTGCTCAGTACCTTTCGGCTGTTTCAAAACGTAACGAATTAAACAATACACAAATGTCAAACTGCAAACTCCTCCAAGCAGTGGAATCGCCACAGGATTGATAAACCAAGACATGATGATTCCACATCTCCCAACATAAAAATTCGGGTAAAATACACTGCGATATAAGCATATCGCCATAAACATTCAAACGATATAAACGTTTTTGGCGGGTCCGCTGGGATTTGAACCCAGGATCTCCGGCTTAGAAGGCCGACGCGCTTTTTGGCTGTTATGTGTCCAAGCTGCGCCACGGACCCTTCAAAACTTCAATGTGGCATTGTTGGATATAGTTTTATCTATTCGATGTATATTGCTGGACGGTGTGGTTTGGCTAGTTGCGCCCTCTTTTTTGGATCATAGAGTTCTGGTTCCGTTTCGCTGTGGCAATGAACTTCTGCGTTAAGTTCCTGCTTTAGGAATTCTGTTGCTTCTTGGATTACTTGCTTTTCATTTAACATTCCAGCTTGTATGACTTTTTGTTTTTTCTCGTTTGGCATACGGTTGATTTCGTCTAAAATTTTGCCGAGGAATTCCGCCACGTTTTTAGCTTTGGCTTTTAATTCTTGGTCTTTTAATAATTCGCTCATTAAGTCTTTTTGCACAAGCTTTCCAGATGCGGATTTTTCCAAAGCTTTCAAGTAGATTTTCCATTTCCATGGAGCCGCCACATAATAGAAAACCTTTTTTGGAGTTACGTTTGTTGCCTTAACAATGTTTTGGGTGTCTTCCAGTAAATTCATGATTAGGGTTTCGCTTTCCTCAGCGTTGACGTTCACTTTTGATTCGTCTAGTGTTGGCCAAGGGCTTAATGAAACAAAACCTTTTCCGCCAATCATTTCCCAAAGTTCTTCGCATATGTGGGGTGCCACTGGCGCTAACATGCGTATTTGAGCTTTCAAAATTTCATTGAATATGTGGGTTATAGCTGCTTTTCTTTCAGTGTTTTCCTTTTGGTTTTTTATGCGTTTTTGGTACCATTGGAAGTCTTGTTCCAGCTCGTATAGGATGGTGTGTATGGCTTTGCGCACGGCAAGTTTATCCATGGATTCCGTTGCCCTTTTGATGTGTTCTTGCAGTCGGCTTAACATCCACACGTCTATTGTCGCAAACTGTTTTTCTGGAACCGCCGTGGCAGGTGGGTTTTTGCAGTTTTCAGCAACAAATTTGTACAGGCGTTCTATTCTGTCACGCATTGATTTAGCCACCGCATGGCTGAATTCGGCGTCCTGCAAAAGCTCAGCGGTTGCCAAAACGCTTAACCGCAACGGGTCTGCGCCAAACATTTTTAGGGCTTCACGCAAGGGGATTATGTTTCCAAAGGATTTGCTCATTTTCACACCCATCATCATAACACTGCCATTAGTGACGATTTGACGTGGCCAAAGTTCTTCTGGGAATATAGCCGTATGATTAAATATCATAAAAGTCAAGTGGTTTGGAACCAAATCGCGTCCAGAATGTCGACTGTTTAATGGATAAAAGTACAAAAACTCTTTGCGGGTTTCCTCCAAAACTTTAGCGTCTAACTGCACTTTTTGGGCTATTTCTCGAGCATCACCTTTTCCGAGGAATATATAATCAAAAACTTCCTCTGTTAGTTGGTCTGATTGGATTCGGTACTTTTTTAGGTTTTTGACTATTGTGTAATAAGCCATGTAAATGGTTGAGTCTGAAAGCGATTCAATAATCCATTCTGGGTCCCACGGCAACTTCGTGCCTAAACCAGCTTTTCTTGCACATGCCCTTTCATGCAGCCAGTCTATGACGTAAACGAATTCTGTGCGTAGCTCTTCTGGGAGTATTTCCATTTTTTCCAGATTTTTTTTGGCTAGTGCTTTCCATTCTGGTTTTCCATAGTCAATAAACCATTGGTCTTCGAAAATTTTTATGGTGCATTCTGTTCCGCATCGGCAATAAACTGGTCTGTTGAGGAGTTCGTACATGGTTGCAGCTTTGCCTTCGCTGATTAGGTCTTCTTTAACCCTTTCTTTTGCTTCGGCAACTGACAAACCCGCATATTTGCCAGTGTTCGCCTTCATTTTGCCACCGTGAAACTCGTGCCTATAAACTTCTTTTGTTGCGTCTTCCAGTTTTGGGTCTTGCTGGTCTTCGATGCGCATTTTTTTAACAACGTCTTCCGCTGGAATTTCCGAGTAACCAGCAACTCCAATTAATGAAATTGGTTTGACGTGTTCCATAATTTCAGGTTTTAAACCGTACGCTTCCAGTTGCGAGGGCGTTTTCTTAAGGTTTTCTAAAGCCACATAATCGTATGGGGCATGCGCTGGAACAGACATTACAACGCCTGTTGCGTTTTTCGGGTCAACGAAGTCAGCTGGCAGTATAGGAACAGCGTCTTTCGTCATTGGGTTTTCAACGTATTTTCCAATGAAAATTTTTCCCTCGAACGTTTCGAGTATTGTTGCTTTACGGTTTAGGTAGCCGAGTTTTTCCGCGCATTCCTTGCTGATTATCCACGTTTCTCCGTTGACGACAGCTTTGACATATGTGGCTTTTGGGTTTAACCAAATGTTTGTTACGCCGAAAATGGTTTCTGGGCGCAGTGTAGCCGTTGGAAAAACCAAATTGTCAAGCCTAAACTTGATTAGTGTGAATTCGCCTATTTCTGGTTCCACGTCGCCTTTCGTGTCATGTTGTCCAACGGGGTTTCCACATTTTGGACACCACCCCACTGGGTGGCTTCCACGTTTTATGTAGCCCCTCTGCCTAAGCTTTTCAAACTGCCATTCGATAAAACGGTTGTAATGCGGGTCTATTGTTGTGAATTCCCGACGCCAATCTATGGAATAGCCAATCTCCTTCATTCCGCTTTTTATTTCTTCGTGGAAATACCTTGCCATAGCCAACGGGTCTGTTAATTCCTTCAGCTTTTCCTTTGGAACTTTGTAAACGTTAATAAAATCTTTTATCAGTTCCTCGTCGTTTTCCATTAGGCGTCTAGCCATGGCGATTACCGGCGTGCCAGTATAATGGAAAGCCATTGGCAACAAAACGTTGTAACCGCGCATCCGCATGTATCTTGCGTGGACATCCGCTAAAGTGTAGGTTCTTGCGTGTCCGATGTGTTGTGGAGAGTTGGGATAGGGATAAGCCACAGTTATGAAATATTTTGGCTTTTGAGGGTCTGGGTCAGCCTCAAATATTTTTGCTTCTTCCCATCGCCTTTGCCATTTCTCCTCAATCTGTCTCAGAAATTCCATAAAACCTTCTGAATTGGTTTGAGAGATATTAAGCATTCTGTTTTTAGAGAATGCGATTCCTCACGTTTGACACCGCCAAAAATGAAAGGTAAAACTTGCATTAAACTTTTACCCCAAAGTATGCCAACTTAAAGAATTTAACGCTATTAAATTTCTATTTTAGCTTTTGATACCTTAGAAATTAAATAATTTATGAATGCGGAGCATGATACTAACATGAATTTGGCGTCTTCGAAACTCAATGTAATTTTCTCGTCCAATAAAGAATGCCTTATTCCTTCAGCACTACTTGTATAGCCATATAGGTGGTCAAATGCTTCCTTTAATGCTTTATGTAATTCTATTTTTCCCTCCTTTTCTATTTTATCTAGAGCTTTTCCCAATGTGGCGTTTTTATCTTTAGTTATTATTCTGCAGATTGCTTCAACAGCACTTATTGATTCTTTAATTGAATTTCTGTAATCTGGAGATTTTCGGTCTGACATTAACCTTAACGCATTCTCCAAGTGTGTATTAACCGTCTTAAATTGGGATTCTAAAGCTTCTTCTACCTCGGAAATTTCCTCTTTAGAAGTTATCTGGGTAATCTGATTTCCGACAAAGCGATATGCTGAAAGTTCGCTTTCTAAAATAGAATTACACGCTTTTTTAAATTTTTCATTCTGTTCTTCATCTGAAAAATAATTAACTATTAACTCAAGAAAATCATAAACTTCATACCATTTACAATTAAAAAAGTAGTCCCTTATCCACTTGTAAAGATCATTCCACCAACGAGGCATTTCATCTAACGGTTTTTTAAAATAGTTATGCCAAATTATTGTAAAAAATCCTTCCATAGGTGGGGAATCAGAAATCCATGTGAGTCCTATCATTGTATCCCAGTAAAAAATCTTCAGCAAATTCCATAAACGATTTCTCAACGCCTCATCCATTGATTCAACTTGAATCTCTGTTCTTTCCTTTTCTAGACCCCGTCTCTGAGAAAACAACTTCATTCATTTCTCTCCGTACACGCAATTTTTATTCCAGTTGCTTTCTTAAGACTCCCTCAGCCTTTTTAACAGCCTCTTCCAGTTTGTCCACTTTTGTTCCTCCTCCTTGGGCGAAGTTGGGTTTTCCGCCGCCTCCACCGCCCAAAACCGCTGAGGCTTCTTTGGCTATTTCGCTGGCGTTCACGCCCTTTTCAACAGCTTTTTTCCCAGCCATAACCATTACACGTGCCGTTTTCCCATTCGACCCATAAAATATGGTGACTGTTGCCCCATCCCTTTTAATCATTTCATTTGCAGTTTGAACCATACGGTCAACATCAATCGAATCTCTAAAATCTCGTACTATAAGTTTGATGCCCCCAACTTCCTTAATTTTTTCGCTCTCCGCTAAAACTACGTCAACACCATATTTGATTTCGCTTTCGCGTTCTGCTAATTCCTTAATTAGTTTTCTTTTTTCTGCAAGTGTTTCTTTATATTCCTTAACGAGTTTTTCTGCTGTTTTGTCCAGTTTTTCAATCGGCGCATCCAAAATCTCTGAAAGCTTCACCAGTAGCCTTTCGTTTTCTTGCGTGGCTTTTAAAGCTGAAACGCCGATTGTGTATGTGAGCCGTTCAACGCCGTCTTGAATGCGTTCTGTGTGAACTATTTTTATGAAGCCTATTTCACCAGTGTTTTTCAAATGCGTTCCAGCGCAAGCTTCAACATCCCAATCACCGATTTTCACTACGCGAATTTCTTTGCCCGGAACCGCTCCGCCCTGATAAAGCCTAAACCCATATTGGCTTTCAGCTTCGCTTCGCGGCATCCACATTGTTTCGACGGGTATGCCCTGCAAAACGGCTTGGTTTGCTAAAACCTCTATTTTGTGGATTTCTTCAAGCGTCAACCTTTTGTGATGGGAAATGTCAAGCCTTGAAAATTCAACATCCTTTTGGGTTCCAAACTGCCAAACATGCTGTCCCAAAACGCGTCTAGCTGCGCCGTTTATCACGTGGGTTGCCGTGTGCGCTTTCATGAGGCTGTACCGCCTACTCCAATCAACAACGCCCTTAACGGTGCTGCCTTCTTCCGGAACAGCGTCGCCACGTATTTTATGCACTATTACTTTGCCAATTTTTTGCACGTCAACAACTTCAACGCTTCTCCCATCAAACAGCAATTGCCCGTTGTCTGCGGGTTGCCCCCCACCTTCAGGATAAAAACAAGTTTGATTTAAAACCACATGTTCACTGTTTATCACTTTAAGAACCGTTGCTTCAAACTCCCGCATGTATTGGTCTTGGTAATACAAAGGCGAAGTTTCCGGAAGCCCAGAAACTTCTTTTTCAAGCCACCCTTCCAGTTTAGGCTTTTCCTCTGCGGGTTTGAAAGCTTGCATGTGCCTCTGCGCAATTAAAGTGTAAAAGTTTTCTGGAACGCACACCGCTAAACCTTCTTTTTCAGCTGTTTCCTTAACAATCTCTGGGGGGAGCCCATGGGAATCATACAATTCAATTAATGTTTCAGCTGGGACTTCCTTGACTTTTTTGCCTTTTAATTCGCTGGAAATCCTTTTTACAAGGTTTTCGCCTCGCTTAATTGTCTCCTCAAACTTTTTCTCTTCCGCCATAACAAGCTCCATTATCTCGTTTTGCATTTCCCTCAAATGCGGGTAATCCTCAGACCAAAAATTAACCTGCAAACCAATTATGTCATAAAGCCTTTCTGGAATACTTAACATACGCAATAAACGATAAATTCTGCGGAAAAGCAACCTCGCCAAATAGCCCTCTTGGATGTTTGATGGAACAACCCCCTCAGCAAGCAAAAAACAGAGGCATTTCGTGTGGTCTGCAACCGCAAAGACATTTTCAACCGGCACAAGAAAAGCATCCAACTCTTCCACAGACAAACCAACATTTTCAGCCATTTTCCTTCTGGCGTCAATTCTGCTTGCCGTCTTATCCAAACTTACCAAACCAGAAAACTTGGCTAACTTCGCCAACAACTCATTATTAACTTTTATTCCAGCCATCCCAAAAATTTTGTTGAGCAAATCGCCGTAAACCGCATGGAAACAACTTGGCACACCCTGAGAAAGCCACGTGAAACGGTCTATGCCATAACCAGTGTCAACCGTGCGTATCGGCAACTTAACAAACTCGCCATCAACAACCTTATACTGCATAAAAACCAACGTTGCAACTTCCAACCCGCGAACGATACATTCCACATCTGGACCAGCGTTTCCACCGCCAACCCAAACACCCTCTTTATAAATAACTTCTTCGGGTTTTACGCCTAAAACTTCGGTGACAAATTCATGATGGTATCGGACGGTTTGGTCTTTCCAGTAAACTTCCCTGTCTGGATAATTAAAAGCGTGGTGTCCACCCATCTCAAAAATTGTTAAGTGCCTGCCGAAAGTTGGACCCGTATTGGCTATGTCGACCAAACGAATGCACGGTTGGACAATCACCAGCGGGTTCGCCGGTGGAGGCGCTATCCCCTCAGTCACGTAAGGCTGAAAATCAATTATGCTGGCGTGAGTTAGGTAAATGTCGTCTCGCCACCGTGCCACAACCGGATAAGCCCTTATGCGAGTATGTCCATGTCTCTCAAAAAATGAAAGAAAAGCCTCGCGCATCTCACGAAAGCTATAACTTTTCTTAACTGGCGAATTATTTATGAAAGTGTAAAAGCCGCAGCCTTCAGCAGTGGCTTCTCCACAAGTTTCTTGATTTGAATTTAAAGTCCAAAAATACTCTCCGCATTTGGGACACAACTTCCTAATGTAACCTACCTCTTTAAAAAATGGCAGGTTGTACTCTTCAACGGAAAACTTCAACGTCAGACACTTCCACGCTCAATGGATTAACAAACAACACAAATTTAAACTATTCCGCCCAAATAACAACTTAAATTAGAACACAGCAAGTACATTCACAAAATCAAGTTTTATCCAACTTTAAAGCCTAATAAAAAGCCGACAGCAAAACTTCCAATAAACGGCAATATAGAAATCAACCCGATAAGCCATTCCACCGTTTCTAAGCCACCCATCAACTCCTCAAAAAATTTGCCCCAGTTTATATTTATTATTCCTTTAACACCCAAATACATAAGCGCAATTATAAACAAACCCATTAAAAAAGCTATAAGTTTACTCAGCTTCTTTATGGCATAACCAACTATGAAACCACCCATTCCACCTATGCCCAACTGATAAACAACAGGCGAAAATATTTCACTCATAAAGGCTTTTCACCTTCGCTTTACATGTGCTATCACAAACAGTTTATTTAAATGTATTTTGGAGGCAACAAAAAGAAGGGAAATTGGGGGGTGTTGGTGTGTTTTGGCTTTTTATGCCTATTTTGCTTCGAAGTGGCTCCATGCGTAGTTGCCTACGTAGTATATGTACCAGTAGTTGTCTATTGGCGCTGGCAAGTCATGCGTAAAAGCGTATTTGTTGGTGTAGTCTACGCCGTTAACCGTTAGTGTTTGTAGGTTCCAGCTGTTTATGTAGTTGCTGTAGTTGTTGGGGTCGCGTAACTGCGAAGTGGCTTGTAACCTCCAGCAGAATGTTCCAGAACCGTCTTTTGTAAATGGTATGCTAATGTCTGTTGCTGGACTACAAGTAGCTCCAGGCGAAGGCGTAGCAGTAGGCGTTGGAGTAGCAGTTGGAGTTGGCGTAGGAGTAGGAGTTGGAGTTGGCGTAACCGTGCCAGTTATGGTTGTTGTTATTGTTGTGCGTATTGTTGTGCGTATAGTAGACGTTATAGTTGTTCTCCTACCAAAACGAGTAGTAGTAATAGTAGTTGTCCTAGTACTAGTCCTAGTACTCGTAATAGTACTAGTCACAACACCAGTAACAGTAGGCGAAGGCGTTGGCGTAGCCGTAGGCGTAGGAGTAGGCGTTGGTGTCGGAGTAGGAGTTGGCGTAGGCGTAGGCGTGGGAGTTGGCGTAGGAGTAGGAGTAGGAGTTGGAGTTGGCGTTGGGGTTGCACCGCCTAATATGTTTGTTGTGCCGTATGTGAACACGGTGTTGGGGTCGCAATTGGATAGTGACCATTGAAGCCTGCAGCTGCTTGTGTATGATGGAGAGCCGAATTCTGTTCCAAGCTCTACGGCTGAGAAGTAGAAGTTAGCCCAGTTGCCTGCGGGTGAACCCCTGTTGGACACGCTTTGCGCTTTCTGAACGAATGGACCCCATTGAACTGTGTATGTTCCGCTAGTGGTGCCTGAAGTGGTAGGCCTAAAGGCAATGTATTCCCAGCCGTTGTTGCCACAAGCGTCGCTTCTCCAAATTTCATATGTGTATCCGCCTTGGCTGAATGAGCCAATGTTGGAGCCAGCGCCTTGAAGTCCATTATAAGTTGGGAACCATATCATAAGTTCCACTTCATTTGAGCTTACAGAGCCTCTGTCACCTTCAGTTAGCCACGTTTCAAGCGGGAAGTTGCGTGGCAAGTTTGCATCTAAAACGTTAACGGAGTAACTCCACTTAGAGGTGAAGTCATTTAGCGAGTTTAGCGGTCTTGGCAGTGGTACTGGTCCATCCTGAGCGGGGCCAAGCGTGTTCCACGCCTTTGCGCCGTACCAGATTTCTGGGTAAGCGTGAACCCAACCATTTGAGTCTTCCTGTTGAATATTGGATAGGTCAATACTGACGGAGAGGGTTTTGGCGCTGGTGTCAAATGTCATTGTTATGCTGCCAGAGCCGCCAACAATATTCCACAAGTTTGGCTCTATAATCCACTCAAGCGAGCCGTCGCCGTCTATGTCGATGTTCGCAGACGGATAGCGGTTGCTTGGAGTGCCCGTAACCGTGATTGTGGCAGCATAAGCATTAGGCGTAAGAACTACAGATAATAGCGCAGCAAACGCCAAAGAAACAAAGATAGCAGTAAACTTAGTTAAACGTTTGTTCATTCTCTCCTTCTCCTTTCATTTTTTACAAGATTATAATTGTTAGTTTACTTATAAAAAATTTTCGCAAATCAATATATAAGTAAGTTTTGCTATTAAAAGCAAATGTTTAACAAAAGGATTATCAATTAACAATTTAGTAATTAATGATTGAGGGGCAAATCTTGGAGAGGCTGAAGCGCGTTTGGACGCTCTTGCTTTCATCAATGATGATTAGCGCATTCTTCAACTTTCAAATAGCTAAGGGACAAATTGAACAAGCAATAGTGATTTTGGCTGATGGTTCAATAGAGCCGCCAAGCGCCCCGATAAATAGAATAAGCGAAAACTATTACGTTTTAATCAGCAATCTCATTAACTCTTCAATTAGGGTGGAAAGAAGCAACATTGTAATTGATGGATGCGGTTATACGGTTCAGGGAACGGGAAGGAGAAGTTCGATTGGAATCCATTTAGTGTCAAACACAACAAATATAATAATAAAGAATTTTGTTGTTAAGGGCTTTTTTGACGGCATACAAATGTATGAATCTTCGGGCAACACTATAATAAACTGCACAGTAACCGAAAACGGTAATAGTGGCATAAGATTCGGCGCAAGCGGCGAAGCACCGCCAGAAGCGCAACCCTCAAACAACAAGATAATCGGCAACGTTGTAACGTATAACGGGCATGACGGTATCCAACTTTACAAGTCCACAAACAACTACATAGCCCAAAATGTCATAGCGTACAACAGAAACTATGGCATTGACCTCGCCCAGTCATCCAGCAACGTTTTCAGAAACAACACTTTGATAGGCAATAAATACAATTTTGCAGTGTTTTACAGCCCAGAATTTTCGCATTTCATCAACGATGTGGACACATCCAACACTGTTGACGGCAAGCCCATTTATTACCTTATCAACCAAAAAAACATTGTAATAGACAATTCAACACATCCAGACATTGGGTATTTGGCGCTTGTAAACTCAACAGGCATAACAGTTAAATGGCTTACACTACAAAACAGTGGACAAGGCATTTTGCTGGCTTACACAAACAACTCACAAATAATAAACAACACAATAACAAACAACGAATGCGGCATCAAACTCTGCCACTCGTCAAGTAACACAATAACCGGAAACATCATAAAAGATGGACATTATGGCTCTTGGTTTGAATACTCTACAAACAACATAATCAGAAACAACAACTTCACAAACATCGTCACAGCAATATATCTAGATTATTCTCCAAGCAACATAATTAGAGACAATGTATATGTAAATGTTACCACAACAATATACGACACAACGCCCACCGTCCTGCCCACCAATGGACAAACCCAACCGTCAGGTTTACCCCCGTGGATGATAGCCGCAGCAATTATATTCGTAGCAACAGTCACGTCAACCCTACTTCTGATATCAAAAACGAAACCACGAAAAAAATCTAGAACCCGTTAAACAAAGTTGTCTACTTCAAAAGATTGTTGTGTGTGTTAGGTATTTGCGAAAGGGTTATATGGTTGGATTATCTAACCAAGTAAACATAAGAGGGGAAAAGATGAATAAAATAGCAACCAGCACAGTATTGACATTGCTTCTTCCATGTCTACCTTCGGGGATAATTCTTGTAATTCCAGTCATGGCAATAAAGGACGGTATGGACCAATTGAGGGTTAACGTTTTGTTGGATTATGGCAATGAAACCTGCAGTTGGCGTTTTGGTGTTTTGTTGTCGGAAACTACCACTGTTTTGGATGCTACATTGGCTGTTGCCACTGTGAATTACACGCTTTGGGGCGGCGATGTTTTCGTTGATGCAATAAGTGAGTTATGGAACAGCCACCCGCACTATTGGGTGTGGTGGCTTTGGAACAACACAGAATGGAAATGGACTCTCGGTCCAGTTGCATGTAACAATTTCACATTGAAAAACGGCGACGTTATAGCTTGGTACTATGAAAACTGTACTGATTGGCCGCCTCCGCCTCCCAACAAAACAATGCAGAAGGTTAATATCTTAATAGATTATGGCAACGAAACCAGGACATGGTACGACGAGGTGGTGTTGCCAGTAAACGCAACCCCTTTTGATGCTACATTAGCCATTGCAACTGTAAACTATACAGATTACGGTGCTGGCTTAGGGTTTTTTGTTGATGCTATTAATGAGCTGTGGAATAGCAACCCCTATTATTGGATGTGGTGGTACTGGAACAAAACTGAATCCAGTTGGGCGCTTGGTTCTGTTGCATGCAACTTTTACACACTGAGCGACGGCGACGTGATGGCTTGGTATTACGAAAACTGTTCAGTTTGGCCGCCTCCGCCACCTACATTTTCAGCTTCCATAAACCCAGCAACAGCAAAAATAAAAGTTGGAGAATCCGTTGTGTTCAAGTCGTCGGTGTTGGGCGGCAAACCACCATACGCATACCAGTGGTACCTCAACGAAAGTGTGATTTTAGGGGCGAAAAGCCCAACATGGAATTTCACACCAACAGCAACAGGCACGTATATTGTTTACTTAATTGTAACGGACAACATAACAAACACAGCGAAATCCAACGAAGCCACAATAACAGTGGCATCTAAACTCATAACCTCCATTTCACCAGTAAACGCTTCAATGTTAGTTGGTCAATCAATAACTTTCACGTCAACAGCCTCTGGGGGATACCCACCATACAATTATCAATGGTGTCTTAATGATGCTTCTGTTTTGGGAGCAAACACAAGTACATGGACGTTCACGCCAGCAACAAGCGGAATTTACTTTGTTCACCTCAAAGTTACTGATGCTGAAGGTAACATAGCCCAGTCAGAAACAGCCCGCGTATCCGTGGCAACAGTTCCTGTTGGAGGTTATTCAATTTCCATGAAAGAGCAAACAAAACAGGTAATGTCATACTTAGCCTTAATGGCGATTTTAGCTATGGCATTCGCAACAATTAAGCCGAGAGACAAAACATGTAATGCCTAACGTCTTTTTCTATGCTTAGCGGAAATGGCAACAACTGGCATAACCAAAATTGCAGACACCAAAAAAATCAATGAAGTCAACAACTTAAACTTGTTTAGGGGTATGATGATGCCACCGACTTTTTGGGTAACTGGTTTAACTGGATAAGGCTTACCGAGTAACGCAACTAAAGCGTAAGAAGTCGCCCACTCCTTCCTCGGATTTGAATCTGGAAAACTGAAGGCGCCATCATCACCTTGAAAGGTTAAGAGGTCATCAACTGGCGTTTTGTCATTCTTTGTCCAATAAGTGCTTGTTGGGTTTTGCCCTGTCGCTGCAATGGCGCAGATTCCCCAAGCGTCCGTTCCAGGGTTAGTGGAGCCCCACGCCTCAAAACCGCCGTTATTCATCTGTTTTGACTTGATATAACTTAACGCGTTGACTATAACCTGCGAGTTTGCAGGTTCTTTAGCGGCTATCAAAGCCATTATAGCTGCAGCTGTATCGTCAACATCGCTGTTTACACCAACACCCCAACCCCATCCGCCGTCGCTGTTCCGCCTGCTTTTAATGAAGGCTACGGTGTTCTGGATAATAGCCGAGTTGAAAGGTTCACCAGCCGATATTAATGCCAAAACACCCCAAAAATCATCATTTAAAAGGTTAGGGTCACCTATTTGTATGCCGTCGTAAAGCCCATCTAAAATGGCAACGTAGTCTTTACCTCCAATGTTTCTTGGGTTTTCTCCAGCTGATGTCATAGCTAAAATGTACCTTTCAACATCTGTGGCTTTAGTTTCGTCAACCAAATGTGCATTCACTTTCAAATAATCCACAATGGAAGGCCCACCGTTTCTTTTCCAGCTGTGCGGGTCTTCGCCTAAAGAGGCTATTGCCATAACCGCCCAAGCAGAAACAGTAAATCCGCCAATGTTGCCGTCGGATTGCTGCGCACTTTTAAGGAAGTCACGTGCCTTCGCCACTACGGGGTCACTTGGCACATGTGGATACGCCAACGCTGGAGCAAACATGCTAAAAATTAATGCCACAGTCAATATTGTGGAAAGTTTCCCCCTTTTACGAGTAGACGGGTATCTCATATCGCCACTTCACCGTCTCGTTGTTTTTAAGGATGTAGCTATCTGCTCCTGTAGGTCCGTATTTCCACGTTTCATCTTCCGGAATCCACTGATACCACATCCAGTAGTAGCCTCCTCCGTTCCAAACCCCATTTATGGCGTCAACGAAATATCCTGGAACCGACCGGTAATAAGTGCAGTTTACAGTTGCAACTTGTTTTGTTGCGTTTAAGAGGTTACAGCCAAGAGGCACAACCGTGCCGTTGTGCCACGTTGCTGTTCCGTTTCCATAGTCAATGCAAATGTTAACACGCATTATACACTTCTCATATTCCTCGAATAGCCCCGTTAAGTTTCCAACAAGCGCTGAATATTCACCTAAAAGTTTTGTGTAGTTTTGGACAAGATCATTGTACATTTCAGCGTATTGTATGCTCCGTTGCTTTTCCCTTTCAAGCTCAACATAGTAATATCCAACAGCAAAAAAAGCAAGCGCAAGCGATGTCACCCATCCTAAAAAGAATATTATCAAACTTCTTTTTGATAACTCCATGTGTTTTCACCAGCCAAATCGCCTATAACCTTCACCAATGGAGAAAAAGCCATTCCAAACAAGAACGCATTTGAAACTACATGAATTATCGTAAACCATGCACCGGAAAACAAGGCAAAAATTATTGGAGTGTTAGTCGGCAAAGCCCAACCAACATTTGTAATTGCATCATAAACTAACGTGAAAAAAGCTGCGAGGAACGAAACCTCTAAATTCAAAATGTTCGATTTTGAAATGCCGCCGCCCAAAAGTTTTCGGTAAACCCCACCCATAAACCCCATAAGAGCCATTCCCAACATTTGAAAGGGCAAAATTATCCCAGCAAAACCCCAAGGAGACAAAAACCCATTTATGAACATCGTCAATGCTCCCAACGAAGCTCCCAAAAAGCTTCCAAACAAAAAACCAGTTAAGAAACAAATAAACGAAGTAGACTCCACGTTAGGCGGTCTTGGGGTTAATTGTATGCCCACACATAAAGCTGCTAACACAACTAATAAAGTTAGTTGACGAGTATTCATGGGAATCAATGGTTGGATTATCTAACCATATATTTAAGGATTACCCAACAAAATTAAAAATATCAACAGCAATAATAATTGAGGAATACCATTGAAATCATTAAAAGTAATAGAAAAAGTTTCAGCTAAACTGGCGCCTGGGCAAAACCCATACTTCAATAGGGTTCACGTGTTTAAGGCTTTAGAGATTTTAAGTGCTGGCGCTGTCGGTCGAGTAAGGTTGGCGAGAGAGTTGATGTTAGGCGAAGGCACAACAAGAACTTTAGTCAAACACCTAAAAAATGAAGGACTAATTGAAATTTCAAAGTCTGGAATCATCCTCTCCAAACTCGGCAAAAAAGTCCTATCCAACCTAAAGTCAAAAATAAGCGAAGGAATAGAAATTCCAAAAAGCCCCCTCACGGTAGGACCCTCCAACATAGCAATCCTCATCAGAAACGCAGCCAACCTAGTGAAAAACGGAGTAGAACAACGTGACGCCGCAATTAAAGCTGGCGCTTTAGGAGCAACAACATTAATTTTCAAACAAGGCAAACTAACAATTCCCGGATTAAGCGAGGACATCCTCCAAAACCAAAACATACAATCCATATGCAACACAATAATATCCAAACTTAAACCCAAAGAAAACGACATAATCATAATAGGAAGCGCCAACAAAAAACAAACAGCAGAAATAGCAGCAAAAACAGCAGCCCTTGAAATACTAAAACAACAAAACCCAATGAAGCATCCGTAACGTTCAGCTTCTATTAAAAGAGGATAAAAGCGCTAGGTAAACCTCTTGCCAGTTAGCACAAAATTACATCGGTGGTCCATATTGGAGTGGGCTGCAGAAGGGTATTGTTAAATGACATAGGGTGCTGCTTGCGCTGACAATTTCAGTACTTAACATTGCTTCAGCTATCGCCTCTGCAAAATATTGTTCTGCATTAAACCTCATTTTTGCCTCCCTCGAGCCAATAAACATTTTAGCCATGATTTGAGCTTATTTAGACAAAAATAAATTTAGAATGGAGTGTGTGAGGCTGAAATTCAGCGATTACCGGTAAATTGGCGCCGGGGAAGGGATTCGAACCCTTGCGAGCCCGAAGGCTCACTGGCTTGCTTGTCTCTTTAGCCCCTTTTCTTTTGTGATCTCGAGGCCAGCGCGTTAACCACTCCGCCACCCCGGCAAATGAAAGGTACTGTTTTCTTTTCTAAAAGAGTTTTCACTTGTGATTAGAGTAGTTCTTTTGGCATGGCTAAGTCTGCTATGTCCACGCTGTGTCCGTATATTTGTTTTAGGGTTGAGGATGCTTCTAGGATGTTTGGCACTACATCGAAAGATTGGGCTTTTGCAATTTTTTCGATATTGGCAAAAAGTGTATCAATTTTTTCTTGCATTCCCCGTACGCTTTCAGCTAAACCCATATCACCCGTGAAAAAAGCTTTTAGGGCTTTTTCGTGAGCTTCGAAGCAGGCTATGTGAAAATTCATTAGTGCTTCTTTTAATTCTTCGGTGAGCCTTGCGCCTTTTAATTCTATTGTTTTTTGTGCTATGCGCACACATTCGTCGCCTATTGCCTCCACTAGGCTTGCTGTTAGGCGGTAGTCTAAGCATTCAATTGGGCGGATGCCTAGTTTTTCGCTTAGAGAAGGATTTTGGATTATAGTGCGAAGAATGCGCACTAAAAGGAAGTGAAGCCTATTAACTTCGTCATCTCGGGCTATGATGGTCCTAGCCAACTGCGGGTCTCCATTGATTAGGGCGCTGACAACATCTCGGTGCATGCCAGCAGCTATTGTATAGCCTCTGCGTAGAATCTTTTCTGGTGGAAAACTTGAAGGTTCGAGCAGACATTGCAAAACTATTCGTGAATAATCTTCTTCGACTATTTCTAATCCAATCAGTCGACTTGCAACCTTCTTAACGGTGTCGCGAACCTCAAGGCTAATACGTTCCTTCGCCTCGATAGTGATAATGTCAAATCCCAACAAGTATTTCCCAAGGATTTCACGGCTCAAATATGGATTAGGCTTCAAGGCGATAGTGCGGAGTGAAGGTTCAGCGCCGTATTCAGGGTCTATTAGGAGTTTGCCGTTGCTGGTTTCGCTGACGGCAACGACAGAGCCTGGTTTAAACCCGTATCGGGTAGCCCAATGTTTAGGCAAGCAAATGAAGAATGTGCCGCTGGGGGTACGTTGAACTTTGCGCAACTCACCCATCCCACATCGCCAAAGTAAAATTGCTGTTGCTATGATATAAACGCATCTAAACGAAAAGTTAATGTATAAAAATAGGTGCGGATGTTAGTATTGAAAAGTATAATTATAATAGGTATAGATTTGGCTGGGAAAACGGAAAACCCAACTGGATGGGCCGTTTGGAAAGGAAGAACTGTAAAAACAAGTTTGGTCTACACAGACAATGACATTTTAGAGGGCATCACCAGCAAAAAACCATTTATCATAGCAATTGATGCGCCTTTAACGTTTCCAAAAAGGGGAATTTTAAGAAGGGCTGACGTAGAAATGATCAAGATGGGATATAGGGTTTTTCCGCCAAGTCTTCCAGCAATGAAGATGCTCACAGAACGGGCTATAAGGTTGAACAAGCTAATTACTGAGAAAGGCTATAAAACAATAGAGGTACATCCCACATCAACACGCAAAGCCTTAAACATGCCAACTAAAGACTGGAGAAAAATTCAAACAATCTTAAAGGATATGGGATTGAAAGGTGACATCGAAACCAGCAGTTTGACGCCGCATGAAATTGACGCGGTAACCTCGGCCTTAACTGCATACCTCCACATCCAAAACCAAACAGAAGCAATAGGCGATGAAAAGGAAGGCTATATAATAGTTCCAAAAAGGCAGGATTGGAGGACAATAAAAATATGAGTGGGAACGAGAAATTGCAAAGAGCCGTTGAATTGACGATTGAGGCAGGCTACCAACTTGACAAAGAAGCTTTTGAATTCTTAAGCAGTTTAGCAGCGACAAAAGACCCAGCGGAAATCATAAGCAAGGCTTTAAAGAAAATAGAGAGTTTGAAAGAGAAGCCTTTGTTTATTGAGAGAAGCCTTCTGGAGCCGCTTGTAAGAGAGCATGAACCTACGAAAGAAGCGTTTCCACAGCCGTTAGGACCTCTTCAACTACCATCCGAACCGTCGTCGATTACTGGGAAAAGGCAGTTTCATCCCTTCGCAAAAGAAGTGGAAGCCGACATTGAGACTATTGACAACCCAGCTGATAAACTAAGCTCAAGCGGAACAATTGAGGATTACCTTGGATATTTCAGAGATAGGTTCAAGCGAATAGAGAGATTGCTGAGGCAGAGAATCGATGTTAAAAGTGCAGCGTCAATAATGGATGTCCTAAAGGCACCCGCAAATACACGCCTAAAGATTATTGGCATAATAACTGAAAAAAGAGAGGCGAAGCAAAAGGTTCTGTTGAAAGTTGAGGATTTAAGTGCGAGCGTCACGGTGCTTGTGCCCCAAAATGCACCAGAGGAGCTTTTAAGCAAAGCGCGGTTGCTTCTGCTTGACCATGTTGTGTGTTTAAGTGTTGTAAAAACAAGAGGCAATTTGCTTATTGTTGAGGATATCTTGTTGCCTGACATAGCACAAAAGGCGCCGCACAAAGCGCCAGTTCCAGTTTACGCTGTGCTTACCTCGGATATGCATGTAGGCAGCACAAGATTTCAGGAGGCTGCCTTCAACCGTTTTGTGTCGTGGCTTAAAGGTGAATACGGAAACGAAAAAATGAGGGAAATAGCAAGCCACGTCAAGTATGTACTAATAGCAGGCGACATTGTAGATGGCATAGGAGTTTATCCAAACCAAGTGAAGGAACTTACAATAAAAGATATTATGGAACAGTATAGGCTTGCTGGAAAATATTTCGAGCAAATTCCCGATTATATAGAAGTGGTAATTATACCTGGAAATCATGATGCTCCACGAAAAGCGCTGCCCCAACCCGCCATATCAAACACTTTCCTAGAAACTCTAAAAGAGGCGAGGAACTTATACTCCTTAGGAAACCCATGTCTTTTAAGTCTCCATGGTGTAGAGGTGCTGTTATATCATGGGCGCAGCTTGGACGACATTATTTTTACGGTTCCAGACATGAACCCAGACCACCCAGAAAAGGCAATGAAACTGCTTCTGCAAAGTCGCCACTTAGCACCAGTTTACGGCGGAAAAACGCCCATATCCCCCGAAGAAAGAGACTTTTTAGTGATTGAACGTGTCCCAGACATTTTCCATGCCGGTCACATACATATATTGGGCTATACCAATTATCGTGGAGTTTTAGTTGTGAATTCGGGCGGATGGCAAGAGCAAACAGAATATATGAAACGGTTAGGTATTGTTCCCACGCCGGGAAAGGTTCCAGTGGTAAACCTCCAAACTTTAGAAGTTAATGTCATACCCTTTTGTTAAGATAGCCCACGTGCAATTAATCGTGCAACACGGATTGGTTCTGGAATTCTGCCGCAGAAAGACAACGCCTGAATAAGGTTAGAAGCCCATTTAACACTCGCACCCACAACCTCAAAATACAATGGAGCTTCACCAGCCAAAGTAAAAACTTCGTGGATTACACCCAACTTTTGGAAAACCTTCCAACGCATCTCCCAACCTTCAAAATGTTTTTGGAGCGCCCGTTTTACCCTCCTGTTATTAGGTTTTGTCCGTGACACTACGATGACGGGGGTTTTAAATTCCCTGTAAATTATGGTTGGGTCTATGAGGTTAAACCCTGCAAATGAAACCCCTGCAAGCATAACAGCGTCAAATTTCCATTCGGCGAGCGTTTCAGCGAACTTTTCCGTTGCATCCCAACCGTCAACAGTGATTTTAACAATTTTTACGCCTTCAATTTCGGCGTCTCTAAGCAAAACTGAAGCAAGAAGCGCCTTTCTTGTTCTGCCCTTATGAAAACTTCCGTCTTCAACTCCCACGACTCGCATTTTTCGAAAGCTTCTTCGTTTCATATTCCACCAAACGTCCAAGCCTAACATCATCAGCAAAAACGTCTTTAACAATACTGCGTGCCACTTCCAACCTAATCTTTTTTGTCCTTCCATAACGTCCCATACTTACAACTTGCGCGTTTAACAATCCCATAGCATCAAGCTCGTTCACCAACATACTTAAACGACGTTGGGTTAAAGGCGTAACACCTAGCTCCCCGCAAAGTTCAACGTAAACATCGTAAATTTCGCCTGTGATGGCACGGTGGACATTCGCCTTGTTTAAGTGGTATACGCTTAAAAGTACGAGTTTTGAATGCAACGTCAAGTTTCGAAGGGCTTCAACTACACGATTGTGTTCGATATGCTTTTCAGCCTCACGGACATGCTCTTCAGTTACGACGCTTGCACCTTTTCGCTCAGCAACTTCGCCAGCAACACGAAGCAAATCCAAAGCCCTTCTGGCGTCGCCGTGTTCAGCAGCAGCCAAAGCAGCACACAAACTAAGAGCAGCCTCAGATAAGGCACCCTCGCAAAAAGCCAATTTTGCCCGTTCCAAAAGGATGTTGCCCAACTCCGTAGCATCATAAGGTCTAAACACTATTTCCTCCTCACTCAAAGAGCTAAAAACACGAGGATCAAGAAACTCCTTCAACCGCAAATCGTTGGATATGCCGACCAAAGACACCTTGCTTTTACGTAAAATCTCGTTTATCCTTGTCAGTTCATAAAGTAGTGAATCGCCACGCATTTTTATTAAGGCATCAATCTCATCTAAAATTATAATGAAAACAACTTTTAAAGCGTCTAAGCTAGTTTTAAACCTGTCAAAAACTTCGCCGACGGACAAGCCAGTAAAGGGAACAGAAACCCCCATAGTTTGGCATAAACTTGCAAAAACACGGTATTCGGAACCCACCATACGGCAGTTTACATAACAAAATCTAAGTGGCGCATTAAACTCCTTTGCTTTAACCTCAAGATGACTTAAAACATATTTTGTTACAGCAGTTTTGCCCGTTCCAGTTTTCCCGTAAATAAAAACGTTGGAACACTTAGCACCTTTCAATGCAGGAGCCACAGTTTCACCAAGTCGCCTAATTTGTTCTTCTCTATGAGGTAACTTTTGTGGTAAGTAATCATGCCGTAAAACATCTCTATCCCTAAAAATGCTAACATTATCAACAATCTTCTCAAATATGTTATCAAGTACATCACTCATTCTTAATTCCCCTCTTCAGTTTTAAAGGTAAAACCCCATTTTCCAGTTGAAAAATAAGTTCTGTCATATAGAAAACTAAATCTAAATTAAAAAAATCTAAAACAAGAAAACTTGCCTCGGTAAAAATTAAAGTTGCATGAAAACCCCACCCCACAATTTCTAGTGGAAACTCTTAAGTTATAAAATGTCTTAAAAGTTCAAGTTTAAAGGAAAATACTCTGGAAGGTAAAAAAGGGTAACAATTAATAAAATTGTTACTATTAAAGAATTTAGATTAACGCTAAAACAATAAAAATGATCTCCTTTATCCTCGCAGAACTTTGCTTAGCTTTTTCCAATAGAAATGGAGGGGTGTGTCCCCTTACTTTCCATTTCTTTATTTTACAACATTTTACCTTTTTAACAAACAAATCTTACAGCTATAACGTTTTCTTTTATTCACAACTGTGAAAACTTTGTAAATTAACTAAATAACTATTCTTTTTTAACCTTGATTTTTTAATTATTAACTAATTTTTGTCTCCTTCCTGTAAAATGCCCACCCCTCTTCTTCTACTGGAGACATAAGATTAATCCACTCTTTTTTTTCTTTTGTTTTTCGGAGAAAATGTGAAATTTGTGAAACAAAAAACAAAGCAAATTTTCTTCATTTTTTCTTTTAAACTTAAAATTTTGACGCTTTACTTTTTACTCTTTACCACAACAGCTATAACTTGTGAAGTGTAAAATGTGAAACGCTTTTCGGAAGAGGATGCACGCCGTACATGCCAACTAAAAAAATGCGCGTTGAAATATTCGACGGTGAGGGTAACAAATACACATTGACATTTGAAGGGCAAATAACCAGAGATAAGGCTGTTCGCCTTTTAGATTTGGTTGAACTTTTAGGTGGAATGACAACCAGTGGGCATCACGAAAGCAACCCCATAACACTAACTAACCAACTTTCCAAATACGATAAAATCCGCATGACAATTCAAAAGAATTTTCCCCTAGCATGGTTTTCTTCACGAGAAGTTCAACTGACCTATGAACAGGAATTTAAGGAACCAATAAGCCTAAGCACAGTGGCAACATATCTCTCCAGAATGGCAAGCAAAGGAATACTTGTCAAGACTGGGGCTTCCAATCGCCTAAAATATCGATTAGCGCCAACTTACCCGGAGGCGTCACTTAAACAAGTACCATAATTTACGCCGCCTTACTTTCCTTTTTCTTCAAAAGTTCTTCCATTTCTTTCTTCACGTTATACTTAAAAGGAATTTTGCTTGTGTCCCTCTCCAGGTAACCCCCTTCATAAAGTTTCTTCATCAACCGTGCAGTGTGTTCCCGACTGAGTTTAATCCTATCCTTTATTTCAGGCGCCGTTTTAGGACCTTCCGAAGCTAGCATTTCTAGAACCGCCAATTCCGTTTCCGTTAGCGGTGCTAAAGCCTTCTCCCTTTTTATGGGTATTACAGCTTCAACCCTCGCCTCTGGAACTACAGAAAGCTCCCTCGATTGTGCTTCCAAAGCGGAAACCTTTGAGGCTAAAGTCTCTTGTGATGCAACAAAGTCACAAAGTTTCTTATCAATCTCTACAAACTTCGCTGATATGTCCTCTTTATGCATTATAAGATCGCTCAATTTCTCCTCTAAGGAGAGAACCCTTTTATAGGATTCTTCCGCCCTATTTAGTGCCTTTTCACCCTTTGAAGAAGTCGCCTCAACCTTATACGCAATTAACTCCAACCTTTCCGTTTCCTGTCTAAATTGCCTATTAAAACTGACAACGATATCTTTGACAGCTTCTTTTGCCTTTTCATACTCCGCCTTAACTTTGCAAAGTTGCTTATAATACTCGAATGCGGCAAAAATCGTTATAGCGGTTAGAACGCTTGAAAAGATTAAAATGTCAATCACTCATATGCCCTCCGTGATTTGTTTGTGATTACTTTTAATTCAAACATGTTACATCACACATCACAGTTTTAACGAAGAGCATTTAAGGATTACGGTTATGGATGCTTTTAGAGATATCATGACATCACACGTCACAGTAATGTATGTTGCATTACTTATGGGTGTTCATAAACCTAAAAACCCTTTTTAGGCTTCTTTTTGAAATTATAAGGTTTTATTTGCTTTAGCTATTATGTGCACTTGCTTACTATTGTTCTTTTGTGTGATTTGTGATGTCACGTTATGCCCTCCGAAGGATTTGAAAGCGTTTTAAGGCTGTTTTCTAACTCTGTTCTTATCGTTTTTATGAGTTTTACATGTTCCTCGAGTTCCTCATTTTTGTTTGGCATGTTTTTGTATGCCTCTACGAAGTCGCGCAGTTTGTTGGCTATTTCTAAGTAGGGGTCTAAAGAGGTGTCTTCGAAAACTCCCAAGTACCCTAGAAGCAGTATTGTATAGATTGCTTTTATGACGTTTTCTTTTGCTTGTTTTAAGGTTCTGTTGAAAGCTCCTCGGCTTATTTTTGCCTTTAATAGTCGTAATTTGGCTTTTTCATCGTATTTTAGAGGTTTTCCAGCAATATTTTCGGCTAAAATGTCAATGAGCAATGTTTCAAGCTGTGTTTTTGTTAAGTGGCTGTTTGAGGCGAGTATTTTTACAACGGGGTCATTTAGGGAATTCATCAACCATGCTTGAACGTTTTCTTTTAGATTCAAACTTTCTTCCTCGCTGATTCTTTTCTATGGATACAATTTTGTATACTGTACTTTTAAAAATATCTAATCCACAACTTCACCATACACATTTTATGCTGAGAGAATTGGCACACCGAAAAATATTTTGCTGTTTTTGAATCAGAAAAGTTCTTAAAATTGCAAATTCCTATGAAAACGGCGTTTTTTATAAGCTTTCAATATCACGCAAAAGTCACATGTGATAATTTTAGGCGTGATTTGACCGTGATTTTCGAAACATTTAGGCTTTTCATTTCCTTCACAGATTTTCTGCTTGTCTTTTCAGTTCATCAAAAAGTTCTGGACGCAAATCCTTAAGTGTGGGTACAAACGTTTCTACTGCCTTTATATCTTTGTAATTCACATCGCATGTCACAAGGTCTTCCTCATCATACTTTGCTTGTGCAAGTATTTTTCCGTCGGGTCCAATGAGTCTGCTTCCTCCCCAAAACTGCAGTCCATTTTCTATGCCTGCAAGGTTGACATAGGCTAGGAAAACGGCGTTTTCTATGGCTCTTGCCATGGTTAAAGCTTCAAAGAAAGTTCGCCGAGTTGCTGGAGAGGCGGAAATGCAAGCTATTAGTTGGGCGCCTTTTAGGCGTGTCAGCCTGCTTATTTCTGGGAAAAATATGTCGTAGCATATGATTAAGCCTATTCTCCCAATTTTTGTGTCAAACACTGCAGTGCTATAGCCTTGACGGAAATATCTTTTCTCTTCAAAAACGCTGTGAGTTGGAAGGTGAATTTTTCTATATTTTCCAATAAAGCCCTCTGGTCCCACGAGAACCGCGGTGTTGTAAATTGTTGCTTTTGTTTTTTCACTCAGCTCTGGCATTCCAAAAATAATGTATAACTTTGATTTTTTAGCTATATCTTCCATAGCTTGGGTTGATGGTCCATGTATTGGCTCTGCTATTTGATAGATTCGGTCTCTGACCACATAACCTGTCAATGAAAGTTCTGGGAAAATCACAAGGTTTGCGCCTTGTTTTCTTGCTTTTGCCACAGTTTCCTCCATCTTTTTTATATTTTCTGTTTTGTCTGCAAGTTTACAGCTTATTTGTGCCAAGGCTATTTTGATTTTATCCTTCATTGTCTATGCACTCTGCAACTAGCTAAAACCGTAAGGAAGCCTAAAATCTGCTCCAACAGTTCTATATTCAAGCTTTGTTGTTAATGGCATTCGCCTTTTATGTTCTGTGGAAAGCCACCTATGCTTAACCCGCTCCACGACGTTTCTTTTTATGCCCAATTGTTTCGCTATTTCTTTTTCATCCATAAAATGTTCCAGCCCGTAAAGGATAAGGTCAAGGGTTTCATATTTTATGCCCAGTTCATTTTCTGCCAGCTGACCTGGCCATAAACCCGGCGAGGGTGGTTTTGCCACTATTTCTTTTGGGATGTCTATGTGTTCGGCGAGTTTTTGAACTTGTGTCTTATATAGGTCTATTATTGGTGACATGTCTGCGGCTGCATCTCCCCATTTTGTGAAGTAACCCATCATAGTTTCTGATTTGTCTGAGCTTCCGCATACTAACATGTTAAGTTTGTTGGCGTAGTAGTAAATATAAATCATGCGGGTTCTTGCTTTTATGTTGCCCTTGCACAATAGGTCTGCGGGGTCAAAGATTGGTATGGAATTGTAGAAGGCTTTTAAGGTTGGGGTGATGTTTATCATTTCTGTTTTGAAGTCAAACTTTTCGGCCACGCGTTTTGCATGCTCAATGTCTTTGGCGTTGTATGTTTCCTCTTCTGGTAGTATGAGTCCCAACACTTTATCGCCGCCTATTGCCAAAGCAGAAAGCGCAGCCGCCGTGGCGCTGTCTACTCCGCCGGATAACCCCAAAACTATGCCTTCCGCATGAGTTTTTTCCACATAATCTTTTATGAAACGTTTTATCCGTGTTTCCACTTCGTGAAAGTCTAAATCCAGAATTGAAGATTTTAGTTCCAAGGAGGAGAGCCTCTCCTTTATGTTTGTAATTGGAATGCTTATGGACAAAAATAAATACTTGAATGATGTAAGGTTTACGGTATAGAGGATTAAGCATGGGGCGTAGAAGGAGAAAAGTTGTTCGTGTTCCAAGGAAACGTTTACCTAAATTCTTCTCTTGTCCAAGGTGTGGGAAGGAAGCAGTTAGAGTTGAAATTTTGCGTGATGAAGGGCGGGCGCTTGTTGGGTGTGGCAGTTGCGGTTTAAAAGAGGAATTTCCAGTTAAGCCGGCACAGGGCGAAGTTGACATTTACTGTTTGTTTACAGACAAACTTTATGGAAAAGCTTCAACGTTAAAGGAGTGATTAACGCCTAAGTTGGGTTGCCTTATGGTAGGGCGTGTTGAAAAGTATTTGCTTGAAAAAATCGATTCTGAAGGCGCAATTCACATAACCCTTATAGACCCCGAAAAGGTAACTCCGCCTCAAGCTTCTAAAATAGTTTCTAAGGCAAACTTAAGCGGAACCACAGCTGTGATGGTTGGCGGTTCAACTTTTGTTTCTACAACACATTTGGACAGCATTGTCAAAGCAGTTAAACGTGCTGTGGATGTTCCAGTAATTCTTTTTCCAAATAATGTGACGGGCATAAGCCGCTATGCAGACGCCATATGGTTCATGTCACTGTTAAACTCCGTCGACCCTTACTTCCTAATTGGCGCCCAAGTTTTAGGGGCCCCATTAATCAAGAAATATCGTTTAGAGCCTATTCCCATGGGATACATAATTACTGGCGACGGCGGCACCGCCAGCGTTGTCGGCAAAGCAGTCCCCATTCCATACAACAAACCTGAAGTTGCTGCTGCACATGCCTTGGCAGGGCAATATTTGGGTATGCGCTTCATATATTTGGAGGCTGGTTCAGGCGCTAAGAAGCCTGTGCCTCCAGAGATGATTCGTGCTGTTAAACGTTGTGTTGATGTTCCATTGATTGTTGGGGGAGGCATCAAATCCAGAGAACAAGCGTTGGCTGCGGCTTCTGCTGGGGCAGATATTATTGTGACTGGCAATATTGTTGAAAAAGAAGAAATTAGGGAGAGGGTTTCCGAAATTATCAAGAGCATAAGAAACTTTAGGTCATAAGGCTTAAGGAAAGTGGTTTACTGCGTTTTTGTGTAGAATCCACATGGAATAAAGGCGTCTTGCAACCGTTCTTTTTCATTTTTATGTGGTAAAACCAAAATAACTGTGAGGCCAAAAGAAGTTGAGGGCATACAATGAAAAATCAGATGGGTGAACTATACCGGCGGTATGTGGAAAATTTGGAGGGTAAACTTGAACAATTATGCCATTTAGCCCAAAAAGCCAGAGAAAAAGGCTTCGACCCTGTGCTAACGCTTGAATGTAAGGTTGCTAAGGATTTGGCTGACCTCGTGGAGGGGCTTGTTGGACCGAAGGGTGTTGCTGAAAGCATTAGGGAGTTAAGCGTTAAACTTCCGAGGGAGGAGTTGGCGTTTAAAATTGCAGAAGAGATTGTTCACGGCAAGTTTGGTCATATGGAGGCGGAAGCCGCCGCTGAACAAGCCATACGTACAGCGCTTGCCATCCTTACCGAGGGGTTGACGGCGGCGCCCCTGCAAGGAGTGGCGAAAGTAAAAATTAAAATGAACTTTGATAGGACACGTTATCTTGCCGTTTATTTTGCTGGTCCAATACGGTCTGCTGGTGGAACAGACCAAGCCTTAACGTTGGTTGTAGCGGATTTTGTGCGGCGGTTGCTTGGGCTTGACCGTTACAAGCCCACAGAAGATGAAATTTCACGGTTTATTGAGGAGATGCGCCTTTATGAGCGTTCTGTAAGCCGTTTTCAATATCACGTTTCAGACGAGGAGCTTAGAAAAGCGCTTCAGTGGCTTCCAGTTGAAGTGACTGGAACCGAATCCGACCCAGTTGAAGTTTCTTCTTTTAGGAATCTTCCCAGAATTGAAACTAACCGTGTTAGGGGTGGAGCACTTAGGGTAGTGAACGACGGCGTTGTCGGGCGTTCCTCTAAAGTTTTGACGATTGTCGAGAAACTTGGGATTCCAGGGTGGGATTGGCTTAGAGAACTCCGCAAAAAGTCTGAAAAGAAATCTGCTGGATTTATGGATGATGTAATTGCGGGACGCCCAATCTTCTCCTTTCCCTCTAGGCGTGGCGGTTTTCGTCTAAGATATGGAAGGTCGCGAAATACTGGGCTTTCTGCTGTGGGCGTACATCCGGCGACTATGCTTGTGCTTCAAGGTTTTTTGGCTACTGGAACTCAAATGCGGTTGGAACTTCCTGGGAAAGGTGGTGTTGCTGTTCCAGTTGACGCATTAGAACCGCCCGTTGTGTTGTTAAGGGATGGTTCTGTTGTTCGTGTTTCAATGGAAAATTTCAGCCAAGTAAAGAATGATATTGTTAAAATATTGTTTTTAGGTGATATTCTGGTTAGTTTTGGAGATTTCCTGTACAACAATAAGCCTCTTATGCCTTCTGCTTATGTGGAGGAATGGTGGGTTGAAGACTTGCAAAAAGCCGTTGCCGAAAGATTCAATGGAAACATTCAAAGCCTAGCAGAAGCCGTCAATATTTCGTCTGAGAGACTTAAGGCGTTTTTGGAAGATCCATTTGCTAACAAACCGAATGTTAAAGAGGCTATAACCTTATCCGTGGCGTTGCGTGTGCCGCTTCATCCATTTTACACGTATTTTTGGGCGAATCTCCAGTCAACAGAAATGCTAAAACGATTGCGCATGTGGCTTCTTAACTCGCAAATAAAAGTGGAAGATGACGTTGTTGACGAGATTGTTGGAGAGATGGAAGGAAGCGCCAAACAAGCCTTAGAGGCTTTATGCTTGCCGCACAAAGTTGTGGATGGCAAAATCGTTATTGAAGGCGCAGATGCACATGCATTCGCCTTTTGTCTTCGTTACAAATCCTCAGGCACAGTGGAGTTTTCTTCCGCCAAATCCATTATAGAGGCTGTTAGCCACCTGTCGGGCATAATAATAAGGGATAAAGCGCCGACGTTTGTTGGTGCACGCATGGGGCGTCCTGAAAAGGCGAAGAGGCGTGAGATGAAACCGCTTGTGCATGTTCTTTTCCCCGTCGGTTTGGCTGGTGGGGCTCAAAGGGATATAGCTGAAGCGGCGAAAAAGGGAAGGGTTTTTGTAGATGTTGTTAGACGTAAATGCCCCGTATGTGGCACGTTTACTTTTAGGGTTAAGTGTTCAAGTTGCTGTTCTGAAACTTTGTATGAACGGCGTTGCCCCCGTTGCGGCAAAGTTTTGAATGGAAATGAATGTCCAATCTGTAAAGTGCCTGCTGTTTCCTACCAGAAACAAGTCCTTAACTTTAAGGAGTTGCTTGAAGGTGCTTGTGAACGTTTGGGGGTTTCGGTTCCTAAGGTTTTGAAGGGTGTTAAAGGTTTAACGAACGAGAGTAAGACTCCTGAAATTATAGAGAAGGGTATTTTGCGGGCGAAGTATGACTTGTCGGTTTATAAGGATGGGACAATACGTTTTGATGCTACAAATGCGCCATTAACTCACTTTAAGCCATCTGAAATTGGGGTTTCACTAGAAAAGCTTAGACAACTTGGTTATACATGCGATGTTCACGGCAAACCCTTAACAGATAAAAACCAAACATGCGAATTAAAACTTCAAGACGTAGTTATCCCAGTAAAATGTGCGGAATATTTTGTACGTGTTGCAAAGTTTTTAGATGAGCTTTTGGTGAAGGTTTATGGGCTTTCTCCTTACTACAGCGTTAAGCAAATAGACGACCTTATAGGGCATCTCATTGTCGGTTTGGCACCGCACACTTCTGTTGGCATTTTAGGACGGATTATTGGCTTTACACACTTAAATGTTTGTTATGCCCATCCAATTTGGCATTCAGCCAAACGCAGAGACTGCGATGGCGACGAAGACGCCTTAATGCTTGCTTTAGACACCTTACTTAATTTTTCACGTGAATATTTACCCGCGCAGATAGGCGGGATAATGGATGCTCCGTTGCTTTTAATTCCAACAGTTAAAACTCAAGAAGTGCAAAGGCAAGCGCATGACTTTGATGTTGCATATGCTTACCCCATAGAATTTTACGAAAAAACATTTGAGAATGCGGAACCCAGACAAGTCAGCCGCATTATTGACCTTGTTGCGCATCGGTTGGGAACGGAAGCGCAGTTTGAAGGTTTCGGCTATACCACTCCAGTTTCAAACATTAACATGGGAAACGCCGAAAGTGCATATAAACGCCTTGGCTCGATGATTGAAAAGTTGACTTGCCAGCTTGACTTAGCCGAGAAGATAGAGGCGGTTGACGCAAGAAAAGTGGCTTTAAAAGTTTTAACAAAACACTTCATTCGGGATATAGCTGGAAACCTGCGTGCCTTTTCAACCCAAGCTTTTAGGTGCAAGTCATGCAGCAAAATTTTTAGGCGTTTGCCCCTCCGTGGCAAATGTCCCTCATGTGATGGAGAATTAACCCTGACCGTTTACCGTGGCGGCATCCAAAAATACTTAGAAGCAGCACAGCATCTAATTGAAAAGTATAGGTTGCCAGCTTATTATTCGCAGAGAATATTGCTTGTGAGGGAAGAGATTAACGCTTTGTTTGAGGGACGGAAACCTCGGCAGATAAGCCTAACAGACTTTGCCTAACAAAACTTTTCTATGTTAACATGTTAAATTGTTTTAGGTAAAGCCATGTTAAGAGAGACTTATCACCCAAACGCTTACTTGTCAAACATAAGAAACATTAAACGCGGTCTTAGGGCGAGAACAAAAATATTAAATGTGCTGGGCGGTGGAGCGGTTGACGCAAGAACCGTCGCCAAAGAAACAGCCATGCCCTACAACGTTGTTATGCATCATCTACACCTTTTAGAGGCTGAGGGAATAGTTAAGCGTCAAGGCGGCAAACCACATGTTTGGGCGCTTACGGGTTTAGGACAGAAACGCCTAGTGGATTAAAAGGCTAAAAAGGGCATTGACACGGTGAACATCCGCATTTTGGACATTTACCAGCATATTTGTTAACGGCTGCTTTTTCAAGGTTTACGCCTACAACATTCGCAAGCGAAGCCAACCACGCAACAACATCGGCAAACTCGTCTTCCAAGGCTTTTTTGTCATCCGTTTTTAACGCCGCACCCAGTTCTTTCACCTCATCAACAAGCCAACTGAAAGTGCCATTAGCGCCTCGTTTCGAATCTTTGTGGAAATATAGGCGGTACATCATTTTTTGAAACTCGGATATGTGCAAATTCCTTTCACCATCTCACGGTAAACGGATACCATCAATAGATAAAAGTGTTCTTTGTCCTTTTTCTGATTATGTGTATAACTTTGACACCCTTCCTTTCTAAATGTGCAGATATAAATCTTCTGTGACAATATTTCGGGTTTGGTTCCATGCACATGATGCATGTGCGCTTGTTTTTTGCGATTTCCAAAAGCCGTTTTATTCCGTTTCTGAAAAGTTTGGTTCGCATATGCCTTTTATACCCGCCATAGCGGTAGCCTCCCAATTCTTTGCCAAGCCAAATATATTCTATGCCATTTTCTGGAAGCCACCTTTCCATTTGCTCCTTCTTGAAATGTTCGGTTTTTGATGTTGGAAAGCTGCGGACATCCACAAGAACTTGGATTTCATGCTCACTCAGCAATTCCAAAAAGGTTTTCATGGAGCGGTTACTATGCCCAACAGTCCACATCACGGTTTGCACGGCTATTCCACACTACTCACTATCCGTAAAAATAAAACTTTCCAACGTAACATTAATAACTAGGCTGTTTGCTCATGATAATAAGAGTGGCTGTTAAATGAGTAAGAAAAAGAAAGAGAAATCCGCTCCTATGCCCGCTGCAAGTGCAGGTCTCCTAAGATTCTTTGAAGAGGAAACCGAAGGCATGAAAGTGAAACCGGAAATACTCATTGGCTTGTCAATAGCACTAATAGTCGTAGTTGTTTTGGCTCGTAATTTCTTTCCTTCCGGCTAACTTTCAATGACGTGAAGAAGGCGCATGCAACACTTCTATGCGTTGGACAGAGTTTAAATGAATGAATATTTCGCTTCGCTCTTCCCTTCCCGCAACTTGCGGTATTGGCTGAGCAATTGTTGCCCGCAAAATAATTGCTTCAGCATCTGAAAGCCATATTCCAGCGGGTTCACGAGTTACAGCAGCTAATGTTCCCTCAAAACCATAGGATGGGTCTAAAATTATGCGCAGTTTCTTGCCTAAATTTTTTTCAAGCATATGAAATATTGTGGGTGGAACAGCTTGCTCTGGCATGTGGCTCGCAAAGTGATTGTATTAGCACTTTGTAGATAAAACTGTTGCTCTTCTGAAGTATTGTGGGAATAATGGTGACATAACGTGAACATCTATTTTCCAGTTTTGCTTTCTGTTTTTGAGTTTTTGAAAAAATTAGCTATTTATAGGATGAAGCGATTATTCAAAGGATGCAAGTGATGCCCTTAATTCCGCGACACTTTAATATGCCTCACAGTCTTTCATAGAAAATTCAATTGGGAGGGTAAAGTTGACAAGCGATTTTTCGCTTGGGCGGTCCATGGAGAAAGCAGTTAAACATTATTCGTCATTGTTTAAGCTTCCATCAAATAAAAAAATAGTTTTAATTTTGGCTTTGCTTTGTATTGTTGGGGGGGCTCTCTCAGAAGTTGCCTCCATTCCAAGCCTCACCGGGTTGGTTAACGGGTTGCTTTTTGGATGTTCCATATTCCTTATAACTCTCTTTTTTGACTATACTGCTCATCTTGTGTTCTTTAGGAATCACCCAATTTATGATTTGAGGAGAACTGTGGGGCTTTCCCTTTTTTGTTGGGGTTTTTGGCTTTTTTTTATTGTTGTGGGAGTTGTTGCATCGTTTATTCATGTGCTGTGGTTGTTTAGGCTTTGGCTTTTAGGGTTTTTCGCCGTGTTTATCCTCCGTTTTGTGGTGTTGAATTCAACTTCTTTTACCAGTTGTAAATGGCTTTTTCTGGCATCGATTCTTCAACCTTTTCTGTGCGTTGTTGTATTCGCCATTTTCTGGGCAAATGCTGGTCACCCCATTGGTTTTCATTTATTCCCCATATTTGTCCTTTCGCTTATTGCATGCTGTGTTTCAAGTTTCCTTTTTATGCATGTTTTGAACAGTGAAGGTGAACGGGCGGTTGGCGTTCCTTCGCTTCACCTTTTCAAGGCTTTTCTGCTTGACTGGGTAGCGGACGTAAACGCCCCCTTCGAAGAGTTTCTGGAGAAACTTGGCGAAAAAAGGGATGTTGAAGTTTCACTGATAAAGTTTGATTCTTCTAAAACAAAGGCTGTTGTAGCTGTGCCTTCAATTCACCCTGGGCCCTTCAAAAACGTTGGAAGCAGTTTTTTGCCTTTCATACTTAAAACAGCGTTGGAGAAGAAACTGAATTGTGTTGCGTGTGTTCCTCATGGCTTGCTTGGACATGAATTTGATTTGGCTTCTCAACCTCAAAACCAAAAAGTAATCAATCAAGTTGTTGAACTTGTGGATTTTGGGGGTGTAGAAATTGGGGCGACGCCCCTTGTTAAGGTTAGCAATGGCTTAGCCACGGCATGTTGCCAAATATTCGGCAATTGTGCTTTTCTCTCATTTACTTTATCGCCCAAAACAACTGAAGACTTACCGCAAGAATTGGGGCTGTTTGTTTATCAAGAAGCTGAAAGGCATGGTTTGGATTGTTGTACAGTTGTAAACGCGCATAACAGCATTAACGGAACCGTGAATATGCAAGAGGCTTTAGACGCCCTGAAAACGGTTGCAGCTAAGTGTTTAGAAACTGCTGTTTCCCTGGACAAGTTGCCCCTTGAAATAGGCGCAGCCACGATTATCCCTAAAGAGTACAACCTCAAAGATGGTATGGGACCTGGAGGCATAACAGTTATAATCGCAAAAGTGGGCGAGCAGAAAACTGCCTATGTGGTTATTGACGGAAACAATATGGTTACTGGGTTGCGTGAAGAAATACTGGCGAATCTTCGTTTGATGGGAATTGATGAGGGTGAAGTTTTCACGACGGACACGCATTCCGTAAATGCCGTTGTGTTGAACCTGCGTGGTTATCATCCTCTAGGCGAAGTTATAAACCATGAAAACCTAATTAACTACATTAAAGAGGCAACGCTCTCCGCCATGTCAAACTTGGAACACGTTAGGACTGCATGCCGTAAAATAACAGTTTCTGAGGTTAAGGTTATCGGTGAAAAACTTCTTGAAACATTATGCCTACTCATAGATAAAACAATTCAGAAGGCAAAGCGGGTGGTTGTTCCAATTTTTGGGGTAAACGGCGTAATTTTGATGTTGCTTTTGCTTTATGTTTAACTGGGCACTTTAAATCGTGTGTCTGGCGCCGTACTGTACGGAAAAATATAAGAGTCTCAAAAACTATGATATAATCTGCTTTAGGCTGTCGCATGGTTGGCTGTGAAAAAGGAGGCAATGTATTGGCGGAAGCAAAACAAGGTAAGGAAGGCGCGGGAAAACCAACAAGGGCTACACGGAATGCACAAAAATCACAAACCAATGAAAACATTGTGCTGATAGGCAAAAAACCAGTGATGAACTATGTGGTTGCATGCCTAACTTTCTTCAACGCTGGCTGCAAAAAGGTCGTTGTTAAAGCTAGAGGGCGGGCAATCAGCAGAGCCGTAGACACGGTTGAATTGTTAAGGCGAGCTTTTGTTAAGGATGTGCAACTGCAAGAAATTAACATAAGCACGGAAGAGGTCACGAGAGGCGAAGGTCAAAAAGCAAATGTTTCAGCTCTCGAAATTACATTAACCAGACCATAACACGCGCCTCCAATTCCTCGCAGCAAAATACAAGTAAAATTTTGAGTTAGATACTGTTTGTTCTTTACCTTTCAAAAATGTAGGAATTATTATATTATCTTCAACCTTTTTATTCCGTTATTGAGGATGTGAAATGAGCGCTTACCCGAAAATTGTTGTTTCTCCGCCTGGACCTAAAGCGAGAGAAATTGTTAGGCGAGATGAACATCTGATTTCTCCTTCTTATGCTCGTTTTTATCCACTTGTTGTTGAAGGTGGAAGTGGCTGTATAGTTCGTGATGTGGATGGGAACAACTATATTGACTTTAACTCTGGTTTGGCATGTTTAAATGTTGGTCACAGCCACCCAAAAGTCGTTGCAGCCATAAAGAATCAATGTGACCGTTTTTTGCATTGTTCGCTTGCAGGCTTTTACTATTGTGAGGTTGTCGCTCTAGCTGAGAAGCTTTCAGAAATAGCGCCTGGCGGTTTTGATAAAAAAGTCTTTTTTGGCAACAGCGGGGCTGAGGCTGTTGAGGCTGCCGTTAAACTTGCAAGATGGCACACTCGCAAACAGCTTTTTATAGGGTTTGCTGGTGGCTTTCATGGATATACAATGGGCGCATTGGCTTTTACCGCCAATAAACCCCTTCAGAAACGTTGTTTTTCTCCTTTTATGCCAAGTGTTGCCCATGTTCCATATCCATACTGTTACCGTTGCCCCTTCAAATTGAATTATCCCGAATGCCATTACTGGTGTGTTGACTTTATCGACGAAATTGTTTTGCAGAAGTATTTGCCTCCAGAGGATGTTGCTGCAATCCTTTTTGAGCCAGTTCAAGGCGAAGGCGGATGTGTTGTTCCCCCGCCGGAGTATTTCCAGCGGTTGAAGAGGCTTGCCGACAAACATGGCATATGGTTAATAGCTGACGAGGCACTGTGTGGCATGGGGCGAACTGGGAAATGGTTTGCAATTGAACATTGGAATGTTGAACCCGACATTTTGTGTGTTGCGGGCGCTTTGGCTTCTGGACTGCCCCTAAGTGCAACAATTGCAAAAGCAAAAGTTATGGATTGGATTGGCGGTTCACATGCAAGCGCCTTCGGCGGTAACCCGCTTTCATGCGCTGCAGCAAACGCAGTAATAGACACAATCAAAGAGGAGGGGCTTTTGGACAACGCAAACAAACAAGGCGTCTACATTCTGAAAAGGGTTGGGGAGTGGAAAGATGAGCGAAGGATAGTTGGCGATGTGCGGGGAAAAGGCTTAATTATAGGCGTGGAAATTGTGGAAGATAAGGAGAGCAGAAAACCTGCGTCTGCCATGGCGTTGGAAATTGCGGTGCGTTCGTGGAAACGCGGAGTTGCCTTGGTCCCTTCTGGAGTTTCAACTGTTATGATGACTCCACCACTTAACATCACAAGAGAGCTTGTGGACACTGCATTGGAAATAGTTGGCGACGTTGTGAAGGAAGTTGAGAAGGAATCACTTTAAAGTCTAAATGTTAGCCTAACTCCCTCTTTTTCAGCGGTTTTCTTTTTAGCTCGGTGTCGCAGACCCTGCATTTTTTACATTTGTAATCTGCGGGATATTTTCTGCGGCATGCTGGGCAATATCTTATCCATTCATGTTGGAAGCGTATGCCAAAGGTGGCTAATGGAGCAAATTTTATGCCCATTTTGTTTGCCACGTTCTGTATTGAGTAGTCGTCTGACGCAATTAGTGGCGAATAGCCTTTGTTTTTTAGTTCTAGGGCTAATGCTAGAACTTGCGTGTCTGTTTCTGATAGGTAAAAGGTTTCTCCGGCGGATGCGGCTGTAGTCCTAACTTTTTCCATAAACGTTTGGCTTGGTTTTTTAACTTTTAATTTTCCGCTTTCCATGGCGGTTTTGAATCTAATCCATGGCATGAAGCCTTCAATTATTTCCTCTTTAAGCATGGGCACAGTGTATTGGTTCTCGTTTATGGAGAAGGGGTCGAAACCCGCTATGAATGCTGAAGTGTCTAAAACTATGACTTTTTTGTTTGTTTTTTCCGTTAGGTTTTGCCTCCAATTCCCTTGAAAAGCAGTCTGTTTCTCAAGCGGTTGTAAAAGTTTTCCCTAAAACGTATGAAGGCGCTTTCGTGTTCTGAACGTGTTACGGTTAGGCTTGGAAGTTTAGACTTTATAAGTTGGCGGTGTTGTCCGTCAATCACGACAAGAATTTTTCTAGGTCTTATGACGTTTATGGTTAATTTTGAGTTTGCTGGGAACACGATTGAGCGGAAAATGCTTAGCGAACATATGGGCGTAAGCACAAAAGCGTTCACGTTTGGATCTAGGACTGGTCCGCCTGCTGAAAGTGAATAGCCCGTTGACCCCGTTTGTGTGGAAACCATTAACCCGTCTGCTTGGCAGTTTAGAATTTGCTTTTCATCTTTTAATATGCGGGTGTAGACTATTTTTGCTGGTTCGTCTGCCAACAAAAGCACTTCGTTTAGGGCGTCTGGAAATTTTGTGCTGTTTGCTGTTACTGCGAGTTTCATGCATTCTTCAATGGTGAATTCTCCTTTTAGGCATTTGTCAACCGCCATCAAAGCCTCTTTTGGTTCAACTTCTGTTAGGAAGCCTCGGACGCCCATGTTTATTGCTAGTATTGGCGGTTCTGGCTTTGGTATTGAAACGCAAGTTCTTAGGATTGTGCCGTCTCCGCCGATGGCGATTATAAAATCCGTTCTCATTTGCCCTAATGGTATGCTTTTTTCTTTTATGTTTGTTTTTTCTGCTAAGGTTTCTTCTACATAAACTTCCAATCCTTTAGCCCGCAAGTGTTTTGCTAGGTCTTCTGCGAGTTTTACAGCTGGTTTTTTGTCGAAACGGGCGACGATTCCAGCGCTTTTGAACAATTTTTCACCTTTTAATTATTTAGTGACATTTTAACGTATATATCTGTATGCTCTTTTGGTGTTTAAATGTCGTTGTCGGAGAGAAAAATTAGACAACAACATTTGGAATGGGCGGGAGCGTGTGGAGAATGGTTTTTGCCACCTTAACGTATATATCTGTGTTGTTTGAAATTGTTAGGAGATGGGCTGGTGAATGGATGAGTAAGCCTGTTGATGTTGGAAGTTTACGCGTCGGCGGTTACATTATTGTTGATGGTGAACCTTGCCGTATAGTTGACATTACAAAGTCGAAACCGGGCAAGCACGGTTCCGCTAAGGCTCGCATTGTGGCTGTCGGCATTTTCGACGGTGCCAAAAGAAGCCTTGTTAAGCCTGTGGATGCCACTGCAGACGTGCCAATAATCGAAAAGCGGAGCGGACAAGTTTTCGCTGTAACGCCCTCCAGTCTCCAAATAATGGATTTGGAAACTTACGAGTATTTGGATGCGCCCTTTCCAGAAGAGGAGGATTTGAAGGCGAAGCTCGCTCCGGGCGTTGAAGTTGAGTATTGGCGTATTCTCGGCAAAATAAAAATTGTGAGGGCAAAATAGGCGGATAAGGTTTAGCTCCACCAGTTCCAGCCGAGCTTTTCATAGCCCACGTAAAGGACTAAAAGCGTGACACCCCAGCTTAATGCGATGCCCGCAACCTCCAACATTAAATTATCCTTTAAGTATGTGACGCTCGCCCATGCGCTTATCGCACATAAACCAACAAGCAAAAGAAGAAATGTGGCAAAGTGTATTGCACGTTCCATTCCCACTTAACAACCACCTTTCCTATGAATTAACGATTTGTCGTTAAATAATTTTCCATCAAGTTTATCTCAGTCTTCACTCTTTATATGTTTTGGAGCCGATGATGCAGAGAAGAGCCGTCTGATTTGTGACGAACCAAAAGAAGGAGAGCTGAGGCTCTCGGTTTATTCTATCGGAATTTCGTATTCATATTTTCGTGGCAAGCGAATTTCAAGTATGCCTCTTTTAAAGCGCACTTCCATTTTGTCCATGTAAACCGGCACTGGAATGCGTGTTTGAATATGAAACGTTTGGAACTCGCCTTTATAGTGGGTTATGCCAAAATCGTCAAAGCTTATTTTCCGTTTCATTTTAGCTGAAATTTCAATGGCTTCATTGCTTATGGGCTTAACGCTGATGGTGTTCCCTTCTATGTATGGTAAATCAACGGTTACTATAACTTCATTAGGTGTTATAGACATGTCATGCAGCGGTTCCATTGTGCAGGTTTTACAATTCCAACTTGGCTTTTCAATCAGCGACTCTCTTAAACGCCTAAAAGATTCCTCCAAATTTTCAAAGTATTCATCGATTAAGTCGAAGATTGAGCGTCTTCTTCTTTCCGACATTTAGCCACCCGCCTATGATACATACAGTGGCATGTCGTACTCTTGCGTTTTCTTCATTTTTGAAAGCTCCTGTTGGGTTCGACGCATAACATCTCTGGCTTTTAAGCGGATTTCCTCGCCTTTCTCCAGAAGTTTTGAAACATCCACTTTTAACCCAATTATTTTTGTCAGTTCACTCAGCACTTGGGCTGCAGCTTCTGGGTCTGGATAATTAAAGAAACACTGTGCAAGTAATGTTATTGCTGGCAATCCTAGGCTTGCGCATCGTTGCAGCATAATCGCTTGTGGACCAACCATGTAACCCTCCTTTAATATTTCTATGCCTTGCTCCTGAACCATTTTTAACACTTCTAGATTTGATGCGGCTGCGAAAACCTTCAATTCTTCAATTTCTTGTCTTTCTTGTACGGGAATGCCGCTTAATGAAATCATCATTTTAACATTTTTGTTTTTTCCCCAATCAATTAGAGCGTACATTATTGGATAGATAATGTCCGCTGGTATCGCCGTTTCAGAAACAGCCAAAAGAATGTTGTGGTTTCCAAAAATCCTTATTGGTGAATGCGGCAACCCCTCATGCAAAACTATGAGTGGCGGTAAAAGCCTAGAATCAACATATGCCACTTCCTCTAAACCGTTAACCTCCGAGATTAGGTGGGAGGCTGCTATAACGCCGACTAATCCCACGTCTGGAAAACCAAAAAGCATCGTGCAGCCGGATGGAATTTCCTTTTTCTCTATAATTTTTATGTCATCCATAAGGCGCCCTCGGTATCTTTTTAAATTGTGTAATGTAAAAAGTTTGTGGAATACTATTTAAATGTGCAACCAATTTTAAAATTTGGAGAGGCGTTATGGCTTTAGAACGTTTGGGCTCCACGCTTTATGATGCGTTAAAAAAGATTTTCCGAGCCTCCATTGTGGACGAGGCTGCTGTTAAAGAGCTTGTGCGTGACATCCAACGGGCTTTGCTCCAAGCAGACGTAAACGTCAAGCTTGTGCTTGACATTTCAAAACGGATAGAAGACCGAGCCTTAAAAGAGCAAATTCCCCCTGGCATTTCACGGCGTGAACACGTAATAAAGGTTGTTTATGAGGAGTTAACACGGTTTTTAGGCGATAAGCCTGTCCCAATAAAAATTGAGCCTGGAAAAAGGTATACGCTGATGCTTGTCGGCATACAAGGTTCTGGAAAAACCACAGCCGCCGCCAAACTTGCCAGCCACTTCCACAAGAGAGGTTTAAAAACAGCTTTGATATGTGCAGACACATACCGCCCAGGCGCTTATGCCCAGCTTCAACAGTTAGCCAACAGAATAAACGTGCCGTTATATGGCGAGCCAAACGCTAAAGACCCTGTTAAAATTGTGCTTAATGGTTTGAGGCAGTTCAGCGACAAGGAAGTGATAATTGTCGACACTGCTGGCCGCCACAAAGAAGAGCAAGAGTTAATTAAAGAAATGAAAATGCTTGAAGAAAAAATTAAGCCAGACGAGGTTATGCTTGTCATTGACGGAACAATTGGTCAGCAAGCAATGGTTCAAGCCAAAGCTTTCAACGAAGCCACGCCTATAGGCTCAATTCTCGTGACGAAGCTTGACGGTTCAGCCAGAGGCGGAGGCGCCCTTTCAGCAGTTGCCGCCACAGGCGCACCCATAAAATTCATCAGCACAGGCGAAAAAATAGAGGATATAGAACCTTTTGTTCCATCACGTTTTGTCGGTAGGCTTCTAGGCATGGGCGACTTAGAAACCCTTTTGGAAAAGGTTCGCGAAGCCGAAATAAAAGTTCCAGAGAAAAAGGTTAAGGCTATACTAAGTGGCAAATTCACTTTGACGGATATGTATGAACAGTTTGAAGCCATGAAGGGAATGGGCCCCTTCAGAAAACTTTTGAGGATGCTTCCCGGCATGTCGTATAACATACCTGAAGACATGATGGATTTAGCTGAAGACCGTTTGGAAAAGTGGCGTGTTATCATTCAGTCTATGACGCCTGAAGAAAGGGAAAACCCGAAAAAGTTTAATGCTTCTCGGATAAAGCGTGTGGCAAGGGGTTCAGGCACAAGCGAAAAAGACGTTAAAGAACTCCTCAAACAGTATGTGATGATGCGCCGAATGTTGAAAACCTTGCGTAGAAAAAAGAAGTTGCCTTTCTTTGGGAAAGAGTTGCCCTTTGATTTTAAGTGATTCTGCGGAAAAAATGAAGGATTGTACCATGAACATTTTAGAAAAAGCATTGAGCATGCTTGAAAAATATCCCTTATGCAACCATTGTTTGGGAAGGCAATTTGCCCTGCTTGGGCATGAAATGGAAAATGACGAGAGGGGGAAAACCATAAAATTAGCTTTAACGCTTGAAGCCCACGCTTTAGCCCTTTCAAAAAATAAGGAAGGCGTCAAAAACCTAAAAATTCTGGCGGCGAACGGTTTCTCTGAAACAGCGAAGGAAATACTGCAAAAAATGAAAAAACACGTTCCGAGTTTCCCCGCAGCATGTTTTTTATGCGAAAACAAATTTGAAAAAATAGATGCCATGGCAAAAGCGGCGTTGAAAAAGCTTGAGGGTTGCGAATACAGCAGTTTTTTGGTTGGGATAGAATTACCCGTGGCGGTTGAGGAGCGTGAAGACGAGTTTAAGGCTGAGTTTGATGTGGGCTACGGCGAAAACATGCGGAACGAGTTTGGAAGGCTTCTTGGGAAAAAAATTGCTGATTATAGCGGAAAAACTGTGGATTACCGTAAACCCGATGTGGTTTTGCTTGTCAACCCAATCCTTGAAGAAGTAAAGCTTCAAATAAACCCGCTTTACATTGCTGGTCGCTACAAAAAACTTGTGAGAGGCATATCCCAATCAAAATGGTTATGCGCAAACTGTCGTGGAAGGGGATGCGAAAAATGCGGTTGGACTGGAAAAATGTATCCAGAATCCGTTGAAGAGTTGATTGCCAAGCCCTTTTTAGACGAAACTGGAGGAGCAAAAGCGTCTTTTCATGCTTCTGGAAGGGAGGACGTTGACGCTCGCATGCTCGGCGAAGGCAGACCCTTCGTCATTGAAATTTCAAAGCCGAAAAAACGCTTTTTAAACCTTGAAAAACTGGAAGAGGATATAAACGCTTATGCAAAAGGTAAAGTTGAAGTTTCAATGTTGCGTTTCGCTGATAAAGCTGTTGTTAGAAAATTGAAGAAGGCGGAGCATGTGCAAAAGGAATACCGCGTAACAGTGGAGTTTGAAAACGAAATTTCAGATGAGGACATGCGCCTTTTAGAGGAGAAATTGACAAACGCTACAGTTAAACAGCGAACGCCTCTCCGTGTTTTGCATAGGCGCGCAGACCTTACACGAGAAAAGTACATATATAAGGTTAAAGCAAAGAAATTATCACCTAAAGAGGCTGAGTTGAGAATACGTTGTCAAGGAGGATTATATGTTAAGGAATTGGTGAGTGGAGATGGGGGAAGAACAACGCCGAGCGTCTCGGAAATTCTTAAAAACAAAGCTAAGCCTCTGAAACTTGATGTTTTAAAGGTGTTTATGAGAGATTGAGGAAGGACAGAAAATGAAGAAATCAAAAGGATACCGCACTAGGACGCGGCGGCTCTTAAAAAAGAATCCCAGAGAAAGAGGCAAAATACGAGTAAGCAAGCTATTGCATGAGTATGCGCCTGGCAACTCCGTTGTTGTCCTAATAGACCCAAGCGTACACAAGGGGATGCCCCACAAGCGTTATCACGGAAAAGTTGGCAAAATAATTGCCAAACGCGGACGAAGCTACATCGTAAGCGTCACCCAAGGAAACGCTACCAAAGAAATAATTGTTAGACCCGAACATTTAGAGCCCTACAAGAGTGATTAGGAATGTCCAGCAAGGATACAACAGAAAAAAGGCTTACGCTTCCAGAAGTTAAAGAAATATTGGAGTCTATGGGTGAAGAAAATCTGGACCAATTTCAGAGGCGCACGCTTGATTACGCAGCTAAATTTTCTAAAGTGGATGCTTCAGCGGCTAGACAGTTGGTGGAAAAACTCGTGGGAGAGTTCGGCTTGGATGAAGAGGAGGCTGTTTCAATAGTTAATTGTATGCCAAAAACCGTTGAAGAATTAAGGGTTTTTCTGGCTGGCGGTCGCAAAATTATCGAAACTTCAAAGCTTGAAGCCATAGTTAACCTTTTGAATGAGAATCGAAAACTGAAATAGAAAATTTGCCAATATTTTTAAGCAGAAAACGACAAAATATAGGCGGATGTCATGGAGAAACGGTACGAAGAGTACGCTTATGTGCTAGATTTCTTGCCGCATGGCAGACCTGGGGTGCGCCCGTCTGGTAGGGCTGGTTACCGAGCGGGCGCCCTAGTGCAGTTGGTCGGCGAAGAGTTTTTCACGCTTCTGGAAGCTCTCGTCAAAGAAGGCGTTATGCTTAAACCTTACGACCGTGTTTATGTTGGGAAGGAATCCCGTGAGGAAATCACGTATATCATTGGGCGGATTGGCTATGATGAGTTAACTGCTGCGGCGAGGATGGAACTGCCCTCGGTGATTAGCAGAATAGTGTTGAATCGTGAAGAGTGGTTTATTAACTTCTTTAATACAGCGCGAGCCGTGACGCCGCGGATGCACGCCTTAGAGCTTATTCCTGGAATTGGCAAAAAGTATATGTGGCAAGTCATAAATGAGCGTGAGCGGAAGCCTTTTGAAAGTTTTGAGGATTTGCAGAAGCGAACTGAGTTGCCTAACCCTGTCAAGTTGATTACGAAGAGGATTTTGGAGGAGTTGGCTGGCGAGAGCAAATATCGCCTTTTCACGAGGGCGCAGTGATGTGGATGCGATAAGCCTATTAGAGGCAACGAAGTTTCTTCTTCGAAAGCATCGAATTTTTCCGAAGAAAAGTTTAGGGCAACACTTCTTGGTTAATTCTTCAATTTTTCAGCTTTTAGCCGCTTACGGTTCGCTTAACTCAGCGGATGTAGTGTTGGACATCGGCGCTGGACTCGGCTTTTTAACGTGTTTTTTGGCTGGCAAATGTAAAAGCGTTTTAGCCGTGGAATCCGATGCGCGGCTTGTTAACGTTTTAAAAGTGCAGGTTAGAGATTTTCCCAACGTGAAAGTTGTCTGTGGCGACATACTTAAAGCGGAACTTCCACAGTTTAACAAGGTTGTTTCAGTTCCGCCCTACAACATTTCTTCGCCTTTGCTTTTGTGGTTGTGTAACAAACAGTTTGAATGTGCAGTTTTAGTTTTCCAGAAAGAGTTTGCCCGTCGCCTTTTGGCTTCTGTTGGAAGCGAAGATTATAGTTGGCTAACGGTTGTTGCATATTATTGTTTGGAAGTTGAAATTTTGGATGATGTGCCACGGTGGATGTTCTATCCACAACCAAAGGTTGATTCTGTTATTGTAAGGTTAAAACCCAAAAAGCCGCCGCCCTTCACATTGAAAAATGAAGCCTTTTTTAGGCGTTTAACACAAGCGCTTTTTACAAGTCGCAACAGGAAGGTGAAAAGCGCCGTTTTGCCGCTCATAAAAGTTAAAGAGGCTGTTAAAAAAATTGAGAATTTACCCTTTTACAATAAGCGTGTCAGAGAATTGCCTCCAGAGGATTTCGGAGTGTTGGCTAATGCCCTCGCCGATTAAAAAAGTGTTTTTTGCAGATTACGTATTTCATGTTTTAAAAAATGTTTACGAACCAGCTGAGGATTCATTTCTTTTCGCCGAGAACTTGCAGGTTAAAGCGGGCGATTTTGTTATTGACATGGGTGCTGGCTGTGGAATATTGGGCATTATCGCCGCTGAAAAAGCGTCTAAAGTTGTTGCGGTTGACATAAGCCCCTACGCTGTTCGATGTGCAAAGGAAAACGCCAAATTAAACCATGTTGCCGACAAAATGTTTTTTGTGCAAGGTGACCTTTTCTCGCCGCTAAAACCAACAGTAAACTTCGATTTAATCCTTTTTAACGCTCCCTATTTACCCGTGGAACATGAAGGCAATTGTTGGCTTGAGCGTGCATGGGCTGGCGGAGCCACAGGCAGAAAAGTTATTGACCGTTTCATATGCGAAGCACCGAAACATCTAAAGCGGAATGGGCGCATCCTTTTGATGCAGTCAACATTGTCTGGAATTGATGAAACTCTGAAGAAATTTAAGGAGAAAGGTTTAAAGGCAAGCGTTATTGCAAAGCGTGCTTTGCCATTTTTCGAAACAATAATGCTTATTGAAGCTTGTAGCAATTGACATGCACAAACGTGTTGAAAAACTATATAACATGAAGTCTTTCTTTTCCATTATTGCTAGAAAACGTGGAGGGCATGGCAAATGTGCGTGTTGGGTAAGGATAAACTGAAGGAGCTTATTGAAAAGTACAAGTGTATATATCCTTACGATTATAATTTGCTGGATGGAGATGGTTACATTTTGACGGTTAAGGAGGAAACGACGCTTCATTATTTGGAACATAAAAACCTAATAACATATGAAATTGTTTTTACTCCGCCGAGTTATGTTGCGCATTTGACAGCCAAAAGCCGTTATGGGCGTATGGGTTTGTCTTTTTTGAATGCCGCTAAGGTTCACAGCGGTTTTGTTGGAAGATTAGCCTTGGAGCTTGTAAACCTAAGCAATGACCGTTGCCCCATCACCATCAAACGTGGAGACCCATTCATGCATATAGAATTCTTGACACGGGAGGGTGAACCGTCTCCCTACATGGGTGAATTTCAATTTCAATATCTTACGGATGAGGAAGTGCAAATGTATGTGCCAATTTTGAAGCAAGTTTTTCCAAACTATGATGAACTCTCCAAAACATGGTTCAAAAATAAACGGTTGCAGCCGTGAAATTTGGTTTAAGTGTCGTCGGCGCAAATTTTCAAAAATGAGGACATTTGGTTAACAAAGCGTTTAAATATGACAGTTATGGTATGCAAAAAGGAGGGTTTGAAGTGCGTGCACGCAATTACAGAGCTGTTAAGGGACAACCTTACACCAGAAGGGAATTCGTTAAGGGTTTTCCACAGCCGAAAATAACAAAATTCACTATGGGTGATACCAAAGCGAAATTTGAATATGAAGCTAAACTTATAGCCTTAGAAAAAGCTCAAATTCGCCACAACGCTCTGGAAGCGGCGCGTGTAGCGATTAACCGTGTTTTAATGGGAAAGCTTGCAAACAATTATCGCCTGCATATTCATCCCTATCCGCATATCATCCTCAGAGAGAACAAAATGATTTTTGGCGCACATGCAGACCGCCTTCAAGATGGTATGCGAAGGTCTTTTGGAAAACCAATTGGAACAGCGGCACGCATAGAACCTAACCAAACAATCGCCACAGTAAACGTGAACGCCGACGGTGTTGAAGTTGCAAAGGAAGCTTTAAAACGTGGAAGCGCTAAGCTTCCAATTCCATGTAGAATAGTAATTGAAAAACTTCCTGTTGAAGAGGTGAAAACAGTTGAGTGAAATGCGAAAAGAATTGGTTATTTGGTTTGAAAATTTAAGGAAAACAGACATTCCATCCGTTGGAGGCAAAAACGCAAACTTGGGCGAAATGACAAATGCGGGCATACCCGTTCCGCCTGGTTTTGCCATAACCGCCTACTCCTACAAAAAATTCATCGAAGAAACTGGAATAGCCTCCAAAATTTATGAGATTATACGGGAAACTGTGACAAACCCAAGCGACCCGGCGCAGTATGCGATAGCCTCCAAAAAAATCCGTGAATTAATAGAAGCGACGCCCATGCCTAAAGAAATTGAAAATGCCATAAGGTCGGCTTATGAAGAGCTTTGCCGCAGGTTAGGCGTAGCTGACGTTTTTGTGGCTGTAAGGTCAAGCGCCACTGCCGAAGACCTTCCAGACGCTTCTTTTGCTGGACAACAAGAAACCTACTTGAACGTTAAGGGCGTAAATGAATTACTTGAGAAAACCGTTAAGTGTTGGTCAAGTCTTTTCACGCCGCGCGCAATATTTTATCGAACAGAAAAAGGGTTTGCCCACGAAAGAGTCTTCATAAGCGTTGGCGTCCAAAAAATGGTTAATTCCAGAGCTGCGGGCGTCATGTTTACGATAAACCCAGTTACGGGCGACCCAAACCAAATAGTTATTGAGGGCAATTACGGTTTAGGCGAAGCTGTGGTTTCTGGAGCTGTAACGCCAGACGATTTTATTGTTGACAAAAACTTCATGAAAATAGTTGATAGGCACATAGCCAAGAAAAAAGTGCAGTATATCCGTGACCCAAACACTGGCAAAACAGTGCATGTGGAAGTGCCAGCTGAAAAACAAGAGCAGCCGTGCATAACCGACGAGGAAATTCTCAAGTTGGCGGAGTTAGCCAAACGCATTGAGCAGCATTATGGAAAAGCGCAGGATATAGAATGGGCTATTGACAGCGACTTGCCTTTCCCAAACAACATTTTCATAGTGCAGGCGAGACCTGAAACTGTTTGGAGCATGAAAATGGCGGAAGCGCCGAAAATGGAAGCTGAAGCCGCTAAGCCCACTGAAGCGTTAAAGGTTGTTGTGAAGGGAATAGCCGCTGGCAAAAGGGGTTTAGGTTTTGGCAAGGCAAAAGTTGTAATGAACCCGCAAGAAGCTGCAAAGGTTATGCAGAAAGGCGACATTCTCGTTACAGACATGACGAACCCCGATTATGTGCCGTTTATGAAGCTTGCAAGCGCCATAGTCACCGACAAAGGCGGCGTAACGTGTCATGCAGCCATTGTAAGCCGTGAACTTGGCATTCCATGCGTTGTCGGAACAGAAGTAGCCTCAAAAGTGATGGTTACCGGCAAAGAATATACCGTTGATGCCAAAAGCGGCGTTGTTTACGAGGGGATGCTTCCCTCGTTGATGGAGCAGCCCCAGCCAGCAGCGGTTGGCGTTCCATCCACTGTGCATGTTGTTGCTGGAGGGGTTTCCGAGTATGCGCCTGTAACCGCTACAAAAATTTACATGAACTTGGGCGTTCCGGAGAAAATCGAGGAGTACAAGGACTTGCCCTTTGACGGTATAGGGCTAATGCGCATAGAATTCATCTTAGCTAGCTACATAGGCGAACATCCGTTATATCTCATTGAAACTGGGCAATCGCAGAAGTTCGTGGATAAACTGGCGGAAGGAATTGCAACTGTTGCAAGGGCTATACAGCCACGTCCCGTTGTCGTGCGTTTCAGCGATTTCAAAACAAATGAGTACCGAGAGCTGAAAGGCGGCGAAAAATATGAGATTGTTGAGGCTAATCCCATGCTTGGGTGGAGAGGATGCAGCCGATACATAAGCCACTGGTATGAAAAAGCGTTCAGACTTGAATGTAAAGCAATAGTGAAGTGCCGTGAGGAATGGGGTCTCAAAAACGTTTGGGTTATGCTTCCAGTTGTGCGCACGGTGTGGGAAACCAAAAAAGTTTTGGAGATTATGCGTGAAGAAGGCTTGGAAAGGTCAAAGGACTTTAAAGTGTGGTTTATGGCTGAAACGCCTTCAATCGCCATACTTGCCGACGAGTTTTCAAAGCTCTGCGACGGCTTTTCCATAGGCTCAAACGACATGACACAGGGCATATTAATGATTGATAGGGACTCTGAACGCCTAGGACAAATGGGATACTTCGACGAAAGAGACCCAGCAGTAAAAAGAATAATTGCCCATCTAATCAAAGTAGCACACGAAAACGGCGCCACAGTATCAATCTGCGGAGAAGGCCCTTCAAACCTACCCGACTTTGCAGAGTTCCTCGTGAGGTGTGGAATTGACAGCATATCCGTAAACAACGACGCTGTGGTTGCAACTCGAAAGCTTGTTGCAAGCATAGAGCAAAAAATAATTCTTGAAAAACTTGCAGAGCAGAGAGAGGGGCTTTTGCGTTTAAACAAAAAGCGAAGAGAAGATTGGGAATGGACGCCTAAGTGGGAAGAATAAATAGCCCCGTCTTTTCCCTTTTACTTTCATTTTGAGCGGGCATTAATGAAGCAGTTTGACTTTGAAGAGGAAAGAGTCAAACAAGAAATACTTAAACTAGATGCTAAACGTATCTTAATCCAGCTGCCAGAGGGTTTGAAACTTTATGCGCCATATTTAGCTAAAACAATCGAAAAACTCGGTGCTTTACCCATAATTTCTGCAGACCCATGTTATGGCGCATGTGACTTGGCGTCGGTGGAAGCCGAAACCGTGGGCGCTGACTTAATAATCCATTATGGGCATTCTAAAATGTTGAAGTATGAGCGGATTCCAACAGTTTATGTTGAAGCAAGGGCAACCATAAACGTGGACGGCGTTGTCGAAAAAGCCTTGCCAGCGCTGGAAAAATGGCGTAAAATAGGTTTAACCACAACAGTCCAGCATGTGCAGACGCTTGATGTTGCTAGGGAAATTCTGCTCCGCGCTGGAAAAACAGTTATGATAGGCGATGCTGGACGATTAAGCTATGCTGGACAAGTTATCGGCTGTGATTACAGCAATGCCAAATCAATAGCCAAAGAAGTTGATGCTTTCCTGTTCATCGGAGGCGGACGGTTCCACGCTGTGGGCGTTGCGCTTTCAACGGCGAAGCCAACGATAGTGGCTGACCCCTATGAAGGAACGGTGTGCTCTGTTAATGAAGAAGCCGACAAAATCCTCAAGCAACATTGGGCAATAATACAGGAAGCGGAAAAAGCCAAAAAATTCGCTGTTTTGGTTGGTTTGAAGCATGGACAGCGGAAGCTGGAAGAGGCGTTGAAGATTAAGCGGAAACTTGAGGATAGAGGTAGAAAGGTTTGTCTTTTAGCTGTAAAGGAGGTTACTCCAGAAGTGCTTATGGAGTTTCCCACGGTGGAAGCGTTTGTGAACACTGCCTGTCAAAGAATTTCTTTGGATGAACCCTCAAAATTTAAAAAGCCCGTACTAACGGTTAATGAGGCTTTGGTGGTTGTTGGCGAATTGTCTTGGGAAGATTTATGCAGAAAAGGTTGGTTCGAAAACTAGAATTGGAAATGTTTCTGTCACAGAGTACACCGCACTTAACACCTAAACCAAACCTTGAACAGTACACAATTCCCGCTGATGTTGCAGCGACAATGCTTTATTTGGCAGCTTACACCTACGATGACATCATCGACAAAACGGTTTTGGATCTGGGATGCGGCACTGGAAGGCTTGCCCTTGGAGCAGCTTTCCTAGGCGCAAAACAGGTTGTAGGCGTTGACATAGACAAAAAAGCTGTAAAAACGGCTTTTGAAAATTCTTTAAAGGCAAACTTGAAAGAGAAGACGCAGTGGATTGCCGCTGACTTAGACGCTGTTCACGGGCGATTTGACACTGTTTTGCAGAATCCGCCGTTTGGTGTGCAAAGGCGTGGGGCTGACAGAAAATTTATTGAAAAAGCTTTGGAGGTAGGCAATAGCGTTTATTCGCTTCATAAAAGCCCCCATAAAGGTAAAGCGTTTATTAAAAAGTTGAAGGCGAGGAAAAACAGTGTTATGCCCGTTACTCCATCCCCATTTTTAAAAAGGTTTGTAGAAGGGCATAGTGGAAAAATTAGGGCTGTTTACGCCATGGTGATGACTATCCCGCACATGTTCCGCTTTCACACAAAAATGAAACATGAGTTTGTTGTTGATTTGTACGTTATAGAAAGGGATAAATAAGATGTGGCGGAAATGTTTGAAAGGGCTTGCTGAATAATGCAAAATCATAGAGAGGGCATATTGGTTTGGCTGAAAGGGAAAGCGGCAAATTCGTGCTACCCGGCGAACGTTTAGGCGTAATTGAAGAGTTTGTTCCAGACGCTGGAACATACGTCAAAGAGGGAGTTATCTATTCTAAAGTTGTTGGTCGCGCCTTACTTGACTTTTTAAATAAACGTGTTTCAGTTTATCCATTAGTTCACGGAGCAAGCGTTCCAAAAGTTGGCAGCGTAGTGCTTGGACAAGTTTTAAATGTTCAAAGCGAAAATGCTGTTGTACGCATATTTAAAGTTGGCAATAAAAATCTTTCCGGGTTTTTCTCGGGTGTCCTTCACATTTCGAGTGTGCAGCAAAAATTTGTTGAGTCAATGTTTGATGTTTGCAAGCCTGGAGACATCCTTAAGGCTAAGGTGATAAGTGAAAAGAACAGGGTTTTTCATTTGTCCACGGCGGATAAGGGTTTAGGTGTTGTTTATGCTTTTTGTTCGCAGTGTGGCTACACATTGGAGCTGAAAAGAAATGCCTTGTGTTGCTTTAGGTGTGGAAAAATTGAAAAGCGTAGGATTAGCCTAGATTATGGAAAGGAAATGTTGTGATGTGAAAAAGGGAGGGTGAAATAGGTGAGGGTTAGGACATTAAAGGAAACTTCAAATGAGCTTAAACTGGAAGTGGAAGGAATTGGACATACGCTTTGTAATTTGCTGCAAAAAAGGCTTTTAGAGGATGAACGTGTGGATTTGGCTGGCTACGACATACCGCACCCTTTGGGCTCAATCTCTCTGATTTATGTCCGCACTAAGGGCAAGTCGAGACCACAAGAAGCCTTGCTAAGAGCTATTAAGAAATCTCGTGAAATAAATGAGAGTCTCAGAAAGGAACTTGAAAAAGCCCTCAAGAAAGCATAATTCTGTTTTTTATTGTTATTAACAACTGTGTTAAAGCTTCAACAAGGTCTTCATTTTTTTCCAAAGTTTTAATGCTTTCTTCCAATGTGATGTAATTGCAGAGCCAAGCGTAAACCATTAGGGCTTCTGATGCATCCGCTAGCATGTGGCTACTCATTCTTGATGGCAAATACTCTCTCAACCCAGCTTTTCTAAGGGCTTCAGCAAGCGCTTTCCCTTTAACTTTCACTCCAGCCGGTTTGCCCTTTCTGCTTGATAGGGCTAGTGAATAAACAAAGTTTATATATGCGTCTCCAAGCGACGCTAATTCGTGGTTCATTAAAACTTCTTGTAGGTTTTTGCATGTTCTTATGAAGGAAAATTTTTCAGTCTTCTTCAAGCTGAACCACATTTTATATTGCTATTATGCTTTGCTATAAAAGTGGTTTGTAGACTCGACATGTTAACGGTCAAATTTATAATGTTTCTTTTCTATACTTTGCATGTTGGTTGGGAATAGTTTTGAGTGTCAAAAAATTTCGTGTAATTAAACCTGAAATTCGTATTTTGGGAGTGGATGACGGCGTATTCGTTCCACGTTCTAAAAAGCTTGTGCCAGTTGTCGGAGTTGTTTTTAGAGGCGGATATTGGCTTGACGGTGTAATGCACACTAAAGTTATGGTGGACGGGTTGGATGCCACAGATAAAATAGCTTCCATGATAATCAAATCGCCACATCACAAACAACTGCGAGTTATAATGCTTAACGGAATAACCTTCGCAGGCTTCAACGTAGTTGACATTAAAGAGTTAAGTTCTAAAACAAAACTTCCAGTCATAGCGGTAACAAGGGAAAAACCCGACTTTGCCGAAATCCGTGAAGCCCTAAAAAATTTGCCGAAAAGTGAAGAACGCTGGAAATCCATTGTAAATGCTGGAGAAATATTTGAAACATACACTTGGAAAAAAAGTGAAAAAATTTACATGCAAACCCATGGAATTCTCAAAGAGGATGCTGAAAAAATTTTGCAGTTAACATCCACTAGAAGCAACATTCCCGAAGCATTGCGTGTAGCCCATCTCATCGCTTCTGGGATAAGCATTACTTAGCCATAATCTTTATTGTTGCAAGAAAAGGTTTAAAAGGGACAAGTGTAAGGGAAAACACGGACAGCGGAGTAAAAAGCTATGGAATTTTGCCCAAAATGCGGTTCACGTCTTACGCCCAAAAAACTGAAAACTAGCAAGGAATCCTCAGTTGCGCTTGTTTGTCCAAAATGTGGTTATAAAAAGAAGGAAGTAAACGGAAAAGTTGAACCGAAAGTTGCAAAGGTTATACAGCGTAAACCGCAAGAGCTTGTGGCGGTAATAGGCAAAGAAGAACAGAAACTTCGAACACTACCAACAGTGAGAGTGGAATGCCCCAAATGTGGAAACAACCTAGCCTATGTCTGGCAAGTGCAAACAAGAGGCGCAGACGAATCCTCAACACAGTTTCTACGTTGCACAAAATGTGGATACACCTTCAGAGAATACAGCTAAACACCAAAACCCAAAATTAATATTTAAAAGTCTTATTAACACTAGATATATCCATTTAAAAGGGAGATTCGGTTATGTTCAAAATCAAAATGGCAGACACCAAACTTCTGAGGGACATGGCTACAGCCATTTCTATCCTAGTCGACGAAGCAACATTCAAAATAGAACCCGACGGCTTAAAACTACGTGCAATGGACCCCTCACGTGTTGCCATGGTTGATTTCGAATGGCCAAAAACAGTTTTTGAAGAGTACACCGCCACAGAACCGACAAAAATGTGTATAAACATAAGTGAACTTTTAAAACTGCTTAGAAGAGCGGGTAAAGACGAGGCTATCGAGCTTTTACTCGATGAGAAAACTGGTCGATTACAAGTGAAAATAACCGGCAAATATGTAAGGAATTTTACAATGCCAACGCTTGAGGTTTCGGAAGAGGAAGTTCCAACACCAAAAATAACTTTTAATGTCAAAGCTAAGGTCACCACTGAGGGTTTAAGCCAAGCAATTGAAGACGCACGGCTTGTAAGCGACCACGTTCGAATCGAAGCAGACAATGAAAAACTAGTTTTTAACGCAACGGGCGACCTTATGGGCGCAACAATAACGCTTCAGAGAGGAAGTGACGCAGTCCTAGACTTAGAAGCTAAAGAACCTTCAAAAGCAACTTTCAGCTTGAGCTATCTCTCTGAAATTATAAAGGAGGCATCCGCAACATCCGAAATAGCGACATTGGAATTTTCAACAGACATGCCGATAAAATTGGATTTCCAACAAACAAAAGAGGGCAAACTCACATTTTACTTGGCGCCGAGAATCGAGACAGAATAACATGAAAAACCTAATGCAAATTGCAACAGCAAAATTCACCAGACATGACTTGGCGAAATATCCCTTCCTTAAAGGAACCATAGAATACGTTAAAAAACTAGATTTAAAAATTGAAGATTTAACAAAACCCGAATTTGCATTGATTCTGGAACGTGCTGAAGAACGGGTTGAAGAGGCAATATTATATGCATTAGTTAGCAGAAAACTGCAAAATGAAGAAATCGAAATCTTGTCCTTTCCAGTCGCAATAATGCTGGCAGTTGCGACTGAAAACTCTTTCATCAAGAAAAGATACGCCTTAGCCGAAGCAAAACAAGCATACAACGACATGAAACTCGAACCCAAAGAAAGAATATTAGCCATTGCACAAAACTTCGGATGGAAAATTGCAGTAAACAATGACGTCAATGTTCCTTACGAATTCAAACTACACTTCACAGATTACCTTAAAAACACAACACAGCTACGCGAGAAAAAATGGAAACTCGCCAACCGTCTACTGCTGAGCGGAGATGTTTACCTAACAAGAAATGAAACCGCAAGATTACTAAGCGAAGAAGTTCGGAGATATATTGAAAAAAGGCTGGAAATAAAAGAATCACCGAAATTTCCACCTGAAATAATGGAGAAGGCAGAAAAAATAAAAATTTTGTCAACAGAAAAAATAGGGAAAACCGAAATGGAAGGCTTCCCCAAAAAAGTTGTGCAAACTGCCTTTCCGCCTTGTATAAAAACTCTATACCGAGCAATTTCATCAGGTCACCACATATCGCATATAGGTCGATTCACATTGACATCCTTCCTAATAAACGTTGGAATGCCGTCAGAAAACCTAATTGAACTTTTCAAAAATTTCTCCGATTATAACGAGAGAATGACCCGCTACCAAGTAGAACACATCGCAGGGGAAAGAGGTTCAAGAACACGCTATATGCCGCCAAGATGCGACACGCTGAAAACCCACAGTGTATGCATAAACCCTGACGTGCTATGCCAAAACATACGTCACCCATTAGCCTACTATCGAAGGAAGATAAAGAGTTCAAATTATGCCTCTGAAAGTAATAGCGAAAAGTAGTAGCTTTTATATATGTGTAGTGAATAACTGAAGGAAATATTTACAAGGTGACGGCAAAAATGAATTTTAATCGAGTTGAGGGAAACCTTGAATTAAATACCCAAGTGGGAATAATTCTTCCAACTTATTGCGAAGCGCAAAACATTGGAAAGCTTATTCATGAGATCGAATCCTTAAACTTGGATGCTTCCATACTGGTTATAGATGATTCTAGCATTGATGGAACGGCAGAAATTGTAAGAAATCTTCAAAAAAAGTATAACAACATTTTACTTTTCACCAGACCTAAAAAAATGGGTCTTGGAACAGCCATCACAGATGGTTTCAAAATATTTATGTCATTGCCAAATCCACCAAAATATATAATCACAATGGACGCTGACTACTCACACAACCCAAAGGACATTCCGCGTTTAATATCAAATCTAAGACAAGGGCATTCTCTTGTGATAGGGAGTAGATATTGCAAAGGAGGCTGTATTCTAAATTGGAGTGCAATGCGTCTTGTAATAAGTAAGAGTGCAAACTTCATCGCATCGTTAATTATCGGAGAGAAAATAAGCGACTACACAAGCGGACTGCGTTGTTACTCACTAAGTTTAATTCGAAGCATTATAGGAGAACTGCATAGTCAAACATACGAAATACAGATTGAAACAATAAGACAAGCACGTATACGAAATTTTAAGATAAAAGAACTTCCAATAACCTTTGCAAATAGGAAAAAGGGAAAATCCAAACTTTCATTTAACGAAGTGAAGCAATTCGTTTCATATATTCTATTTAAAGCGATATTAAAATTTCCCTTTTGACACTTCTAACAATTTTATCCAGTCTTTCACGATTCTGTTCACATCAAACCTTAAAACTGCTTGCCTGCAATTTTTCCTAAAAGTTTTAGGATAACCTTTTTTCCAAATTTGAAATGCAATCTTTAAGAATTCATAATTGTCATTTGCAAGCCAACCCGTTTCTCCATTCACTATCGTTTCTTTTGGACCTTGCTTGTTAAAAGTTAACACAGGTGTTCCGCAAGCCAAACTTTCGATTGGGATATACCCAAATGGTTCATCTGCGAAAGGATAAAGGGTGAAAAAAGCGTTAGAGTATAAGTCTATCAATGTTTCATCATCCACTCTTCCCAGAAAAGAAAGGTTGGGATGTTCTTGAATCTTTTTAGGAATCATTGAAAGTTTGCCGCCGAAAGCCTTGACTTTTATTCCACAATCTAAAACTTGCTTAATTAATTCGAAAATAGTTTCCTTGCCAAAGTAGGTTAATACGAAATCTTCAGAAGGTTTGGCGGTTTTCGGTTTGAATTTTTCGCAATCCACTGGTGGATAAATCACATCTTGAACTTGCAAACCAAACTTATGATAAGTTGAAGCCGTATATTTTGAATTTGCTACGACTTTCTTAGAGCAATTTGCGGTTTTTCTGATGAATCTTTTATCAAAAATCTTTAAAAAAGGTAAAAGTGTCAAGTTAATCAGCTTGTAATGTAATGGAAGGTGTTTTTTCATATTATCTAAAGTAACGGTTGGTGGGCCTTGAACATACCAAACATGCGCTGGCAAACATATAGTGTTCGAAAAATTAAGTATCACTCCATCAAAATTTTCAATTCCTCTTGAATTTGCAGAAAATATAGCTTCCCTAACCCATTCTTCCAACCATACTATCGATTCGTTTTTCTTCAAAAATGGTTTCCTTTGAAGGTTAACTGTTTGAATTCCTAACGAGTTTAATTTTTCTTGTATTTTTACAGAAATGACTGTGGAAATAACTGTCGCTTTTCTGCCTTTTTCCTTAACTTTCTTTGCAATTAATATTGCAGGTCGAAGTGGACCATATTCGCTGATTAAGGGGTCACATATAAATATAATATCCTCATTGTTTGGCATTTGGTTTCATCCCTCTTGATTCCTTTAATAAACTTTTAAATCTTATTCATGTTAAATGGTTAAAAAGGGAAAATCCAATGGGTCATTATGCTTTGGCTTACTTAAGGCGCAATCCAACCGCTATTCTATACATATCCATCCTATTATACACTCTAATCCTTTCCTATTTTGCCATACTAAAACATTATGCTTTCATGTCTACTGCTTGGGACTTGGGTATTTATGAACAAACTATATGGTCAACTGTAAACGGGAGGCTTCTTTGGTACACCCCTGAAATTGCAATTAACCCTTCATGTAACTTTTTTGGTATACATTTTTCACCTATTCTTTTTTTGGTGATGCCAGCTTACGCAATTTTCCAAACAACCGAGACGCTGTTAGTTTTACAAACTTTCTTTTTAGCTTTGGGGGCGGTTCCCCTATACAAGCTTGCTTTCTATGAAACGCACAGTCATAAACGAGCGTTGATTTTCGATTTAATATATTTGGCTTATCCTCCAATTCATGGGATGGCTTTGTTCGATTTTCATGTACAAGCATTTTTACCCTTCCTTTTTTTCTCTGCTTTCTACTACTTTAAGAAAGAAGAATGGGGCAAGTATTTCCTCTTCATCATCTTATCATTAATGGTTATCGAATTTGTTTCTTTGATAGTAACCTTCTTCGGTCTTTACGGGCTCTGGATAAATAGAAGAAAAATCTTTCAACTTGTTAGAAACTTTAATTTTAAAGGATTCTTATTTAATAAAAGCATATGTTTTTCCCTTATAACAGCAATCCTTGGAATTGTTTGGTTTCTAATTGCAAAGAAAATAATTTTAAGTATAAATCCCTCCGCCCCTCCGCATCCAAACTGGAAAAATTTTGGAGATCCCGTTCATGACATTTCAGGCTTTATCTTTAACGTTTTAACCAATCCCATTAAAACTTTGGAGGCTATTATTACGCCAGTTGATCAAAAAACCATCTATATTTTTGGTTTGTTTGCGCCAGTGGCTTTCTTGTCATTTCTAGATTTACCATCGCTTATGATAGGGTTTCCATGGTTTTTAGTTGCCTTTTTATCCAACTACCCACCTTATTATGTTCCAGTTGGATATCAATATGTCGGTTTCGTTGTTCCATTCATATTTATATCTGCGGTTTATGGCTTCAAGCGTTTCTCCATTCTAAAACATCGCATTAGTTTTATTGAAAAAATTGATGTTGCTTTTAAAGGAATGGCAATAAAACAGCCTTGGAAAGCCTTATCTATCTTATTTTTTATCTCTATCATTGTAATATCATATGTTACAATTTTGGGTATCCGCGTAAATATTCCTTCCATTTCCGAACACAAACATATTACAAGGGAATTCATAAGCCTTATTCCTTCAAATGCTTCTGTTTTGACACAGAATGACCTTTTTCCTCATTTAAGTAGAAGATCATATGCTTATGTTGGAGGGAAAATTGCGCGGAACCTCACATCCGAATTCACATTTGATTATATTCTTGTAGATGTTATGTCGTTTTGGTATGACGAATCTTTTGCAAGCCTCATTTACAATTTAACGAAAAATGGCGGTTTTGGTGTTCAGTATGCTTCTGATGGTTTATGGCTTCTAAAAAGAAACTATACAGGAGAAATAACTTATCTGATTAATAATGGGATTTTCGCTGAATTCTACAATCAAGGAGTTACGGTAAAACTTTTCGCTAATGTTTCATTTAACGGCGAAGCTGATTATGAAAATGTCACTGTCTCCATTTACAATTTTTCGGAAATAATCCCTCAAACATGGAACATGAAATCTTTTGCTTTAATGTTTGAAGGACAATTGTATGCTCCAGTAGCTGGAAATTATTTATTTCTTTTAGAAAGCATAGGTCCTGCCAAATTTTACTTGAACAACATGCAAGTTTTATCCAGTAATACTTCAATTGGTTATTATGAGCTGTGGTTAGCGAGAGGTTTTCATTCAATTAAAGTTGAGTACATAAAAGAGGATTATTGCGATTTTCCGTTTGTGCGTTTGGTATGGAAGCCACCATGGGAAGCTGACATAGTAGAAATTCAACCTATGTTTCTTTATTCGAAAATTTCACCAGATGTTTCTTCACCCTTTCTGAATACATGCTTAAATTTCGGTTCCAAATCTCCGTTTGCGTTAATTAATAAAGACTATTTTAGTGCGTTCATCAATTGTAGTCTCTATATTCCATCTTCTGGAGTGTATAAATTTAGGGTGTTGGCTGATGATTATATTTCTCTGGTTGTCGACGGTGAGCTCCTTTTAAGTCCTTTTAAGGATGCTGCGCAAAATACAACTGAAATTTTCTTGCGCCAAGGTATTCACACGATTCAAATCGTTTACATGGAGTTTACGGAAGCTGCGTGGTTTAGCGTTATGTGGTGCCTTCCTGAAAGTAACAGTTTTGAGGAAATTCCTTCGCATTATCTTCATTGGCTGGAGCCTAGGTGACGTGTTTTGGGTGTTAAGGTGTCAATAGTTGTTGCTACTTACAACCGCTTTAAGGATTTAAGGGAATGCCTATCCTCAATTTTTAGTTTGAAAACTAAGCCTTACGAAGTGATTGTTGTGGATAGTAATTCAACAGATGGAACTAAAACGTTGAGGGATTCTTTCCATATAAAATTTGTTTCCACCAGTAAACGAAATCTCCCGTATGCCCGAAATCTTGGCATTTCGATGGCAAACGGGGATGTTGTGGCTTTTTTAGATGATGATGTTGTTGTTCACAAAGAATGGCTTAATCAGATTATTGAATCATATGTGGATAAAAGTGTCGGTGGAGTTGGAGGACGAGTAATTCCTTATGGAAAATCCGCCAAGCTTTATTTAAAGATAAGCAAGTGTGATGTTGGAAAGGTTTACAGTAATGGACTGGTTATAGGAAACTTTGACGTTCCTTCGCAAAGTTTGTTGGAAGTTGATTCGCTTCTTGGGTGCAATATGTCCTTTAGGCGAGAATTGCTTTTGAGATTGAAGGGATTTGACGAAAACTATGCGGGGACTGGTTACAGAGACGACACTGACATGTGCATTCGCATACGGAAACTTGGATATAAAATATTGTATAACCCAAAAGCGTTAGTATGGCATAAGTTCAAGGGTAAACAAGCAGGCGGCGCTTGGTCATACTGGTATATCCGAAACAATGTTTACTTTTACTTAAAAAATTTCTACGCCCAATCCAAGTTTAGTTTTCCAATATTTCTGTATCACCTGTTTATGCCACCAAGAGATTATATTTTGAAATCTGGAGTTAAAGTAAAAATTGAACCTACGCTGTTTCTGAACACACTTAAAGGGTTCATTAGCGGTTTCAAAACTTGGCAAAAACATGCTTATATTATGTATGGTATTACTGGGTAAAGTCCCTAATTGCGGTTTTTGGTTTGCTAATGTATCTCCACAATGCTTGAACTTCCATTATTATTAGTGGATACATGACGATCCACGCAATTGCATATAAAGCGCCATAGTAACTATGGAACTGATTGAATTGAGGAGAGTTGTCACCATAATTCATTCCTATTATGAAAATTGTAACAATTCTAAGAATGTTAATAAGATAGGTTACCACCGCGCCGATTGTAAAGTACACAATTCCCTTTTTCCATGATGTGACGCCGCTATTTTTTATAAACAAAAAAGACGTGGCAAAGTATATTATGAGGCTGTCAACGCCGGAACATGGCCATGCTATATAGGCCTTGGCGCTCTTACCTGCGTTTGAAACTTTTAATTGCGGTGCGGGTCCGATTCCCGGATCGTTTGTGAAGACCATATCGGTTTGGTATCCCATAATTTTTAAGATGTTTTCTGCAAGGGTCGCTGTTGTTGGAACAAAAATTTGGAATGGTGTGAACTGTGCATTTTTATAGAAGTTATCTATTAAGTAAATGGTTCCGATAAGAGCCATGAAAACTGGCGAGATTGAAAGGTTCTTTAATCCGTTTGTTCCATATTGTAGCCACACTATCAAGGTAAAAAGCATCGCAAGAACCAAGTATTCGATGGATAGGGGCATCCAGTCGCATTCGTTAGGTGGACGATTGCCGCCAGTGCGGCTGCCGCTTATATCGTTTTGCCAGGCCCAATCAACAATAGCCTTCGAGGGAAACCCGTAATAGTTGGCACTAACTATATATACAGTTGGAA
>JAWCNZ010000001.1:0-169028 GCA_038848005.1 Bathyarchaeia archaeon | reverse complement strand
GGATAGATTTTCTCAACTTTTGGATTGTCCATGAGAATAAAAAAGTAAAAGAGACTATATTTCTTTTTTCAGTCGCTCTAGTTTGGATGTAAGGATTTAATGAGTGCGCCAATCGAAAGATGGGGGTTACATTCCGCATTTTTTGAGTAGGCGTTGCCATCGCATGTCTGTTATTCGTTGTATTTCGTCCACTATTTTCTCGAATTTTGGCGTGAACAAATGTCTAAAACGTCCCTGCACTGCCAAATATTCTTTTACTGGCTTTTTCTTTTGTGGAGCTAAAGCGTAAACTTTGCTTGGCACTGAAAGCCTATACTCGCCGTTTGCTGCTTCCCACAGTGGAAATATGCATGTTTCAACCGCTAAACGTGAAAGCTCTATTGTTTTGGCTGGGTCGCTTCGCCATCCACGTGGGCAAGGCGCAAAAACATGCAGAAAGGCTGGTCCATTCACTTCTAAACCTCTTCTCACCTTTTCAATTAGGTCTCGCCAGTAGTAAGGCGAAGCGGTTGCCACATAGGGGATTTCATGCGCCACCATAATGTCTGCTATGGGCTTTTTAGGCTCCAACTTGCCAGGCATGACTGTGCCAGCAGGCGAAGTTGTTGTCGCTGCGCCGAAAGGTGTGCCTCCGCTTCTTTGGATGCCAGTATTCATATAAGCCTCATTATCATAAAGCACAAAGAGAAAGTCGTGTCCACGTTCAACAGCGCCTGAAAGTGCTTGGATGCCTATGTCGTATGTGCCTCCGTCTCCGGCAAACGCAATAACGTCCACTTGCCCATATGGGATTCTTCCCTTTTTCCTCATTATTTTGATAGCGACTTCTATTCCAGAAGCGTTTGCCGCTGCATTTTCGAAGGCTGTGTGAACCCATGGAACAGCCCAAGAAGTGTACGGATAAATTGATGAAACAACTTCCATGCAGCCCGTAGCTGTTGTCACTATTGTTGGTCCTCTAGTGGCTTTCATGATAAGCCTCAAAACGGTTGCGGGTCCACAGCCTGCGCATGCCCTATGCCCCGACAAGAACAAGTCTGGTTTTTCAGCTATGTCTTTCGCCGTGAATTTCCATTCAGAAAACATTTTTTCACTCATGCTTTTCACTCCCTTAACCCAACATAGTTTATCATGTTTTCCACATGTCCCGTTTGAAGAATCTTTTGCAAGTCTTCGTAGATACGGCGTATTTGGGTGGGGTTTGTGTCTCTTCCGCCTAAACCGTAAATGTAGTTTACCACGTGCGGATGAGTTGGAGCATCGTAAAGTGCGTGGCGGATTTCGTGGAAAACTGGTCCGCCTTGTCCCCCAAAGCTTATGCTTCTGTCCATGACAGCTACAGCCTTAACTTTCCCAAGCGTTTTGGCAATATCCTCAAATGGAAACGGTCTAAAAGTGCGGATTCGCAACAGCCCAGCCTTTACGCCTTCCATTCTAAGCTCGTCCACAACCGCCTTAACGGTTCCAGCAGTCGAACCCAAACAGATTATGGCTATTTCAGCATCTTCAAGCCAGTAACGGTCAAGCAACCCGTCGCCGTAGCTTCTCTGGCTTATAGCCGCATATTCATCGTGCACCTGCCGAATAACTCCCACAGCCTCCCGCATAGCTTCTTCTTGTTGGCGCTTAAACTCGAAATAGTAGTTTGGCAATGCTATAGGCCCTACAGTGATTGGATTTTCTGGGTCAAGCCTAAAGGGAACCTTTTTCCCTTCATGGTTTAATACAAGTGGGAAACTGCGGGTTCCAACAAACTTTTTGACAACATCGTCTGGAAGCACCTGCACGTTTTCTAGGGTGTGACTTAAAGTGAAACCGTCCAAACCTACAATGACTGGCAACAACACCTTTGGGTTTTCAGCTATCCTAAAGGCTTGGATTATTGAGTCGTAAGCTTCCTGTGCGTTTTCAACGTAAATTTGTATCCAACCGCTGTCACGTTCCACCATAGCGTCGGAATGGTCACAGTGAATGTTTAAAGGCGCAGATAAGGCGCGGTTTGCTATTGCCATAACCACAGGCGCACGGCATCCAGAAGTTACAAAAAGCATTTCATGCATAAGCGCCAAACCAGCAGAAGCGCTTGCCGTGAAGGCTCTTGCACCCACAAGAGAAGCCGTAAGACAAGCCGTCAAAGCGCTATGTTCAGATTCCGTGCATACAAAAGCGGTTTCAACCTCGCCATTCGCCACATACTCGCTGAACCTTTCAACAATTATTGTTTGGGGAGTTATGGGATACGCAGCCACAATATCCACGTCTGACTGTTTTACAGCGTAGGCAACAGCCTCGTCGCCATTTAAGGCTAAAACCTCTTGTTTAACAACACTTTTCATTTCTATACACCCTCAAGTTTCATTTCAATCGCTTTTGTTGGACACTCGTTGGCGCAGATTCCACAGCCCTTACAAAAGTTTAGGTTGAATTCTATGTCGCCCTTCTCGGGTTTCCAGCGTATTGCACCGTCTGGACAGAAAAGCACACACAAAAGACACCGTGTGCACTTCGCTGGGTCTCTAACGGGCATGTAGGTTTTCCAATCTCCAGTTAAAAATTCAAGGCTGGATTTTGGGCATACGCCAGCTGGCGCTATTTCTCGCCATCCCTTCTCTTCACGTGTCATTCTGGTTTAACCTCCTCATAAGCCTCTTTAATAACTGCAAAGTTTTTCTCAGCCACACCTGGCTTGAAACGTTCTTTAACAACAGTTTCTAGACTTTCCAACTTGACTATTCCGGTTACGCGTGCTACAGCGCCAAGCATAGCTGTGTTTGTTATTGGCATCCCCAAAGTTTTTATTGCAATTTCCGTGGCTGGAACAGTCCAAACTTTGCCCATGTCGGTTTTAAGGATTTCCCTAATTTCAGCTGGACCATTCTTTGAGTTTACTATTATTGTTCCATGCTCGTTTAGTCCTTCAGCAACCGAAACAGCCTTCAACAATGTTGGGTCAAGAACAGCCACAACATCTGGATTGTAAACTGAACAATGCAACTTTATCGGCTCAGCGCTTACCCTTGTGAAGGCGGTTACTGGTGCACCCATCCTTTCGGGTCCAAACTCCGGAAAGGACTGAACACATTTTCCCTCGTGGATGGCTGCTCGTGCCAAAAGTTCGCTTGCGGTCCATGCTCCTTGACCGCCCCTGCCATGCCACCTAAACTCCAACATTTTCTTCAACACACATTACACTCTCATGACGTTTTCAAACTAATTGTAAAATCAGCCATATACATCTTTCTAAGAAAACAGCGGTTACAATGCAATAAAATCCTTCAGAATTTCTTTCACGGGCATTTCAAACAATTCCCTTGTAAAATCTAAAAATTCCGTGCCTTTCTTTGTTGTTGAATAGTATTTTATTTGTCTTCTGCCCTTCCGCATCCACTTTCCAACAATTAGCCGTTTTTCTTCCAACTCATAAAGTATGGGGTAAACCACACCTGAAGTGTACTTTTGATTAGTAAGCCTTTCCAACTCTTTAACTATGCCATACCCAGACATTGGCTTTTGGCTTATCAACCAAAGGATAATTATTCTTCTAAAACCTCTCACGACAGCTTTGACTAGGTCTTTCTCCAACTTTTCCATAACATTTCTTCCATTTTAATTCTAAATTAAACAGCCTACACCATTATTTATGGCTTAAATATAAAATGAAATCCGAAAATTAATATACCGAAATATAAACCTTAATCATGGGATAATAAATGGTTAACGCTTATGATGCGTTTCTGCGCAGTCTTGAAAAGCCAATTATACTTTGGCTTTTGTCACGGAAGCCCAGACATGGATATGAGCTTATTCTTGAGTTTAAGAAGTTGACTGGACGCAAACTAAAGCCGAGCATAGTTTATCCCTTCCTCCACAAGTTGGAAAGGGATGGGTTTGCAGTTTCAAATTGGATTGGGAAAGGCAAGCGCAAGATAAAATGTTACTCTCTAACAAGCAATGGGGAGAATCTCCTAAAAAGAGCGCGTGAGATATTTAGCAAGCCACTCAGAGAAATTCTTACGGGTTTGGTTGAAAAAAGAGAAAATTCTTCATAGTTTATGGTAAGGGTTGTGTACACCGCAAATTTTAAGTGAAATCGTATATATCAAAATCTAAATGTTTTAGAAATAAATATTTGAAGGAAGCATAGGAAGCATACATTTGCATGGGAAATCAAGCGGAAAAGTGCTGTTGACGGCTGACCGAACGTTAATGAGTGAATACCATCACAATGAATTCGTAGGTTTCGGCACATGCGCTCCGCCAAATGTTATTCCAGACTGGCTTTACCAATGGCTTTTTTTCCCGCCGATTAAAACTGAAAATGGCATACCAAAAGCGGCGCCCTATGGACTGAGAAAGATTGAGGCTCAACTTTTAAGCGAAGGCTTTGATGTGCTAACTGTTGCGCCGACCCACCTCAAGAAATACATTAACCAAGCAAAGGTTTTAGGCATACATGTCATGGACCCGTTTGGTTTAGGACCAGCCTCAAGCACCTTCGCTTCAATACTTAAAAAAGAGCCTTTTCTAGCGCAAAAATTTCGCGCTTTGCTGGGCAGTCGAGAAATAAGACAAGCCAAAAAACATGGATTAAAAATCATTGTCGGCGGTCCAGGCGTTTGGCAATTCCGTTACAGACCAAAGTTTGTTGAAAAGTATGGAATAGACTGCATAATCGACGGAGAAGCCGAAAAAGTTGTTGGAAAAATTTTCCACGCTGCACTCAACGGCGAAAGCCTCCCCAAATACTATGAAGTTGACGTTAAAGAGATACCCAGCTTGGAGGAGATACCAAACATAGTAAATCCTTCCATTAATGGTTTGGTGGAAATTGGACGCGGATGCTGTCGAGGTTGCGAATTTTGCAGTGTAACGCTAAGGCCTCTGCGGTGGTATCCATACGAGAAGATACTGCAGGAAATCGCCATTAACACTAGGGCAGGCATGAACCTAGCTTGTTTACATGCAGAAGATGTTATGCTGTACGGCTCCAAGAACACTTTGCCAAACGGTGAAAAACTTTTGAAGCTTCATGAACTGGTTTTGAAGAGATGTGGGAGCATAGGGTGGAGTCACTGCTCCCTTGCGGCTGTAGCCGCCAAACCAAAGCTTTTCGCTGAACTCTCCCAAATCATACAACAAAAACAACCATGGTGGGGCGCAGAAGTCGGCATTGAAACAGGCTCGGCGGAACTTGCCAAAAAAATTATGCCAGCAAAAGCACATCCATTCAAAGCTGAAGAATGGCCGGAAATCGTCCGCACTGGCATGGGTTTAATGCATGATTATAGGCTTATTCCAGCTTGCACATTAATAGTAGGCGTTCCAGAGGAAACAGAAGAAGACTTAATCAAAACCATCGAATTACTGGATGACTTGAAAAAAATTAGAAGCTTAATAGTACCGTTATTTTTTGTTCCAATGGGCAAACTAAAAAGCGAAGATTGGTTCAAAGAAACAGAGATGAATAGGCTTCACAGGGAAATTCTAATCAAATGCCTAAAACACGACTTTTACTGGATAAACAGCCTAATTGACTTGGCATTCGCAGGAAAATGGTACGCAAAATTTTTGCAAACCCTTTACAGAATTTTTGTAGCTACGATAAGGTATAAAGCTGAAAAATCTGGAATAAAAACATAAAAATAACTAAAATTTAAATATCACGGGAAAACTCAAAACACCATGTGCCGCCGTAGCTCAGTTCGGTAGAGCGGCTGGCTGTTAACCAGTCGGTCGTAGGTTCAAGTCCTACCGGCGGCGCTTCTCCCGTGTAAATGTTGTTGTTTTTAGGGTAAAAATAACAACAACGCTTGGGTGGTTTAAATGTTGTTTTTTGCGGGTTTTCTGACGACGACATTTGGAGGAATCTGAAAGCGTGTGTCCCGAACTTCAAAATCTGCAATTTTCATTTTATTTTAAACATTGGGGGTAGGGTTAGGGAGACTCTTTATTCGAGTATGGTGGTTTGTGGATGTGTGGGTGCTGGTGTGTTGGCTATTATTGGGCGTTTTTGTGTGTGTTTGTATCCGCATTCGCATTTGAACCCTATCATTTTGCCATGGCGTGTTATTGCTTGCCATTTTTTGCCATTGCAGTTTCCGTTTTGTTTGTGGATTTTCCATAGGATTTCTGCTTCGTTTTTGGTTAGCGGAGCGTAGTGTTTTGCTGATGTGAAGTACCATGTTGCGTAGCTGATTAGGAGCGTCCATGACGTGAACACAAGGATTTCGAGTGTTTCGAACATTTTTCGCCCCTTTTTGTGTATTTGTGTTCTACACGTGTACGATATGTATTTTTTATGACATATCTACTTTGAAAATACGAATTATTACGATATAAGCATTATCTAAAAAACCGAATAAACCATTCTAGAACTGCTGAAGCAAATCCCTCTTTTCGATAATATACCCACAATAATGACACCTCAACAACAATGGGTCTTCACTTTCAACATAAAATTTAGCCTGCACAGGTTCGTTACTATTACTTATACAAGCAGGATTAACACATTTAACAATGCCCTCGACAACCTTTGGCAGTTGAACACGCTGTTTCTCAACAACATTATAATCCCGAATGATGTTAATTGTGGCGTGAGGAGCCAACAAAGCAATTTTATGCACTTCTTGGGGGTTCAACTCTCTACCTTCAATTTTAACTATGTCCTTTATTTTGAAGCGTTTGCTAGGCACATTCATGGCGATAGTGACTATTCCCTTTTCACGTCCAGTTATCCCCAAAATTTTAACAACGTCCAAAGCGTGACCGCCGGTGATGTGGTCTATAACGGTGCCATCCTTAATCTTAGAAACATGCAGAGTCTTCTCACTCATGCGAAACCCATCAAAGAGGTATTATTCCCCACTTTATAAAAAATTGCCTAGAACACAAAATACCCACCGCAAAAATGCTTTTAAAAGATACGGTAACTCATTAGTTCTATCAATGAAGAGAACAACGTTTACGGCTATGGTTATTACACTTTTTATGATATTTTATGGCGGGTTCCAGCTTTTTATAATCAACCCGCAAGAGAAATCCCATATATATTACATGAACGTTAATTGGATCTCGCACATTATATTCCCTTTTCTATTAACATTCTTGTTAACATTGTTAACATATTTATACATCTACTATGATAACCATGGTATTCGCCGAAAGATCCCGTTTCAACCTCCAACAAAAAGTCTTTTAGTATTTTTATGTTAAGTTCCCTAATTTTCTCAGCTATTGGAACCCTTAATCACGATCCTACCTTATATGGATTGGGGGTTCTCATCTATTATACTGCCTCTCTATATTGATCCGTATTTCAGTGGATACAGAAAGAATCAACGTTCCAATGGACATAATAAGATAAACTGGGAAAAAGTTGGCGCAATTATAACGCTAATCGCTTTAATTTGGGCAATACTTACACACTATAGCATTATTCCATAATTTTTGTTCATTCATGAACTTAATATTATAAATGAAATAGGACAACATGTACTTCAAGCTAAACGGATGAAATACTTTCAGGGGTCAAATTTAACTCGTAAAAAAGTTATTTATGAGTTGCATAGATTTGTTTGGGTGTAAGTTTGGAGTTTGAAGGCAGAGACATAATATCGCTTAGGGATTTTTCCCGTGAAGAAATTGATTATATAATGAAGATTGCACAAGCCATGGAACCCCTAGCCAAAAAAGGTTCAGACATGCTTAAGGGCAAAATTCTTGCAACATTGTTTTTTGAACCGAGCACACGCACACGTTTAAGCTTTGAAGCGGCAATGCAAAAGCTCGGCGGCTCCACTATAGGCTTTGCAGAAGCGGAAATCGCCTCAGTTAGGAAGGGTGAAAACCTTGCCGACACAGTGCGCACAGTAGAGAATTATGCGGATGTTATTGTTGTGAGGCATCCGCTGGAAGGCGCAGCGAGGCTTGCCGCAGAATTTGCAAAAGTGCCGATAATTAATGGGGGAAGCGGAGCTGAGGAGCATCCCACACAGGCTTTGCTGGACCTATACACAATAGTTAAGGAAAAGGGGCGAATTGACGGGTTAAAAATAGCCTTGGTAGGCGATTTAAGATATGGAAGAACTGTCCACTCGCTTGCTTATGCCTTTTCCCTGTTCAACGTTGAACTATATTTAGTTTCGCCAGAAGTCCTAAAAATGCGACGGGAGGTTCTACAAGCAATAAAGGAGAGAATACCCGTAACCGAAAAAACAAGCCTCGAAAAAATAATCCCGCTCATAGACGTTTTATACGTTACAAGAATACAGAAAGAACGGTTTCCAGACCCAGCTGAATACGCCAAGGTGAAAGGCTCTTATAGGATAGATTTGGCAACTTTAAAAGAAGCCAAAAAAGACTTGATAATTCTCCATCCGCTTCCAAGGGTTGACGAAATAGCCGCCGAAGTTGATAACACACCGCATGCACGCTATTTCCAGCAAGTCTGGAACGGCGTAGTTATCAGAATGGCACTTCTAGCCCTAGTACTAGGCGCCATAAAATAGCATTTTACAACGCAAACATGTTGAAGTATGTTAATGTGTTTATTACGCCACAAGAGGGACATTTGTGCAAAAATCCAAACCAGCTTTTACGGCAGTTTGCACAATAAGTTAGCTTACGGTCATAAGTTAGAAAAGCTATTTTGTAATCCTCAAAAAGCTGTTTGGTTAAGAGGGCAAGTTCCTCTGGTTTGTAATCGGCTTCTCCAAGCTCTACAACCGTTAGGCTTCCACCAGAACAAAGCTCTTGCATTATATTTTCAAACTTCAAAAATTCCAAATCAACCTTTCCATTATGAAGGGCTAGTTTACCCATTTTTGAATAAAACGGTTTCTCCCTTGTTCCCGAGTATCGAACCTTCGCCACGCCAAACCTTTCAATGTCCAGCTGGGCTAACCGCTCAGAAGCCTCAAAATCAGGCAAAACAGCCGTAAACAAGCGTTTTCCACGTTTCCCACCAACATTATGCAGATACTCAACAATGTTCTGTGCAATTTCCAAAGCAAACTCCAAAACCTTCTCGTTTTCGCCGACTTTTCCGCCATAAAAGGCTTCAACAGCCTCCTTCAACCCCACCAAATTTACAATGCCAGAACAACTTTCAAGCCTAAAATACTGGTCGCCATTGACAGCGTGCATCAAAAACGGAAGCAAACTCTTACCATGCATTTTTAGGGCTCTGTAATTAATTTCTAGGGCACGAGTCGCCAGTTCAAGCCTCTCCTTCAATGTCTGAAAAAATTTTGTTTCGTCGCCTTCGCATTCATAGGCTATTCTGGGCATGTTGAGGGTTATAAGCGCCCTGTTGCCGGTGCGCAATGTGTCAATTTCCCAGTCTCCGCTTAAATTCGCTTTAAGCCTAAACCCAGACGCAGAAAAAACAGAATGCATTCGCTCTTTTTCTAAAAGATTGGCAAAGTATACCATGCCACGCTCAGAAGCCAGCTGGTAAGCCTTCAAAAGAATTTCTTTAGCCTTTTCATCCGCAAAAGTTTCTGGACGTATTTTAAAAATGATGTTTGGATTAAACAATGGCTTGCGCATACTTTCTTCGGCAAATACATCTAAAAGAAGCATCGCTAAAAGTTGGCTTTCCTCGCTAAAGCTTCCATAATTGCCATCCGTTTTTCCAGAAAACCCAAATGCTTGCTTATCCGCCAAAAAATCTGGAATTTTAAGCTCCAAGCCCAAAGAAACTTTTATATGCTGATTTAAATTGAAAATGAACTGGCGTAAAGTCTCTTTTATTTCAGATGGCGCCAAGCCTTTCACGAAAGGGGCGAGAAAAACATTGAAATATTCAAGTGTTTGCATTTCGCCAGTTTCTTTAGAGGAATGTAAGAGAACGTTGAAGGTTAGGGATAAAGCCGAATTCAAATTTTGAGGTGGAGGACAAAAAAGCTTAAAGGCATCTGTTCCATCCAAGTTTAAGCCGTTCTGAAAGAAAAACCTTAAGTCATGCATCACCTCGCTGGGCTTCAAAATCCATGAACCCAACCCATTAATGTGCAATGCACCAGAAAAATGCGCATCTGCGATATCCCGTGGAAAAACGTTTAGAAGCACATATTGCTTCAAAACCATTTCCCCTACTTTTTCATGAACCGAAATCATTTCGTGAGGATTCTCACTTTTCAAGTTAATAAGCGCCCCTACATCGTAAACGGGAAGCCCTAAACGTGCAAGTTTGTGGCGGTATTCCTCTAAGCCTTTCTCGATTAAAATTGCGTTTACCACTTCCCTCACAAGCGGAGCTGTCAGATACTTCGTTTTCGATTTGACTAACCGTTTTTCCGCTTCTTTGGCCACCTTCCTCGCCAAATCAGCGGGCATCTTCGCCTCTTTCACAAGTGAATTTGCTATCTTGTTAACATCAAACTCCTCCAAAGTAAAGCTGGAAGTCCGTACAAGCATTCTTTTGGGTTTAAAAGCTTTCTTTTCAATACTGTCTACAACATCAATAACCATCTTACCAAGCTCAGTTAAACAGTACTTTTTGGCTTCCACATCCGCCTCAACCAAATTTGCTTTCAACAAAAACTTCAAGTGATAAGCAAAACGCCCAGCATCCCTGTTAGGATTCATTTTCAAAGCACCTATCAAATCACTATAAGAAAGCGCACCCCTATCAAAAAGCAAATTTAAAATCTGCAGTCTAACAGGCGAAGAAACCGCCTTAAGTATCCTAACCCCACGCATACGATACGGAACAGACAAACCTCTTCCCCTCGCAAATAAAGTTATCAGCAAGATAAGGGTTTAAAGGTTAGGGAACACACAACAACTTATGGGGCTGTCGGCTAGCTTGGTCCAGGCTTGGAGACTCGGGCTCTCTAGACCCCGGTTCAAATCCGGGCAGCCCCACCACACTTCTATTTGCTTGACAATGTGAGGGGTTGCCGCTTGGTTAATGGTTTTTCAATCTTTATTTGTAAGCCGTAAACCTTACACTATTTTAGGATTAGTGCTTATTGAAGAAGGGAGTGTAAGTTGTTAATTGAGGATTGGATGCACCGCAAAGCTGAGGAAAACGCACACAACGAAATCTTAGCTTTTCTAGTGATGATTTTGGGCGCAAATCTCCTAGTTGGCGGATTGCTTACGATAATTATTGCCTCTGGAGAGCAGAGCTGGCTTAATTTTCCATATATACTCATGCAAGTATCACCAGCCCATTTCGGATTTGCTTTGGCAATAACTGGATTCGCAATACTCTCAGCTGGATTCGCCCTAGCCATCCATTACGATAGGGAACGCGACTGGTATATAAAAGAAATAGAAAAATCATCAGTGCTTCCAAAATTGAAAACCAAAACAGTTGATCAAATCCTAGAGGAACATGTTGGAAGAAGACGAAAAGAAAACGGTTAAAACACGTTTGGGACGCTTTTCCGCAATTTACAAGATGAAAATAACTATCAAAATATGCGGCGACTGTTATTTCTGCTAGTTTATCTAAAGGCTTAAATGCCAAGTTTATCGAAGAATTCCAGCAGAAGCTTAGCCACTTTCTCGCCGAACTCTGTTTTGACATAATACTTCTTTAGGGGGTCTATGCGTTCGCCTTTGGCTAAGCCTAAATCTTCAATTTCAATCATCCTAGCCCTGAAGGTGCCGTCGCTTAAGGTTAAGCCGTTTTCACGCATGAACTCCTTGGCTTCTTTCCATTTTCCACGGTTTAGGTAAAGCAGGAAAATGCAGTCTATGGCATGGTCTTTTTCAAGCATGGCTTTTACAGCCGCCAGTTTCGGGTCTGTTAAGATGCGCTTAATCTTCTCCTCTTCTCCACTCTTAACCATTACACATTCAACCTACTAGTTTCTGTTATAGCTTTACTCCTTAAAAGATTTAACTTATATTACGATTCATGTCATATTTCTTGGATGATATGACATAGTATTGCAGGGTTTATCTGGTAAGTCCCCACTCTATTAAGAGGTGAACCAGTAAGGTTTAAATAAAATATGGCTATGGTTGTAGTTAACCATAAATGGATGAGAAGCGATGTCAAGCGAATTCCGTCACATATTAAGGATAGTGGATGCTGATGTAGATGGCACTTTAAAAGCGCCTTACGCCATAAGAAAAATTAAGGGCATAAGCCTAAACCTTGCAAATGCAATTTTGAAGAAGGCTGGAATAAACCCCGACGTGAGAGCGGGTTTCCTAACAGAGGCGGAAGTTGAAAGAATAGAGGAAATAATTAAGGAACCGACAAGGTTTGGCTTACCAGCTTGGCTTTTGAATAGGCGAAAAGATTTGGAAACTGGAAAGGACATGCACTTGATAAGTGCAGACCTTGTTTTGAGGACGAAAATGGATATAGAACAGATGAAGGAAATAAAGTCTTGGCGTGGATACCGCCACGCTTATGGGTTGAAGGTGCGTGGACAAAGAACCAGAACCACTGGGAGAAAGGGAAAAGCCTTAGGAGTTAAAAAGAAAGAGGCGGCAAAGAAAGCGGGAGGCAGCGGAGGAGGCAAATAGCGTGGGCGACCCGAAAAAACAGAGAAAAAAGTATGCAACGCCACGTTTTCCATGGCGGACAAGCATTCTTCAAGAAGAACTCAAACTTTTGGGGCAGTACGGCTTAAGAAACAAGCGTGAGTTGTGGCGTCATGAAACAATGCTTTCAAAATTTAGGGGTATAGCCCGCTCGCTTATAGGCAAGCCAGCTGAACAACGTGGAAAAATGGAGAGGGAACTCCTAACCCGCTTGAAAAGGCTTGGAGTTCTCCCAGAAACGGCTGTTTTAGACGACGTATTAGACTTGACGGTGGAGGATATTCTTGAACGTCGATTACAAACAGTCGTTTTCCGCAAGGGTTTAGCCAAAACAGTCCACCAAGCCCGCCAGTTAATAATTCATGGGCATATAGCAATAGGAAACAGGCGGGTTACGGTGCCCGGCTACATGGTGACAAAAGAGGAGGAAAACCAAATAGGTTATGTGCCGAAAAGCCCGCTTGCAAATGAAACTCACCCAATTCGCCAAGCATTGATGGTTGCGGCTACGGTTGAAACGAAATCCAGCGAGGAGAAAAGCGAATGAGCAGCAGTAGCGGCAAAAAAGCCGAGAAATGGGGCGTCGTCCACATTTACAGCTCCTACAACAACACGTTAGTTCACATAACAGACATTTCAGGCGCAGAGACCATAGCCAGAACATCCGGCGGAATGTTTGTGAAGGCGGATAGGCTGGAATCTTCGCCCTACGCAGCCATGCGAGCAGCATCCGCAGCAGCAGAAATAGCCAAAGACAAGGGAATAACAGCCATACACATAAAAGTCAGAGCGCCAGGCGGCAGCGGACCGAGAACGCCTGGTCCAGGTGCACAAGCCGCAATAAGAGCCCTAGCAAGAGCGGGATTCCAAATAGGCAGAATCGAAGAGGTTACGCCTATTCCGCATGATGGCACACGGATACCAGGCGGCAGAAGAGGAAGAAGAGTCTAACAAAAATCTGGTTTTATTTCTGCTGAGAGAAAAATTGAAATAATGCACTAATATTCTATTGAACGGCACTGCCTATGGAGTGTTGAATGTGAAGGTAGAAGTGCTTGAAAGAGACGAGAGAAACGTGCGTTTGCTGGTTCAGGGAGTTGACACTTCATTTATGAATGCACTGCGAAGGCTAATAATTGCTGAAGTTCCAGTTATGGCTATTGATGAGGTTGTAATGCTCGAGAATTCTTCCGTTTTTCAAGATGAGATAATAGCGCATAGGCTTGGGCTTATCCCATTAAAAACCAATTTGGACAGTTATAACCTGCCAGAAGAATGTCCATGCAAAAGCGAGTTCGGATGCAACCTCTGCAGAGTTACGCTTACATTAGATGTTGAAGCAAAAGAGGGAACAAAAACCGTTTATTCTGGCGAGTTAAAATCGGAAAATCCAGAAATAGTGCCTGTAAGCGACAAAATTCCAATAATAAAATTGGCGAAAGGACAAAAATTGAGGCTTGAAGCGTATGCGAGGCTTGGAAAAGGCAAAAACCACGCCAAATGGCAGCCCGTTTCCATGTGCGCATACAAGTATTTTCCAAAAATAAAGATAAGCGAAAAATGTGATGCATGTGAAAAATGCGTGGAGATATGCCCAAAAAAAGTTTTGGCGAAAACCGAAGGCAATAAAATAGAAGTTCGCGATTTGATGGCTTGCATCATCTGCCAAGACTGTGTTGACGCTTGCCCGCAGAATCCACCAGCAATAGAAGTAGGCTGGGAGGAAAACACCTTCATATTCAGCCTTGAATCCACAAATGCGCTTCCACCAGAAAGAATATTGATGGAAGCCATAAAAATATTAGATAAGCAGTTAAGCGGGTTTGAAAGCCAAATCAAGGTGGAAAAGAGTGAAGAAGGTTAAAGCGGAAAATCCACAACTCATAGAGCTCATTCATTTCTTAAAAAGGCAAGGCAGAGAAAACAAGGCTGAAATTTGGCGGGACATAGCTGAACGCCTAACGAAACCCAGCAGAAAACGAGTAGCCGTAAACCTCAGCCGCCTAAACAGACACACAAAAAGAAACGATGTTGTGGCTGTTCCAGGCAAGGTTTTAGGCGCAGGCGAAATAAACCATCCATTAACCGTGGCAGCGTTCGCTTTTTCTGAAAGGGCAAAGGAGAAAATAAAAGCTGCGAGGGGAAAATGCCTTTCATATTTTGAGTTAGTTAAAAAGAATCCGAAAGGCTCAAACGTCAAAATAATTGGGTGAAAAAATGGAGGAAAAAACGACAATTATTGATGCGGATGGGCTTATTCTTGGCAGAATGGCAAGCACAATCGCCAAGCGGTTGTTAAAAGGCGAAGAAATAATAATTATAAACGCTGAAAAAGCCGTGCTTTCTGGAAAAAGGGAAAGCAAAATAAGAGAGGCAAAAGAGTTTTTAGAAGTTGGATATCCGCGGAAAGGTCCATTCCATTATAGGCGACCAGACAAGATATTGCGAAAGGCAATTAGGGGAATGCTTCCATACAAACAACCAAAAGGCAAACAAGCATATAAAAGGCTTAAAGTTTTTATTGGCGTACCAGAAACCTTCAAAAACCAAAAAATCGAAACCTTAGCGGATGCACAAGCTGAAAAGCTAAAGTGTCCCTTCATTACGCTGGGCGAGTTGGCAAAGGAAATAGGATGGAAAGGTGAATAAAGGGTTATGCCAGCAAAAAAGGTTTTGATTGTAAGTGGAAAAAGGAAAACAGCCACTGCAAGAGCGGTGGTTAAGCCTGGAATTGGAAGAATACACATAAACAAAACTCCAATAGAAGTTTTTGAGCCCGAAATCGCCCGCAGAAAAATTATGGAGCCGCTCCTGCAAGCAGGAGACGAAATTTGGAAACAACTTGACATAGACATAAAAGTTTCAGGAGGAGGCTACATGGGACAGGCAGAAGCCGCAAGAATGGCCATAGCCAACGCATTATTAAAATGGACGAAAAGCACGCATTTACGCAAAATTTTCGCAGAGTATGATAGAACAATGATTGTTGGAGACCCGAGAAGAAAAGAAACCAAAAAGTTTGGAGGACCGGGCGCGCGGGCTAGAGACCAGAAAAGCTACAGATAGGGGAAGGTGAAAAAGTGATTATACCTGTAAGATGTTTTACGTGCGGTAAACTTATTGGAGATTTGTGGGAAGAATTTGCGAGGAGAGTTAAGGCTGGAGAAAATGCGGCTGAAGTTTTGGACAGTTTAGGCGTTAAGCGTTACTGTTGCAGGCGCATGTTGCTTTCGCATGTGGACATAATTGATGAAGTTTTACGCTTTTACGAAGAAGCTGAAAAAAGAAAGGAGGCAAGGTTATATTGACAAAAAGCGTAAAAGGAGAAAACATGTCAACCACAATTGAGGATATAATAGCCAGAAAAGTTTTCAACACCCGCGGAGACGAAACAATAGAAATAGACGTCATAACAACTTCTGGTTTTGGAAGGGCTTCAGCTCCAGCTGGAGAAAGCCGTGGAAAAGCCGAAGTGGTTTACTATCCACAGGGCGGAGTGGACCAAGCGCTGAAAAAGGTTGAGGAGGTTATAGCTCCAGAAATTATTGGGTTAAACGCTGATTATCAAGAGGAAATCGACAGAACATTACATGAAATTGACGGTTCAAAAGATTTTAGGGTGATAGGTGGAAACACGGCTTTGGCTATTTCCTTAGCCGTTGCAGAGGCAGCCGCAAACTCTTATGGTTTACCGCTTTTTCAATATTTGGGCGGGCATGTTGCCAACGAGTTGCCATATCCGCTTGGAAACACAATAAGCGGTGGAAAACACACCCGTGGAAAAGCTCCAGACATCCAAGAGTTTTTAGCACTTCCTTATGGAGCTGAATCCTTACTTGAGGCTGTAACCGCAAACGCAAAAATTCACAAAAAAGCTGGGACAATCCTCAAAAAGAAGGATGCGCTTTTCAGCGGCGGAAGAAGCGACGAAGGAGCGTGGATTGCCAACATAAGCAATTCAGACGCCTTTGAAGTTTTAGCTGAAGTATGCGAGGAAGTGGGCAACGAGATGGGTTTTGAATGCGGCTTCGGCGTTGACGTTGCAGCGTCTTCCATATGGGATGAAAAAGAAAAAGTTTACGTTTACAGAAGCGGTGAAAAGCGGGATTCAGGCGAACAGCTGGAATTTATAAAAGAACTTATTGAAAAGTACCATTTAGCCTACGTTGAAGATCCATTTCACGAGGAAGACTATGAAAGCTTTGCAGAACTAACAAAAAAGGTTAAGAAGTGCCTTATCTGCGGCGACGACCTTTTCGTCACAAACAGTGAACGGCTAAAGCGTGGAATAAAAATGCGTGCAGGCAACGCCATCATAATCAAAGTGAACCAGATTGGCACACTCACAGATGCTTGGGAAACCGTTGAATTGGCGAAAAGAAACGGCTACACGCCCGTAATGTCTCATCGTTCAGGCGACACATGCGATTGGCACATAGCCCATTTGGCTGTTGCCCTTAAATGCCCAATAATAAAAACTGGAATTGTTGAGGGAACACGCATAGCAAAACTTAACGAGCTAATAAGGATTGAAGAGTACCTTGGAGAAAGAGCCAAAATGGCGGAAATCCCAATCCTTAAGGGAGGATAAACCGTTGGCGGATGAAGAAACCGCAGCAATTACAGAAGAACTTTTGTTGCCACGTGACACGCTTTTGTCTGCTGGAATACACATTGGAACAAGAATGAAAACAGGAGACATGGAACAATTCATATACCGTGTTAGGCCGGATGGCTTATTCGTTTTAGACGTCAAAAAAACAGATGACCGCATAAGGATTGCCGCCAAATTTCTGGCAAGATTTACACCGTCAAAAATTGCTGCGGCTGCAGCTAGACTTTACGCACAAGAGCCCGTTAGCAAATTCTGTCAAGTGACCGGGGCAACGCCCATAATTGGACGTTTCATTCCTGGGCTTTTGTCAAACCCGTTGTATCCAAACCGTATTGAACCAGAAGTGCTTATAGTTTCCGACCCTAGGGCGGATTCGCAAGCCGTTAAAGAAGCAGCCTCAGAAGGAATACCCGTAGTGGCTTTATGTAGCACAGACAACGAATTTTCAGGCGTGGATTTTGTTATTCCAACAAACAATAAGGGAAGAAGAGCCCTAGCGGTTATTTACTGGCTTTTGGCAAGACAAATACTGCGGGAAAGAGGCGAACTGCCACAAGACAAGGATTTACCATTAACCATCGAAGATTTTGAAGCGAAAATCTCAAAGGAAGAGGAAGAAACCTAATGGCGAAAATTCGGCGCCCATGCCAAGCCGGAGCTTTCTACGAAGGAACAGCTGAAGCCCTAAAAGAACAAATAGAAAACTGTTTTCTCCACAAGTTTGGACCTGGAAAAATTCCAGAGGTTGCAGCGGCTGGTCAGCGAAAGATTGTGGGTTTGGTTTGTCCACATGCTGGTTACATGTATTCTGGTCCGGTGGCTGCCCACGCTTATTATGAATTGGCTTTGGATGGCGAACCCGACATTGTTGTTATTTTTGGTCCTAATCATACGGGTTATGGCAGCGGTTTGGCTGTTATGGATGAGGGGGTTTGGCGCACGCCTTTAGGCGATGTTGAAGTGGACGGTGAAACAGCCATTAAAATTGTGCAAAAATCCCGCATAGCCGACATTGACGATTCCGCTCACCGTTTTGAGCATTCAATTGAAGTGCAACTTCCTTTTCTGCAATACCTTTACAATTCAAAATTTACGATTGTGCCAGTGTGCTTTTTAATGCAGGATTTAGCCACAGCAAAAGACGTTGGAAAAGCCGTGGCTGAAGCCGTAACTAACAAAAACGCTGTTGTTATTGCTTCTTCTGATTTGACGCATTATGAACCGCAGCAAAACGCAGCGAAAAAGGATATGTTGGCGCTTAAGGCTATTGAAGAAATGGATGAAGAGAAATTTCATTCAACTGTTGAGGCGCATGGAATAAGCGCGTGCGGTTACGGTCCAATATCCGCTTTGATTGTCGCTGCAAAATTTTTAGGAGTGAAAAAAGCAAAAGTGTTATGTTATAAAACAAGCGGAGATATAATTGGCGACTACTCAAGCGTGGTCGGGTACGCCGCCGTTTCCCTTACAAAATAGTGGTGTAAATGGAGGTTGTTGCCTCAGCCCCTGCGAAAGTGATACTTTTCGGAGAACACTTCGTCGTTTACGGTGAACCAGCCATAGTTTTAGCCATAGACAAAAGAGCCTATGCAAAAGCGGAAAACCGCAATGACAAACGCATTTACATGCGCTCATTAAACCTTAACTTGGCGGCATACTACGAAAACGGAAACATAAAAGTTGAACAGGGCGACGTTAGAGAGGCAAAATTAAGGTTTGAACCAGTTAAATTGGCTGTGGAAAAAGTTTTGGAAAAACACGGAGAAAAAACGGGGTTAAATATAGAAATTAATTCTACGGTTCCAGTTGCCGCTGGACTCGGCTCATCAGCAGCCGTTGCAGCGGCAGTGACAGCAGCAGTAAGCACACTATTAAACGTGAAAACGTCGAAAGAAGAAATTTTCCGCATAACCTACGAAGCTGAAAAAATAGTGCATGGCACTCCATCTGGAATAGACCCGGCAATCGCAACATTCGGCGGGGCGCTTCTATTCCAAATGGACACTGGATTCAAACCATTAATGGTTAACATGAACATGCCGCTTGTTATAGGGGATACGGGCATTGGAAGGCCCACACGCGCCCAAGTTGAAAAAGTAAGAGAGTTAAGGGAAAGGCATCCGCAGATAATCGGACCAATAACGTTGGCGGCTCGTGAAATTGTTTTAAGGGCTATAGAAGCCCTAAAAGAAAACGACCTTGAAACTCTCGGAGAGCTTATGAATATTAACCATGCGTTGCTTTATGCTTTGGGAGTTTCAGACGAATCTTTAGAGTGGCTTATAAACGCTGCACGCAAGGCTGGAGCTTTAGGTGCAAAATTGACAGGTGCTGGCGGAGGCGGATGCATGATAGCCCTAACAAAAAATGAAAGGCTTGAACAGGTTTTGGAGGCTGTTCAAAGGGCTGGTGGAACGGCTTTCCAAGTTAAAAAAACAGATGAAGGCGTAAAAATTGAACGTGGAACCTAAACCCACAATTTTGAAGATTGGCGGTTCAGTGATTACCGACAAAAGCGAAGAGCTTAGAGCTCGCACGGCGGAAATGAACCGTTTAGCAGAGGAAATTAAAAGGGCAAGTACGCAAAACCTAATAATTGTTCACGGCGGCGGAAGTTTCGGGCATCCCACCGCCCAAAAATACGCCATAAAAGAGGGATTGAAAGATACAAATCAAATAGTTGGTTTTGCAGAAACCCACCACATTATGACCGTGTTAAACGGTTTATTTATGGATGCGCTTGTGTGGCATGGTGTTCCAGCCGTAAGCGTCACGCCCTCATCATGCATAATAACGGAAAACGGCAGAATAAAATGTTTCGAAACCGCTCCGTTAACGTTGCTGTTAAAAATGGGTTTTCTGCCAGTGCTTTACGGCGATGCTGTTTTAGACGCAAAGCTGGGCTTTACGATATTGTCAGGCGACCAAATTGCGGCTTATCTCGCAGCAAAATTCAACGCAAAACGCATTGTAATGGGCGTTGACGTTGACGGCTTATACAACGCTGACCCGAAAACAGAGAAAAACGCTGAAATGTTTAAACACTTAACCCTAAAAGAGTTAAAGAAACTCCAAAATAGTTTTGGAAAGTCAACAGCTTGCGACGTTACGGGTGGAATGTTCGGCAAAATAATGGAGCTTTTGCCCGCCGTAGAAATGGGAATTCCAGTCGCTATTGTAAACGCTTCAAAACCAAACTATATCTACAAAGTTTTAAAAGGAGAAAGTGTTGAAGGCACATTAATAGAGAAGGAGTAAGCTTGGCTGGGAAAACGGAAAGACGCAAAGTTGAACACATAAAAATCTCTTTAAACCAGAACGTTCAAGCCAGAAAAGTCACAACGGGATTTGAAGACATCCATTTTGTGCATAGGGCTTTGCCCGAAGTTGACAAACAAAAAATAGATTTGTCAACAACCGTTTTCAACCATAAATTCGCTGCGCCGTTGATTGTCGGCGCAATAACAGGCGGAACACCAGAAGCAGCGAAAATCAACGCTGTAATAGCCGAAGCAGTTGAAGAACTACAATTGGGAATGGGTGTTGGAAGCCAACGCGCAGCCATAGAAGACAAAAAACTTGAAAAAACATTTGCAATAGCCAGAAAAAGGGCGCCAACCGCCTTCCTAATCGCCAACATCGGCGGAGTACAACTAACCCATGGATACAGCCTAAAAGAGGCTAGAAAAGCCATAGAAATGATTGACGCAGACGCTTTGGCAATACACTTAAACCCACTGCAAGAAGCCATCCAACCAGAAGGACAAACAAACTTTAAAGGCATAATTGAAAAAATAAGCGAAATCGCAGAGAAATTGGAAAAACCAATTATTGTGAAGGAAACAGGCGCTGGCATAGCCGCTGAAGAAGCCAAAAAATTGGAGGTTATGGGCGTGAAGGGCATAGACATAAGCGGAGCCGGCGGCACAAGCTTCGCAGCCGTTGAACATTACCGAGCCAAAAAATATGGAAACAATTTTCAGCAGCATTTGGGCTATGCTTTTTGGGATTGGGGCATATCCACAGCCGCAAGCCTCGTTGAAGTTTCCCAAACAGTGAAAATTCCAGTAATTGCTTCAGGTGGAATACGCAGCGGAGTGGAAATGGCTAAGGCTTTAGCCTTAGGAGCAAGCCTAACAAGCCTTTCCCAGCCTGTGCTACAAGAGGCGGTTAAAGGCGTAAAAGAAACAAAGGAACTGCTTACACTTTTAATTGAAGAGCTGAAAAATGCAATGTTTCTTGTGGGAGCAGACTCCAATAAAGCCTTATTGGAAAAACCACTTGTGATAACGGGCAAAACTGCCGAGTGGCTTAAGATGAGAGGCTTCAACATAGAAAGGTACGCACGAAGAGGAAGGGAGGAATAAACCATTTTTGATGTAGAAAAGTTTCTTGAGAAAAAAGCCGCCTTAATAGATAAAGCAATTGAAAAGTACATTCCAAGAAAATTCACGGAGGACGCTGTTGTTTTTAGGTTGAACCCGCCACGTTACGCATATAATTTGGAGGCTTTAAACCGAGCGGTTGCAGAGCCGATTTGGGAGTTTCTTGACAGAGGCGGAAAAAGGTGGCGTCCAGCCCTTTTCCTCCTGATAATTGAGGCTTTAGGCAAAAACTCTGACGATTTTGTTGATTTCGCCATAATCCCAGAATTAATTCATAACGGAACGTTAATGATAGATGACATAGAAGACCTGTCTGAGCTTCGAAGGGGAAAACCATGCACGTATAAGCTTTATGGTTTAGATATAGCCATAAACGTTGGAAACGCCCTTTATTACCTTCCGCTTCTTCCACTAGTAAAGGGCAGAAACAAAATTTCGGTGGAGAAGCTTTGCAGAATATATGAGATATACGTGCAGGAAATGATTAGTTTAAGCCTTGGTCAAGCCATGGACATTGCGTGGCATAAAGGCATGGCAAACGCAGACAAACTGGAAGAGGCGGATTACCTACAAATGTGCGCTTATAAAACTGGCACTTTGGCTAGGATGTCCGCCAAAATAGCGGCTGTTTTGGCAAATGCAAACGAAGAATTAACCGAAAAACTTGGGCTTTTCGCCGAAAGCATAGGCGTAGCCTTTCAAATACAAGATGACGTTTTAGATTTAACAAGCGAAGAGTTCACGGAGAAAAAGGGCGGACGTGGACAAGACATAACTGAAGGCAAAAGAAGCCTAATCGTAATCCACACGTTGAAAGTGGCAAACGCCAAAGACAGAAAAAGGCTTATCAAAATATTGGGTATGCACACTTCAAACCAAAAGTTAAGAGATGAAGCCATAAAAATCATAGAAAAATATGACGCAATAAATTACGCTAAGGATTTGGCTAGAAAAATGGTGAAGGAAAGCTGGAGGGAAGTTGAAAGCCTTCTACCAGATTCTGACGCAAAGGAAAAATTAAATGCCTTTGCAACATTTTTGATTGAAAGAAAAATTTAGAGCGTAAACCATTTGACACTTGAAAACATCGAATTCAAAGAGACTATTCGAAAAATTGCCTTGTTAAACGCTGTTAGGCACGATGGCAAAGCGCAAGCAGGTCCAGTCATCGGAAAAATTTTAGCTGAAAAACCAGAGTTGAAAACGCAGGTTAAGGAGTTATCCGCACTTGTAAACGCCGTAATTCAAGAAGTGAATGCACTTTCCATTAATGAACAGAAAAGCCTGCTTAAAAGCTTATGGCCTGAAGCTCTTTTTAGGGAGAAAGCTGAAGAGGAAAAGCGTCTTCCGCCATTGCCGAACGTGGACAAGTATAAGCAGGTTGTTACACGTTTTTCGCCTAATCCAGACTGTGTTCTCCATTTAGGCTCGGCGAGAGCCATAATCCTAAGCCATGAATACGCACGCATGTATAAGGGCAAATTTATTTTGCGGTTTGAGGATACAGACCCGAAACTGAAAAAGCCAGTTTTAGAGTTTTACGACCGCATACGGGAAGACCTAACGTGGCTTGGATGTAAACCCGATGAGGAGTACATCCAAAGCGACAGAATACCCATATACTATGAGTATGCAGAAAAACTGTTGAAAGAAGGCAACGCCTACATTTGCGCGTGCAATCCAGAGGATTTCCGAAAAGCGATATTGGCGAAAAAGCCGTGTCCATGCCGAAACCTGCCGCCAGAAGAACATTTGACAAGATGGCAAAACATGTTGGAAGGCAAATACCTAGAGGGCACAGCTGTTTGCAGAATAAAAACGGATTTGAACCATCCAAACCCCGCAGTTCGGGATTGGCCAGCGCTTCGAATAATAGATGCTGAAAAATATCCGCATCCACGAGTTGGAAGCAGATATCACGTGTGGCCGCTGTATAATTTTGCTTGTGGAATAGACGATTATTTGATGGGTGTGACTCACATAATCCGTGGAAAAGAGCATTTAACAAACATGGCTCGCCAAGAATACATGTATAGATATTTGGGTTGGAAATATCCAGAAGCCATACATTATGGGAGACTGAAAATAACTGGAGCTTCGTTGAGCAAGTCTAAAATTGTTGAGGGGATGCGTAAAGGCTTGTATAGCGGCTGGGATGACCCTCGCCTTGCGACTTTTGCGGTTCTTAGAAGGCGTGGAATAACGCCTGAAGCCATCAAAAAATTGATTGTTGATGTTGGACCTAAAACTGCAGATGTTATTTTAAGTTGGGAAAACTTGTATGCGTATAACCGCAAGATTTTGGATGCTTCGGCGGACAGGTACTTTTTTGTGGAAAACCCAATAGAACTAAAAGTGGAAGGTATTCCAAAGGTTTTTGCGGTTAGGCTTCCGTTGCATCCAGACCAACCCCAAAAAGGGTTTAGGGAGTACACTGTAAAGCCAAACGCGACATTTTGGGTTTCAAAAAGGGATGTGAACGAGTCGAAAATTGGTGTGGTAATCCGTTTGATGGAGTTGTTCAACGTTAAAATTGAAAATGCGAAATCGTATTCGGCTGAAGCGGTTTTCGTCAGCGAATCTTATGAAGAGGCTAGGAAAATTAAGGCGCAACTCATTCATTGGGTTTTGGCTGGCGAGGACATGCCATGTGAAGTGGTTATGCCAGACGCAACAATAGCCGAAGGCATAGCTGAAAGCGCTTGCAAAAAGTTAAAGCCAAACGCCATAATACAGTTTGAACGTTTCGGATTTGCAAGAATAGATAGGGTTAATATGAAATTAACGGCGTATTACGCCCACAAATAGGAATGGAAAATGCGCAAACAAGACAAAATCGTTATTTGGCCAGCATATTTCGATTCAACAAAAACAAGAGGCGAAGGAAGACGCTTGCCGAAAAGTTTGGCTGTGCCTTCCCCAAAAATTTCGGAGATAAAAGAGGCTGTGGAAAAACTTGGCTTAGAACATGAAGTTGTTTTGGATGCGGGTTACCCGAAAACGCCTTGGCTGAAAACCGGTTTGCTTCTCGTAAAAAAGACAAGCGCAAAGGAAAAAATGATTAAAAAAATTGCAAAACAACTGCAAAAAATTAGAAGTGCGGTTTCTTAGCTTTTTTCTTCTTCGCTTATTAAAACAGCGTTTATTACGCCGTCTTGTCCTGGGCGGGAGGTAACTCGTGCCAAGCCAAGCTGGGTTTCGATTATGGCGCCTTTTGTTATTACGCCTCTGCGGTCATAGTCAACGTTAACGGGATTTTTAACAACACGTGCAATTTCAACTTTTGTTGTTTTTCCGTTTTTGGGGTCTGTTACACAAGCGTATTTTTCGCTTAAAACCCTAATTTTTGTTGTTTCGCCCCTTCCCCTGACAATTTTTCTCTTTGGTTCGCCGAGGGTGGTTTCTGTTGGAAACCTTCCCATTTCAAATTTTCTTTTTCCTCTGTAAGCTCTTTTTCTGCCTCCAGAGGGCTTTTTCTTGTGCAGGTCGCCGTGCCAAACAGACATCTGCTGTTTCCCTTTTTATTAGCTATAGTGTTTTCATTAACACCAGTTTTTCACATATAAACCTATCTTTGCTGAAGCCCAGACTTTTCTTGTTTAGCAAAATCTTCAAAAACATGTTTTAGCTCTCTTTTCATTGTTGCAATGTCGTGGCTTAAACCGAAATAATCCGCAAAATACTCGGTGGTTCTAAGAACTGTTGACCGTCCGCTTCTTTCTGTGGCGATTAAACCCATCTCCTTCAACAACCGAATATGCGCATACGCATGGTGTCCACGTGTTTCAATAACTCTTTTCTGCGATACTGGTTGCCTATAGGCTATGTAAGAAAGCGTTTTCAAAGGACCAACAGAAAGCAACGGTCTATTAACTAACTTCTTAACATAAGGCGTGAAATCAGCCTTCAACTGCAAAACATATCGTTCGTCTTTTAACTCCAAAATTTCAAGAGCCGTATTTCTGCCAGCGTATTCGCCGATAAGCATTTTCATGAGTTTTCTAACCTTATTTTTTGAACGGGTCTTCAAAACTGAACATAACTCGTTAAGGTTTAAGGGGCGACCAGCCACGTATAAAGCCGCTTCTAAAAGGGCTAAATCACGCTGGGTTTTCTCCGCAGCTGATTTCCCCTGCAAATTCACATCTAAATCAAACGTTTGTTTTTCCGTTTTCTGCAAGGTTAAAATCCCCAACAGTTATGTAAATTTCCCCGATTTCTTCTTCCTGCCACAGGCTTACACGCCCGTCCTGCGCCAAAAACAAAAGCAAAATAAAATTGCGGATGGCTTCTAACCGTCCCAACCCTTTTATTAAAGTTGAAAACGCTATTATTCCACCGCCTCTAACCATATCCACAAGAGAAGCATACAACTTTTCCATTTGCACTTCAATTTCCATAAGGTACAAGTCTATCTGCGGCATTATTTCCGAAACCATCGGAAGAACTGGTTCAGCAACAGTCCTTTCAAAATGGAGCAGTTTCTCGCTTTTCAAAACTTCGTCTAAAACTTCAAGTAAATGCCTTATTGTTGTTGAAGTTAACTCGTGTCTGAGGGGCAGAAAAAGCGGCGGCGGAAGGAAATCCCGTGGAGTTTTCGGCATGGGCGGCTCCTCAAGTTTTAACAGAAGTTTTGACTTCATCAAGTATATGAAGGCTGAAGAATCAAGCGCCACGCCTGAAGCTCTAAAATCCACTTGTCCAGACTTCTCCATCTCCTCCAGAAAGGTGGTTAACAAATAAGCAATGTTGATGCGCCATGGAGTAAGCCTTTCAAGCTTGTGGAAATCGAAGAGAATGTTCCACGGAGGACGAAGATAAAAAGGCTTTTTTATGGCAACGGCGGAAGCCACTTAACTTTTCACCTCCAGAAACTTTGCGGAAATAACATTTGAAACGCCGTTTCGCCCGTAAACGCCGTAAACCTTCTGTGCTTTGTTCACCATTTCAGGCTTTAAAGTGATAACGATAAACTGGGTTTTTTCCGACTCCTCTAAAAGAAGGTCGGCGAGCTTTGAAACATGAAAAGCGTCAAGGTGAGCATCTATCTCATCGAAAATGTAGAAGGATGTGGGCGTAATTTCTTTTAAGGTGAAGAGGAAGGCGACAGCCGCAACTGAGCGTTCGCCGCCGCTTGCTCCACTCACAACTATTGAAGGTTTATGGGGAAACTGAACTATCATTTCAATACCGCCAGAAAACGGCTCATCTGGGTTTTCAAGCTTTAAAACGGCGTTTCCGCCGCCAGTAAGCTTCGAAAAATACTTTTGCAGGTTTGCGTTAATCTTCTCGAAGGCGTCCATGAAAACATTGCGTTTCTTCTTTTCGATTTCTTCCATAAACTGAACTATGGCTTGCTTTTCCTTTTCCAACTCGTTCAACCGCAGCGAAAGTTCTTTATAGCGTGATATTTGTTCGGCGTAATGCGACAAGGCAAGCTGGTTTACTGCACCGATTCTTTCAAGTTCTAACCGCATCATCCTCATTGATGTTTCGGCTTCTTCAACCTGCTGAAGTGACACGTCCAAAGGCTGTTCACAACCCAACTGCCTAAGCTGGTTTCTGTATTGTTCAATCTGAAGCATGGAGGTTTGAATGTTAAGTTGAAGCTGGTTTAAGAGGCGGTCAGCCTGCTCATATTCAGAGTCTAACTTGCGGATTTCCTTGTCTATATCATCTATTTGAGACGTGAACTTTTTGGCTTCTTCTCTTGCAGAAAAAACCGTTTTTGAAAGTTCAACACGGCTTTTCTCCAGCTCCGCCAATTCTTGCTTAAGCGATTCTCGCTCCTGCAGTGCATCGGCAACTTCTTTTTCAACCCTTCGCAGTTGCTGCTCAACCTTTGCAAGCTCAATTTTTGCGTTTTTGTAGCCAACCCTCAAAACATTGTCAAATTGTGATTGAAGCGTTGAAATTTCCGTTTGAAGCGAGCCGACCTTCTGCCTCAAAATTATGATTTCCTCAGCGAGTTTTTCCCTTTTAACCTCCATCTCCTGAATATGTGAAGGGTCTGTTTTACGCTTTAAAACAGCTAGTTCACTGTAAAGCTTCCGCAGTTCCCTTTGAATTGCGCCCCTTTCAGCCTTGTTTAGCCATATCCGCGCTTTTCCATTTTCAATTTCCCTTTCAAACCGTGCAATGTAATTGTCCACTCGCCTAATGTTGCCTTTCGTTCTTTTAATACTTCTTTTGACGCGGGTTATTTCCCTTTCAAGGGTGGTTATAGCCTCAGATAAACGTGCAATTTCAACACGTGTTTTGTCAATTTCCTCTTCAAAAGAGGTTATGTCGCTGCCTCTTCTCGAAAGGTGTTGTTGAAGGGCGTTCACGGCTTCATCTAGGCTTTTAATGGCTGCCTCGCTGGGTATAATTGCTGAAAAGTCTATTGGCGCTCTGTAATAGCCACCTTCGAATGCGCCTGACTCGTAAAGGTCTCCGTTAACCGTAACCGTTCGGTAGCCTTCGCTTGACAGGGCGAAAGCGGTTTTGTCATCTGAAACTATTAGTGTGTCGCCGAAAACAAAATTCACGGCGGGTTCATAATGCCCTTCACATTTAACAAAGTTTGAGGCGGTACCGTTAACACCTTCCCTTTTTGGAATTTCCAGAGGCTTCGGCCTTAATGCTCCCTGAAGCGGAATTATTTTTATTCTTCCAAGCTTCATCCTCTTCAGCGTTTCTGTGCATGTAAAAGCCGAATCAAAATCTTTCACAACAATTGCGTCAAGCCACCCTGCCGCAGCAGCTTCAATAGCCCTTTCATATTGTTTGTCAATTTTAATTAGGTTGCGGAGCCTGCCATAAACACCCGGAATAACGCCTAACTCGCCGAGTTCTTCTATGCTTTTAAGGGCGTTTTCTTCTGCAGCCACGGTTTCTGCAATTTCTCTCTGCGTGGCAAATTCTATAACTGCAGTTTTAGCTGAATCAGCTATTTTTCCAGCTTCAGCTATTTCCCTTTCTATGGCTTCTTTTTGGGCGATTCTCCGCTCTAACATTCGCTCCAAATTTTTAAGCTGCGTTTTCTGTTCCCGCTGCACCTTTTCAAGCTCCGCAAAAGATTTTTCAAGCTCGCCGAGTGTTGATGTGAACCTTTCTCTGCGGCTTTTTAAGTCGTTAAGCCTTCTTGTGCGGATTTTGATGTCCGTCTGGCTTTTGGCGTATTCAGCCCTCAAAAAAGCAAGTTTTTTGTTGTAGTTGCTGATTTGCTGTTCTATTTCACGGATTTTTTTGCTGTTTTCTCCAAGATTTTCCCAAAGCTGAGTGGTTTCAGCCGCCAAAACGTCATGTTCAGTTTGTTTTGCCCTTATTTGGCTGGAAAGCACTTCATATTCGCTTCTTAACTTTCTAATTTTGAGGCGGTTTTCAAGGATTTCTTTTCTGATGGATTCATATTGTTGGAGAAGGTTTTCTCTAATGCGTTTTAAACCTTCAAGACTTGTTTTTCCAGAAGTTATTTTTGTCGTTAATTCCGTTAGTTTTGATTTTAGCTCGCCTATTTTAACTTGAACCCTTAATACTTGCGAACCGCCTTCTTCAACGATTTCTGAACTTAGTTTTCGCCATTGCCCCTCAATTTCCCTTCTTTTTGAACGGCATAATTCACGTAACTGCCTTAATTTTTCAACTCTGCCTTTAACTTTGTCGGCTTGTAGGCTAATTTCGTTTATTCGCTTTTGTATCTGCACCATGTCGTGGGAAAGCTTTACAGCCTCAAACTTTTTTATCTCGGCTTGAAGGAAATTGTGCCTCAAAAGCTCGTTGCGTTCCCTTTCTAGGTCGTCAACACGCTTTTGCACTTCGTCTATTCTTCCCATGGCTGTGCTTATGGAAAGGTCTGCCTCTCGCAGTTTTTGTTCAGCCTCAACCTTTTCAGCGTCGTACTGGGCTATGCCAACCAAATCCTCAATGATTTTCCTACGTTCTATAGAGGAAATGTCTGTTAAACGGGTTATTGTGCCTTGCAAAATTATGTTTTGGCTTGTGGAGCTTATGCCCGCCATAGAAAGCATTTCTAAAATGTGTGCTCTTGAAATTCTTCTGCCATTAAGCCTATAAACGCTTTGACCGTTTCTGTAAACTTCCCTTGAAATTGTAACGGTAGCCGTGTCAACTGGTATACGCCCATCACCATTGTCAAATTGGATTGTCACCTTAGCCATTTTCGCCCTTTCCAACCCAGCCCTTTCAGAACCTTGAAAAAGCAGTTTTGCAGCGTTTTCAGCGCGAAGCCTTCTGGTGCTTAACTCACCTAGGGCGAACAAAACCGCATCTACAATGTTTGTTTTTCCACTGCCGTTTGGACCCGTTATCGCCGTGAAGCCTTTATCTAAATCTATTTTAATTGTTTGGGGTCCGAAGGATTTGAAGCCTTTAAGCTCGATTTTTTTGATGTAGGGCATTGGGTTAAGTCCTCACTTTCCCGGGAAAGGCGAAACCCACCTTAGCTGACAATTCTATAGGATTTTTCTATAAAAGTGTTGCAGCTTCAAGTTTTAACGGTTATGCACCATTTTGGCGTTATTTTTCAGCTTTCAACCCATGTTTTATAGCCATTTTCTTGACAAAATCCTTTATGTTTTCATCTTCGCCATAAACAAGCATGTAGCCGTCCCCTAGAATTTTACATGAAAGATTTGATTCCTTTGCCAGCGCTTCTAAACTTTCAATGGAAAGCGTTGCTGACGGTTTAATACGAATCCACCGATGCTCTCTAGGAACGCCGGGAACAAAACGCACCGCCCTCTCCTCCTCAAACGGTTTGCCAGCGGCTTCATCCAACATTTTAAGCCATTCTTCCACATACTCAACACCGAAAAGTTTCTGTCCCTCAGAAACCAAGTGGGATTCCACTTTGCGTAGGTATTCCTCAATTTTTTGGTTTGTTTCTGTATAACTTGGGTCAGCCTTCAAAACGTTAATTAAGGTTTTTGCAGACCTTAAGTCGGCTGTGACGTGCGCTGGGATGGATACGCCTCTTTTCCTGAAGTCGGCAACCATTTCATCCAAAACTTTCCAAACAGCCAAATACCCCATAAGTCAAAGTTCACCACTAAAATAATTGATGCTGACGCTATAAAAAGGGTTGCCATTCAATTGCAAGGAAATGCTTATCTGTTTAATTGCAATTTCAGATTTTAAGGCGATGAAGCTCGCCTTTAACCGCCCTTGCTTCTCGCCTATGGCAGGGGCTGATAGCTTCTACCAAATCCAAAAACGAGCGTGTGTTAGATTGCATCAAGTAGGGCGGTTCGCTGATTTGGAAGGAAGACAATTCGCTAACTTCCCGTGGGCTAAACGCGTCGTTAAATATGTTATGAACCGCCAAAACGAGGATGGAGGATACACTTTTTGCCTTGGCACCGAATCAAACGCACAAGACACTTATTATGGACTGGCAATTTTGGATTTGTTGGGCGTTCCCTTTCCAAAAATTGAAAGAACGGCGAAGTGGCTACGAGATTTTGTTCCAGACAACCTATACTCGCATTATTATGTGGCTAAAGCTTTAGAATTATGCGGCGAAGAACAAAACAGTAGCCTTAAAGATTTTCTTTTGAGTTTGCCAAACATTAAAGGCGATTTTGGAACAGTTGATGTTTACGTGGAAGTTGCTTCGGAATTTCTCCTCACATTTATGATGACTGAGCTGGTTAACATGGTTAACGTGGAAATCAACCGTGAAAAAATCATAAATTGGCTGTTAAAGTTTAAGAATAGAGATGGCGGTTTTGGAGTGCACGGTTATTCAAATTTAAATTCAACTTATCACGCTGTGGCTTCGCTGGCTAATCTTGGCTACTCAGTCAAATCTCTTAGAGAAACTATCCGATATGTAAGAGCCTGCGAAAAATCGTCTGGAGGTTTCACAGTTGTTCCGCATGGCTCCACTCCATACATGGAACACGTGTATTATGGAACGTCAACCCTTAAACTAGCGGGTGAAAGCCTAAAATATCCAGAAAAAACCGCCAAATTCGTTCTGAAATGCCAAAACTTAAACGGCGGTTTCGCAAGGTCAGACCTTGGAATATCCACTTTCGAAGACACTTTCTACGCTGTTAACATATTACAAACAATCGGCAAATGAATAAACAAGTTCACGACGTAGAAAACACATAAAACAAACAAGCAGAATATTAAAGTGTGGAAGTGAATGGCAATGAATGAGGAAAAATTAGCTCCAACTGTGCCCGAGAAAGTATTGCAGTTTGAAACTGGAGGTCTCTCGAAAGAAGAATTGGAAGCGGTTTTAAACACCATTCCCGTGGACATAACCTTCGTTGATAAGGATGACGCTGTGAAATATTTTAACAAGGCTGAAAAGCGAATTTTCGTTCGAACAAAAGCCGTTATAGGAAGAAAAGTGCAACTCTGCCATCCACAAAAAAGCATTCACATAGTAAATAAAATTCTTGAAGCTTTCAAAACTGGCAAAAGGGACGTGGCGGAGTTTTGGATTCAAAAAGACAACCGCCTAATTCACATAAGATATTTCGCTGTCAGAGACAAGAGTGGCAAGTACTTGGGAACAATGGAGGTAACACAAGACGTAACGGACATCAAAAAACTTGAGGGTGAAAAAAGGCTTTTAGACTGGAAAGAATAGCGTTTAAGAGGCAAAACCTTTGAAAACTGTATTGTTCGTTTGTACGGAAAACAGTTTTAGAAGCCAAATGGCTGAAGCCTACTTTAACAAATACGCTCCAGAAGGGTGGAAAGCCACAAGCGCGGGTGTCCAACCAGCGGAAAATGTTAATCCAAACGCTGTTAGGCTTATGCATGAAGAGGGCATAGACATCAGCCACAAAAAACCACAATTTCTAACCAAGACGATTCAAGCAGAAGCTGACATAGCCATAATAGTCTGCGGAGACAGCCAATGCCCAATAATCCGCGCAAAACATGTGGAAAGGTGGGACGTTCCAGACCCAGCGAAAATGCCCTTAGAAGACGCACGGAAAATCAGAGACACAATAAAGAGTAAAGTGCTAAGTTTAATTGAAAAGTTGACGGAAAGGCATTGAACATCAATGTTGGAACTTTTAGGTCTCCTTCTCCTAGGTTTCGCCGTTGGACTTAGCGGCGCAGTAATTCCCGGGCCGCTTCTAGCTTTCGTCATTCTCGATTCTACTAAAAAACGCAAGGTAACTGGACATTTCGTCATTCTTGGACATGCAATTTGGGAAGCATTGGTAATCGGCTTGATTCTTTTAGGCTTAAGCGCAGTAATGAAGCAATATTCAACTATAATTTATGTTATTGGGGGAGCTGCGATGATTATTATTGGCACGTTTATGGTTAAAAATAGAAATGTGGAAGCTAAAATGGAAAGTTCAAAAGTTAATTCGTCCACGTTAGGCGGAGTTTTCTACACCGCTTTTAATCCAACCCAACCAATATGGTGGGCAACGGCGGGTTTAGCATTGCTTTTGGAAGGTTCAAAAATAATGGGCGCCATGGGAATAGCCATCGTTACAGCGGGACACTGGCTTGCAGACCTAGCCTACTATGCGCTAGTATCATACATAGTTTACAGATATGGCAAATACATAAATCCGTGGCAAAAGCAACTCTCAATAGTTTTCGGCGTTTTCCTCACCGTGCTGGGCATATACTTCATAACCCTTGGAACAACGGAATGGTTAATGATAACTTAATAATAATATTGAGTTTTTGTCATTATTTTAACTTCATAAACTATTTTTAAAATCAGAGTTAGATTCTGAACACACATCAAATTTGCTTAATGAGGAAAACCTGCATTGTTCCCCCCAGAACTATTAATATTAGTCGGCGTCAACATTTTCGTATTCCTCAGCCTTTTAACTTCCATTTTTGATGAACAATTCCCAAAGGCTGTTCCCTACGTTTTCCACATAGGCGCCCTAGCGGGTTTCGGGCAAATCTGGGTAAACTACGCCCTTTTGCTGTCATCTGTCGAAGCACGCTTTTGGTGCAGCATCTTCTACCTCGCTGTAGCACAAGTGGTTATTTTACTGCTCAACCTTCACATATTAATAAAAAGGAAAATGCTAAACGCCGCTGGAGTTTTTCTAGGTTCAGTCACCATCCCAGCGCTTTTCATATCCTTCTTTTTAGTTTCAGCCTACATAAACAAGCTGGAAGTTTGGATGCCGCCTTTCCCAATAGTTCCAGTTGAAGCCATCTACATAGTACTTTTAACATGCATATTCATCCTTGGGATAAGCACAATCACATATTTCGAGCCAAGCACACTGAAAAACAAGCTTAGAATAAATCGAAAACAGCAAGAAAACCCGAAAATAATTGTGGGTACACCGATAAATGACGAAGACTCTTTAAAACTGGTTAGTAACCCAACAATCGCCGCCGAACCCGAACCCAGCTATTCAAGTCCCAAGGATGCCACCAAAAGGAAAAGGGGAAGGAGGTGAAAACTTTGAAAAAAAGGAAACTTTTAAGAGTATTCCTTTTGTTTTTGGCATCTGCGCTTGTGGTAACAGCAACAGCAAGCGTTTACAACCTCCTTTACATGGAAACATCACAAATAACAGCTGAAACAGCCAAAATCCAGTTTGTAAACGCCGCCGACAGCTCAGCCGCAGGAGCCACCATCGGCACTAATGGCACATACGTGAGCTTTAACAACATGGCTGGCTGGCCAAACGCCACAAGAGTGTACGAAGCCGCCATAGGAATACAAAACTTGGACAGCACATCGAGAACAATTGAGCTGAAGTTTGTTTCTTGGAGCGGAAACACAAACAACATTGATTATATCACAGTTGTGGTGCGTGATTCTGCTGGAGGCAATCAACGAGGTCAAGTGATAAATGTGGGTGCATCGGGCTCAACAACAGGTTCAATTAACATTCAAGCTTCTGAAACGTTGGTTGTGGAATGGAACATAAAATGGAAAGCGGGGGCATCCGCAACAGATTCGGTGACTATAACGCTACAACTTGTCGTAACAGGCGAATAACAGAAAATCTAACCTTCCATTTTCTCTTCCCATTAAAATAGGAGTTTAAAAAGGGAAAAATATGGCAGCAAAACAGTTAATCACACTAATTCTATGCGTTGTCCTACTAGCCAGCCTAACCAGTCTCATAAACGGCAACGTATACAACATATATTACAGCCAATCACAGCCAATATATGCCGAAACACCAAAGGTAATCCTTCAACAGGGAACGACTGGCACCAGCACAATTTATATGAATAACACGAGTGCAAAAGTTAGCGTTGCAGCTCCGGTTTGGCTTGGCAATTGGAGCAAACGTGTTAAACTCGCCATTGACCACAATGACATTGACGAAAACCTGTCAAACTTTCCCATACTAGTTTATCTAAGCAATGGTTCTGGACGCAACAATGCCAATTTAACCTTCATTTTCGACGAGGTTGGAGCGAACAGTAAAAAGATTGCGGTTACAACAAGCGATGGCACAACGCAATGTTACGTTGAAGTTGAAAGGTGGGATGCCGCCAACAGACAAGCTTGGCTTTGGGTTAAAGTTCCAAACATAAACAGCGCTGTCGACACGGAGCTTTACTTGTACTATGACAATAATCAGCCAGACAATACGGATTATGTTGGCGACCCAAACAGCACACCAGCAGAAAACGTTTGGGACAGCAACTTCGTCTTTGTAAGCCACATGCAAGACGACCCAGACAACGCCCACATTAGAGATTCAACCCGAAACAACAACGACGGAACAAAACGAAATGCCAATGAACCAACAGAAGAAAACGGAAAAACAGCAAAAGCACAAAATTTTGACGGGACAGACGATTACATAACAAGAAGCACCACACCATCCCTGAACCTACCAACAGCATGGACGCTCTCAGCATGGCTATACATCACAACAAACCCAACCTTCTGTTACATTATTACCAGAAACACCGACGCGCTAAATAATGCACAGTACGGCTATTACCTAAGGACACCTCAAACTGGCGGGCGGTGGGGTGCACTGCACAACGGAGATTTTATAGATGTGGCTCCAAGCAGAACATGGCCGATGCAAACTTGGGTTTACACAGTCATGACTTGGAATGGTACTCACTTACAAGCCTACTACAACGGAGCACAAGATGGTAGTCCAGTTGCACGCAGCGGCACAGCAACCAACCAAGGAAACTGGTTCAACATAGGCAGAAGAAGCAACTCGCTGGATGGCACATCCTCCGCTGGTTTGTTCGGCGGCAGAATTGACGAACCGCGCGTTTCAAACATAGCAAGAAGCCCAGCTTGGATAAAAGCCACATACGAAAGCGAAAGAGACAACTTAATCACTTATGGAACCGAAGAAATGGGAGCCAACTACAACGACGCCCTCAGAATCGTAAACCAAGGTGCTAACACCTGGGAAATAAACTTAAAAATCTACAACAGCACGAACATCAACCGCATCTCAAACCTAAACATGAATCTCCACGACGGCGCTTCAAACAACCAAATAACCATCAAAGAAGGCACAATAGTAAAAACCGAAGGTGAACTCTACAACCTAACAGGACAAACAACCATGTACATAGGCGTAAATAACCTCAAAACAAACGCAACTGGCACATCCCACCTCCACGTTTACTTAAAAATTAAGGTGCCAAACACTTCCACTTATACACTCCTCATTATAACATTCGAGATTACATAACTTGTAAAGGTGTTATTTCCATCCGTAAACTTCTCTAAGAAACTCCATTATTGCACGCCGTTTAGCCTCATTTTTGCTGTTAACCACCATGTCAGGGCTTATTCTAAGTATCTCCCGCATTCTCCAGTATATTTTTGATGGTTTGTATTTTTCGCTGGAAACTTTTTCAAGCGTTCTCATAAGCTCTAACTCTGTTTTGCTTTGAAGTTTTTTCTTCAAACGCTCCTTTTCTCTAAGCACCCATTCTACATCATGCAACTTCATAAAGTGTATGCTTTGTAGAAACTCGGAAAACGCATGGACAGTGATGTAAACTCCAATTAAAAATGTTGTTATTCCGACAGCCGCTGCTTCTATTATATAATAATGCTTCACACCTATACCTGCCACTGTTATAGCGCCTATAACTGAGCATGAAGATCCCACCAAAAGCAAAATTCCTTGGAATATCATCAGCTTTAAAATGGTTGTGCGAATTTTTTCCATAAACTGCCCCCACTGGATTATCATCAATAACTATTTGCTGGTATATATGGTTTATGCAAAATGTAATTCCAAGTTTAACGAATTCAGCAAAGCTTAGGAAAAGGTTTTTAGTTTAGTTGTTATATGAAAGGTTGCAAGTGAGGTTTGATGTGAAATGTCCATGTTTGCAGCACCAGGCGCGTATGACCGTGCCATAACAGTTTTTTCGCCGGATGGTAGGCTGTTTCAGGTTGAGTATGCAATGGAGTTGGTTAATCGCGGAGCCACAATTTTGGGTATAAAGTGTTCTGAGGGTGTGGTTTTGGGAGCGGAGGAAAATGTTGAGCCTCTTGAGGAAACGGAGTATTCATGGAAGATTTTTAAGGTTGACGAGCATGTAGGCGCAGCCATAGTTGGTTTAAGCTCTGATGCACGTATCCTCATTGACCAAGCACGCATATACGCACAGAGTAATAGGTTAACCTATGATGAGCCAATAGACACGGAGGTTGTGACCAAGAGAATATGCGACATAAAACAGTTGTACACGCAACATGCGGGCGTTAGGCCGTTTGGAGTTTCCATAATATTCGGCGGAGTGGATAAAACTGGGAGCCGCCTTTTCGGGACGCATCCAAGTGGAACGTATAGGGGTTATAAGGCTACGGCTCAAGGCGCTGGAAAAGACGCTGTGCTTTCAATTTTGAAGGAAGAGTACCGTGAAGACATGAGTTTGGAAGAGGCGAAAAAGCTTGGAGTGAAATGTCTAGTGAAGGCTTTGGAGGCGAGGCAGTTGCCGCCGAGGATAAAGATTGCGGTTATTCCTGCAGCCACCAGAAAGATGGAGCTGTTAAGCGACGAGGAAATTGGGGAGTATATGAAAAAGTTAGGCGTTGGCAAGTGAAATGCTGATGAGCGAAAAATATACGGTTGCACGAATAACAAAGGATAATGAACATTTCGAAGTTCTTGTGAAGCCTCAAAAGGCTTTGGATTACCGCACTGGAAAGATAACGGCGATAACAGAGGTTTTGGTTACTGAAACCATTTTTTCGGATGCGAATAAAGGTGCAAAAGTTTCAGAGGAAAGTCTACGTAAAGCTTTTGGAACAACAGACACGCTGAAAATAGCGGATATAATACTGAAGAAGGGAACGTTGCAGCTCACCACGGAACAGCGCAAAAAAATGATTGAGGATAAGAGAAGGCAAATAATAGATTTCATATCAAGACAGTGTGTTGACCCTAAAACGAATTTGCCGCATCCGCCGATGCGCATAGAAAACGCTTTAGAGCAAATTCACTATTCGATAGACCCTTTTAAACCCGTAGAAGAACAAGCCAGAGAGATAGTAAAATTGTTAAGGCAGATTTTACCATTAAAAATGGAGCAAATAACCGTAAATGTTCGCATTCCAGCCGCTTATTCCGCAAGAGCCTACGGAACAATAAAAACTTTTGGGACAATAAAAAGGGAAGAGTGGTTGGCGGATGGCTCATGGCAGGGAGTTTTGGAAATGCCAGCAGGCTTATATGCGCCCTTTTTGGAAAAACTTGGAGATATAACAAAAGGAAACGGAGAAGCAAAAATAATCTCTTAAAAAGTGTATGTGAGGTTTGTGAAAAGTCATGCCTGTGTTTTTTGAAAGAAAACAGCTTGTAACTCCGGGAGATTTAATTGCAGAGGGGGATTACATAGCTGGCGAAAACACTTACGCAGAGGATAAGAAGATTTATGCGACGAGGATAGGCGTTGTGGAGTACGAAGATAAGAAAGTGAATGTTGTGGCTTTAAGGGCGTTTTACATACCGAGGATTGGGGACATAGTCATAGGTACTGTTGTGGAAGTTGGATTTAACGGTTGGACTGTAAACATAAACGCACCATATGAGGCCATTCTGAGAGCCTCAGACGTTTTAGGCAGACCGTTCAGACCGCAAAAGGATGAGTTGTCCCGAGTTTTGGATGTGGGAGATTTGATAGTTGCGAAAATAACCGCCTATGACAGAACGCATAATCCACACCTCACGGTTGGCGAGCCTGGACTTGGAAAAATAACTCGTGGACAAATAATAAGGATAACTCCGACAAAAATTCCCCGTGTGATTGGCAGAAAAGGCTCAATGGTGTCCATGATAAAAAAGGAGACGGGATGCCAGTTAATTTTGGGGCTTAACGGAGTTATATTAATTACAGGGAAAAATCCAGATGATGAAGAGTTGGCTATGATGGCTATACGTAAAATTGAGGAGGAATCCCATACAAGCGGTTTAACAGACCGCATAACCCAAATGCTTAGAGAAGAAAAAGCGAAACGGAAGGAAAATGAAAATGAGTGAAAAAATTGAAAAGTTGATTGATAAAAAAGGTTTACGGTTGGATGGAAGAAAGCCAGATGAATTGAGACCAATAAAAATTGATGTAGGCGCACTGTCAAACGCTGACGGTTCAGCTTACATAGAACATGGTAAAAACAAAATTTTAGCCGCCGTGTACGGTCCAAAAGAGTTACATCCTAAACATATGGCGCTTCCAGACAGAATGGTTTTGAGATGCCGCTATCACATGGCGCCATTTTCTGTTCAGGAACGCAAGTCGCCAGCGCCATCCAGAAGAGAAATTGAACTTTCAAAGGTTATTAGGGAAGCCCTTGAACCCGCAATTTTCCTTGAGTATTATCCTCGAACAGGCATAGACGTTTTTATTGAAGTTTTGCAGGCTGACGGAAGCACAAGATGTACAAGCATAGTGGCGGCTTCCCTAGCGTTGGCAGATGCGGGAGTTCCAATGCGGGATTTGGTTGTTGCATGCTCAGCTGGAAAAATAGATGATACGATAGTTTTGGATTTGATGGACATAGAGGACAAGATGGGTTCAGCCGATGTTCCAGTGGCTTTAATGCCGAATTTAAATGCCATAACGCTTTTGCAAATGGATGGAATATTAACCCTTGAAGAATTCGAGAAAGCCGTTGATTTAGCCCTTGAAGGATGCAGAAAAATCTACGCATTGCAAAAGGAAGCGTTAAAATCCAAGTATGTAAGCATAAAGGAGGCTGAAGCGTAAAATGTCAATGGTTACCCGCGTAAAACAAAGGCAGATTGCACAATTAATTGCCAGAGGCAAACGCCTAGACGGCAGAGGCCTAATGGATTATCGAGAAATAAAAGTGGAGCAAGGAATAATCGAGCGGGCTGAAGGTTCAGCTAGGGTTTTGCTTGGAAAAACAGAGGTTATGGTTGGAACAAAAATCGAGATTGGCGAGCCTTTCCCAGACACGCCGAACGAAGGCGTCTTAACAGTAAACGCTGAACTTGTGCCTTTGGCTTCGCCGACTTTCGAAGCTGGACCGCCAGACGAAAACTCCATAGAACTTGCCAGAATCGTCGACAGAGGAATAAGAGAATCAAAAGCCATAGAACTTGAAAAATTATGCATAGAACCTGGAAAAAAGGTCTTCGTCGTTTTTGTGGACATTTACGTGCTTAACCACGACGGAAACCTAATAGACGCTTCAGCCCTAGCCGCTTTAGCCGCCTTACTCAACACTAAAATGTCAAATTACGAAATTGAAGAAGGCACGGTGAAGATTAAGCCTGGCTATATACCACTACCAGTGAGAAAGCATCCAGTAACTGTTACTTTTGCGAAAATAAATGATAAACTTGTCATAGACCCGTGGCTAGAGGAAGAACAGGTGATGGACGCCCGATTTTCCGTGGCAATTGATGATGAAGGCAATATATGCGCAATGCAGAAGGGCGGCAACGGATACTTTACACCACAACAGATTTTGGAGGCTACGAGAATAGCTAGGGATAAGGCTGAGGAAATACGCAAAAAACTGAAATGGTGAAACGAGTATGGGGAAGAAAATGAAAAAGGTTGGACCTACACGGGGTTTGGGGGCACGTTACGGTGCTACTGTTAGGAAACGCTACATTAAGGTGGTCACGGAAATGAAGAAGCCTCACAGTTGCCCCCAATGTGGATTTCCACGCGTTAAAAGGGTAAGCGTCGGCGTTTGGGAATGCAGAAAATGCGGTTTCACATTTTCTGGTGGGGCGTATACGCCAGCAACAAAGCTTGGAACGGTTGCGAAACGTGTGGCTAAAGGCATCCCCATAGAAGAAGAAACTGCAAAAACGGAAGAAACTGAGTAACAACTTGAGTGATTTATTTATTGGCTAAAACACAGCATATACTATTAACAACTTCAAGAAGACCTACAAGAAATATGAGAACGCTTTGCAGAGATTTGCACCACAGCATCCCATCCACCCTGCGAATAAACAGAGGCAAACTAAGCCTTGAAGGAATAGCCGAAAAATGCATGGAGTTCAACGCTGAAAAAGCGGTTATCCTTGAAAGGTGGAAGCACGGACTCGGAAAAATGATGCTTTTCCACGTAAAACCGCATGGCTTGGATGGTGTTCCACCAATAATTTACATACGCAATGCGAAATTTCGAAGGGAATTCGGCAAAACGCCTAAAGGATGGAGAATAAAATCCCTTGCAATTGCGGCTTCGCAAAAGCAAAATTTCGAAACTGAAAAACTTGAGAACATTCTATCAAAATTTTTTACACTTCCCGTTTTGCCACTAGAAGAAACGGTTAAGGGAAAGTACGATGCAATAATGCAAATTTTTACAAAACGCATAACCATCACTTTTAAGCGTGTGCCAGAAATGGTTGAAGTCGGACCGCGAATCAACATTTGGCGTTTAATTTGGAAGTTAGAAAATGAAGGCAAAAGCAACAGTTCATCTTAAGTTTTCCTCAGAAAAACACTTGGAAATTGTTGTTAAGGCTTTAGAGCCGGAAGCCAAAAAACCCGCTACTAAACGTTCAAAAACAAATATAGGAAGGAAAAACGCAGTCCTAACCTTGAAAGTTGAGACTGGGGACACCGTGGCTTTGCGGGCAACCCTAAACGCCTACTTAAGATGGATTTCAACCGTTTACAGCGTACTCTCCACAGCGGAATCGTTCAAACTTTCAAAGGAATAATCCCGTCTTCGAAAAGAAAAACTACAAGCAAAGCTTTCAGTGTAAAACTATTTGTTTTATGTGGAACAATTGTCCATAAACCTTTTAAATTAGATGTTACAAATTTGTAACATGTATTATAATGCAGCAGGCAATACACCCACCTGTAGGGTGTGCCTGCTTTTAGTACCCTCAAATTTTTATCTGAGGGATATAATCATCAAGTATCATTTTTGTTAAGGCAGCTTCTCTAAGTTCTTTGCTTAGGCATTTCCTGAAGGAAGCCACTTCAACATTTTTCCCTTTACTCATGACCTTGCTAACTGCACCTACATAATCAGCGTCACCGGAGACTATAACAGCAACATCGTAAGCGTTTTCCCAAGCCATACCTATAAGATCGGTTGCCAAAGCCACATCAACGCCTTTCTCCACATACCGAGTAGACTTTGTGACAGGATCATATCTTGTTTTAAGTGGTTTTTCTATAACTTGTATACCCAAGCTTCTTATGTAGTCAAGGAATTTTATTTGCGAGATTCTTCCAGGCGGAATGGGCTTGCTACAGTAATATATCACCCTGACCAATGCCCTATTCTTTAGCAGAAGTGATATCAATTTTGCATAGTCGATTTTCAAGTTTGTTTTATTCTCTTTTTATTATATCCTTTTATTCCACAGTGGAGGTTTGAACCATCTATGAAAATCATAACTCTGATGTTGCTCAAACCTATGCGACTCCTATTTGTATTGTGCTTGTTTTAATTAATATTTAAAACTTCATGAACTCATTTCGTTAATGGCGTTTGGTTAGGTATAGGCTGATGAAAATCAGTGTCGCGCCTATAATTTGAAGCGGAGTAATTGTTTCGGATAGGAAAAGCCAGGCGATTGTTAAGGCTATGACTGGCGTTAAGTTTTGGTAGAGCGATGTTCGTGCGGTGCCGATGCGGCTTATTCCTATATACCATAGCATGTATCCCATGGCGAGGGAGAATAAGAAGGAGTAGATGAGGCATAACCAACCGCTTGGCTGGATTGAAGTCCAGCTTTGCTCTTTAAATGAGGGAATGGAAATTATAATTAGCAGTGGTGTTCCCAGAATCATGGTTGAGGTTACCAGTTGAATGGGCGAATACTTTTTTAGCAAAGGCTTGGATAATACGGTATATAGTGACCAGCAGAGCGTGCCAGCAAATATTAAGAGGTCGCCCATTAAACCTTGGCTTGTCAATGTTGGTGTTTTTCCGCCGCCCAAGGTGATTAGGAGGATTCCGCCGAATGATAAGGCGACGCCTCCCCAAATTTTACGTTCTGCATTTTCTATGCCTAAAGCTACACTGAAGAGTGTAACAAAAATTGGCGTGGTAGCCAAAATAAGGGATGAGTTGCCCGCTGTTGTAAGTCTTATACCATAAATGAAACAAAGTTGGTAAATTACGTATCCAATCAAGCTTAATGTGAAAATGCTTTTGAAATCTTGTTTGTGAAAACCAAGGTTTCGCTTAACAGTTGACAATACTAGTATAGTGAGTGAGGCGAAACCGAAGCGGAGAGCATTAAAAATTAGAGGGTCAAAGTCTTCCAATGCAATTTTAACTGCTGAAAAGTTTACACCCCAAATTATGCTTGTTCCAATTAGCATTATGTCAGTGACTGCGAATGTGGAGTTTAAGCGAGAACGTGTACTTTTCACGTTAATGTAACACACCTCGTCAATAGATGTGGGACATAACTGGGTTTCGGTCAGTTATTAAACTCTTTTGGCGCATAATACTTTTTTACAACATGTCACTTGGAAATCATTAATGGTAATAGGCTCTTGCTAAAACTATTTGTTTGGTTCAGTTTCAAATTTAAAATTGCCAAACTCTACAGATATTTTATATTCGTCAAGGAAATCCAGCAGTTTTCTTTTGTCATGAGCTTTTTCAGCTTCCTTTATTGCTTCTTGAAACTTTACCATCGAGAAAATTGTCATCTTGCAAAATTTTTCGTCATCAACCTTAGCGTATACTGTTTCTGCTGTCTCATTCATGAACGCAAGTTGCGAACCAGCTGTAACCACTATCATTGGCACCTTTTTAAGTCTGAAAGCGTGAACTGCTTTCTGGAAGTTTTCGTCATCGCTAGTCCAGAATCCAGCAAATAGGTTTTTCCTGTTTCCTTACCTCATTCAGTTAAGGCTTCTCGAAGTTTTGGGTTCATCTGGTTCATCCCTGCAAAAGCAAAAAGATAAACCTTGCAGTCTGAGTCAATTTCTCCAAGGTAAACCTTCAGCCCAAGTGCCCTATGGGTTGGGTTACATACAGACTAGACATGAGTATGTTTCATCCTACAATTTATAAGAATTGCTGCAGGTGAATACTTATATTTTTTGAATAGATGTTCTTTTAGAAAATGTTATTAGTGGCTTAGCTTATTGCTTGCAGATGGAAGGATGAAAAGTGAGTGATGAACTTTCAAGGCTTCCACCACAAGTTCAAGAACGCCTATTAAGGCTTCAACAGCTTCAGCAAACGCTTCAATCAGTCTTGGTGCAAAAGCAACAGGTGGAAATTGAACTGACGGAAATTGAGCAGGCTTTAGGCGAACTGCAGAAGGTAAGCGATGACGCAGTGATTTATAGGGCTATTGGCTCGTTGTTGGTGAAAGCGGAGAAAAACAAAACAATTGCCGATTTAAACGAGCGGAAAGAACTTTTCAGCACTAGAGCCACTGTTTTGGGCAAACAAGAAGAACGCATACGCAGTCAAATGAAGGAGTTGCAAGCTAAACTTCAGCAGGACTTAAGCCCTATTTCTCCATCCCAGCCTGAACAATAGCCGTTTTAGGTGGAACTTGTGGAAGAGTTGGGTATACCCGAGTTAACCAGCGAACAAATTGAGGAAATGTGCGCTGTTGCTGAGGATGCCGCTAGAGAATACGTCTTATCTAAGGTTTCTCTGAAAATGATAGAAACATTAAACATAAGCGTTGAAGCTGAAGGCACAAAACCACTGACCATAACAGTGGATGTGGACATTGTCCTTTCGCCGTTAATGAAGGATTTTAACGTGCAAAAGCTTGTTGACGAAGCCGTTAAAGAGGCATTTGCTTCGGTTGAAAGCTATTTGAGGGCTTTAACATGTCATTCACAGAAATAAAGAAAATTTTTGATGAAGTTGACGCTAAACTCGTTGTTTTGTTGTGCCACCACAACGCCGATCCAGACGCTATATGTTCAGCCTACGCCTTCGCAAGCCTATTGAAAAATCAAAAACCAAATGTTACGGTTGAAATAGGCGCAGCTCAAGGGATAAGCAGACTCTCAAAGCACGTTCTTAAACATTTGCCAATGGAGGTTAAAGAGCAGCCGAATGTTGAAAAGGCAGATGCCATAGTGCTGCTTGACACTAACACGATTCAGCAGTTAAATAATTTGGCTGAAAAGGTTAAGGCTGTAAAAGCGCCGCTTATTGTTATTGACCATCACGCAGCTCATCCAGAAACGGAAAAAACAGCGAGAATGTGCATAACCAACGAAGAAGCATCTTCAACATGCGAAATAGTGTACGGCTTTTTCAAAGAATTAGGCGTTAAACTTGGAGAGAATGAGGCTAAAGCGTTGTTTTTGGGCATAGCCTTTGACACACGCCATTTCGTTTTAGCCAACTCATCCACGCTTAAAACAATTGCTGAGCTTATCGACGCTGGCGTAGACGCCCAAAAAACTTTGAGTTTGCTTTCTTTACCAATGGATTTTTCCGAGAGAGTTGCAAGGTTAAAGGCTTGTAAAAGGGTTAAACTCTTCAAAATTGGAGAGTGGATAATCGCCTTCTCACATGTTAGCGCTTATCAAGCTTCGGCAGCCAGAGCTATAATCGACTTAGGCGCTCACGTCGCCGTTGTAGCTGGACAGAAGAACGAAAATCTTGAAATTAGCTTGCGCTGCGCTCATGAATTTCATGAAAGAACAGGCGTGCATTTGGGCAGTGACATAGCTAAACCATTGGGCGAATATTTACATGGCATGGGAGGGGGACACTCCACAGCCGCTGGAGTGAATGGCGTAGGCGACATTGAAACTGGACTTAAACGGTGTCTGCGGCTTTTAAAGGAGAGGTTAGCCGTTAATTAAATTTGAGTAGCTACTCTTAAATGGTGAAATGAAATCTGCATAAAATGGTAGGGCGTTAAAGCATGGCTGTGATTGAAACAAAAGCGCTTACTTACACGTATCATGGCGGAGCAAAACCGTCGATTAGGGATATCTCCATAAAGATTGAAAGAGGCGAGTTTGCGCTTGTAACTGGTCCAAGTGGATGTGGAAAGACGACTCTCTGCCGATGCTTTAACGGGTTAATTCCACATTTTTATCAAGGCGAATTGAATGGCGAAGTAATTGTTGCTGGATTGAAAGTTTCGGAACATCCAATCCACGAGTTGGCACAGCATGTTGGGCTTGTGTTTCAAAATCCGGAAAATCAGCTTTTCGCCTTGTCTGTTGAGAAGGATGTTGCATTTGGACTGGAAAATTTGGGAGTGCCACGAGAGGAAATTCGCAAAAGGGTGGATTGGGCTTTACAGCTTACGGGCATATATGATTTGAGGGAAAGAGCGCCGCATGAGCTTTCTGGTGGACAGCAACAACGTGTTGCAATAGCCTCTGTTTTAGCCATGCAACCAGAAATAATCGTTTTAGACGAGCCAACGTCTTTCCTCGACCCGTTAAGTGCAAAGAAAATATTTGAAACAATTTACGAGTTAAATAAGACGCTTGGAATAACCGTTGTGCTTGTTGAACATCGGCTTGATTTAACAGCCAAATACGCAGACCACATAATTGTGATGGATGAAGGAAAAGTTGTTTTAGACGGCGAACCACGTGAAATCTTAAGCATGGAAGAAACACGCCTAATCGGAATTGGAATTCCAAAAGCCACGAGGCTCTACCACATAATTAAAGGAGATGGAATAAAACTTCGCAACACCGTTCCTTTGTCGTCGGATGAAATGGCAACACTGCTAAAGGAGGTTTTTAAAGGCGAATGATTAGGGTTGAAAATGTTTATTTCCGCTATCCAAACGGCGTAGAAGCCCTAAAAGGCGTTTCGCTGACCATCCAAGAAGGCGAGTTCGTAGCCATAATGGGACAGAACGGAGCTGGAAAAACAACTTTGGTTAAACATTTTAATGGACTGCTTAAACCAACAAGGGGAAAAGTGTATGTTAACGGCATTGACACAACAAAAACAAGTGTTGCAAGCCTATCTAGAAACGTGGGCTTTGTCTTCCAAAATCCAGATCATCAACTTTTCAGCGAAACAGTTGAGGCTGAAATAGCCTTTGCACTGAAAAATTTCGGGTTTGATGAAGAAACCATAGAAAAACGGGTTGATTGGGCTTTAAACCTTTTGGGATTAAGCCAATACCGAAAAACCTCACCTTTTATGCTGAGCGGTGGAGAAAGAAAACGTGTAGCCCTCGCCTCGGTTTTGGCTTGGGACCCCAAAATACTTATTTTAGACGAGCCGACAATAGGGCAGGATTACCAACAAAAGGAGAGGCTTAGACAGTTTATTTTGCAGTTGAAAACGCAGAGAAAAACCGTAATTATTGTTACGCATGATGTTGAGTTTGTTGCTGAATGCAATCCAAGAGTTATATTAATGCGTGAAGGCAAAATCGTTGCAGACGGCGACGCTAAAGAAATCCTTACAAACCCAGATGTGCTAATTCAAGCATCCATTATTCCGCCGCAGATAACCCAAATTTTCCTGCAGATGTCAGATTTGGAACTGCCGAAAAACGTCATTGACGTTTACGAGGCAAGGGAAATACTGCTCAAATTTTTAGGGAAGGCGCAGACATGAGCGTTTTTAATGGACTTAAATTCCGAAGGGTTTACTCGCCAATACACAATTTAGATCCAAGAATAAAATTCCTTTACGTCTGCGCCGTATTCGCCATCGCAATAATTTTTGGAGAACTACTGCCTTTAATGGTGCTTTTCTTTATGCAGATTCCCCTTGTTGTTTTGGCTGGTGTTAAACGTGAATGGGTTCGTTCAATTCGTGGAGCCTCCTTTTTAGCCAGCATAATCTTCTTGGCGAACTTTGGTTTTGCGTATCTTGGAGGGCGCAGTCCAACGGAAAGTTTAGAAAACGCCGTTGCGTTAACATTGCGTTTCATAGTCCTCGTAGAGTCTTTCTCAATTTTCTTTTTGACAACTTCGCCGGACCATTTAGGCTTAGCCCTAGAACAGACACGTATACCATACGAGTTTTGTTTTGCCTTTACAACAGCGGTGCGTTTTGTTCCAGTTTTAGCTGAAGAAGCCCAAACAATAATGGACGCACAAAAAGCCAGAGGTTTGGAGCTTGAACGTGGAAACTTTCTAAAGCGAATTAGGAATTACATTCCAATTCTTATACCATTAATTGTAAGCGCTATTCGAAGAAGCATTGAATTAGCCGAAGCCATGGAATCGCGCGCATGGGGCGCAACCAAAAAACGCACAAACTTGTATGTGCTGAAAATGCATAAAAGCGATTTTGTCCTAGCAGCCATAACCATTGGAATTTTGATAACGGCAATTTACATACGCCTATACATTCCAATTCCATCATTAAACGATATTCTCAAAAGTTTGCAATAGAACCATAAGGCTTTTAATTTGCATCTTTAGTATATGGGTTCGGAGTTTGAAAAGTTGAAAATGCTTAAGGAGGCAGCTGAAGAAATCCTTGAAGGCATTAAACGCTGTATCGAAGAGCTTAACACGAAAGAAGTTGAGGGTTTAATTGAGCTTTTGCTTGAGGCGAAAAACAAGAAAATCTTTATTGTGGGCATGGGGAGAAGCGGATTCGTCGCCAGAGCCTTTGCCCTACGCCTAATGAACTTGGGATTTAACGTTTATTTTCTGGGCGAAACCATCACGCCAGCAGCTGAAAAGGATGATTTGCTCATTGCCATTTCAGGAACAGGCGCCACAAAAATGGTTTTAACCGCAAGTACAGCCGCAAAAGAAATAGGCGCAAAAGTGATTGCCATCACATCCTTTCCAGATTCCCAGCTGGGTCAAATAGCCGACCACATTGTAACGATAAAGGGAAGAACCAAAAGAGGCTGGCCTAGAGAGGAGGATTATTTGGCTAGGCAGATTATGGGTGAACGTGAACCTCTAACGCCTCTTGGAAGCATTTTCGAGAACAACTGCATGGTGTTTTTGGATAGTTTGGTTGTTGAGTTAATGCATAGGATGGGGAGGACCGAGGAGGATTTAAAGCGTAGGCATGCGACGATAGAATAGGCAATTTTGGGGTGTGTTGGAAATACGGGCTAAATGGAAAAAGAAAAGGATGAAGAAGCAGAAGAAGAAACGGCAGAAGAGACGGGCGAGATATAAGTAATTTTGTTGTGGTTTTTGGTTTTAGGCGGGCTAATGATTAGTTGTACATATAACTTATTAAGACACACGACACACTATATTAAATAGAAAAACACCCCACACCCTAAACAAAACAGCATCAACGGTGAAAAAATGCAGAAAGCCTCCCAAACCACAGAAGAGACGGGAATAACAATAACCACAAAGGAAGATAAGAAACCAGCAGTTTTCCGAGAAGTCTACCCAATAAAAGAGCCTTACACGTACGCCGCAATAATAAAAGACCCAGAAACCCAAAAAACACGCTACGAAGTTATAGAACCAACACTTAACACGGAAGAGGAGAGGCTACTAAAAGAAATAAAGGCTTTCTTGATGGAGGAGGTGGATGTAAACCTAAAAGAAATAGAAACAAGAGAAAAAGCGGAAAACTACCTAAAAGAAAAAACAAGGGAAATAATAAGGAAATACCGCATAAAAGTTCCAGAAGAAGTCGTTGACAAACTAACATATTACATAGTGCGAGACTTTGTAGGCTACGGAAAAATAGACCCTTTAATGAAAGACCACCTAATCGAGGATATATCAGCGGACGGCGTAAACATACCAATTTATGTTTGGCACAGAGTTTACGAGTCCATACCCACAAACGTAATCTTCAAAGACGAAGCGGAACTAAACTCCTTCATAATCCGCTTGGCTTATTTAGCCAACAAAAACATTTCAATAGCCTCGCCAATTTTGGACGCTTCACTTCCAGACGGAAGCCGAATACAACTAACCTACGGCAACGAAGTAACAAGAAGAGGCTCAACATTCACCATTAGACGTTTCAGAGTTGACCCATTAACCATATCGGATTTAATTGCCTTTAACACGCTTTCTTCGGAAATGGCTGCTTTCCTATGGTATATAATAGAAAACAGAGCTTCAGTCATGGTTGCCGGAGGTGTAGCATCAGGAAAAACAACCATGCTAAACTGCTTATCCATGTTTATAAAGCCTGAAATGAAGATAGTAAGCGTAGAAGACACGCAAGAGCTTAACCTTCCACATGAAAACTGGATACCATCCGTTGTACGGCTTGGTTTTGGATACGAAGACAAAAAAAGCGGTGCAATAACGCTATTTGACCTGTTGAAAGCAGCCGTCAGACAAAGACCAGACTACATTATAGTGGGCGAAGTCCGAGGGGAAGAAGCCTACACGTTGTTTCAAGCCATGGCAACTGGACACTTGGGAATGTGCACAATACATGCGGAATCGGTTGAAGCCGTAATAAACCGTTTGCAATCCGAACCCATGAACATTCCCAAGACATTGATAGCCATGACCAACATCATAATGGTTATGGCAAGAACGGAAATCGGTGGAAGACCCGTTAGGAGAGTTAACGTAACAAGCGAAATTGTAGAGTTAAACCCAAAAACAAGAAGCATAGTAACCCAAGATATTTTCCAGTGGAACCCAAAAGAAGACAACTTCACATTTTCCGGCAACAGCGCCATCCTTGAAAGACACATGAAAAAGTTCGGCTTAAGCGAAGAAGACATTCGAAACGAGTTACACCGCAGAAAAACGGTTTTGGAGTGGATGGTTCGCAAAGGAATTCGCCGTTACATAGAGGTTTCAAGCGTTATTCGAGAGTATTATGCCAATCCAAACCGTGTTTTCCAAAAAGCGAGAGTTGGACTAAAATGAAGGAAAACAAAGCCTACCAAAAAATAAAAACGCTTTACACAGGTCTTAAACTGAAGCTTAAACCACAATTAACGAAAAAAAGAAAGCCTAAATCAAACGGCGAACCGCAGAGTTTTAAAGAACCACAAATAATAGCTTACCAACTCATCGGCAGTAAAATAGGCACGTTTCTTCCACTTTTTAAAGATTTAGACTTAAACCTGCAAAAATCAACGTTAAAAATCAGCTTTAAGGCTTACGTTAGCCTAACACTTTTCATAACAATTTTGATTTCATGCGCCACATTCGCCATTGTTCCAACAACATTGTTTTTCATCTTTAAGATACCGCTTGTTCCCGCCGTTTTGTTCGGTGTGGGCGGAAGCCTATTTGCAGGAGCATCGTCGGTCATTGGATTTTACATATACCCGATTTACCGTGCAGACAAATTCAAAAGGGATTTGGAGGACGAGTTGCCCTTCACAACTGGTTATATGGCGATCCTCACAGCGGCGGGTGTTTCTCCAGAAAAAATTTTCATGTCGTTGGCGAACATGAGTGCGCCGTTGACTGTTTCAACAGAAGCCAAAAATGTCGTTAGAGATGTGAACCTTTTTGGTTTAGATATAATTTCTGCTTTGGAGAAGGCGTCGAAGCGGGCGTCTTCTGAAAGATTTCGTGAAATGTTGGAAGGATTTATTTCAACTGTGCATTCAGGAAGCAATTTAGCCGCTTACCTTTATGAAAAGTCTAGGCAGTACATGCGGTTAAAAAGGATAAGCCTACGCAAGTTTTCCGACACGCTTTCGGTTTTATCGGAGTTTTACGTGGCATTGCTTGTAACTGGACCTTTGCTTTTTGTTATTATGCTTGCGGTTATGGTGATGCTGGGCGGAGGCGCATTAGGCGGATTAAGCCCAGATTTGCTTTTGATGTTGCTTACCTACATTGGAATTCCAATTAGCTCCATAATGTTCCTAATAATTTTGGATGCGGTTTCGCCGAAGTGGTGAAAATGCCCAAAATAGAAAAGCGCATTAAAAAATTTGCGTGGATCGCATCTGTTTCAGCAGCTGTTTCCACGATTCTTATTGCTTATTTAATGTTTGGAACGAAATTTCTTGATGATTTTGTGTTTTTCGCCATAGTAATTGCCGTTTCACCTCCAACAACTTTAAATTATATTGATTATAAATGGAGAAAAGCCATAGACGAGCATCTACCCGACCTTTTCAGAAGCATAGTTCAAGCTGAAGAAACGGGTATGACACTTCCTCAAGCTTTGGAAGAAGCCGCAAAAAGGAATTATGGACCGCTTACGGTTGAGTTGCGGAAAATGAATGCACAGATTTCTTGGGGCATGACTTTTGAGGAGGCGCTTTTGGCTTTGGCTAAGCGTGCTAACACGGTGCTTGTGCAGAGAACTGTGCCATTAATAATTGAGGCAAGCCGTTCTGGGGGGCGCATAGAAGAGGTTTTCGCTCCAACTGGAAAGTTTATACAGACAACGCTTTTGCTTGACAAAGAAAGGAGAAACCGAACAAGACCTTACATTGCAATAATTTACGTGGCGTTTTTCGTGTTCGTATTTACGGTTATACTGTTGTTTAAGTCGTTTTTTGTAAGTGTGGAAAGTTTGCCGACGCTTGGAGCAACCAAAGCAGTTATGTCGCCGGAAGAAATGCAACGCTTACTCTTTCACATGACAATAATCCAAGCCTTTTTCGGAGGGCTAGTAGCGGGAAAAATGGGCGAAGGCACAATAAACGCTGGATTAAAACACAGCTTAATAATGATGTTATGTGGCTATGTAGCCCTAAAAATTTTCTTGTAAGGAGGAAAAGCCGATGAAAAGGTTTAAAGCGGTTTTTTGGGACAAGCGGGCTATAACGCCTGTTTTAAGCAATATTTTGTTGATGGTTGTGGCTGTGGGTGCAATGGCAATCGCCACAACAGCAACCTATGTTATAACGACTAATCTTCGTGAAACAATGGGTGAACGTTTCGTAATAGAGGATGTTTGGTTTAACAATTCAACGGGCAACATTCACGTTTATGTTCGCAATGTTGGAAAAGTCGAAATTGAAGTGTCGGCGGTTTACGTCAACGGTACACCGCAACCCTTCACTCCGCAACCATTCCGTTTAGAAATAGACGGGCACGGTTGGCTTAACATTTCCTACGGTTGGACGCCCCACAGCTTATACCACATAAACGTTGTAACGAAAAGGGGGACACAAGTTGCAAGCTATTACAAGGCTTCTTAAAAGCTTTAGGCAAGCGAAAAAGGGCGTTAGCAACGTAATAATTGTAATGTTAAGCCTAATTTTGATAGTGATGATAGTTTCAAACGTTATTTTATGGAGTTACCAAATGAACCAGTTAGACTGGGAAAAAATGCAAGAAAACATCGAAATTCTCAGCGTCACGGAAAGTGCTGATTGGCTTAGTGGATGGAACTACAGAAAATCACATGTTATAGGAAATGTTTTAGGCGCAGGAACAAATTATCAGGTAAGGATTACAGTTCATTATGGAGTTGGAACAGACATTGGAGAACACGTTTACCTTAATGGACATTGCAGAACAGATTTCGGCGATGTTAGATTTACCGAAAATGATGGAACAACGCTTTTAAATTATTGGATAGAAGAATATACAAGTGGAAACCAAGGCATTTTCTGGGTTAAAATCACAGATAACCTAGACAATTCTCCAACAACCATTTACATATACTACGGCAACCCCTCAGCCACTTCAATATCAAATGGAACAAATACCTTTGTTTTTTTCGACGACTTCGATGACGGAGTCATTGACTCAACAAAATGGACAGCCATTAATAGCGCTCAAGAAAGTGGAGGAACTTTTAGAGGAGAAGGCGGAAACCAAATGACTTGGGCAAGAACTATCTCAACGTTCACCGCCAACATAGAAGTGAGATTTAGGATGAGAGGTGAAGTCAACGCTGATTTTGACAGTGGAATCAGAGTTGGCAACCTCTACTTTATAAGTGACGGCGGAACAAGCACTCCAACAATCAGCACAACGTGGGCATATCCTTCGGGTTCGGCAGGCGACGTAATAACTTGGCACACGTATAAAGCATCAATTAGGAGTAGTTCTCAAGAGTTTTATGACATTACCGCAGATAGAAGCGCAATAAGCTTCTTTCCGTATACTTCTGGATACTTATATCTCATCGGCGATTCGGATAACGCCAACAGGGACACGTTTTATGATTGGATTTTCGTTCGCAACTACACGTCGCCTGAACCCTCGCATGGAGAGTGGGGAAACGAAACCAGCATTGTATTAACTGTTGAATTGAGAAATAAAAGTTCAGCGACTATACATGTGATTTCCGTGTGGATTATTAACTCAACATTTCACAAACGTTACGACATGGACTTTTTCATAAATTCAGGAGAAACAGCATCACTTTACATTTCAGACGGCATACCTAACAACTATTACATTGTCAAGGTTGTTACTGAGAAAGGAAACATCGCCATAATTTCAAACCCTTAAGTTCAGTTAAGCTTCATTTTGCTTTTTAAGGCTTTTATCACTTCTTTTTGATTTTTGGCTTCAACCACCGTAATATTGTACAGCTCAGCCATTTTCAGTCCATTTTCATTAATTTTTGGAATTGCAATTAGGTATGCACTTTCCGGCGAAACGTCGAATATTTTTGCGAAAAGTGCAATTACAGGCTGTTCCGTCACGGCGTTTTCCATGGAAACCGCTAAATCAATCACTATTACCTTTCGTTTGGCTTCGCCTTTGTAGGCTATTATGTGGAACATGTGGTTTGCGCCGGATTTGCCCTTCAAAAAAGCGTTGCTTTCAACCGTAAATCCCGCTTCTGTAAGAAAATCTCTTATTGGCGTAATCAAAAACCAGCTTAAGCCCAATTCTCCTTTCACTTCTTCGTTTAGGCTGTAAACGTAAGCGTCTTTGATAAGGGCTTCTTCAAAAGTGAAGTTTGTGTGGCATCCACGGCAGAAATGCGCAACAACTGGAATGTCAAAGCTTTTTTCGCATTCTTTGCATGTGCACCACGTTCCCGCTTTTCTATAATCAACATCAACTTTACGCAGTTCTTCGCGGCATTTTGGACAAACAAGCTTATCGTTTTCCTCAAAGTTTTCTTCAACATCCATATAACCGCATTTTACATGTTCTATTAAGGCGCTTCTTTGGATGTTAAAGGATTTACAGTAGGGACAACAATAGTGGACGGAAACGTCTGCGGAACCGCATTTTGGACAGTGAATAACCTTGTCATAAAGCTTTTTTTCAAGTATGCCAGCCATAAAAAGCTTATTTAAGAAAGGTTCCACTTTTGAAACGTCGCCGAGAATATCTTCCACCAATGGATAACGGTAGCCCATTTTCAAGTCATAAATGGGTTCAAGCTCGCTTATTTCACCGCTTAAAAACTTGTTTAGGAAAGCTTGCACATCAAGGTTTTTATAAAGCTCTAGACGTTCACTTTTGCTTGCCTTTTGCATTTTCTGTTCCCAAAGTGCTGTTTAGGTAAGTTATATCTTAGCCATGGTACTTATACTTTTAGGGGTTTAAAATTTTCGAAAATAACTGCCAAATTTCCAGAAAAGTTTAAGTTTTGTTGGACAATGATTTAGAAAAGGCGAAAAATAAATGAAAACGCAATCGAAACGCTTGGTGAAATGTCCAAAATGTGGATTTCCATTCGATATAACTTATGGCAGAGCATTCGCTTGTTCAGGATGCCCCTCTTCCGTGCATTGCGAAATGGCTAAATGCCCAAAATGTGGAAACGAATTTCCTCTTATGCAACGGTAAAAGCACGTTTTGGTTTCAAGCCTTAACAGTACATTTTTTAATAGGAAACCCAAAATATTTCAAACGGTTAATGGTGAAAGCGTTTGTCAACTCCAAAACGCCTAATAATCCGCTGGACAACCCTGAAAGGGTTAACCGCCATAATACTATTCTTGATAACAGCGGTTTTAATTGAATACTTAGTTGTTCTTTACGCAATAAACCTCGGAGTTAACGACAACCCAATACAATGGAGCTTTCAAAATGCTACATTAGTCATAAGCCCACTGTTTCATTTGGTTCCAACAGCAGTAATAATAGTTTTGGCATTCACATGGATTTATTTAACAAGGCACGTAACAGTGAAAACACATGAACCGCCGCCGAAGGCGAAAGCTGAAAAACGCCGTGCAAAGGTGGAGAAAGAGAGATTATTTGGCAAGGTAAAATCGAAGCTTTTAGGGATTAAAAGCGTCGCATATGTGTGGCAAAAAATACATTTTGCAAAAGCCACAATAAAAAGCGCCTTAACAGTCTTTCTAGTCTTCTTAGTGTTTGCCTTCACTGTTTCGCTTTTAGCATATCCAAAACTCACACACCAAACCATTTCAAACGCCTACCAAAACGATCCATCACTGCTGACCACCATGAAAGGCATTGCGCAAGCTTTAGCGCCGCTTGGCGTCATAGGCAACGCTTTCTTGCCAGTTGCTCCAGCCTTTGGAGACTTCGCTCAAAGCCTGGGAGCCGTGACGAAGCCCCTAGCTGAATTGGACAACAATGGAAAGTATTTGGTTTTTCAAAACGTTGCAGCTTGGGTTTCCGCTTTGTCAGCTTTATTTTATGGGGAAGTTGTCGCCGCAAAAAAGAGAAGGAAGGGTTAGGCGGTTTAATGGCTGACCGTCCAAGGTTTGGTCCAGCTGGAGTTCCGCCAACGTTTAGGGTTATGAAGGCAACTTTGGCGGATGTTCCAAAGCTTTTGCGTGATGAGGGACTTGACGCTTTTGAGTATCAAGCTGTTCGTTGGGGTGTAAAACCACAAATAAAGCGGGAAGAAGCTGAAAAACTTGGTTTGAAGACAAAAGAAAATGATGTTTGGCTTAGCCTTCACGGTTCGTATTTCATAAATTTCTGCGGTGACAAGACTACTGTGGAAGCAAGCAAACAACGCCTAATTGCATGCGTAACAGCGGCGGAGTGGATGAAAGCGCACACGGTGGTTTTTCACGCCGGATTTTACGGCAAAAAATCGCAAAAAGAAGCCTTCACATGCTGTTCAGAAGCCGTAAAAGAGGTTGTAGAAAATATGAGGGCTATGGGAATAAAAGGCGTGAAAATTGGACCAGAAACCATGGGTAAACTCTCCCAGTTTGGAAGTTTAGAGGAAATTTTAAGCTTATGCGAAATGGTTGAGCAAACCCAACCCGTTATTGATTGGGCACATTTACACGCAAGGGATAAAGGGCGATTCAAAACCGTGGATGATTTCCGCATGGTTGTGGACACAATTGAAAAACGTCTTGGAACAGACGCCGCTAAAAACATGCATTGTCATTTCACAAAGGTTGAGTTTACAGATAAGGGCGAAAAATGCCATCATGTGATGGATGAAACAGCCTATGGACCAGACTTCGCTATGTTTGCGAAAGTAATAGCCGAATATGGGCTTAATCCCATAATCATAAGCGAAAGCCCGATTTTGGATTTGGATGCAATGAAAATGCGTGACATGGTTAAAAAGGAAGTCGCAAGCTAAAGTGGGAGAATGAATGGTTCAGTCTTACGATGGAATTATTGAAGAGAAAAACGCTTGGGATGACAGGGCAAGAACAATACAAGACGACATCGAATTGAGAGGAACGTTGAAAAACCCAATAAAACAGGTAAACAAAAGTAGAAAAGCCATCTACAAAATTTTCAGAAAAAGTCAAAAACGCCGTTTGCTCCTTGACATCGGCTGTGGAAACGGGTTATTCACCGTTCCATTAACAGAATTATTCGATTTCGTTGTGGGCGTTGACCTTTCAAAGGCAATGATGAAACGTTGCCGAGAAAAAAGAGAAAACCTTAACTTCATATTGGCTTCTGCAACCGACCTTCCACTAAAAAGCGGAGTATTTGACGCTGTTATAAGTCTATCTGTTTTGGAGTACATAAAACCAAAAAGCAACATTGAAAAAACTTTAAAAGAAATATCCCGCGTAACCACAAACAACTCCGCCATTTTCCTAACATTTTGGGATGCACCCAACTCACCCACAAAACTCATCAAAAACCTTTTAAAAAAGGAAGGATTCAAATTAAAACAATCTTTAATTTCAAAATTCCAATTCACAAGATTAAACTTCACAAAATACGTCAAACTATACGGCTATCGAAGCTAATCCAAAACAACAAAATTTGTTGTTGTTAAAATTTCGGCAGCAACACCAACACACGCCAGCAAAAGTCGTCGTCAATTTTCGTTTTACGCGACGACAATTAAACAGAACAACTTATACGAAACACCTTTTATACCGCATACCACATTGCCGTCTATAGGTGCAAATTTTGGTGCGACTTAAAGGCTTTCAAAAACTAACACCCATCAACGAAGCATTAAAAAACTTCCTTGCAAATACCCAAATTAAAGAGTCTAAAACAACAATCATTCCCTTAGGTTCAGCTTTAAACCGTGTTTTGGCAGAAGACATAACCGCCAAAGAAGATTTGCCAATGTTTAACCGTTCAGCCGTTGATGGATATGCCGTCAAAGCCGAAGACACCTTTGAAGCTTCACAATTTAAACCCAAAACCCTCAAAATAACAGAAAAACCAGCGTTAAAAAGCGGAGAAGCAAAGCGTGTTTGGACTGGAAACCCAATTCCAAAAGGTGCAAACGCCGTTGTAATGCTTGAAAACACAAGACAAACAGGCGACGAATTGGAAATTTGGGTTTCTGTTGCGCCGGGCGAAAATGTCTCTAAGAAAGGAGAAGATGTTTCAAAGGGGGAAATAGCCGTAAAAGTTGGAACACGTTTAAAACCACACCATTTAGGCTTAATAGCCGCTTTAGGAATAGCCAAAATTAAAGTTTTTGAAAAGCCGAAAATCGCCATCTTAGCCACAGGAGACGAACTTGTGGATTTAAACGAAAAACCATTGGAAAACCAAGTTTTCGAGGTTAATAGGCTTATACTTTCTGGACTATGCCATGAACTGGGCGCTGAACCAGTGGATTTGGGCATTTCGAAAGACGACGTGAACGAAATAATTGCGAAAATAAAAGTTGGACTCGAAAAGGCGGATGCCGTAATAACTACTGGCGGAACAAGCGTTGGGGCTTCTGACGTTGTTCCAGAAGCCGTAAACAAAATTGGAAATCCAGGCGTGGTCGTTCACGGAGTAGCCATGCGCCCAGCCATGCCAACAGCCTTAGCAGTGGCAAATGGAAAACCCATAATCATTCTTTCTGGCAACCCAGTGGCCGCCATCTTCGGATTTGAAGTTTTTGCCAGACCGCTGATTTGCATGATGCTTGGGCTCAAACATGAAGAACATAGACCAGTTATAAAGGCAAAATTGACCAGACGAGTTAACACCCCTCTTGGAAGAAAAACCTTTATCCGCGTCCAGGTTCGCCAACAAAACGGCGAATTTTTAGCAGAACCCATAAGCACCCGCGGTTCAGGAATAATTTCAACGATGACCAAAGCCAATGGGTATGTTATTGCTTCGGAAAAACGTGAAGGCTTAGAAGAGGGCGAAACCGTTTTGGTGCACCTATTTGACAATGTGGAAGTGATTGGCGAAAATGTTTAGAAAACTTCTCACATACGAAGAGGCGAAAAGGGTTATAAAAGAAAAGTTGAAGCCCAAACCCTTAGGCGTGGAAGAAATCCCACTTTTGGAAGCCCATAACCGCGTTCTCGCAGAAAACATAATTGCTCCGCTTGATGTTCCACCATTCAACCGTTCAACAGTTGACGGATATGCTGTTAAAGCCGAAGACACTTTCGACGCAGAAGAAAGCAATCCAGTGAAACTGAAAATTTGTGGAACAGTGAACGTTGGAGAACCGCCAAAAATCACGGTCGAACATGGCACAGCGGCTGAAATCGTGACTGGCGCACCACTGCCAGAAGGCGCAGACGCCGTTGTAATGGCTGAACACACGCAACGTGAAAACGATGCGCTATACGTTTACAGTGCTGTAACGAAAAACGAGAATGTAATGAAAGCTGGAGCAGACATCAAAAAAGGCGAAACCATCCTTAAGACTGGACAACTTTTGGGTTCACGGGAAATAGGTGTTTTGGCCGCTTTAGGAATGGCAAAAATCAAGGTTTACACCATTCCAAAGGTGGCTGTACTCTCAACAGGCGCCGAAATAACCGAGCCAAGCGGAAAACTTCCATATGGAAGAATTTACGACATAAACGCTTACAGCCTAAGCGTTGCCGTGCTGGAAAATGGAGGCAAACCCGTCCACCTCGGCGTTTTTCCAGACGACGCCGTTGTACTGCAGGAAGCATTAAAACACGCTTTAGAAGTTGCAGACATAGTTATAACTTCAGGCGGAGTTTCCGTTGGACCAAAAGACATTATACCACAAACATTAAATTCGCTTGGAAAACCAGGCGTCATCCTATGCGGAATCGCCATCAAACCTGGAAAACCCACAACCGTTGCCCTAATAGATGAAAAACCAGTTTTTTCGCTTCCTGGACATCCAACTTCCGCCTTGCTTGTTTTCTACTTGCTTGTTCGCCCAATTATCCAGCGCATGGCTGGCATAAAAAAGCTTGGGGTTCTGAAGGCGAGGGCTTTTGCGTCTGTTAGGATGTTTCCAGCCAAAGGAAGACGCACATTTATAATGGTTAAGTTGAAACGTGATGCGTTAGGGCGTTTGGTGGCTGAACCAGTTCCGTTTGGGCTTTCTGGAGCAATAACAACGTTGACAAGTGCTGATGGGTTTGTGGAAATCGCCGAAAACCAACAGTTTATTGAAGCCGGAGATGAAGTGCAGGTAAGGCTATTTAAGCCTTTAATCCTCTAGCTTTTTCCTTTTCGCTGTTGTATAAGCCGTGAAAACCCATGTTAAAACGAGGTAGGCAACAGCGCTTACAGTAAGCAGAAACTCTCCATCACAAAGAAGCGTGAATGCCGAAAACGTTGTAACAATGAAGAACAACATAACAACAGCCCAAATTGCCCAAAACCTTTTCTTAAACAGTCCATAGGCAGTTATCAAGTTTAAAACACCCATTATGCCAAGATGTGGTGGAAAATTCGCCCTGGGCAAAACAATAAAACAGATTATTCCAGCAACTGTGTAAAAAATGAAGGCTATAAACATTCCAATGTTTTCGATTTTGAGTTTAGACTTAACCGACATTGGCAACCGCCTTTTAAACTGAAATGGATAACGCAATCATTAATAAATTTAATGTTTATGTAGGTTAGTTAGGCTGTTTTCTAAAGCGAGAGCAGCGAAAAGGTTTAGAACCGAACCGTCAAAATAGCATAGCAAAAAGGAGAGAGCAAATGAGCCACCGTGAACTTTTCGTTTCTCAACCAAACTTTTTCAGCGGTTTCCAAACGCCGTTTGAAAAGGCGAAATATGTGGTTTTAGGCGTTCCATTCGACTTTACAAGCACCTATCGAACCGGAGCAAGGTTTGGACCAAACACCATCCGCCAAGCATCCCTCAACATAGAAACATACAGCTTCCGCTCCGAAGTGGATGTGGAGGATTTGCGGTTGCATGATTTAGGCGATTTGCACGTGTCCGCCGACACGGAAAAAACTTTAGAAAGAACGGCGCTTGTCATAAAAGATATTTTAGAAACCGGGAAAATTCCAGTAGTCATCGGCGGAGAACACACAATAACATTCGGCGTTGTGAAAGGTTTAGGAAACAAAAGCACAAAAACAGCCTTGGTAAGTTTTGATGCGCATTTGGACATGCGCAACGAATTTATGGGCTTAAAACTTTCACATACCACTTTCATGCGTAGAATAAATGAGGAGTTGAAGCCCGCAAAAATCGTCGAGATTGGCACGAGAGCGGTCTGCAAAGAAGAACTTGACTATGCAAGAAAAGCGGAAGTAGAATTTTTCACAACTCAGCAAATAAGGAAAATGGGAAGCGAAAACATTATAGAACAACTGAGAAAGAAATTGGCAAAATACGAAAGGCTTTATGTATCCATAGACATGGATGTTCTCGACCCTGCTTATGCCCCGGCAGTGCAAAATCCAGAACCAGACGGTATCGAAACACACACGCTGTTGGACATTTTATGTGGTATATGCGATAAACGACTTGTGGGCTTTGACGTCGTAGAGATTGCGCCAAACTTTGACCAAGGTATTTCAGCCGTTCAAACAGCAAAAATCATATTTGAAACACTCTGCAAAATAGAAAGTGGAAATAAACGCTTCTATGGAAATAGTTAGAGTTTATGGATATTCTTTGATGTGTGTAATTTTAAAGCGTTGCTTTGCTTTTTCGTATAGTTTTTCGTCTGCCGTTATGAGACTGACTTTTCTTTTGTTAGCAAGGAGAAGATATGCCGCATCATAAACTGTTAGGTCCAGCTTGCATGCTATGTTTAGCTCGTGGCTTGCTTGAACCCAGTCTGTTTCGTGAAGCTCTATTTTCATATCATTTAATGCTTTCAATGATTCTTCAGCATCTTTTTCAGAAATTCTCTCGAGTTTTATTGCTCTCCAAAGGGCTTTGGCAACCTCCTCAACAATAAAGTTGGGTGCACATAGTTCCACAATTCCAGATACAAAATCTTCCTTTAATCTCACAGCGACTTCTTGGTATGGTTCCCCTGGCAGAATCCATTTTGCGATGACGCTGGCATCAACAACATATTGGGGCATATTTTATCTCTCCCTGTTCTCTCTAATCCACGCAACTAATTCTTCTGTTGCAACGTTTTTGCTTCTTGCCCTTACCTCGTCAAGCTTGGCGGAAGCTGCCTTCACTCTTTGCTCTTCCAACTTCTTCTGGATTGAGCTTCTTATATATTCGCTCCAGTTTACATTGACCTCTCTCATTTTTCTCTTTAATTCCTCAGGAACCTTTACCGTAATAACGCTTGCCTTGACCATATTTATCAAATGTATATACTATGGTAATGCTTATAAGTATTACCTTTCATGTTTACTCCTCAATAGTTTTGCTATGAAGAATCCGTTGCATCCGTGCATGTGTGGGTAAAGTCTTCTGCATTTTTCCATCCCTCTTAAACCAGAAACACCCATTTTAGGCGTTATAGCCGCAAGCGAGAAATCCGTGTGCCATTTTAGGAATTTTTCAATAAGCATTTCGTTTTCTTCGGCTGTTATGCTACATGTCGAATAAACTAAAACGCCTTTATGCTTGACTTTTTCTGCACAGTTGTTCAGCATTTGCCACTGAATTTCAGCCATTTTAGCAATTGAACGCCTTGTAAGCCGCCACTTAGCCGACGGAGCCTTTCCAAAAGCGCCTGTGCTTGTACATGGCGGGTCCAAAACCACAAGGTCGGCTTCCACCGTTACTGGCAAGGGGTTACACGCATCCGCAATTATTGGTGTGGCAATTTCGACACCCATGCGTGCCGTTTCAATTTTCCAAACACCAATTCTACGCCGTGAATAATCTATAGAGTAAATTGCGCCTTGGTTCTGCATAAGCTGAGCCAAATAAGTGGTTTTGGCCCCGGGCGCAGCGCAAACATCCAAAACAGTCATTTCAGGTTTTGGGTTTGCCACCTCGGCAGCGAAACAGCTCGCCTTATCCTGAATGTAAAATAAGCCTTCTTGGAAACTTTTTGTGCGGGTTAACGATCGCCTCACGCTTACAACTTTATACGTATGTTTTAATTCTTTAACTTTCTCGGTTTTGATGCCTTCTTCTGCGATTTTTTCTAAAATAATGTTTTCTTCTGCTTTAAGCGTGTTTAACCTTATGTAAACTGGCGGCGGCTGAAGGTTTGCCTCTAAAAGTTTTAGGGCTTCGCTTCTTCCAAACAATTTGAAACAGTATTTTACAAACCATGCTGGATGAAAAGTTGTAAGTCCAACGCGTTCTTCGTCGCTTAAGCCTTCAGAAACCATTCTTGGATTTTGTGTTAACAACAAGCCCAAAAAAGGTTCAACTTTGCGCAAGGTTTTCCAGCCGAGGATGGAGCGGGTGACACCCACAATGTTTTCAGCTTCTTTAGCGTCAATTTTCGCCCAGTTTTTGGCTATTCGCGTTTGGTAAACATAAAGCCTCAAGAAAGCTCGGATGCCAAAGTTGAATTCGCTTATGGATTTTGGCTTTAAAACGCTGTTTATGTAAGCGTCTATGAAATTTTGTCGTCTAACAGTTTCGCATACAAGCATATGCGCAAGCCGTACAGCGTCTGCATTGTCTATGCCTAACTGTTTCGTTGTTTTTGCCAATGCTAGACGTTCGCTTAGTTTGTGCATTTCCATCCAGCTTAGGGTTTCAATGGCAAGCGTCCAAGCTTCCTTAAGCAATTTACTCCCACAAATCCTTAAGAAATACATGAGTGTAAATAAAATTAAAGGCATCGATGGTGTTAGGAGTAAGAGATTTTAGGTTATGCCACTTATAAGGTTATTTGAGTTGGGAAAAGGGCTGATATGGCGCAGAAGCGTTTAGATGACTTTTCACATGTGGAAACTACCCCAAAAGAAAAGGAAGCGGAAGCCCTGCCCTTCACAGAAACCCTAATAAAAGAAAGGCAAAAAAGTGGTTTTCCGCCAGTTGCGCCTGAAAAATTGCCACCTTCCTATTTTGTTTCAGCCACATACGACGGAAAGGCTGGAAAAGCCCTAATAAAACTTTACGAGCCTGTTTCTGGCAGAATCTATTTTTGGTATGACAACACTGGGCATAAGCCATACTGTCTCACAAACCTTTCACCATTTGAACTTGAAAAAATAAATCGTTTAATGCAGCATCCAAGCCTTGACCATTTTGAGATTGTGGAAAAATTCAATCCGCTGTTGAATAGGAGTGTGCGTGTAACTAAGGTTGTGGCGAAGGACCCTTTGGCTATTGGCGGACGCCCGAAAGGGTGCATAAGAGACATAATTCCAGAGGATTTTCCAAAAGTTTCAGACATGCCAGTTCCTCCAGAAAACATTAAAGTTTGGGAGTCAAAAATAAAGTATTACCAATCTTACATTTACGATAATGGGCTTCTGCCCGGAATGCCCTACGAAGTTAAAAACGGCAAGCTTGTCTTAAAAAGCCTAGAAGAAACTGAGAAAATGGTTGGGCACATACGTGAAACTTTTAGGGATGCAACCGAGGAGGAACGCCAGTTTATTGAGCATTGGGCTAGGCTTTTGGAGTATCCAGCGCCGAAGTTTCTCCGTGTGGCGCTTGACATTGAAGTTTACTCGCCGATTCCAACTAGGATGCCTGACCCACGTGAAGCCGTCTATCCAATTGTTTGCGTTTCGCTTTACGGTTCAGACGGGCAGAAAAGGGTTTTACTTTTGAAGCGGGAGGGAACCCGTGAAGGAAGCGAACGCCTACCAGCCGACGTAACAATTGAAATGTTTGATTCAGAAGAGGCGCTGATAAAAGCGGTTTTCGATGTTTTGTGGAGTTACCCCTTCGTGATAACTTTCAACGGCGACGATTTTGATTTGCGTTATCTGGCGCATAGAGCCCTAAACCACGGCTTCAGAAGAGATGAAATTCCAATAGAAGTTGGCAAACGTGTCTGCCTACTCAAGTACGGTGTACACATAGACCTTTACAAGTTCTTCTTTAACCGTTCAATCCAAATTTACGCTTTTAACAACCGCTACCGCGACGTGACGTTGGACGACGTTGGCAAAGCCCTAATTGGAATGGAAAAAATCAAGCTGGAGAAAAGCCTAGGCGAATTAACCTACACAGAACTTGCAAAATACTGTTTTCGCGATGCGGAAATCACGTTTAAACTCACAAGTTTTGATGACGAATTGGTCATGAAGCTTATTTTGGTTTTGGCTAGGATTAGCAGTATGCCAATGGACGACGTGAGCCGCCAAGGAGTTTCCAGATGGATAAGAAATTTTATGCACCGTGAACACCGCAATAGAAACATGCTTATTCCAAACGCTGAGGAAATCCTCGCAGTAAAAGGAAAAACGGTTACCAAAGCCATAATTAAGGGCAAAAAATACAAGGGTGCAATAGTTGTTGAACCCGTTCCAGGCGTCCACTTCAACGTTTCAGTCATGGACTTTCCAAGCCTATACCCATCAATAATAAAGGTTTGGAATTTAGGTTACCAATCAATTTTGTGTCCGCATCCAGAATGCCGCAGCAACCTCATTCCAGACACGCCGCATTGGGTTTGCACCCAAAAAAAAGCTTTAGAAAGCCTTCTTATTGGTTCACTTCGCGATTTGAGGGTGCAATGGTACAAGCCAAAATCAAAGGATAAAACCTTACCGGCGGAACTGCGAAGTTGGTATAACATCATTCAAGGAGCTTTAAAAGTGATTTTAAACGCAAGTTACGGCGTGTTTGGAGCTGAAACCTTTGACCTTTACTGTCCACCAGTAGCCGAAGCGACAGCCGCCATTGGAAGACACTCCATAACGCAGATACTTAAAGAGGCGGAACAGCTTGGAATACAAGTGCTTTACGGTGACACGGACAGCATCTTCCTAAAAAACCCATCAAAAGAACAAATCGAAAAACTAGCCCAATGGACCGAACGAACATTAAAAATGAGTTTAGATGTGGACAAAGTTTACCGATACGCAGTTTTCAGTTCACGAAAAAAGAATTACTTGGGAGTTTTAGAAGACGGAAGCGTCGACGTTAAGGGTTTAACAGGCAAGAAAAGGCACATTCCACTGTTCATTAAAAAGGCTTTTGACAAAATGAAGGAACGCCTCGCCACAGTGAAAACCCCAGCAGACTTTGAAAAAGCAAAAAAGGAAATAACAGCGCTTATCCGCGATTGTTACATGCGGTTAAAGAGGCGCGAATGGGAAAGCCTAAACGAGTTAGCGTTTAACGTGGTTTTAGGCGAAGAACCAGAACGCTACACAAAAACAACGCCACAACACGTTAAAGCTGCAAGAATCCTAAAAGAGGGAGGCTTAGAGCTGAAAGCTGGCGACCTAATAAGCTTCGTCAAAGTCATAAACGAACCACACGTGAAACCAGTGGAGCTAGCAACAAAAAACGAAATCGACGTTGACAAATACATCGCTTATCTACACTCAACATTCGATCAAGTGTTAGACGCTTTAGGCTTGGATTTCAACGAAATAATAGGGTTAACAAAACTGGAACGCTTCATGTAAGATGGCGGAAGCGCTAACGCTTCTTCACGTATCTTTTGGTTACACCACTCCTATGTAACGCCTCTAGAAGACTAAAGCCTAAAATGTTGATTGCCACAAAAGAGCCTATAAAAACGCCTAACAAACCAGTCTCTATTGGCATTTCAAAAAGCATGGACAAATAGCTTCCAACAATTAATGTTATGACTAATGTTTCTGCAAGGCAAGACGCAAATCTGCGAAAGATGTTTTTTCCGCCTATACGCCACGCTAAAACGCATGCAACAAAGTTTGCAAAAGCTCCTCCCACAACGTCGACGATGCCTAAGCCGCCGTAAAAGTTTGCGACAAAGCATCCCAGACTTGTTCCAGCTGCCGTTGGAAAACCAAAAATAACGGACAAAGGCAACAGTGCATCAGCCACTCTCACTTGAAAAATTTCAAAGCTTAGAGGCGCTAGGAAAACAACTCCAGCAACATAAAGCGCCGCAAAAACCACTGTTAAAGCTAAATCTACACTATCAAATTTCAATTTTTCACCTCCTACTCCGGGGTTTGTATGGCGGAACGGGTGGAGGTCCACTCACCCGCCAACACTTTTGTACACATTTTAGGATTATTAAAATTTTCGTTTAAGCTGGCGCTGTTTCTTTGGTTCCTGTTTCTCCGCCCATTTCAACATTTACATCTTCTGCTGGAACGCCTTGCCTATAAGGAAACAATAAATCTTCAGGTGGTGGGGGAACATTCAAAATTGTTGAGAGCAAATAAGCGGCTGTAAACACGTGTTGGTAAACTCTTTGGAAGACATATGGCACTTTTGTTTCGGGGTTTGTTTCCAACATTTTATTTATTTCCGAGTCTTTGCCCGTTAAAGTTGCTGTGCCTTCAACCTCAAATTTGACTATGCTGGGCTTGGTGTTCAAATATAGTTTAAAATCTAAAACGACCATTTGGCTTTTGCGTTCTCGTTCTTCAAGTTTGGCTTTAACATCAAAATTGACAGTTTCAGCTCCGCTTTTAACGCCCAAGCGGACGCCTACCAAACTTGTTATTTCTACCTTAACTGAAACGTTTGGAACATACAAAGTTGGACAAATAGCCAATTCCCCACACTAACATTGACAGTTGCTTCTCTAACCCTCCGTGTTTAAGCCTTCGCCCTTAACCGATTTTTGCCTTTTGTGTGTCACATAACATACGCACAGCACAGCCGCTACGAGAAATAGTGAAATAGCAAAGCAATAGAAGTTGAAGCCACAAACAAAAGCGAAATTATGGCGACTATTCGCCTCTCAGTTAAAGGACGTTTATAAGTGATTAGTGTGATTAGGCTCCTTCTATGGTCTGAAAAAAGCTTTTCCCCATCAAAAGAAACTTGCGCCCTCTTCCTAAAAAGGAAATAGGTTAACAAAATCAACGAAGAATTAAAAATATACGGTAGAATTGAGATTAACAGTACAGATTTCAAATCTGAAATTATTGCAAATGCAGCTATTGTTATTCCAATTGCGAATGAGCCAGTGTTACCAACGAAAATTTTGCCTTGAAAGTTAAAAATGGCGAGTGGAAGCCAAACAATCAATGGAATATACAATAAAATTGCATGCGACTCTGAAATGCTCATCAACCCAATTAGGATTATTGCTGGACAAATTGTTTCCAACCCGTTTAGTCCTCCAAGCTGGTTCACGGTGTTGGTGGTTATGGTTACAATTAAAGGAATAATTATGAAATGGTACAATGGACCAAAATCTACAACTCCGAAAAATGGAACTGTTATAGATGTGCGCAGTTCAATTCTTGTGGCTAATGACACAAGTGGTATGGCGGCTATTAGCGGAAAGAAAGCCTTATAACGCCACCTTAAATCCATCCAATCGTCAAGTAAACCCATAAAACCCCCAAACAAAATGCAAACACCCAATGTTAAAGCAAAAGAAACATTGTTAAAAGCTGGCGGTTTATCAAAATAATATAACGTGAAAAGGTAAGTTACACTGGCTAAAACGTAGATTACACCTAAACCGTTTGGAACCAAAGGCTTGTTAGGTTTGTGGTAGTCTGGAACTTTCGGAAACAATTCACCACTCCTTTATTGAGTTGAGTAATATTTGTCCCAATCAATCTTGTAAAGGCATACAAGTGGAACATAGCCCCCATAATCGCTCCTTGCATTCTCTGGTTTAAGGCCTAATCCTGCAAAGAACATCTCCTTAAAGTATTGCGGCTCGCGAATTGTTTCAAAAGCTACAAGGGCGCCATTAGATGTGCACCATCGCTGCTCAGCCCAACTCATCAGTTTATAAATTGTTGAATTCAGCCCACGTTCGTTCCACATCCACCTATTCAGGGTTTCATTCCACTTTCCAAAAGTAGTCTCATTCTTCCAGTCTGGGCTGAACCCCATACTTCTGAAACGGTCATATCCCTTTCCGGATATTCTTGCCATCCACATCCATTTTCCTTCATCGCCATAACCAGCCAATTGAGCATAATTTTGCCCTGTATTTGCATCAGCCCAAGTGTATAGTGTTGTGAAGATTAAGATGTATTTTGTGCGTTGCGGATTGTATAACTCTAACATTTTTAATGCTTCTGTCTCATTAGCCATAAATACGAAGCCTATATTTTCTATTTGCGTAGTGTTTATTGTGGCGTTGTCTGCAAGCGTTGTTACATTGCCAAGTACGGTCAGCCAATATCCATAATCCCACCAGCTAACCACAATGTCCGTAGCCTCAAGATTAATGCTCACCCACTCCAGCATGTCCAACCATTCGCTTACTGGTTTGTTTGGTGCTATTGGAAGGCTTCCTCCAGTTATGGTGATTGGAACATAAGCTTGTCTATACACCCTTGGCGATGGAAAAGCAAAGTTCGTCATCAAAACAATGAATATTAGAAATATGGCTGTTCCGCTGAACTCTTTCCCAACATGCTCTAAACCATACTTTTTTATGCTTATTTTAGGCGGTTCTTTCAATAACATGTTAAATGGCTTCAGCATTCCAACAGCGCCTGTTGCCGATACAAGAGCAAAGGCTGGAGCCATAAGCACAAATAACCGCACCATGGAACATGCAAAGTAAAGGGAAGTTAAACCAAAAATTAAAAGGAAAAGATTTCTAATGTCAAGATTTCTTGAAACAAAGTATAAACCCACTATGAAAAATATTATCCCTATGCCAAACTCATAATAAATGGAGCCCCAAGTTGAAATTCTATGTTCAGCAACGGATTCGATTAGGGGTTCACCCGCACGTGTAATTGGGTTAAGCACTGAAATGAACTTTCCAGCTATATCTTGCCTATAACTCCAAAGCACACTAAAACCAATAGTTAAAATAGCCATAAGCACTATGGTGAAAATTACTTTTGACCTTGTAGACGTTAAAACTCTAAGGATTTCCAAGAAACAAAGCAGCACGAACATCGCAGCAACGGGCAAAATAGCTGTTTCAACCAGGTAATTTGGCGTAAGCTTAGGAACATTTATTGCAATGAACAATCCTAACCCAAATGTTAGGCTGTATACCAAAAGCAAACGTTGTGTGTACCTTTTAAGCAAAACCAACACAAAAATAAAAAGCACGGTTAAACCAATTGGGTAGTAGGCGGCGCCCCATCCACTGCAGAAATACGCTAGTGTGAAACCAGCGCCAAGCGAGTACTTAACGGTTGAATTTATTGGACGACTCTCTTCGATTGCCCTCAAAAACGTGAATACAAAGACTATGAGAGCAAGTATCCCTATTATCTCGTCATCAAAAAATCCAAGCGATGTCCTCTGAATGTAAGAGGGACTTAAAGCCAAGAAAAGAGCTGCAAAAAGACCAACAGCCTTTCCACCCATGTCCTTGCCCAAAAAGTAAATGGCTAGTGAAGCCAGCATGCCCATTATTGGTGGAAGAAGAGCGCAGAAACTCATTAAATCAATGTTTACGCCTAAAAGTGAAACTATTTTGTAGAGGAAAGCCGCTGTCATGGGCAATCCGGGAAAACCCGCTTTCGCAACTGGAAAGCCATTTGGATACCACCTTTGCCAGTCGATCCATCCCACCCCTCCATTTTCTAAAGCCCACGAAATAAACCCGTCTCTAAGCATTTTTTCTGCGAAACGAAATTGAAAATATGGGTCAAATTCTGATAGAACCAACCTAGATTTTCCACCAGTCGGATCTATTTCCCACCGTATTGGAAACAAACGTACGGTGAAGGATAGGAAAAGTATAAGCAATAATGCTGTAAAAGTCATTATTGCGCTGTGGCTTACTCTGACACGCAGCTTTCCCAAATTTTTAAGACCGTTAATGAAACGTTCTTTTGATAGGGCATCCTTGACTTCCATTTTGTGTTCATCTCTTCTACACAGACTAGGCAGCCTTTGTGGCTAATAGATTTTTACGTGGCAGTGATAACTTATATACCTTTCCGCAGTACACCTTGACTATTTTAGCGGTTTCACATCCACATTGATTGGTATAAGCGAAAGTTTTTTGCCACAATTTGGGCATTTTCCACTGTGTTGATGTAAAATTTCATCAGGGGGTTTAAGTTCTGCACCTTCATATAATATGTGGCCACATCCTTGACAGACAATGCGTTGAGGCATAAAATGAATAAACGCTTACGGCATATTTATTGGTTGCTGATTGCTTAACACGGAAACTTTTAATTTTGGTAAGGCTTAATTTTGAAAAGCTTCAATATGCCACGTGTGGTTTGTGTTGGAAATGAGAAACTACACGTTAATTATAACTGAGAAACCCGATGCGGCGCAGAGAATAGCTTCAGCCCTTGACGTGCAAGGAAAAGCCCAGAAAATGGAGGATAATGGAGTACCCTATTATGTGGCTAAACAAGATAGGGAAATAGTTGTTGTTCCAGCTTTGGGACATTTATACACCGTGGCTGAAGAGGGCGGCGGGAGAGACTATTATCCAGTTTTCAGTTTTAGGTGGGTGCCAAGATACGTCGTTGAAAGGGGCACAAAACAAATTAGAACATGGTTGGAGGTCATTTCAAAACTGGCAAAGGGCGCCGACGCTTTCATCGACGCATGCGACTACGATATTGAAGGAAGCATCATTGGGTATACCATACTAAAATATGCTTGTGGCAACAAAGAAGGCGTTTCAAAACGCATGAAGTACTCAACATTAACAGCTCAAGAACTGAAGAAATCCTATGCTGAGTTGTTACCGCATTTGGATTTCGCCTTGATTGAGGCTGGACGCACGAGACATGAGGTTGATTGGCTTTACGGCGTAAACCTTTCAAGAGCTTTGACAATAGCGGCGAAAGATTGGAGTGGCAAATACGCTACACTTAGCACTGGAAGGGTTCAAGGTCCAACCCTTAAATTTCTTGTAAGCCGTGAGAAAGCCATTAGATGTTTTGTGCCGACGCCGTACTGGAGCATTAAAGCAGAAGTTGAAATAGCTGGTTCAGTTTTTGAGGCGGAGTATGAAAAGAAAATTATTGAAACCAAAAGGGAAGCGGACGCCGTAGTGGACTATTGTAAAGGAAAAAACGGCGAAGTGGAGAAAATAGACGTTAAAAAGTTTCAGCAGATGCCGCCGACGCCCTTCGACTTGGGCACGTTGCAAAGCGAAGCCTACAGCCTATTCGGTTATACGCCCATGCGAACCTCAAACATTGCACAACGCTTATACCTAGACGCTTTAATCTCCTACCCGAGAACAAGCAGCCAAAAACTTCCACCAACAATAGATTATGGGGCAATACTTAAAAGCCTAAGCAGAGTTTCCGAATACGAAAAACTTGCGATGGAACTCCTTACAAAAAAGGAGTTAAAGCCAAAAGAGGGGAAAAAGGAAGACCCAGCGCATCCAGCCATTTACCCGACTGGAAACCTTCCAGAAAGACCGCTTGAAGACTCTGAAAGAAACATTTGGGACCTTGTTATCCGAAGGTTTATGGCGGTTTTTGACGAACCAGCCATAAGGCAAAGCATGAAAGTTTACATAAACGTTAACGGACACCGCTTTTACCTCAGAGGGAGACAAACCTTAAAGGATGGTTGGCTTCGCTTCTATGAGCCCTACATAAGGTCGGAAGAGGTTATCCTGCCCCAAATAGAAGAGGGACAAACACTCAACATCAGAAAAGTCGTTTTGGAAGACAAATTCACAAAGCCGCTTCCACGATATAATCCGGGCAGCCTTTTGAAAAGGATGGAAGAGGCGGAAATTGGAACGAAAGCGACGAGAGCTGAAATTATACAGACGCTTTATGATAGGAAGTATGTGCGAGATGAAAGGATGGTTGTGACGGATTTGGGCTTTGAAGTTTTAGAGGTTTTAGAGAAGTATTGCCCAACAGTTGTTTCAATAAAATTAACGAGGGAACTTGAAGAGAAAATGAATAAGATTCAGTTGAACAGCGAGAAAAGGGAAGCCGTTCTCATGGATGTTGTTGAAATCCTTAAGCCCGTAATAGAAGGGTTAAAGGAAAAAGAAAAAACAATAGGTGAACAATTGAGCAACGCCATAAAAAGGGCGAGAATCGAAGAAAGAACAATTGGCACGTGTCCCGTTTGCAACTCTGGAAAACTCATGACGTTATATTCGCGGAGAACGGGCAAACGTTTTGTCGGTTGCACAAACTATTTCAAAGGCGTATGCAAAACGTCGTTTCCGCTTCCGCAGAGAGGCACGGTAAGACCCACGGGAAGAAACTGTCGTGGATGCGGTTGGCCTACCGTTCAAATTCGGATTAAGGGAAGACGCACATGGATGCTGTGCTTTAATCCGCAATGTCCGTTAAAAGAGGAACGGAGGAAAAGACTTGAAATGCGTAATATGTAATAGAGAAGCCATCAAAGATGGTTACTGTGAACTGCACATTAAAGCTTACGAAAGTATTTTAAAAAAGTATGAGTTGTGGAAGAAAGCCCTAGAAATTTCTTGGAAAGAGTATTTAAGTGAGATTGTTAAAAATCCATTAACGGGCGAATGGGCTAAAGAAGTGGCGGAATACCTAATAAAAAGTGGAGAAAAATAAAATGTCACGAAAAATTAAGAGAAAAATTACATCGTTGTCTTATTCCCTAGACAGGTTTTACCGAAAAATTTCAACAGCAAAACCATCAACCCTTGCCCTTTCAGCAGTAATTATTGCAGCGGCTATATTTCTTTTTGGAGGCGGCCTATACAGTGTAATAATGAAGCCTCTACCAGCGGCTTACTATGGCGGACGTTTCATATTTTTATATCCTACACTTTCGGAACAATTCATAACGGATAATATAGTTGCCACAACCTTATACGCACTTGGCTTTATCGGGTTGGCATCCATATACCAAAGCACAAAATATGCGTACAAGCCAAGGCAAGCCTACATGATGTTTCTGGTTGGAATCAGCCTCCTCTTAATAGCTTACATATACCTAGAATTGACTGTGCAAATGAAACTCAGAGGAGGATAAAACCTACCAAGGATTACTTTTTAAGCCCAGCTTATACGCTGCGTAATTGGTTAACAAATGTATTGGAGGAGTTATAATCAACACTGTTATTCCAAGGTTTAAATTTAAAATTTGTAGGGGAAGCGCAAGCAGGAGTGCTCCAGCAACGAAGTCGATTTGGTCGATGATTGGCAGTAAGCCTCCAGGGGGTATTCCAAGTCTTCTCTTTAAAAAGGCTCCAGTTAAATCGCCGAGTAAAGCGCCTAAAGATAGGAGTAAACCGAAAGGAGTTGGGTAGTTATAGAATGCACTTTCTAATAATCCCACGGTTGTTCCCGCAGTTAATCCGAAAATAAAACCTCGAATTGTCTTATTTCTTCCAAAAACGGGTTTTCCATCAAAAAATTTTCTCCCAAAATCTATGGGATGCCCTCCGCCAGCAATTACCGGAACGGCGTTTGCGCAGTAAGCCGGAAATATAAACTTTAATGCTTCAGTAAGTAATTCCATCATTTAACATTCACTTATTCCAGCTTCTTCAATTTTTAGGTTGAGGGTTGGGGGTTCAGCCTTTCCCGTTTGTTTTGGAGTTTTTTCCAAAATGGCTTTGATTATTTTTGGGTTTTCGGTTGGTTTCATGAATATTATTGCGTCTGCCCAAAATTTTAAAACTCTTGTGGCGACGGGTTCCATGCTTAATGGTTTTTCGTTTAAAACGCTTCGAACTTGGCTTGTCACCAAAACCGCAATTTTTCTGGTTTTGGCTAACTGTGCCAGCAACGCCACTTGCCTATTTAACTCACGGTTCAACTCGAAAGTTTTCGCTGGAACTTCAGCGATTTTCACTCGGTAAAGTGAAGTTATCGTGTCAAAAACCACAAGCCCAAAGTTTCTAGTTACATAATCACCTAGATGGTCTACAATCGCTGTTTGTTCACGGAAATCCGCTGGCTTCATCAAAATTATTTGCTCAGAGATTTCCTCAAATTTTTTAGAGGCAATTTGGGAAAGCCTAACAGCCGAAAATGTGCCGTCGCAGTCCACAAACAAAGTCTTATAGCCCCTTAACGCACAGTTTATGGCAACTTGCGTTGCTAAAGTTGTTTTTCCAGTTTCAGCTTCTCCATAAATTAGGCTGACGCTTCCAAAGGGGATTCCCCCTTCAAGAAACTTGTCAAGCACCATACAGCCCGTTGGAATTTTCTGCGGCAAGGCTAAGCACATGAAGGAATATAAACCACGAGATTAATAATTTATCTTGTGTTTAAAACTTATCAGATTAGGAAGGCAACATGAAAGCGAAGATTGCCGTTGCAACAGTTTCGGGAAAAGCCTATTACCTAATTGTGAATGAATTGAAGAGAAGAAATATACCATTTTTAAGCCTAACTCCAAAAGAACCCATTCCCATCGAAGTTAAAGTCGTTATAACTACAAAAGAGGAAAAAAACCTAATAAACCACGAAAAAATATTGGTTTACCAAGACGGCATAGAACTGGAAACATTAGTAAATGAAACTTTGCAAATCATTCAAGGAAAAGACTACTATGAAAAAATTGTAATTGGGATAGACCCAGGCGAAGTTTTTGGATTGGCGGTTTTAGCCGACGGGAAGGTTGTTGAAACTGGAAACTGTTATAGTGTTAATGAAACTTTGAACAAAGTGGAGAAAACCCTTAAAAGCCTTGGTAAAAGCCAAATGACCTCTGCTTTCGTGAAAGTCGGTGACGGAACCCCAATTTATAAGGAAAAGCTTTTACAAGCTTTGGATAAAATCCTACCCTCAAATGTAATTTTGGAAACGGTTAGCGAAGCTGGAACAGACCGATATTTAAGCGAAGCGGGACATAGAAGGGGGTTAAGGGATATTGCCTCAGCCATAAGAATAGCTGGAAGGAACGGGCAAGTGTTTCCACGGAGGAACAAAAATGAATCGAACAGTTGAAAAGGGAAAAACCTTGTTGGTTGATGGACCAGCCTCAGTCACGGTTGTTTCAGGCGTTGTGGAGGTGTTTGGCTCTATACTTGGCGCTAAAAGTAAAGTGGTTATACGCGAAGGCAAGCGTTTGCCCTTCGCTGTTGGGGAAACTGCCACTTTTGAAATCTCACTCGGCGAAAACGCTGGCACTGAAGAAGTTGATGAAAATACTATTCCGTCTTCATGGGCTAAAGCATTTGAAGAACTCTCAAATTTTCAAACGAAAACCGCTGTTGCCATGGTTATGGGCAATGTTGACTCTGGAAAAACCAGTTTCTGCACGTATTTGATAAATAGGCTGTTGCATAAAAAACGGAAAGTAGCCATTTTAGATGGAGATTTAGGCCAATCAGACATAGGGCCGCCATGCACTGTTGCCTACGCTTTCGTAACAAAGCCAATAACAGACCTTTTCAGTTTACAAGCAAAAAACGCATTTTTCGTCGGCGTCACCTCGCCAAGCTTGGCTGTAAACAGAGCAATTGAAGGTTTAACTTCGCTGAAGAAGGAAATTTTAGGCGGTAATCCAGACTTTATCGTTATAAATACGGACGGTTGGATTGAAGGAGAAAATGCCATAAACTACAAAGTTCAACTCGCCGAAAAACTTGTCCCCGACATAATTTTCTGTATCCAACAAGAAAACGAGTTGGCGCCAATTATTGGTGCTTTGGAAAAATTTAGAAAAATCATTGTTGACTCTCCATCAGCCATAAAACAAAGAAGTAGAGAAAAACGGAGAAGTCTACGTGAACTTGGATACATAAAATACTTAAAAAATGCCAAAGTGCAATCCTTTCCAATAAGCTGGCTGAAAATCGAGGAGAACGAGCTTTTTAGCCTAGGATTAACACATGGAAGCATCAGACAGGCCAGAAAAGTTTATGAGCTTTTAGGAATGAAACCATTACACTTTGTGGAATTAAAAGATAAAATTTGCATAGTCATTGGTAAGAGTCGATGGATTAACAAAGGCAGCATAAATAAAGTGGAAGAAGGTTTAGGTAAAAAGGTTGTAGTGATTCGAAAGGGCGAAGAGGAGGGAATGCTCGTTGCTTTGCACGATGCCAACAAAAAATTCCTCGGTATAGGCGTCCTACGAGAAGTTGATTACACAAGAAAAACATTGAAAATTTTCACTCCAGTCTCAGAGGGAATCTCCACGGTTGTCATGGGAAGGGTTAAACTGGACAAAAACTTGAAGGAAATCCCGACTTTTATGGAGAAGCAATAAACATTTAGAAACTTTTTGAGGGGCAGAAGGCGTTTACTGGGCACAGTCTGCATAAGGGGTTTCTAGCCCTACAATATTTTCTTCCCAGCGAAATCAACAGTATGTGAACTTCTAAGTAATCTTTAGGATGATAAAGTGATTGAAGAGAACTGCGCACCGCTTCATAATCGCCGTTTTTGGGCGCCAAGCCTAAACGTTTCGCCACACGGTTAACATGGGTGTCCACAGGAACAGTTGGATTTTCTGAACAGAAAAGCAAAAGCACATCGGCTGTTTTCGGTCCGACTCCAGGAAGTTGCATAAGCATTTTTCTTGCATCTTCGAATGGCAGTGACAGTATTGGTTTTAATGTGCCATTAAACCTCTCAAGAATTATTTTTGAAACTTGCTTTATTGTTTTGGCTTTGTTTCTGTATAAACCAGCGATTTTCAAGCATTCTTCAATCTGGCTTGTTTCAGCGTTCGCCAACGCTTCGGGCGTAATTTGGAATTGCTTCGAAAGTTTTTCGAAGGCTTTTGCCGTATTTCTGTCAGCAGTGTTCTGAGAAATTATCGTCACAACCAAAGTTTCAAAAGGCTCTCTATCAGCGGTCACCCATTTCGGCATTGTAAACGCTTTTCGAAGAACCTCTAAAATTTCTGATGCGTTGTTTCCGTTCATTTTGTATGCCGCCCTTTGAAAACAATAAATAGCGAATGCCTAAGCTATAAATAAACGTGGAGACCGCAATAATGGAACGTGCAAGAGTCGTTAAAGAAGAAATTGTCGAGCAAAACATACATTTTCTGGCAGTGTATCTAGAAACAAGAAACGCATGTTTAATCCTTCTAAGCGAAAGAGAAGATAGACTTGGAACTTTAGCGATTGCAGTTCCAAAACCAAAGGACATAATTGGACCAGTTTCATCATCCATCCTTTTAGGCGACAAAAACGCCATTTCCGCACGCATGTTCGCAGAATATTTGGCTTCAAGAAAACAGAAAATTGCTCTAGTTTCCATCTACTTGGAAACGCTTAACGAATTACAAGCTCAATCGGTTTTTGCGAGGTTAATTGAAAAGGTCGTCCAAACCGAACTTGGAAGGGAGGGAGCGCAAACATGAGCCTCAGAGAATTTCTAAAACAAATGGAAAAGGAAAAAGAAGTTTTACATATACAACATGAGCTTTCCACACGTTTTGAAATTCCATACATAATAAAAAGTTTTGACAATGAGGGTCCCATCCTCCATTTTGAAAACGTGAAGGGTTACACAGCAAAAGTTGTTGCGAACATTTGTGGAACACGCAAAAGAATTTGCAAGGCGCTTAATGTCAGCCCAGACAAGCTTTATCAAAAGTTGACGGAGGTGTGGCGCAACCCCCAAAAACCAAAAATCGTCGATGACTGTGCAGTAAAGGAAGTCGCCGAAAACGACTTGTCCAAAATTCCAGTTTTAACGCATTTCGAACGAGACGCTGGTCCATACATAACTTCGGCAGTTATATACGCAAAAGGCATTGATGGAAAAATTGAGAACGTGTCAGTTCATCGCCTCCAAGTTTTAGACGAAAAGCATTTGGCTATACGCTTGGTTCCCAGACACCTTTTCAAACTGTGGCAAACAGCAAAAGAAGCAGGCAAAGACTTGGAAATTTCAATTTCTATTGGCGTTCACCCAGCGGTCATGTTGGCTGCTTGTTCACCTGTCCCATTCGGTGTTAACGAGTTTGAGATAGCAAACGCTTTGATGAACAACAACCTTAAACTGGTTAGATGCAAACACGTGGATGCTTACGCAGTTGCGGATGCTGAGCTGGTTTTGGAAGGGAAAATTTCCGCAACAAAAGAAGTGGTTGAAGGCCCTCTTGTGGATATAACTGGAACTTATGACGTTCAGAGAAAGCAGCCAGTTGTGGAGGTTGTTGGCGTTATGCACATAAAAGACTATGTTTATCATGCGCTTTTGCCTTCTGGAGCTGAGCATAGGCTGTTGATGGGATTGCCGCATGAGGTTTTGATTTGGGAAAGTGTTTCAAAGGTTGTGCCAAAAGTTTACGCCGTAAACCTTTCAGTCGGCGGAGGCGGATGGCTACACGCAATAATATCTATAGAAAAGCAGCTTGAAGGTGACGGAAAAAACGCTTTGTTGGCTGCTTTCGCAGCGCATCCAAGCTTGAAACACGCTGTTGTCGTTGACTCTGACATTGACGTTTACAACATCTCAGATGTGGAATGGGCAGTTGCAACCCGTTTCCAAGCTGATGAAGACATAGTTATCATAAAAAACGCACGCGGCTCCACATTGGACTCTTCAGCTGACCAAGAAACCGGATTAACAACAAAAGTGGGCGTTGATGCCACCAGACCATTCGCTAAACCCAAAGAAAAATTTGAACGCGCCAGAATACCCGCCAGCAAAAGCGTCGAAGAACTCATACGCAAATTAAGGCTTGCACATTAATTTTATATATGGAGTTCGGAAAGAATAGGGAGGTTGGTGGTTCTGTGTCTAACACGAAAAAGGAAGAAAGTGGCATGACACTAAAGGTTGAGGATGTTATGATTAAGGAAGTAATAACCATAGACGAGAAATCAACGGTTAAAGAAGCAGCGGAAATCATGAACAAGTTTGAAATAGGCTGTTTAATCGCCGTTAAGAAAGGCAAGGCTGTCGGCATAATAACTGAAAGAGACCTCTTAAAAAGGGTGGTTGCAGAGGCAAAAAACGCAAACAAAACTAAAGTTAAAGATATAATGTCAAGCCCATTGGTTGTGGCTGAACCCCGCATGGACTTGGAAGAAGCCGTAAAACTGATGTTTCAAATGAAAATTAAAAAACTACCAGTTGTTGAAGAAAAACGCCTTGTTGGTTTGGTAACACTAACAGACATAGCCCGTTTTCAACCCCAAATGATGAGGATATTAAAGCAGCTTGCCATGAAACAAACTGCGCCGAGGAGCATGAAAAAAGTCATAGACTATTATGTTGTTTGATTTTCCACTTATTCCACTTCGAAGAAGTTTAAATGTGTAAATTTTCCCTTTTAAAGTCAAAAAAGGGATACAAACAGTGAAGAAAACATTAGTGCTGAAAGTTAATGCACAAAAACCTGAAACAGAGAAAATTCGAATAGCAGCCAACATAATAAAAAGGGGCGGTTTAGTGGCGTTTCCAACAGAAACCGTTTACGGATTAGGAGCCGACGCACTAAACGAAAAGGCTGTTTTAGCCCTTTTCAAAGCTAAGAATCGCCCGCTTGACAACCCGCCAATAGTGCATGTCGGAGACATCGAAAACGTCTACAAATTAGCCAAAAAAGTCCCATCCAAAGCTGAAAAGCTCATGAAAATTTTTTGGCCTGGCCCGTTAACGTTAATTTTTAGGCGTTTAGAAATTGTGCCAGAAGTAACCGTCGCTGGATTGGACACGGTTGCTGTTAGAATGCCACGGCATAATGTTGCGCTGGCGTTAATTAGAGAAAGCAATTGTCCCATAGCGGCTCCAAGTGCAAACCTCGCTGGAAAACCAAGCCCAACAACCGCAAAGCATGTTTTAGACGACCTTAACGGGCGGATAGACGCTGTTTTAGATGCTGGACCAACCCACATTGGAGTGGAATCAACAGTTTTAGACATGACTGTTGAACCGCCGCAGATTCTCCGTCCTGGAGGAACATCTTACGAAGAGTTAAGCGAGGTTTTGGGCGTTGTTGGGCTTCACCCAGTTGCGGTTGCAGAGAAGCCGGTTTCGTTGAAAAAGGCACGGTCGCCGGGCATGAAACATAAGCATTACGCTCCAAATGCCGATTTGATTGTCGTAGAAGGGGAGGTTTCGGCGGTAAGTGAAAAAGTGAAGGAGCTGGCGGCTTTTTACATGGGAAAGGGCAGTAAAGTTGGCATTTTAGCAACAGACGAAACCGTGGGCGGTTACAGGGCGAATGTAGTGAAGTCTCTTGGAAGCAGAGGCAATTTAGAGGCAATTGCAAAAAATCTGTTTAGGCTTTTGAGGGAATTCGATTTTGAGGGTGTTGACGTTATAATTGCTGAGGGTGTACCAACGCAGGGGCTTGGATTGGCGGTTATGAACAGGCTTCGGAAAGCTTCGGGTTACAGCATTGTAAAGGCAAATAGACACTAGAAAAGTTTATATAGAAGCGTTTTCCATGTAAAAATTTGCTTTATCACCATTAAATTTACATGTAAAATGAATGTGGAGGTGGTTGTATGGCTGCTGTTCCTTCGGCTGGTGCTGTTCCAGTTTTAATATTGAAGGAAGGAACTAGTAGGACAACTGGAAGGGAAGCTCAAAGGAATAACATTATGGCTGCAAAGGTGATAGCTGAAACTGTGAAAACAACTTTGGGACCACGCGGCATGGATAAAATGTTGGTCAGCAGTTTCGGAGATGTTTCAATAACAAATGACGGCGCAACAATAATGAAGGAGCTTGATGTGCAGCATCCAGCGGCTAAAATGCTTGTTGAAGTTGCAAAAGCCCAAGACAACGAGGTCGGCGACGGAACAACAACAGCTGTGGTTTTAGCTGGAGAGTTGCTGGCGAAAGCTGAAAACCTCTTAGACCAAAACATCCACCCAACAGTGATAATTGACGGGTATAAGAAGGCAAGCGAAAAAGCCCAAGAGATCTTGGAGAGAATTGCCATTCCCGTTAATGTAAATGACGATAAACGCTTGATGGATGTGGCTATGACCTCTATGGGAAGCAAGGGCATAGCCATGGCGAAGGAGCACTTTGCAAAGTTGGCTGTTGAAGCTGTCAAGCAAGTCGCCGAGAAAAAGGATGGCAAAATCAAAGCTGATGTTGACTTAATTAAAATTTTAAAGAAGCATGGAAAAAGCCTAGAGGAAACAGAGCTTGTCAAGGGCATGGTTATCGACAAGGAAATAGCTCACCCACAAATGCCAAAAATCATCCAAAACGCAAAAATAGCCTTGTTAAACGCAAAACTGGAAATTGAAAAGACAGAGTTTGATGCGAAAATCAACATTGAAAGTCCAGAACAGATGAAGCTTTTTTTGGATGAGGAAGAACGCATGCTAAAAGAGATGGTTGACAAAATAGCCGAAGTTGGAGCCAACGTGGTTTTCTGTGAAAAGGGCATTGACGATGTTGCGTTGCATTTCTTAGCGAAAAGGGGCATGATGGCTGTTAAAAACGTGAGCAGCGGCGACATGGAAAAGCTTGCAAGGGCAACAGGCGGCAAAATCATGGCAAGCGTTAAGGATTTAACGCCTGAAGCACTTGGAGAAGCCAAAGTGGTTGAAGAAGTTAAAATAGGCGAAGACAAACTGGTTTATGTCCGCGAATGCAAGAATCCAAAAGCCGTGACAATCGTTATTAGAGGCGGAACAGAACACGTCATAGACGAAGCTGAACGTTCACTCCACGACGCCTTATGCGTTGTCAGAAACACCATAGAAGACCAGAAAATCGTTCCAGGCGGCGGAGCGCCAGAAGCCGAAATTGCAAGGCAACTGCGGGATTACGCTGTAAAAGTCGGCGGAAGAGAGCAGCTAGCCATCGAAGCCTTCGCTGATGCCGTTGAATCCATACCGTTGACGCTGGCTGAAAACGCTGGTTTGGACCCAATCGACATAATGGTTGCCTTAAGAGCCAAACATGAAAGCGCTGGTTCTCCATCGTTTGGCGTGGACGTATTCAGCGGTAAAGTTAGAGACATGCTTGAGTTAAACATTGTTGAGCCTTTAAGGGTTAAACAGCAAGTCATCAAATCGGCAAGCGAAGCGGCAAACATGATACTGAAAATTGACGATTTAATCGCTGCGAAGGGCATGGAGAAAGAAAAAGAAAAGAAACCGCCTAAGGAACCGTCTGAATTCGGCGAAGACTAACACCTTAAACCCCACATTTTCTCATCAACCTTCTTCTTTTCGGCATAAAACCTGCTTTGTTTGGATAAGTCTTTTATATTACTTGTAAAAACAATGTTTCGTTTTGAGGTTGGAATATGAATCGAAACATGAAAAAGATTAGAAGAAAAAACGTAACAGCGTTTTTAATTGCCCTTTCAATCGTACTGACTTTGACTTTTATGGTTAATCAGGCACGTGCAGACATTCAACAATGGATATGGTACGATTACGTTTACAGAGGCTATGATAGCTACTACCCTAATTATCCTATTGTTGCCTACTTAAACGGCACAACAGCCAAACTCAAATTGCCCATAGTCAACGACAGGATTTATTCCATTAACATAACTGCAATAAGCCTTGTGTTTGATACAGGCTATAACGTGACCATAACTCCGGCTGTAAATATTACTAGTGGTGAAACTTACTATTTTGACCTCAACTTTACTGCGGATGTCAACAATCTCTCAAACCTTTGGGCTCACCCATACACAATATACGCGAGTTTCCAACATGATTTTGGAGTTGGCTTTTGGACGCGTGGATGGAATGATTTCTCCCCCTCTTACAAATTTGTAGTTTACACATCAGACCAGAAAGACGCCAAAGACTTGTCCACTAAATACTCTGCCTATAGTAGCAGTTACCCGCCATCCTCTTTTGAAATAATAGGCGCTCGCTTATTGGCGACACAAGCTAACGTTGAAGCATCAGTAGCCCAAAATTTTGCAAACCTTGGAAACTTCGCTGAGGCTAAGGCGCATTACCAAGCAGCAGTCAGCCTTTACGAACAAGCATTTGATGTTGAAGAGGAAAAAGGAACAGCTATGCAAGATGCTGAGGTAAACGCCATGGAAAAACAAGCTGACGCAGCTGTGAAAGAGGCGGATGCAGCCATGCTAGAAGCACAAGCCATCATGAACCAATCATACGGTTACATACTATTCGGTTTAGGCTTCATCCTTATAGGCATCGGAGCGATAATATACGCAGCCAAAAAACCAAAAACCAGTTGAAAAGCTAACTTTCCTTCTTTTTCTAAATTTTAATAAACATTTTATCCCTTTTTATTCATCAGAAGAGGAAGGAAAATGGAGCTTGAATTTGAGGTTCCCTCTTGGAATCAGATATACAACATGCTTTTGAATTTGGCTGATAAAATTCGAAAAAACGGCTTTAAACCAGACGTGATTGCGGGAGTTTCCAGAGGCGGATGGCCTCCAGCTAGGGTCTTGTCTGATTTGATGGATAATCCAAACCTTGCGAATGTGAAGGCTGAATTTTATTTAGGAGTTGCAGAAACCAAGGGCGAACCAGCTTTGACGCAGCCTATTTCTGTGGATGTTGCTGATAAGAAAGTGTTGGTTGTGGATGAGGTTGCTGACACGGGTAAAAGTTTGAGGCTTGTGAAGGCGCATATTCTTGAACGGGGCGCCAGCGAGGTTAAAATAGCCACGGTTTATTATAAGCCGTGGAGCGTTGTAAAGCCAGACTATTACGTGAAGGAAACGAGTTGCTGGGTGGTTTTTCCATGGGAAATAAAAGAGACCATTAAAAAAATTGTTGACAAATGTAAAGGAAAGGGGGAACTGGAAAATGAAATTGCAAAGCTTGTGCGGGCTGGAGCGCCAGCAAAACTGGTTAAAAAGTTTTTAAGGGAAATCCTCAATGCTGAAGTATATTGAAGAATTTGGAAAATACGTTGCAATAACGGGTTTAAGCGAAGCCAGAATTGGAAGTATAGAAGAATTTTTCAAGCTGATCCGCAAAGAAAAACAGTCGAACGTGGAAATTCAGTTTTTTGATGCAAAACTAGTGGCTACATGGCAACACCTCTACTTCGCAGTTTTAAACGCTTTAACAGCCTTCAAAAACCAACGTAATATTTCAAAAAGTTTGGCTATGGAAACAATGCTTTACGCTTCAGCACAACGCCAAATCCGAAAAGCCACACAAATTATGGGGTTAAAACCCAACACTTCAGAAATAGCGGTGCTGATAATTGGAGAAAAAGAGGAAACCGTAAAAACGGCTTTACAACCAGTCATGGAAAATGTTGACGCCAAGCAAAACAGCACTGTTCTTGAATTGTCAAAGGAGAAAACAGCGCTAATCCAAAAAGTTTTTGGAATATCAAATGTGGAACTTGAAGCGGTTATTGGAAGGGAAGGCTTAGAAAAAGCTTTGGTAAACCTTGTCATCGAAAGGATGGCGCTGTTGACAACTCAACGCTGAATTTACAACACTTTCTCCTTCATAACAGCCAAAACATCATCGGGCTTTATTACTGAAACGCCCGTTAACCCGCCTACAACCTCTATTAAGAGGATTCTGTCAGGATTGTTTAGGTTAACTTGCCTTTCAATGTTTGATGCGGCTACTTCAATAATGTCTTTGGTGGAAATTTCCGTAAACCTTTTCTCAACAGTGATGCGGAAAGTTTCTTTTTCACCTATTTTCTGGCTTAATTGCGTGGCTACACGTTGGATTTCACTTAAATCCGTGCGGACAACCCGTTCAATTGGGATTATCCGCAATATATAACGAAACTCGTAGGGACGCTCACGCAAGATTTCACGAAATTTACGTATAACCTCAAAAGGGTCAAGAACAGTTTTTGCAGCAATTAAACCAGCAACACCAGTCTTGTCAACCGTAGGCGCAGAATCGCCTATTTCCCCAAGTAAATACCACAATTCAGAGCAAGCTTCACTTTCGTTGCCACGTGAAGTGGTGGCTAAAAGGTTAAAATCCCTAAGCAACACAACCCCTCAAACTAACATAGTTTATGTTAATGCATAAGCATTGCGGAAGTTTAAAAGGGGTCAGCGCAGGTTAGTGGCTTTTTCACAGCTTAAATGGCTCTTAGCCGTCGCCTCACATCATCCCACAATTAACGTTTACTTGCACAAATTTATCTGTTTTGATTACCTCATAAACAGCAGAAAACGTAGAGGGAGAGGGATAGTAAAATGGTTAAATTTTTCAAGTCCATTTTCAGTGGTAAGGGAATTGGTCTGCACGAAAGGTCAGGGAAGAAACTGCTTAAACCTTAGGCAATCTTAAATTTTGGGTTATACAAATTTCAGTAACCAAGCTCAGAAATAGAGGTATGCAAATTTGGTTGGAAAACGGAAACCAGTGATTGTTGTTCATGGTGGGGCTGGGAATTGGCATAAGCATGCTAATCCCAGTTTAGAAGCCACTAAAAAAGCCGTAATGGCGGGCTTTGAAATTTTAAAGGGTGGTGGAAGCGCTGTTGACAGCGTTGTGGAGGCGGTTGCGTTTATGGAGGATTCTGGTTTGTTTAATGCTGGTTGTGGTTCATACTTGAATTTTGAAGGCGAAGCGGAGATGGAGGCTTCGGTTATGGATGGAAAAACTTTGCGGGCTGGTGCTGTTGCGCTTTTAAGGGATGTTAAAAATCCCGTGCGTTTAGCCAGAATAGTCATGGAAAAAACAGACCACGTTTTTGTTGTTGGAAAAGGCGCTGAAAAACTTGCAAAAATCTTCAATCTTGAAAGGGCAAGCCCAATTACAAAGTCAAAGCTGGAGTATTATAGGCAACAGAAACAAGCATTGTTTAATGGAAAATTTCAACTGCCAAAACTTTACGATTTGGTTAGGAATCACCCAGAAACCTTTAAGTTTGAAACTGTGGGCGCTGTCGCCCTTGACGAAAATGGGAATGTTGCAGCCGCAACCTCAACGGGAGGGTTTCCGCTTAAACTTCCCGGAAGAATTGGAGATTCACCGTTGATTGGATGCGGCACATATGCTGACAACAAAGCTGGGGCGTGTTCAGCCACCGGCGTCGGCGAAATAGCGATAAGGCTGGTTTTGGCGAAGGCTGTTTGCGGTTGTATGGAAAATGGGAAGACGGCGCAGGAAGCCGTTGAAATGGCAATTCGGCTTGTCAACGAGAAGAGGCTTTATACTCCAAATTATATGGGGTTGATTGTCGTTGACGCTAAAGGTGGAATAGGCGCTGCACATAACTCGCCAAATTTGTGTTGGGCTTATCTCACGGCGGATATGGAAGAGCCAAAGGCTTCTTTAAAGGCGGTTATGGTGAAATAAAGCCTTTAGAAAAACGTGAAAGACCCAGATTTTACGTTTTGTTCTCGACATTTGCCGAACAAAAACGCTTAAAGCAGCGAGAAAGCGTTTTCACTAAGCACCTAAATGCGTGGAGGTGAAAAAGTGCCAGAGGAAGAAGAGTGGGAAGAAGAAGAATGGGAAGAGGAAGAGTGGGAAGAAGAAGAATGGTGAAAAACTGGTAAACACGAGTTTTCGCTTTTTCTCTTTTATCTCAATTGTTGTTATTGTCCAATCTTTCATTATATAACTGCTCAATAAAGGGCTAAAAATACAAAGGAAAATTTAAAAGGTCTGGGGGTTATTATATGAGGACAGAAAGAGGGGAAAATTTTGTTCGTAAATTCGGTGGTGGTGGAAAATCCTTCTGTAGGCGGCTATGAACTTTTGTTGGTGTCAGCAGTGTTCATGTGTTTGTCCCTTATTGCGTATTGGAGAACAAAACGTAAAGGATGGTTGCTGTCCGCTTTAGGCTCCAGCATACTGTTTTTAGTGTTATAAGCACGGTGGTGACGGTTATCCTCAAAGTTTTATCGCTTGAAACTCTGCTAAATCCGTCTTTGGGCTTTATAGTATCTTGGTTAGAATTATTGTGTTTCAGCAATCATTATTGCAGTTGGTTGGAGTTTAGCGCTTAAAAGTCAGAAAAGGCGGTGAAAACTTGAAGGTTAGTCTATTGTTGTTTGTGTTTCTGGTGTTTACAGTTGTCGTTTATAACTATCAATTTTATAATGTTCCATGTTCTATGTACTTGAATGCCTATAATCTATATTCGGAAAGAGTTACTTATCTCCATGTTACGTTGCCCTCGAAAGGAATTCCTAATTTAGGATTCATGGACGTAACAAATGACACTGATTTTAACCTAAGTGTTCTGGATTATATTGCTGCAAGCGACACCATTTCGTCTCCCATAAAAGTTGATTGCAGTTTGGCTGAATGGTGGCTAAAGAACCTCTCAAAATTTTCAGAATATGACATGACGCTCAAATACCATAATGATACCTATTTCCTCCAAGTGAGATTCCTTCCAGACATCGAAAGAACAATAACCGAGCGATTTCTTATTTGGACAATCGATATCATAACGGTAATTGCAGGATTATATTTCATCGTGATGGAAACTCCCTTCCTTAAAAAATGGATAAAAATGGAGGATAAGAAATGAAGAAGTCAGCATTACTATTTGCTTTAATCCTAACGATTCCGTCGTTTTTCAGACTAAAATTGCTTATGCTGTTTCAAAAGGTTATGAACGGTGTAAAGGACATCGGCTCAGAGTTTGGTTATTATCTTGGTTGGCAAACACGCTATTGCAAATGCGTGTCGCCAGCAATAGAAAAGACAGCCACAGCCTTGGAACAAGCTGTAAATCAAATACGCCAAAAATACCCCGTAACGCCCGCTTCTTTTTCTATTGTTTTGGGTTTATGTTTATATTTATTGTTTTAACCCTTCATTTAGCGGTTTAGAAATGACACGTGTTGCCGTGTTAGACGCTGACAAGTGCAAGCCGAAACGTTGCGGTAGATTATGCCATCGCTTTTGTCCTTTAGTGCGGAACCGCATAGAAGCCATAAAATTTGAAAATGACAAGCCAGTGATTGTGGAGTCGCTTTGCACTGGATGCGGCATATGCATTAAAAAGTGTCCGTTTAAGGCTGTTTCCATAGTTAATCTTCCAGACGAGTTGGAAAAGGATTGCAGTCACCGTTTTGGAGAAAACGCCTTCAAACTTTATAGGCTTCCAACTCCTTCGCCGTGCACGGTTTTGGGTTTGCTGGGGCAAAACGGCATAGGCAAAACAACAACCCTCAAAATACTTTCAGGCGAAGTTAAACTAAACCTTGGAAATTATAGGGAGCCGCCCTCGTGGAATGACGTAATCCGCCATTTTAGGGGTTCAACACTTCAGGAATACTTCCAAAAAATGGCTGAAGGCAAACTGAAAGTTTCGCATAAACCGCAGTACGTTGATAAGATTCCAAGGGTTGTTTCGGGAAAAGTCGGCGAACTACTTGAGAAAGTTGATGAAAGAAACAGGCTGAACGCAATTGCTGAAAGGCTTGAACTTAAACAAATTTGGAGTCGTCAGCTTGAAGTTTTAAGCGGAGGCGAACTGCAACGTGTGGCGGTTGCCGCTGCGATTTGCCGTGAAGCAGACGTTTACCTTTTCGATGAACCCTCAAGCTACTTAGACGTAAAACAACGGTTAGAAGTGGCAAAAGCCATAAGAACCCTCAAAAACGATGGAAAAACCGTGATTGTGGCTGAGCATGATTTGGCAGTGCTGGATTACCTGTCAGACCAAGTTTGCATTTTCTATGGAGAACCAGGCGTTTACGGTGTGGTTTCAAACGTTCACGGCGTTAGAACGGGCATAAACATTTACTTGCAAGGCTACAGCCCAGACGAGAACGTTAGGTTTAGGAAAGAAGCCATAATATTCCATGAAAAACCGCCAACGGCAAGTTTCAGCGTAGGCGAAAAATTGTTGCAGTGGACGGCGATGGAAAAAACCTACAAGGGGTTTAGGCTTGAGGTTTGTCCAGGCGAAATACGGAAAGGCGACGTCATCGGCGTTCTCGGACCGAACGGCATAGGCAAAACAACTTTCATAAAAATTATAGCGGGAATCGAAGAGGCTGACGGCGGCGTGAAATTCGGCGGATTAACTGTAAGCTACAAGCCCCAGTACATATCAGCGGAATACGAAGGCACAGTTCAGGAGCTTTTGATGAGCATAGCCAAAGACGAGTTCGGTTCAAGCTGGTATAAAACGGAGATTCTTCACCCCTTAAATGTAGATGCGCTTTTGGATAGAAACACGGCGGAGCTAAGCGGAGGCGAACTGCAACGTGTAGCCATCGCCGCTTGTTTATCCCGCAAAGCTGAGCTTTACCTTCTTGACGAGCCGAGCGCCTACTTGGACGTAGAGGAAAGGCTGAACATGGCGAGAGCCATAAGGCGGGTGGTGGAAAACCGCAACGCAGCGGCTTTCGTTGTTGAACACGACGTGGTTGCGCAGGATTTCATAGCCGACCGCCTAATGGTGTTTACCGGAGAACCAGGCGTAAAAGGAACAGCAAACTCGCCCACAAACCTGCGAAACGGAATGAACATGTTTCTTAAAGCCATGGATGTGACTTTCCGAAGAGACCCAACAACGAAAAGACCCAGAGTCAACAAGGAAGGCTCAAAACTTGACAAATTCCAAAAAGAAATAGGCGAATACTACTATGTACGTTCAATGTATAAATGAGCGTATACGCTGACTTTAAGTGTCGTCGGCGTAAAGCGGAAATTGACGACGACATTTGGGTTAGTTTTGTGTGTTTAAGAGTTAACGGGTTAGACTGGTTTAAATGATGGAAGTGTCTTCTGTTAATTTGTGTGCTTTGAAGTTTTTCTTTCACGTTTTCGGCGATTTTCGGCACAAATTGAGCGAATCCAATAGATGAGGGTCACATATGAAACAATTAAACCGCAAACGTAAGGAATCTTGTAGAGAATTGGAAGTATTACGAAAACTGCAACGGCAAGGGGTATTGCTGTTAAACCTGCGCAAAAAATTCCGGCAGCCAAAGCGTCTCTCAGTTGAGAACGGTTTGCAATCATGGAAGACGTCATAATTGCGAAAAACATGATTGGTAAAAATGCAACTATAGCCAAAATTAGGATGTCCTTCGACATGACGTTGTATGCGTATAGAAAAATGACAATAACAACATATGGAACAGGTATCGCAAGTATAACTCCAGGTGCTCTTCTAAAGGCACTGCGTTTTTCTGCGGGTAAGTAGCGTTCTTTTATTATATAACTAGGGAGAGGTGAGAATAAGGTTAAAGTAATGACAATTAACGCTGACCATAAATAGATAATCTCCCGCGAAACCGTGGGGGCAATTAACCCGAGTAAAAAACTGAAAAGCATCCAGAAAGGCACAAAAATTACGCCGCCAATGAATCTGCCAACCCTATAAGGTATTCTTTCTCTATGTTTGCCAATCCATGCATATACATCAACAAGAATGTTGAAAAGTAGTACGCTGAAAAAACAAGAGATTGATATAAAGCCACTGTGCTAAAAGCGAACATCAACTCAAATGCAACAAAAAGAAAGCCCACTACTGCGATAAGATAACGAAACATACGTTTGTTGTTCTGTGTAGCCAAAGCTGCGCCGTCTCGTGTTTTTCACCAGTTTATATGTATACGGCGCTCATTAACATTGCCGTTTGATTTCTGAAGGCACTGAATCAAAGAATCACCATACAATCAAAATGACTCTTTACCGCTTCATGTCTTATTACCAACTTTTGTTTGGGAAAGTAGTTAAATTAAATAGTAGGCGGAAATATACCGTAATAAATGGTTGCTGGTGAAAGCTAAAGTGTCTCAAACAGTGTTTGAAGAAATCAGCGCTTCAGACTTTTTCTATCGTAACCGGGATATTGCCGGTTTCACCAACCCGTCCAGGGCGATTTTCGCCGCCATACGAGAACTTGTGGAAAACTCTTTGGATGCCGCTGAAAGCTTAAAAATTCCGCCTGACATTTACGTTAGGCTTTCTTATGAGGGTGAAGCAAGCAAGGAAACTCAGATTTATAGGTTGAGGGTTGAAGATAATGGTATTGGGGTTCCGCCTAGGCATATTCCATCCGCTTTTGGACAGGTGCTTTATGGTTCAAAGTACAAATTGAAACAGCAGCGTGGCACTTTTGGTTTGGGCGGTAAAATGGCGCTTTTGTATGGGCAAATAACGACGCATCAGCCAGCCACGATTATTTCGAGCACTGGCATGGCGAGAATTTACATGTATAAGCTTATGATTGACATTCAAAGAAACCGCCCGCTCATATTGGATAGGAAAGTTCTCATAAATAAGGAAGGGTGGCGTGGAACAATAGTTGATTTCACGTTGGAAGGCGACTATTTGAGGGCTATGCCGAAAATTTTGGATTATTTCAAACAAACGGCTATGGTGAATCCCTATGCAAACTTAACCTTTGTCGACCCAAAGGGAAGGCTTTACAAGTTTACCAGAGTTACAAAGGAAATGCCTGAACCTCCAAAAGAGACTAAGCCGCATCCCTACGGCGTGGATGTAGAGCTTCTTCAGAGACTTATAGAGTTAACGCCGCACAATAACATGCTTGATTTCTTGAAGAACCACTTTCACAGGGTCGGCGATGTCACCGCACAAAAATTTTTGGAGTTCAGCAACCTAAGCCCATCCAAAAACCCCAAGAAACTTTCGCATGAGGAAATTGTTAGGTTAATGCACATGCTTAAAAAGTTTAAGGATTTTCTGGCGCCTGACGCAAGTTGCCTTTCGCCTTTAGGCGAGGAACTGCTGAAAGCTGGAATAATGAAGGAGCTTAAACCAGAATTTGTGGTTGTGCATCAACGTAAACCCGCAACTTATGCTGGACATCCTTTCATTGTTGAAGTTGGAATAGCCTATGGCGGAGAAATCCCCAAAAAAGACGGATTCCTAATTTATCGCTTCGCAAATAGGATACCGCTGCTTTACGACGAAGCAAGCGATGTTTCAGTTAAAGTTATAAACGCAATGAACTGGCGCCGATACAAAGTTACGCCTGACATGCCAATAGCCATAATAGTGCATATCTGCAGCACAAAAGTTCCGTACAAAACCGTTGGAAAAGAGTTCATAGCTGACAGACCAGAAGTTAAAAGGGAAATAGCCAACGCACTTAGGGAAGCCGCCCGCCAAATCCAACGTTTCTTAACCCAAAGAGAACACGTGGACAAAGAAAAGAAAAGGTTAGGGGTTTTCGGCAAATACCTTCCTAAAATAGCCCAGTTTTCCACTCAGCTTGCAGGCAAAGAAAAACCTCCAGACATAAACAAACTTTTATGGAGTGTGAAACGTTTTGGAGCAGAAGAAACATAAAACCAGCATGACCGAGAAGCGAAAAGAAGTTTTAGCGGATTTAGAAAACCTTGGAGTTAAAATTTATGAGCAACTTGACAGCGGATATTTCCCGTCGATAACAATGCCAAGCCGCTCGACAGAAAACATACACTATGACCCTCAACTGCGACAATATGTTTTGGGAGACAAAAAAGTTCGGAGAAGCGCCCGCAACATACGCCACCTAAAACCATTCACACAACTCGTTTGGGCAGCGTATTTCTCGCATGAACTTACTCTGCAACGGAAAACATCAACTTTAAGAGATGTTTACTATTCCGCCCAAGCCTACGAAATGAGCTTCACAGACCAAGAAGAATCAAACAACATCATAACAGACTTGGAAACCGTTTTGGGCTTTTCACGGGAAGACTTCAACATTTTCCCAGAAGAACGCTCAGCAGTATTCGGCGACCTAACAATAGAATACACAGTGCCAGGCTACGAAGGAAAAACCCTAAACTTGACTTCGCATCCAGACGGAGTCCTCATCGGACCAGCCTTAACATCAGCCGAATTCATCAAAACAACAGCGGACAAGGTTATAGCCATAGAAAAAGGCGGCTTATTCACAAGGTTCATAGAAGAAAACGTACACAAAAAGTTTAATGCCATACTTGTGTTGACGGCTGGACAAGCGCCGCGGGCAACACGCCACTTCATTAGGCGGTTAAACACTGAACTGAACCTTCCAGTCTACATTTTCACAGACGGCGACCCATGGGGAATGCACATAGCCATGGTAATAATTTCTGGTTCGGCAAACGCCGCGCACCTACGCGAATTAAACACACCAGACGCCAAATGGAGCGGTGTTTGGGCAACGGACATTGTCAACTATAAATTGCCAACAGACCCGTTGGACGATGTGGACGTGAAAAGGCTTTATGAACTGCAAAAAGACCCGCGCTACAAAGACCAGTTGTGGCAGAGAGAAATCAAAACTTTCCTAAAAATTAGGAGAAAAGCGGAGCAAGAAGCCTTCAGCAGATATGGCTTAACATACATAGTCGACGAATATTTGCCAGCAAAACTTAAGGAAACATCCAAAAAATAAGAAATTTAAAATAACACTTTTACAGCTTTAATATAACACGACGGAGCGAAAAAGCATGAGCGAAGAAGAAGGCGGGTTCGCCATAACACTAGCCGAAAAATTCTTCGGCTTCATACTCCTAATAGTTGGCGCGTTAGCCACATACTACACGTTCACAAGCACCCAAGCCCTAGGAAACTACACGGCGTTCTTCGGATTTTTAAGCGTTATACTACTTGCGCTTGGGCTGTTCATGCTAATTGCAAAAACCGAATAAACCAAAGGGAACAAACAATATAAAGTTATTTTTCATTAAAAAGTGTGGGAATACAATGTTTATACATCAAGTGGATATTGAAGAGTTTAGAGGTATCAAAAAATGCAAAGAACCGATTAGGCTGTCCAAGTTTAATGTTTTGATAGGTAGGAACAACTCTGGGAAATCAACAATTTTAGGAGCACTATCCCTACTACCCATACCATTTTCTGTTCCACCAAGAGAATCTAAAATAGAGCTTCTAGGAAAATTAATTGGCGGAATAAGTTCGTTAGTTTATGCGTATTTTGGTAGGGCTGAACTAACCATGAGGATTGATAATAATTCATGGAAAATTGAAATAAATGACAGAGGCGATGTGAAAATGATTATTGGCGATGAAAAGATTTATCCAAAAGAGGTATTTTTGGGTTCGGACCTTGAGTTTACTGGAAAAACAGGTAACATTGAACGAATAGCAGCCATATTAAATGCAGAGCCGAAGGATGATTCCATCCAAAAAATGGTCTTTTTTATTCCGAATAGCACAAATTTCGTTGGAAATTTAGTAAATAAGCTTAAAACAGACGAGTATTGGAATTTTGTTGTGAAGCAACGTGCGCACTTGGAGGTTGCGAAACGAATTAGCGAGTGTGTTGATGACAAATACAGCGAGGTTTTAATATACAAGGAGCATCTTTGTGCAAGAAAGGAGCTTCCGAAGGCTGGCCCATTTTATATTAAACTTGCTGATTTAGGCGATGGTGTTGAGAAGGCTATTGCCATAATGCTCTTTGTAAATGCTTTTAAGCCTGATGTTGTTTTGTGGGATGATTTTGAAGCCGCTGCGCATCCAACACTTATAAGGATGTTGTTGGAATGGCTTGGCGGGGGAAAATGGCAAGTGGTTTTGTCAACGCATAGCATAGACGTTTTGGACAGGCTTTTAGAGGTGAAGCCTAAAGACGCCAAGGTAATACAGTTGAAGAAGACGGCAGACGATATTCTCCTTCATAAAGAGTTAAGCCTAGAAGAGCTTGAAGCGATAATTGAAGCCAACCAAGACCCGCGGCTTCTGGTTGATGCCTTACAACTGTAAAGGTTTCAGTTATGGAGCTAGTCGAAGAAATTAGAAAACCAGCTAAAATGGTTATTGGAGTGTTAACTGGAAATGGAAAAAGGGAATTTAAAGTGCTTAGGGCTGTTGCCAAAAAATATGATGGGACAAAGAAAATCCTTTATTTTCCAAGGCTTCCAGGATACCGTTTCGGCAGCGGACTATCCGTTCTACAAATTGTAAAAATATACGTCAGCAAGTATAACATTAGGAGTTTCCTCTGTTTAATTGACAAGGAACATTTTACCCAAGCGGAAGTTGAAATGGAAGTTAAAGAAAAGCTTAGGAAATTCGGTGTTGAAGTTAATCAAGTTCAAAAATTTCCTGTGAATAGTGAGAACACCTTATGCATAAATGGGACTGTCGGCAATCGCAGTTTCATTTTGTGGATAGCCATAACTGGAAAGGAAAAATGCATAGAAGAAAACATTGCCAAGCTAATCGAGGTTAAATTTGGAGTGAAAATTGAACCAACTAAAAACGGCGTTGCAGAAGCTTTGAAAAAGCGTGATGTTGACGAGGAACAACTCATAACCAAGACAAATAAAAGGAATTTGAAAGCAAGTTTTCCAGCTTTAGATTTTGTGCTCAGCCATTTAGAATCAACAACAAACAGCAATACTGTTTATTAGAGTAGTATAGTTTATTAGTTTTGAAAGGTGTTTGTTTGTAAGCTCTGTGTAGAGTGTGTGAATGCGCAATGTCTATTCGTCAACCGATCGTTTGCGTTTTGGGGCACGTGGATACTGGTAAAACTTTGCTTTTGGATAAAATTCGAAAAACAAGCGTTCAAGCCCGTGAGGCTGGGGGAATGACACAGCACATAGGCGCAAGCTTTTTCCCAGTAGAAACATTAAAGCAACTTGTCGGCCCTCTGCTTTCTATGGTTAGGGGCGAACTTGAAATTCCAGGCTTACTCGTTATTGACACGCCTGGACATGAAGCTTTCACAAATCTTCGTAAGCGAGGCGGAAGCGCAGCTGACATAGCCATTTTAGTTATTGACGTCTTAAAGGGTTTTGAAGCTCAAACTTACGAGTGCATAGAAATTTTGAAAAGCCGTAAAACGCCTTTTTTGGTGGTTGCCAACAAAATAGACCGTGTGCCGGGCTGGCGTTCCGTTGAAGATGCGCCTTTTTTGAAGGTTTATCAAATGCAAGACCAGTATGTAAGGGAGGATTTAGATAATAGGATTTATGACATTATCGGCGCGTTTTCACGTTTGGGGTTTAGGGCAGATCGTTTCGACCGCATAAGGGATTTTACGAAAACCGTTGCGATTGTGCCGACGAGCGCCAAAACAGGTGAAGGCATAGTTGAGCTTCTTGCGGTTTTGATTGGTTTAACCCAGCAATACCTAAAAGGGGAACTGCAAATAACAAGCGGAGCGGCGAAAGGCACGGTTTTAGAGGTTAAAGAGGAACCTGGTTTAGGTTTAACGCTTAACACCATAATTTATGATGGAATCTTGCATAAAGACGATTTAATTGTTGTAGGCGGCAAGGAAAAACCCATTATAACTAGGATAAGGGCGATTTTGGTTCCAAAACCACTGGACGAAATTAGAGACCCGCGGGACAAGTTTTCTTCTGTGGACTGTGTTTCAGCTGCGGCTGGCGTTAAAATTGTGGCGCCAGATTTGGAGGGCGCTTTGGCTGGCGCGCCTTTGTACGCTGTTGCGGAAGGCGAGGACTCCACGGCGTATGTGAAGCTTGTTTCTGAAGAGGTTGAGCGTATCAGAATTGCCACCGATGTTGACGGTGTGATTTTGAAGGCGGACACGCTGGGTTCTTTGGAGGCTATTGCCGAAAACCTAAAACGCAACAACGTGTTAATCCGCCTTGCAGACGTAGGCGAAGTTTCAAAGCGTGATGTTATAGAGGCTTCTGTTGTGAAGGAACACGAGCCATTATACGGTGTCATTTTAGCTTTTAACGTTAAAGTTTTGCCAGACGCAGAAGAAGAAGCAAATGCCAAAGGCGTCCAAATTTTCAAGGAAAAAATAATTTACCATTTAATAGACAATTACCTTTCTTGGCTTAAAGCCCAACGTGAAGCAAAGATTGAAAGAGAATTTGAAAAACTTGTTAAACCAGCGAAAATCCGCATTTTGGAAGGCTACGTTTTCAGAAGGGCAAAACCAGCCATAGTCGGCGTGGAAGTTTTAGCTGGAAAAATAAAACCCAAACTTGCGCTTGTAAGGGCTGAAGACGGCGAGGAAGTGGGCGAAATACAACAAATCCAAGAGAAAGGCAAAGCCTTGCCAGAAGCCACTAAAGGAATGCAAGTAGCCATAAGCCTAGACAAACCAACAGTTGGCAGACACATATTCGAAAAGGACACGTTATACGTGAAAGTGCCAGAACAACACACAAAAGCACTACAAACAACGTTCATGGACAAATTAACCGCTGAAGAGCAAGAAACATTAAACGAATACATATCGATAATGCGAAAGAAGACACCGTTTTGGGCGGCGTGAAACGCTAATAAGACTGGTAAATATACTATGGTGCCGTAATGAAAGTCAGCGTTGCCGTACATAAAGAAAGCGAATGGTATGTTGCAATTGACCCAGTAACGGGAATTGCTAGCCAAGGCAAAAGTCTTGACGAAGCGTTAAAGAATTTTCAAGAAGCCCTTGAATTATGGTTTGAAAACGCAGAAGAGTGGGGGAAAGAAAAGAGCAACAAAAAGGTGAACAGTAAATGAAAATAGATGATTTTTATGAATTGCCATTGTTTAATGTTTCAGTTGGTGGATTTGAATTCGAATTTGAGGTTATCGACGAAAAAGGCAGAGTTGTAGCGAAAAGTAAGCCAGCTAAAAAGCAGGAGTATAAAGTGAATCTTGGTGAGTTGCCAGATGACGTGAGAAGGCTTATTGAAAAAGAAATTGGTAAGAAACTTGACAACGAGCAAATAACGGTTAGGGAAGTTAAAGGGGAAATACGCCTTGCTGGTGGGGTTAACCGTGAGGATTTAGCCAGTTTTCCAATGGTTAAACAAATTAAGGGGGCTACTTTACAGTTTATTGGCAAAGGTTCTTTGCAAAGGCAATATCAGCTATTGGAAAATGGACAATTAGTTTGTTATTCGCTTCCGAAACTTGAAAAATATCCGCTTATATTCTATAAGGAACCTAATAAACAATGGTTAAAAGTGGAGCGTAAAGACAACAGCTACGTGTTCTATGACGAAAACAACATGGAAATTGCATGGATGGAGTTCCAACGAGGATTCCTAAAGAAAAAATTTAAAATGAAAATCCGCCAGTTACCAAAGGATTTTATGAACAAAATCATCATAATCGCCACCAACGTGGCAGCTGAGGATTTTAAAACTGCATAAGTTTCTGATTTTACGATAATAAATGTATGTTTCCTATGCGAATGTTTTTTAGGTGTTTTTCCGCTGCTTTTTGGCATTCCAAAGCCTGTTTTCTACTTGTTGTTGGCAAATCATCCATGACATAGCATGGATAAAACGCCAAAAGCGTGTATGGAATGTTTGGGTTTATTTGGCTTATGAATTTGGCAATGCTTTCAACTTCTTCAGCGTCTACGTAACCTGGCACAAGCAGTGTGCTTGCTGACAACAGCGGTAGTTCTGGACGTTTGCTGTGGAATTTTTCTCCTATGAGGCGAAAGTTTTCGAGGGCGGTTTTGTTGGAAACTCCGCACAAGGCGATGTTTAAAGTTTCATTCCAAGCTTTTAAATCGAATTTTATGTTGCCTCCGCTTTTTAGGGCGCACTCCGCTGCTTTCTCCGCCAAATGCGGGTTCATATAACCGTTTGTTTCCCAGCAAACGCGTAATATGCGGTTTTCAGCTTCAGCCTTTTCCATGGCGATTCGGCTAACTTCAAGCGAATGCGGCATCTGCGGAGACGGGTCGCCGCCGAAAAAGCAAATACAAGAAACATGTTTTTCCACTCGGGCGGCTAAGGCTTCTGCGCTTATGACGGGTTTGTGTTTGGCTGAGAGATTGCGGTAATGCCAGTTTTGACAGAAAAGGCAATCGTAGCTACATGCGCCGTAAAAAACTGCCAAGTTGGAATAACCATATTCAGCTTCGGGTTTATAGGCGTATTTTGGATAGCCAGCACCCGTACAACCCGGACAAAACCACCAGCTTACGCAGTTAGTTGGCAAACCATCATAATACCATTCTAAAACACCTTTTTCCGCCGTGCCGCCGAAACGGACAAGGCGACCATCAACGTTCCAAACCAAACCGCAAAAACCGCTTTTGCCAACGCCTATTACGCAGTTGTTTGCGCAGACACCGCAAGGCAAACCGTCAACGTCTTTCGGCGGTTCAGAAGGCAAACCATAAACGCCACGGCTTTTAATGTGCGCTTCCCTTGCAACTTCAAGGGCTTTTTCAGGTTTCGCCCTTACACATTTTAGGCAGACACTAAGTTTCCCAGAGGTTAAAGGCGATTTTTCACCGCAAACTAGGCATGTTCCCATAACATCCCAACATAGAAAACACGCCTAAAATATAGGGGATACTGCAATTTTGCTGTTTGTGGTATACTGAAAAATTTTGACATTTTAGCCGCCGCCGACCGGCGGTATAATAGCCAAAACATCACCGTTTTTAAGCTTGGTGTTTAAGCCATCAAGCGTCGAAGCGCTTCTGCCGTTGATGAGAAACTGAAGAAAACCCTTAGCCTCACCAGTTTCACCATTAAAAACATACTCGTCAAAGCCTTTACCATAACGCTCAGACAAACGCTTAAGAACAGCGTTCACAGTCACGACTTCTTCGTCAGAAAACTCTAGGGTTTCCTCTTTTTTACCAACAAACTCCTTAAGGGTAGTGAAGAACCGAACCGAAACCTTCAAGGTCAACAACCACCCCCAACATAAAAGGTTAAAAGCAAAATTTAAACTGTTATGTAACTTAGACGGCAAACATAACCATAACATCTAAGGTAAAAGTTTATATTTTAGTGCATTTCTGCTATTTCCGATTAGAATAAATCGTTTGGATTATAAGTTGGAGGGTTTAATGTATGGCTTACTTAACAACAACCCAATCTGGGCAACCCGTACTCATCCTTAAGGAAGGCACAACCAGAAGCCGCGGAAGAGAAGCTCAAAGAAACAACATAATGGCAGCGCGCATTATAGGCGAAGTTTTAAAAACAACGCTTGGACCGCGCGGCATGGACAAGATGTTAATTGACAGTTTAGGCGACATAACAATAACGAACGATGGAGCGGCAATTTTGGATGAGATTGAAGTGGAGCATCCAGCGGCTAAGATGATGGTTGAAATTGCGAAAACGCAGGATGACATGGTTGGCGACGGAACAACAACAGCCGTGGTTTTGTCTGGAGAATTACTGCGAAGGGCAGAGGAGCTGTTAGACCAAAACATCCATCCCACAATAATAGTAAGCGGCTACCGCAAAGCAGCGCAAAAAGCAATTGAAATCATAAATAAAATAGCCACGCCAATAAACATCGAAGACAGAGAAACCCTAAGGAAAGTGGCGTTAACTTCAATGGCAAGCAAAGCCGTTGGCCCAGCAAAAGAGCATTTAGCAGAAATCGCCATAGACGCCGTAAAACAAATAGCGGAACAGCGTGGAGAAAAAAGAATTGCAGACATAGACAACATACAACTAATAAAGAAGACGGGAAAAAGCCTCCTTGAATCGCAGCTTGTCAGAGGCTTAATAATAGACAAAGAAGTTGTCCACCCGGGCATGCCTAAAAAAGTTGAAAACGCAAAAATCGCATTGTTGGATTGCCCGCTTGAAATTGAAAAGACAGAGTTCAGCGCTGAAATACGCATACGCGACCCAAACCAAATGAAAGCCTTCCTAGACCAAGAAACCAAAATGCTAAGGGAAATGGTGGACAAAATTAAGGCTGTAGGCGCAAACGTTGTTTTCTGCCAGAAAGGCATCGACGACATGGCGCAGCATTTCCTCGCCAAAGAAGGCATATTAGCCGCTAGAAGAGTTAAACAGTCAGACATGGAAAAACTTGCAAGGGCAACAGGCGGAAGAATCATCACGGACTTAGACGATTTAACACCCCAAGATTTAGGCGAGGCTGGTGTGGTTGAAGAACGAAAAATAGGCGAAGACAAAATGATTTTCGTTGAAAAATGCAAAGACCCACGTTCAGTGGCAATTCTCTTGCGAGCTGGACTTGAAAGACTTGTTGACGAAGCAGAAAGAGCTATGACTGATGCATTGTCTGTAGTGTCAGATGTAATTGAAAACAGCAAAATAGTCGCTGGAGGCGGTGCAGTGGAAGTTGAAATAGCAAAGGAACTTCGTGATTATGCCACAAAAGTCGGTGGAAGAGAACAACTAGCCATAGAAGCCTTCGCAGACGCCATCGAAATAGTGCCAAGAACACTAGCCGAAAATGCTGGACTGGAACCAATAGACATAATTGTGGAATTGAGGGCATCCCACGAAAAAACCGATGGAAAACACATGGGAGTAAACGTTTTCACGGGAAAAATCGAAAACATGCACAACAACGGCGTAGTTGAACCGTCGATAGTTAAAGAACAAGCAGTGAAAAGCGCAGCAGAAGCCGCCTCAATGATACTCCGCATAGATGACGTAATAGCAGCCACAAAACCAAAAGAAGAAAAAACACCAGAAAAACCGCCGGGTGAAGAAGGCGGAAGCGAAGAATACTAAACCCCAAAATTTTTCTAAAACATTAAATTTTTACAATCATCAAAAATTTAAACCAGAAACACACACTATTTTGTAAAGCTCCGGTAGTATAGTCCGGCCAAGTATAGCGGCCTCTCGACGTTGCTCAAAAGCGAAGGGAAAGCCGCGGACCCGGGTTCAAATCCCGGCCGGAGCATTAAATTTTAAGCTCATTTTGGGCTTATTTTAACTAAAAAAGGCTGATGAGTTATTTTGAGCAAGCTAAAAATAGAACACAAAATTACTGGCAAAAACACCACTACGATTTTAAGCTTAACATTAGTTTAGTAGATACGTTTGCGATGACCTACAACTAACAGGAATACTGCATTCTTCTTAATCTGGTAAAGAACTCTGTAATCGCCTATTCTTAGGGAGTAAACGCCTTTCCATTCGCCTCGTAAGGGCTTTCCTACATAAGGGTTGGTTTTTAGTATGTTGATTTCTCGAAGTATTCGCACTTGAATTTCTCTGTTTAAAGCTTTGATGTTCTTTAAAAAGCGCGGCGTAAACCGAATTTCAAATTTCGCTTTCAAGGTTTAACTCTCTTATGAGTTCATCAAGTGGTCTAGTCTTGCCATCTTCAACCTCTCGCAAAGCAATTTTCAAATCTTTAACAAGTTCCTTGTCTTGTATAACTTCAAGAGTTTCTAATAACTCATCAATCAAACTAGCAGCTTTTGTTAGCAATTCTTTCTCTTCTGCTGTTAAGAGAGTCATTTACTTTTCACAACCTTTCCAGAATATAAAATCTCTACAGACGTTTTAACTCTTACTCTCAAAATAAATTAGCAGACAACGATAAAACTCTGATTCCAAGAATCTATTGACAAGTTAAAATAGGGTTGTTTCTGAAATTTCAAATGCATAAGAGAAGTTAGATTCTCATGATGGAGGCAGATAGCATTGTCATCGGATATACTTTCTAAGTATCTAGTAGAGGTAGAAGAACATATTAAGAATGCGAAGAGAGTATTTCTTAGCCGCTGTTAAGTTTAAAACTATGCTTTTAGGGTATTCTCCAAAATCATGACAAATCGCTTAATTATAAGTCAAGGCTAATAGACCTGCTTGAAGGCAGTTGCAGTTGTTATGAAAAAGCGGCTCAACTTTTCAAAAATATGAGAGATAGATTCCTAGAGTCCGAGGCTTACGGCAAGGCTGCATCAAATTACAAAGATAATTTCAAACAATAGACTTTGGGAGGCTATTTTAAAAGCGACTTTGTGAATTTAAGAGGAGTTTAGCGCTAATATGTCAATTATTATTAGGATAAGACACTCAACGATGCATGTGAGAGAAACAAACATTTTCGAAGCTGCAGTAACTCCGGCGCTATGGATTTTGGAAAGGCTTAGAAATAGCTAACAGAATAATGTCGATTAATTTACCGGCCGGAGCATTAAATTTGTGTGTGTTTGTTATTGTAAATAACAAAATTTATTAAGTATTGTGATAAAAGACGGTGTTTGGTGTAGGAAATGGGTGGCCCTTCTGAACGTGAATATAAGGAGAAACTGGATAAGATAAAAGAGAAACTGAGCAAGAAAGCGAGGGACATAAAGAGTCAGTTTGAGAAGCTGGAAAGGGCTAAGGTTGATTTGCTGAAGAAAACTAAGGAAATGAAACGTGAGGCTGAACGTGAAATATCAAAGCTGGAGGAAAACATAGCGAAATCTAAAGATTTGGCGCCAGAATCCAGGAGAAGACTCCGCTTGGAGATCGACGCCATCAAAAGTGAAATTCGAGGGCAATGTGGTGAATTGGAAACTCGAATTGCCGAAGCCGTTGTGCCAGCATGACCTTTAGGTTAGAATCTTAAATGAGGAAAATTCTCCGCAAACAGAAATCTGCGTATGCGCTTAGTTTGATGTTTTGTTTAGTTGGGATTGGCTGTCTTTTAGGCACGTTAGTGAAGACGTACCCGCAGCTGTCTTCAAGCGGAAACCCCTTCTCAACTTTTTTAGAACTTCTTTGGACAGAAAAAATAACTTTAGGCTCGTGGCTTGAATTTAAGCTTGTATACCTTGTTATTTTGGGAGACATCATGCTAATTTTAGGAGTGGTAATGTGGATTTTAAGTCGACAATTGCTTATTGTTCCTGGAAAAACCGTTTGGTTTCAATGTCCCTTCTGCAAAAAGAAATGGAAATCCATGGGCGACAAAGCGCTTGTGCATTGTCCCCACTGCCGCCAACTAATCCACCCGAAAATAACCGAAAAATAAGCTTGCGAACATGTTTTCAGAGTAAAATTGTTTTTGACTCAAAATTGGGCATGCCGAAGGTATAAATTTTAGTTTCATAGAAAATAATTGATGTGCGTGAGCATCATTTCGGAATGGGGTAACAGAATGTCTGATGAAGTGGATACTTCACTTCTTTATGATGTCTATTTTGATTTGGAAATGAAGGCAAAATTAGGTTTATGCAAGTTTGAATTTGAAATTGTTGACAAAAGGGGACATGTGGTAGCGAGGAGTGTACCGTACGAAGAAAGTCGTAAATTTGAGTTTGAAGTTGTTGACAACGACGGCAACGTGATGACAAGAGGCGTTATGAATCATAAGGAACGGTTGCTTATTGAGCAGTTACCTAATGAGATAAAAAAGCACATCAGGTTGATGGATAAGTCACAAGTGAAATTGCAGATTAATTACCTTATGATTGATAGAAAAGTGGGTTCTTGGAGAATTCGCAAAGGTCGCTTGAGGAAATGGTATCAAGTGCTTAATGAAAATGGGGCACCAGTTTGTTATTCGCTTCCAAAGTTTAGGAAATACCCGCTTATTCTTTACAAGACGCCTGATAAACCTTGGTTAATGATAGAACGCAAACGTGAAAATTACACTTTTTATGATGAAAGTAATAATGAAATTGCGTGGGTGGAAGGTAGAAAATGGAAGGGTTACTACAAGGAATTTAAGTTGATAATTCAACAGTTAAGAGCCGATTTTATGCTTGAAGTTATTGCAATCGCTATTAAGTTGGCTATGCAAGACGCAAGGGATACATTAATTGCGATACGTTATGATAGCGGCATATAGGCAATACGTTATGACTCCTTTAACAAAGCCTAATTCTGCTCAGATAGAAGTGAACTATCAGAAGGTTTAAACGTCTTGCACTATCAAACTGCAAATGATAATCCGCTTGGAGGCATTAAAATCGTTAACATTCAAGATGATAGCAGAATCTGGAATGAATTTGTTACATTGTTAAAGAAAGGAAGCTTAACTCTGGATAAGATCCGTCCACACAAAGATTTTCTTAGAGAACCACTGATGGACTTTTTGACAGTAATTAAAGAAAAAGTGCCACAGGAAGAGTTGGGGGCTGAACCGGAAATACATAAAATAGACGGAAAAGTGCATTACCTGATTCCTTTAACCATTGAGGGTAAGAAAAATGAATACTGTTTTACCTTCCTCGTTGAAGGAGATAGATGGTATTTTCAACACGTAGAATCAATAATTATTCGTTACGATAAGATACTTTCTCTTCCAACATCAACATTTCCAGACTTACTAGAAGCACAAAAAGTTTGGTTGCGCGAAGAATTCTGTATAAGCGAACGCGTACGCTTATTCAATTTTCTTTCCAAAGAAAAGGGAGAAGATTTCGCTTTTGATTGGTTCAAGGACGGCGCAGGATATTTCTTAGCGGCAAAGGCGTTAATCCCATTTATTCCCGAACAAAAAGCTTTCATACTTTTCATCTGTTGGGAACAAGCCAATTTAAGAGGAAGCAAAGTGACGCTCCAAAAACTAGATGACAACGAAGCTATTCTCATAATGAAACCAACCTATTTCGAGTTTTATAAAAGCGCCGGACATTTAAGGCAACAAATCTCGTTTGAAGATTATCGGCGAATCTTCGAAATAGCTTGGCAGGACAGAGCAATCCATGCTGGTTGGAAACTCCAAATAAAATATGAGCATGAAGAATGCGTGTTCGTTTTCAAGAAGAATTAAGCACAATAAAAAGAGCAACTCCTTATAATTTACTTGGACATAAAGCATGTAGTTGAGGGGTTGCGAACCTTTGGCTGATAAAATAGTGATGGATAAGCCCATTGTGGAAATTGATGGAGACGAGATGGCTCGGGTGATGTGGGCTTGGGTAAAAGAGAGGCTAATCTTTCCATACGTGGATTTGAAGGTTGAATATTACGATTTACACGTTAAGAAAAGAGATGAAACAAATGATGCGGTGACTTTGCAAGCGGCTGAAGCTGTTAAAAAATGGGGTGTTGGGGTTAAATGTGCCACGATAACGCCTAATGCTGAAAGAGTGAAAGAATATAGCCTAAAGCGGGAGTGGAAAAGCCCAAACGCCACCATCAGAAAAATACTGGATGGCACAATATTCAGAGCACCAATAATTTTAAGTAATGTGTCGCCAGCCATAAAATCATGGAAAAAACCGATAGTTGTTGCGAGACATGCCTTCGGCGACATATACGACGGCGTAGAACTCAAGTTTGACCAGTCAGCCGAAGCCGAAATAGTTGTTAAACAAAAAGACGGAAAAACGCTTAAAGCCAAATTTTCCAGTTTAAGCGGGGCTGGAGTCCTTCAAGGCATTTACAACATAGACACTTCAATTGAAAGTTTCGCAAGGGCTTCCTTTAGATACGCCCTAGAAAACAAGTTAGACCTGTGGTTTGCAGCTAAAGACACAATTTCAAAAGTTTATGACAGTAGGTTTAAGGAGATATTCAAAAAAGTATACGAGGAAGAGTTTAAGGAAAAATATGCGAGGGCTGGATTAAACTACTGCTATTTCTTGATTGATGATGCCGTTGCAAGGGTTGTTAGGTCTGAAGGTGGGTTTGTCTGGGCTTGCAAAAACTTTGACGGTGACATATTCTCCGATTTTGTGGCTTCAGCTTACGTAGGCACCTTAGCCCTAATGACATCTGTGCTTTTTTCGCCTGAGGGCTACTTCCTATCAGAAGCAGCCCACGGCACAGTCCAAAAACACTATTATAGGCATTTGAAAGGTGAAAAAGCTTCAACTAACCCAACCGCCATAGTATTTGCTTGGACAACCGCTCTCAGAAGAAGAGGCGAATTAGACGGCTTGAAGGAGTTGGTTGACTTTGCTGGTAAGTTGGAGACCGCTGTGAAACTAACAATAGAAAGGGACAGAGTAATGACTGGTGATGTTGCCAAGGTTTCCGAACCGCCCATAAACTGCATAGTCAACACTGAAGAGTTCATCGAAGCTGTAAAAAGAAACTTGGAAAAACTGGTAAATTAATCCCCTTTTTCGTGATTTACTGTGTGGAACTTGGAGATGTAACAGCTAGATTTTCGCTAACCGACAATGTTAATGATGTTTCCTTTAATTCTTTGAGGCGATTTTCGATTGTCGACTGAATCTTCATTCTAAGGTCTTCTTTACGCGAGGGTCGTATTCTCCCTATTTTCTTGGCAAGTTTTGAGTCGCCGAAAACAGTTTCTATCCATTTTTGAAAGTCCTTCCTTTGAAGATGAAATAGAAGGCTTTCCAACTTAACATGTCTTACCTTTTCAAGAAACTCATGTAGGCTTTTGGCTTTTTCTCCAGTAGGCTTTCCAAAGTCCTCATAAAAATAGAAGGCTTCTCCATCACTTACTGTCCTCAAAATTCTTGCGGCATCCATGTCAACTTCTAATTCTCGGCTTTTTTGAGTTTTACGTTTCCTACGGCTTTCGTGGGACATGGTAAATCATACTTTTGACATTCGAAGGATGAGATAACCTTTATGAATTTGAAATTCATTATTGAAATATGGAGTGTGCTTTCCAAAATCAAATATTTTTAAGGTGGTTAACATATGAAACATCGAGGTGTGGAAATGGAATCTCAACGTAAAAATGCTTGTGAGGAAATTCCGCCTAAATTAGATTCTGTGGATGTTGACCCGTTAAGCGTTTCAATGGAAGAAAGAAAGAGGGAGGCAAGCAAGCCGTTGTATCTGACCCGTTACGAATAACAAGCACGGTTTATTTTGTTATTTCCTCAACTTCTTTTTTACCCTTTTCTAACTCCTCAACTTGTTCCATGTCTTTCTTCAGCAGTAACGCTTGAAATTCACCTACATGCGTCTTCTCCTCTTTAGCCACATCCAACAGAATCTTTTTAATATCTTCGTTATCCGTCATGGCTGCCAACTGCTCATAAAGGTTTATTGCGTCTAACTCGGCTATTATTGCCACTCTCAATATTTCACAGTCAAGAAAACTCTTTTCAACTTTCTCAATTTTTATGGGTGTTTGAGACATCATTTTAATTATCTCACCTATTTTAGTATTTCCCGTTTTACTATATTAAAAACATCATGCTTTTGCGCGTGACTACTTATCATATCTGGGTTTATTACCGAATTTTGTTGGTCAATAATTGGTAACTCGTTTCCATCAGGGTCTGCTAAAACTGCAAATTTTCCGCACCTTACATCAAAAGGCTTTTGAACCATACCCCTTCATTTTATAGTCTTCACAAAATTTCTCAACATTCTTTAATATCGGACGTAAACTTTGCCACCTAACTCTTCCACCGACTTTTTAGCTCCTCCACAGCCTTTCTCATTCTTTTAATAGCTACTTCCTGCCAGCCTTTACAGCCGTTGGGAACTTCCACCTCGATAATGCAGCGATATTTCTTACTCATTACATAAACCCTCGAGAGGTTCATTTAAAATTGTGGATGACACATATAATGGGTGTGAAGTTGAAGTATGGATTTTATGCATTTGAAAGTCGGATTCCGAATCAGTTTTACTTTCTAGTTGTTTTGCCAACCTTATGGAAAACTTTAATTAAACTAGTCTTTGTCGTTTTATAAGATGGGAATGTTATGGCAAGACTTGCCGAGTTAAAGCTTGCAATGGGAACATCAATATTTCTTGTATCCTTCATATTCGCCCTATTCCTAGCCGCAATCATGTTTATCATTAAGCTCAGACTAATTTACGCTGTAATTGGCACAGTACTCTTCATATTGTTTCAATATCTCATTGGACCAGCAATTGTCACCGCTTCAACACGCCTGCACTATTTAAAACCGGGCGAAAATCCATGGCTTGAAACCACAGTTAAAGAGTTAGCTGATAAAAGCGGGTTGCCAATGCCGAAGTTGGCTGTTGTTCCAGATGAAACGCCTAACGCTTTTGTTTTTGGAAGAACCGCCAGCAGCGCCACGTTAGCGGTTCATGAAGGACTTTTGAGAAAACTGAACAAGGATGAAATTAGAGGCGTGATAGGACACGAGTTAGGTCACATAAAACATAAAGACTACATTGTGATGACGGTTTTGTCGGCTTTGCCGTTACTCGCCTATTTAATTGCTAGGGGAACATGGGAAGCAGCCAGATGGTCAAGTCCCTCATCGGAGGAAAAGGAGGAGGGCAGCGTAAAAGCAGCTTTCTTCGCCGTTGCCATAATCTCCTACATTGTGTATATAATTTCGCTTTTATGTGTGATGAGACTGAGCAGACTCCGAGAGCATTATGCAGACGCCTACTCATCCTACCTAACAGGCTCGCCTAGAAGCTTACAAAGCGCATTAGCAAAAATCACTTATGGATTGTCGCTTTCGCCGAAACCACCATCAGGAGCCAGAACATTCTATATAGGCGACCCAGCAATGGCAAAACAGGAAATTCAACCAATAATGGAGAAAAAGCAAGAATATGACTTGGACAAGGACGGCGTGTTAGACGAGAGAGAACTGGAAATTGCCATGGAAAAAGAGGCTAAATCCACATGGGTAAAAATAAACAGTTGGTTTGCGACGCATCCGCCAACATTTAAGCGGATACTGCTGTTGCGTGAAATAGAGGAGGAAATGGAAAGCGGAAAGTTCACAAGCGACCGTGTTTACGCCCATATCTAATTTTTATTATTCTCATCAGTAAGTTAATGCCCTCGAACAAAATAAATAATTAAACCGCCAATTAACCATAGGGATATAGAGAAGATGAATCCAACTATTGACCGTAATATATTTTGCTTTTTAGTCTTAGAAGGATGACTTCTTAACCATGCGCCATGAATAGGAACCGTTACAACAACCCCAAGTAATAACACTATGTACCAGACCAGCCCAATTGACATGAGAAAATCAGTCCATATATATTGGTCTAAACTAGTTAATATCCCCCAAAATAAAGTTCCGATATAAAAGCCCAAACATCGAAAGCATAGGGCAAACTCTTTCCCGAAAAACCGAAGGTCACGGTGACAAGGTATCAGCCTAAATTTCTTATGCGTTATAGATTTCTTGGTAACATCTTTATAGATGATGTAGATGTTGATAAACATTGCCAAAAAGGAGGTTAAAATAACTAAAAGTGCGATAGGTTGAGAGTTAGAGCTTAAAGTAGGGAGAGTTAGAACCAAAGCGATGGTTGATGCGCCGATAACAAAAAGCATGAAGCAAATAAGGAAGAAGAAAGGGTGAAATCCATAATTGCTATTTCAAAAACTGTAAAAATGCTTAAGAAGACGATTACTGACACTATTAACACAACAGCTTTCCTGTTCATTACTTTTTACACAAAACATAATAAAAGTCTGGATGCCCCATATTTAAAAGCTTTACGAGTCTTCCATAATAAGTTTATAGATCATGTCTAACCGAACAACTTCATAACATAAGAGGTATAGAATATATTAGCCTTATATTAATGGTGAAGAGGCACGTTTTTATTCGTACAATTCTTTTCTGGCAAAGCACGCCCACCCCCAACAAATAAAGGCAGTACCGAGAAGGCCTACTGCGAAAGCTAATGATAAGGCTTCACCAAAAGGGTTAAGAATTGCTACCGCTATTCCGACACCACCAATAAATGCTGCGGTAAACACAAGCAATATACCAATTACGATGCTTCGAGTTATCGGTTTCATTTCACTCGGCTTTATTTGAAGGTATTAAAATAAATAGCTTACGGTTTTCAGGTCAACAGTTTACACTTATTAGGCTATCAGTTAAAGTATGCCTTGCTAACTTTAGACAATAAGTCTGCAATACAATTGATGAAGGTGTCGGTTTCGTCGTTTTTGGAGCTGAATTGGAAGATTCCGTCAATCCAATTTTTGGCTAATTCCAAAAAGGCGGAGTCCACTTCCCTAACTATGTAGATTAAAAAGCATTTGGCTTTGCTGTTCCAGTTTTTTAGTATGACGAAGGGGGCCAAAGCTGTTTTCAGCCTTGCGGAGTCAAGTTCGATTTTTGCATCAAAAACCATTGTTGGTTTAACGAAAAGGTTTGTTTTTACGCCTATTACAACGTCAAATTCCATAGCGTATTTTTTCCAGACAAGGCACTTTTCACCCCAAAACAATTGTAGGGGCTTTGGAATACAAATTTTTGTTTGAAGTAGACGGTAAACATATTCCTCAAAAGCGTATGCACGGAATTTTCCGAAAAACTGCGCTGCGCCAATTAAAGCCCTATTTTCTTGTATGGTTTTGTTGAAAGTCAAAAAATCTTGTAGGCTGAGAGTTTTCGTCCATTCAATGTATTGGCTTTCAAGTTTGTTTCCAAGCAATTGCTTTTCAAAATTCTCACTTAAAGAAAGCGCCTTTATGTAGTCAATAGCCCTTTTTATTCTCGGCATTTTTACCATTCCAAAATTTTGCATAAGACACATTTATCACTTTCATGTTAGTGTAAAACGTGACTAGATACAAAGCTTTAGCTGTGACTACAAAATATTGGAGACCAAGTGAGGACTACTTAGAAGAAATTGTCAAGGGCGTTAAGGACAAAATAAACGATGGGGATTTTGTTGTTATTTCAGAAAAGGCAATTTCAACAGCTACAAACAACATTTTGGATGAAAACTCTGTAAAGCCAAGTTTAACTGCAAAGTTAATTGCAAAATATTGGATGCGCATTGTCTGGGGTTATTTTTTAGGTATACTTTGCCACTTTAACCGCAAACTGCTTAGGCACCTGCGTGAATATCCGTTAGATACTGGAAGCCGCCACAAACAAGTTGCCCTACAACATGCTGGTTTTTTACAGGCTTTGATGTTTGGCTCTGAAGGAGGCATTGACGGAAGCAACTTGCCATACTCTTACGTGAGCTTGCCCTTAAACAACGCTGATGGCATAGCCCAAAAAATACGTGAACAGATAAGGGTGAAGTTGGGGAAGAAAGTTTTTGTGATGATTGTGGACACTGACAAAACTTTTTCGTTTAGAAATTTCCATTTCACTTCACGACCTAAGCCGATTAGGGGCATAAATTCCTTCGGCGGGTTCATGGCTTACGTTGTTGGGCGAACATTAAAGTTTAAGAGAAGGGCGACGCCGATAGCCGTGGCTGGATGTCAAATACACGTTGAAAAGGCTTTAGAAATAGCTGAGGTTGCAAATCGCCGTCGAGGTTTCGGAGCTGGCAGAACTGTTTGGGATATGGCTGAAAAGTTTAATGTGAAATTAACTGAAGTAAGCTGGAACATGCTTGAAACGGTTAGGCATAAACCCATAGTTATTGTTAGAGCATAATCTTAACCCTAACTGTGTCGCCGTCTTTAAGTTGAAATTTCTCTCTCAAATTCACCGGCGCCAAAATTTCTATAACATCTTCTGGATAACCAGCAACCGCTGGTATAACAACCGCACATTCTAGGTTATCCATTAAACAAGCTTTGAAGCATATTCCACTGCAAAAGTTTTTGCGCGGCGAAATCTCTATAGGCTTCGCCTTTTTCAAGCATTCTTCGAGGTTGGTGTGAACTTTGGCAAGTTTTATGTTTAATGTGCCAGGATAGGGTTCAAAGCCCAGTTTTTTGATTATCTGCTTTCTCACCCATGGGAGACTAACGAATTTTGCTCCTTCACCAGTTCCGGAAAAAACTTTGCCTTCCACCAGCATAGCGCCCATAACAGTTAAACCCATCATTTAAGGCTTATTTTGTTCTTTTAGCCACAACGCAACCTTTCGTAAAGTTGGATTTGCGGACATGTCCATGACTGGAACAATTATTTTCTCTTTGGTTTCAATTGTTGACTGATATTTTGGCATAAAAGCGTAACCAACAAAAGTCCAATAAACACGATGGTTTTCAATTAATGCTTTCGCAGCAGTTTCCGTGGATGCTGGAAGGGGAAAATAAAGAAAAACTACGCCTTCAGCCCAATACAGCCCCGCAGGTTTTCCTCCGGCGATTATGGATGTGAACCTTGCCAGTTCATCTGGCGTTGAAAAGAAGTTCCGCTCCATCATAACAATTTCCTTAAAAGGTTCATATTTTACGGTTAATTCGTTTTCGCTCATAATCCATGCTCCTATTATGTTTATTTCAAAGCTCCCTTTTAATTTTGCTATGTTCCTAGAAAAAGTTATAGCGTGGAGTGTTTCTAAAGCTTGACCAAGAGGCTTGGGGTTTGCCGGAAATTCGTGTGGCGATAGCGGGTGTGGGTAACAGCGCATCCGCTTTGGTGCAGGGCGTAGAATATTACAGAAACGTTAGGGAAGACGCTGTTGTGCCGGGGCTTATGCACGTCAATTTTGGTGGATACCACGTGAAGGATGTTAAGTTCGTTGCTGCTTTTGACGTGAACAAAAATAAGGTTGGAAAGGATTTAGCCGAAGCAATTTTTGTTGAACCAAACTGCGTAGTTAAGTTTGCAAATGTGCCCCCACTAGGCGTGAAGGTTTCAGCTGCACCAATTTTGGATGGTGTGGCTGAACACATGAAGAAACCATTTAATGTCTACGATAACGGCGAAGAAACAGCGGATGTTGTGGAAGTTTTGAAGGAAGCCGAAGCCGAAATACTCATAAATTATTTGCCAGTTGGAAGCCGAAAAGCCACGCGTTTTTATGCACAAGCAGCCTTAGACGCTGGATGTGCCTTTGTAAACTGTATTCCAGAATTTATAGCTTCAGACCCTGTGTGGAGCGGAAAATTTGAGGAGAGGAGACTTCCAGTTGCTGGAGACGACATTAAAAGCCAGTTGGGCGCAACAATTCTGCATAGAAATTTGGTGAAGCTCTGCGTGGATAGGGGAGTAATCGTCGATGAAACTTATCAGCTAAACCTCGGCGGTGACACCGATTTCCTAAACATGACTGTTGAAGAACGCCTAAAGACTAAGCGTATAAGCAAGACGGAAGCGGTTAAAAGCCTTGTTCCCTATGATTTGCCAACACGTATAGGACCGTCGGATTACGTTCCTTTTTTGGGGAACAAGAAGATTTGTTATGTTTGGCTTAAGGGCAGAAAATTCGGCGACAGACCATTAACTATAAGCGTTAAGTTGGAAGTGGAGGATTCGCCGAACAGCGCAGGCGTGGTTATCGACGTTGTAAGGGCTGTTAGATTGGCTTTAGACCGCAAAATAGCCGGACCATTAACAAGCATATCAGCATATGCCTTCAAACATCCGCCCGTTCAAGCACCAGACCCAATAGCAAAGGAATGGGTGGAACAATACATACAAGGAAAAAGGCAACGTTAAACGCATGTTTAGTTTACTAATGATTGAACGGTTAGTTTTTAAAGCTGAAGTGAAAGTATAATGATTACATCTTTGGAAGGTGAAAAGTGGCATGGTGAAAGTAGACGGGTATGAAGTGCCTGAAGGATTGTACTATTCGAAGGATTTTGGATGGCTGAAAATTGAAGGCGACAGGGTGCGTGTTGGCATAACGGATTATGCACAGAAACAGCTCAGAGAAATTGTTTATGCGGAACTGCCAAGTCAGGGAGCGACAACCAGACAAAACGAGCCTTATGGAACGGTTGAGTCTGTGAAAGCTGTTTCGGATTTGGTTGCGCCGGTAAGCGGAGAAATCCTCGAAGTGAACAGTGAAGTGCAGTCAAAACCAGAAATTTTAAACGAAGACCCTTATGGAAAGGGCTGGCTGTTAGTGATTAAACCATCGAATTTGCAGGCGGAATTGGCTAACCTAATGAGTTTTGAACAAGCGGTTGAATGGCACAAGTCGTTAATAAACAAGTAAAAGGAAGGCATGTAAATGCCAAAGCGCATAGTGATTATTGGCGCTCACGCCGCTGGAGTGGACGCAGCCGCAGCCGCAAGAAAAACTGACCGCACAGCCGAGATTACGCTAATAACCGACGAAAAACACGCTGGTTATTCACGGTGTGGGCTTCCCTTCGTTATAGGTGGACAAATACCAAACTTCCAAAACCTAATAGTGTTTCCGCCATCCTACTTTCAAATGATGAAGCTAAACCTAAAAACCGAAACAAAAGTTACAGCCATAAGCACTGGAAACAAAACAGTTGAAGCCATAGACAAAAATGGCAATACGGAAAGCATTCCATACGACAGCCTAATTATAGCCGCAGGCGCCAGCGCTTTTACGCCGCCTATAAAGGGCAGAGAGAAACAAGGCGTTCATGCACTTAGAACTTTGGAGGACGGTGAAAAAATAGATCAGGCTGTCAAAGCTGGAGCAAAAACAGCTGTGATAATGGGCGCTGGGCTTATAGGTTTAGAGTTAGCCGTAGCCTTAACCGAAAAAGGTTTAAAGGTTACCGTTGTTGAGCTTTTGCCTCAAATATTGCCAGCCATGCTTGACGCTGACATGGCAAAAATAGTTCAAGAAATGCTTCAGCAAAGGGGAATAAACATTTTAACCGGAAAGGGTGTTGAGGAATTTCTGGGCGAGGAAAAAGTTACGGGTATAGTGGCTGGAGGCGAACAAATAACAGCCGACTTATTCGTCAGCGCATTCGGCGTGCGAGCAAATACGCAGTTGGCTGTTAACGCTGGCGTAGCCTTGGGAGAGACAAAAGCCATAAAAACAAATGCAAGAATGGAAACAAACATTGAAGGCGTTTACGCTGTGGGCGACTGTGCAGAATCAACTCACATAGTAACGCAGAAACCAGTTTTGCAGCAGCTTGGCACAGTAGCCGTGAGACAAGGAAAAGTTGCGGGAATCAACGCAGCGGGCGGCTATGCGCTTTTCACGGGGGTTTTAGGCTCGGCTGTTACGAGGCTTTTTGACATGGACATCGGCGTGACTGGGCTGACTGAAAACGCCGCTAAAAGGGCGAAGATCGAAACCGTGACTGGAACAGTCTCCTCAAAAACAAAGGCGGATTACTATCCAGGCGCTTTGCCGATTAAGGTGAAACTTGTTGTTGAAAAGGAATCTCAACGGGTAATCGGCGCGCAAATCATAGGCGGGGAAGAAGTAACCCAGCGTGTAAATGCCATTTCCTTCGCCATACAAAAGCAGATGACCGTGCGTGAACTAGCCAAAGCAGATACGGCTTATGCGCCGCCGCTGTGCGAAACATGGGAGCCGCTGGTTTTAGCCGCGGAAATGGTGCTGATGAAACTTCGCTGAACAGTCGGAAAATTAATTAGGAGAATCATGTGATTAAATAATCCAAAAATGTGGTGATGATGGATGGCGATAAGAGTTGCCATAAACGGATTCGGCAGAATCGGACGGCTTCTGTATAGGGCAGCCATAGAAAGAAAAGCTAAAATAGACTTTGTAGCCATAAACGACGTGACAGACGCAAAAACATTGGCGCACCTGTTAAAGTACGATTCAGTGCATGGAAGATTCGACGCTGACATAAAAGTCAAAGACAACAGCCTAATCGTAAACGGAAAAGAGCTGAAAGTGCTTATGCAGAAGGACCCGGCGATGTTGCCGTGGAAAGACTTGGACGTTTACCTAGCCGTGGAATCAACAGGGCTTTTCACTAAAAGAGAAGACGCTGCAAAACACTTGCAGGCAGGAGCAAAAAAGGTTTTGATTTCAGCTCCAGCTGAAAACCCAGACATAACAATTGTTTTGGGCGTAAACCATGATAAATATGACCACAAAAACCATAACATACTCTCAAATGCTTCATGCACAACGAACTGTGTAGCTCCCGTGACAAAGGTGTTACATGAAAACTTTGGGGTAAAGGCTGGTTTGATGACGACGGCTCACGCCTACACAAACGACCAGAGAATAATGGATTTGGTGCATAAAGACCTTCGCCGTGCAAGAGCCGGCGCAATAAACATAATACCAACAACAACAGGCGCAGCCCGTGCGGCAGGTTTGGTTTTGCCAGAGCTTAAGGGAAAGCTTGATGGATTAGCCCTTCGTGTTCCAGTTCCAAACGTTTCAATAGTGGATTTAACGGCAGTATTAGAGAAAAACGTGACAAAGGAAGAAGTGAACGCTGCATTCAAAAAGGCAGCTGAAGGACCGTTGAAGGGCATAATGGAGTACACTGAAGAGCCAATAGTTTCGACGGATGTAAACCACACGCCGTATTCGGCTGTGGTTGATGGACTTTCAACAATGGTTATTGGAAACCTTGTTAAGGTGCTTGCGTGGTACGACAACGAATGGGGCTTCTCATGCCGAATGGTTGAACTAATAGAACTGATAGGGAAAAAGGCAGGCTTATAAAAGCGCCACAAAACCCTTAAACAAACCACCCTTATTTTTCTTTCAAGGAGATGCAAGAAAATGGCGAAGTACTTAACGTTGGATGCTGTGCAAGTGAAAAATAAAGTGGTGCTTGTCAGGGTTGACTTTAACTCGGCGGTTGACCCAGAAACCAAAAAAGTTTTGGAGGATGTGCGGATTAGGGCGCACGGCGAAACAACAATTAGAGAGCTTGCGGAAAAAGGCGCAAAAGTTGTGGTTTTGGCGCATCAAGGAAGGAAGGGCGACCCGGATTTTACACCTTTAAAGCAACACGCTGAAATTCTCGGCAAAGTTTTAGGTAAACCAGTGAAGTATGTGGATGACGTTTTCGGAGAAAAAGCGCAAAAGGAAATTAAAAATTTGAAGAGCGGCGAAATCCTCGTCCTAGAAAACGTTAGAACATTCGCCAACGAAACAAAAGAGGGCACACCCGAAGAACACGCAAAAACGGAACTTGTTAAAAACCTTGCGCCGCTTGCAGACTTGTTTGTAAACGACGCTTTTGCAGCAGCCCACCGAGCCCATGTTTCGATTATTGGTTTTACGGCTGTTTTGCCAAGCGTTGCAGGACGCATAATGGAAAGAGAACTAAAATCCTTAAGCAAAGTTTTAGAAAAACCAGAAAAACCATGCATATTCATTCTCGGAGGAGCCAAAGCGGATGATTCCCTTGAAATATCAAGGTACGTTTTAAACAATAAAATAGCGGATTACGTGTTAACAGGCGGAGTTGTTGGGCATGTTTTTCTTGCGGCGAAAGGCGTAAACCTCGGCAAGCCAAACATGGATTTCCTAGAGAAAAAGGAATTGTTAGGTTTGGTTCCAGGCATAAAAGAGCTAATGCAAACATATCCAGACAAGATTAAAGTGCCAATAGATTTGGCTGTGGAAGTTAACGGCAAGAGAAAAGAGGTTTCAGTCAACGAGATGCCAGTTAACCATCAAATATTTGACATAGGCGCAAAAACCGTTGAGGACTACACAAAAATAATTAGGAAGGCAAAGTCAATTGTTGTCAGCGGACCGATGGGGGTTTTCGAAAACAAGGAGTTTCTCTTTGGAACAAAGAGAATTTTTGAAGAAATTGCAAATTCGAAAGCGTTTTCTTTGGCTGGTGGAGGACACACAATATCCGCCCTGCAGGAGCTTGGATTGTCGAACAAAATCTCTTATGTAAGCACGGCTGGCGGCGCCCTAATAGAGTTTCTGATGGGTAAAAAGTTGCCCGGCGTTGCAGCGCTTGAGAAGGCAGCATCTAGAAAAACCTAAATTTCCCATTTTTATATCCTTGCCAAATTTTCCATTAAATCCAACACTTTTGGTTCTTCATGCGCTTTTAAATGTTGAAGCGCCTTGTATATTTGGAGTGTTTGCTCTGCGGCTTTCTTCCACGTGAAGTAATGTAGTACACGTTTTCTGCCGTTTTCTCCCCATTTCTTAGCCCTTTCTGGATCACGCAGAACCTCTTTTATGCCCCATGCAACGTCAGCGGGGTTTCCGCCGTTTACGTGTACGCCGTTCTGGTCCGGCCCAGTTGAGATAACTTGTTCTCTGAAGCCGACGACGCCATGTGCACCTACGACTAGCGGCTTAGCCATTGACATGGCTTCTAGGCTTACTATTCCGAATGGTTCGTATGTGGATGGGAAAATGCAAACGTCCGCAGCCGCATAGTGCAGGATGCGTTCGTCTTCTGGAACAAAATCGAATCTGCAGATGACTCTGCCGTTTATTCCAAGCCTGTTTGCAGCTTCAATTATGTCGTTTTGCTGTTCGCCCTTGCCCAAAATCACGAGTTTAACGTTTGGATATTCCTCCAAAACCATTGGCATGGCTTGAACTAGGTTTACAACACCTTTCACCCATGCGAGTCTTCCAAGGAACAAAAGCATTTTTTCGTCGGGTTTTATGCCATATCTACTGCGGATAGTTTCCACTTCTTCGGGTTTGCAGTTATTGGGGTTGTAACGTTCAGGGTCAACTCCGTTCCAAACAACGCTTATTTTTGATTTCGGCCATCCGTGTCTTACAAGGTCTTCCTGCATTGCGTGGCTTACGGTTATTATTCTGTCTGCGTTTTGAGCTGTTGCCCATTCAAGGTGTGAAACAACTTGGGAGCCTGCTCCTCCGCTTCTGCCCCATTCGGTGCTGTGAACGTGAAACACAACCGGAATTCGGGTTTCGTTTTTAACTATGATTCCCGCTATGCTGCTTAGCCAATCATGCACACAAACAACATCGTAACTGCATCCTTCCTTTTTTAACATGCTGTTTATGAATTTTGCAGCGCTTAACACGTTGTAAATGAATATATCGTTAAACATGCGAATGTTTGTTCCCCACTTTTTCAAGTCGTCAATAACAAACATTGGAAAAATGTTGCTTGCATCCACAATTAAAGGTCGGTGAACCTCAACGCCTCTAACAATTTCTCTTGTTTTTAGGTTTCCAGGATTAAGCGTAAAAACAGTTACGTCATGACCCATAGAAACGAACTCACGAGTAATGTACTCGGCGTATGTGCCTAAACCGCCAACAAGAGCGGGAGGATACTCCCAAACAAAAAATCCAATGCGCATGTTGAAAGCCACCGGAAGTTTTGGCAAAGCATTGAATGGGAGGCTGGTGGAAAGCCGATGCCATTTTAAAATAGCTTTAGTTTCTTTTTAGGCTCTTCCTTCGCTGGTTCCACTTTCTCTTTGGGCTTTTCCGCTGGTGGCAGTGGAAACATTATAGGCGGTTTTGACGGTTCTGGTTTCGGCTCAGGTTTCGGCGGTTCTGGTTTAGTTTCCTTTTTTTCAACTGGTACAATTTCAGGTTCCTTTTTCTTTGGTTCACGCTTTTTCTCTGGCAGTTTTTCCTCCTTTGACTTTTCTACTTGCTCCCAAGTAAAAATGGGTTGGAGGCGGAGGCCTTTATGGTCTCCAAGCTTTAGGTATTCCCACTCGTATAGGTCAATGCGTATTCCTTTCATGCTTTCAACTGCACGTCGCACAGCATCTGAAAAGCTGGGAGCAACCAAAATTAGTCGCGGCTTTTCCGCATCATTGATTTTGTGTTTGTTGTAAGTTGCTTTCAAGAACGACTTAAACTTGTCAACGTAGTCTAGGCTTTGTATCCCACGTAAAAGCATAATGTCGTCTTCTTCAACGTCTAATTGGATGATAACCAGTTGTCCGTTGTTGTCATGGCATAAGATGTCCAGAGTTGTCTTATCGCTTATTTGAATGTCACTGCAGATGACCGTCAAGCCCTTTTCGATTTGGTTTAACTCGTTTGTCAGCATTTGCTCTAGCTCTTGATGGCTTTCAACCTTGATTTTTTCAATTGACACACGGATTCACCTCGTGGTTTATAAAAGTTTATGTAGTGATAAATAGATTATGAATTCAAAATTCGAATCAGAACTAAATTTTAGGGCGCTATGGATACTTCAATTTAATAGCCCCATAAGGACAAGCATCTACACATTGCAAACAGTAAATGCATTCTGGATCGTTAAATTTCTCCCATGGCAAATCCAAAATTCGAACACGCATCGGACAGACTTCCACACACTTGCGACATTCACCTTTAACGCATTTGGTTAAATCCCTTTTCAAACCAAGAAAACTGAATTTATTTAGCAAAGCCATAATCGCCCCGTGAGGACACAAATATTTACACCAACTTCTCGGAACAAACGCCGCAAAGATGAGAACAACAATTAAAATGGATAGCTGCACCCAGAAAAGCAGGGGCAATGTGGTGATGCCCGACAAAACTTCATAAAAGGATTTCTCCATCAGCGCCAATCGGAAATTTAGAATTCTGTTGGGCAATGTTGCAAACAAAGTTTCCGCTGGGCTTACTGCGGTGAACGGTGCTTTAACGAAAATTCCAAAAGCACTTTCATAACTTTGGTGAACACCGAAAAATTTTGCAGCGGAAAAGGTTGCGCTTATGAATATTGTTAAGCCTAAAACAAAATATTTTAGGTAAACCATGCTCTCATGGGTTTGCAGTGAAATCTCAGTTTTTTTCCGTTTTATCGGGCTGATTAGGTCTTGGATGAAGCCAAAAGGGCAAACCCAACCGCACAAGGATTTGCCAACCAATATGCCAGTAATTAAAAATGAGGCTAATGCAAGCCATGGAAAAACAAGATCGTAAAGCATGAGCTGAATGGCGGTGAAGGCGTCGCCTACAACGTTTTGTTTAAAGCCCCATGTCCAAACAAGTGGAAGCAAAAGCGCCTGCGAGCCTAGGTTAAAAACCATTGCGCTGAAAATTATGAAGGAAAAGAACTGAACTGCTCTGCGAAGCGTGTTAAATTTGAATAGTTTTTGAAGTTTGCTTATCACTTGTTTTCGCCTCTTTCCATGAGTTAGTGAAGGACTTGGTTATTTATTTTCCGATGGCTTTAATGTTTTCCACGAGAACCCACGGAGCAACCAACTGTCCAATTTTACGTTCGTTGTTCGCCAAAGCAGAAATGTTATGTAACACTCGAAAAACGTCGCCAGCCAACATAACGCCTTTAACGGCATAGGCAATTTCGCCCCTTTTTATTCGCCAAGCTGGAGACGCAACAACAGAGAATTCGCCGCTTGAGGGGTTGCTGCTATGAGCGCCCTGTAAAGAATGCACGAACAAGCCGTCATCAACTTCGCCTATAAGTGTTTCAGGCGATTTGTTTCCAGATATCAAACGAAAGTTTGTGGCGTCCACGTTAGGCGTGGATAAATATCCAGCTCTTGCGGCGTTTCCGGTGCTTTCTCGCATATCCTTCTTGGCAGTGTAATTATCGTAGAGAAAATTTTGCAGAACGCCTTTTTCTATTATGAGGGTTTTTTGTTGAGGAACGCCTTCACCGTCAAACTTCCATGTGCGGATGCCACCGCTTAACAAGCCATCATCATAAATTGTCAAAATTTCAGAAGCCACTTTTTCGCCTATTTTGTCCTTAAACGCCGACTGATTTCGCTGTACGTAATCCGCCTTAACTGCGTTGATCAAAGTATAATGGAAAAGCTCTTGTAGGGCATACTGCGAAAACACGACGCTTAGGTTTTTTGTTTCCATTTTTCGAGCTTTCAATGATGAAACTGCAAGCCTAGCGGCTTCTACGCCAACCCATTCGGGATTTATTGTATGATTTCGTTCAATGTTGAATTCGAAGCATATGGGCGTTGCCTCGCCGGCTTCTTGTCCAACAGTGGCTAGGCTGCACTCAATGATTGTTCCATGGTCAAAGCTTGCAACACCGTTGGAGTTGGCAACAGCCTTCAACAGGTGAGAAGCGCCAACTCCGCCTTCTATTGGAAAGGCACGCTTGTCTGTTTTTTCAGCTGCTTCCAACATTAAAGAGGCAGTGTCCACCAAATTTTCTAGGCGGAGTTCAGCTATTCTGCTGTCATAAGTGTTTTCCACGTTTTTTAACGGTTTTTCGGCTGGAAGCCCCTGCCAATCCTTGTCTGGTTTGCTTGCTTTGGCAAAGCTCAAAGCTTTAAGGATTGTTTCTTCAATTGCGTTTTTGCTTTCCATTTTGTTGGTGTAGGAAAAGCCTATGGCGTTGTCAACTATTGTTCGAACGCCTAATCCGCTGTCGATTATGCGTGCGCTCTTGGAAATTTGTCCCCTTTCAATGGCTACGGTAGCCGTTAAACCCTGGTACGCAAAGGCTTCAGCCTCGTCTGCACCGTTTTTCAATGCGAAGTTAACTGCGTTTTCAACTAAATCAAGCATGTGTTCTTCTTCAAGCGCCGCCACCAACAAGCACCTCTTTTACTCTTATGTGTGGTCCGCCGTCGCAGACAAAGGCTGTTTGACCTTTTCCGCATCTTCCAGCCCACAATTCAAAGTCTTTTCCAACAGCGTCCACCTTAAAAAACGTTTCAAATGCGTTGCCGCTTATGGAGGCATTGCGCACTGGCTTGCCCAATTCGCCGTTAACTATTTCGTAGGCTTCTTGAATGCCAACTTGAAAAGTGCCATCCAAGTTTGCTTGTCCACCTCTGAAGCTTTTAAAGTAATAGCCGAATTTTACATCTTCGATAAGCTCTTCTAGGGAGTGGTCTTTGGGTTGCATGAAAGTGTTGCGCATGCGAATTATGGGTTCAAACCTAAAATCTTCAGCCCGCATGTTTCCAGTCGGTTCAGCATTTAATTTTTGTGCGGTTTCTCGGCTATGCATTAGCCCAACAACAACGCCGTCCTTCACCAGAAGGGTTTTCTGGGCTGGAACACCCTCATCGTCGTATTTGAAAGAACCGAAAGCACCAGTTATTGTTCCATCGTCATAAAAAGTTACAACGTCAGAGGCTATTTTCTTTCCAACTTTGCCAAGCAACGCCGAACCCGACAGCGTAAAGTCTGCTTCGGCTAAATGTCCAAAAGCTTCGTGGACGAAAACGCCGACGACGTTTGGTCCCAAAACAGCTGGGAAAACTCCGCCCTTCGGAGTTTTTGCCCTTAACTGTTCGACTGCGCGTTTTGAAACTCTTTCGCCTATAATTTCTGGGGTTTCCACGTCAAACACTTCGTAGCCAAGAGTTGAGCCGATTTCTTCACGGCTAAATGTGAAAATGTCTGATTCTTTTGCTGTTGCTGTTATTCTTGACCAAACGTAGAGGGTATCTTGCTCGATGTAGGCGCCTTCACTGTTTGTGAAGTATTTTGTTCCTGTAATGTCAAGATAGTCTATCGTGCAACTTTTAACGTGATTATCATAGCCTAAGACTTCATCGTTGATTTTTAGTGTTACGCTTATTTTGTCTTCTATGGGAACAGTCGACGGGTTTTTGCGGGGTTTTATATTGACTTTGTCTTCAAAGGCTTTTGCCTGCGCAAGTTTTATTGGCGTTTTAAGTTTGGAGCTGGCAACTCTCGCCATTCGGCAAGCATCCGAAACAGCGTCAACCAAAACCTTAACGTCGAAAGCGCCGACGGAAGCGAAACCCCAAGCGCCGTTCACAAGAACACGCAACGCAACACCATTTTCAATTCCATGTTTTGAGGCTTCGACACGACCATCCTTAAGCGTAAGCATTGTTTTGAAAAGCTTTTGAGCGCGAGCCTCAGCGTATTCGGCTCCAAACTTCACTGCAACATCAATAACTTTTGTTAAAATGTCTTTCAAATGCGGTTCTCCCTTTTTCAACGCCGTGTCAAGAGGCAAATATTCAGAAACGTCATTAATAAATTGTTATCCTCAAACATCTTTTCAACTGTGAGTGTTGTTGCTTTAAAGGGGAAAATGATGACAACATTTGGATGGTTTAAATGTCGTCTGGATAAATGGGAAAACCCACACGTAACCTACAATGACCACCAACAATAAAATAATTGACAGTGATAAGTGCCTTTCCAAAAATTTTTAAATGACGGATGAGTGTAGCCGTTATGCTTTTTGCATTAGCAGTTTTACTTGGCTGACAAAATCGTTTTCTCGTGTTTTTTCTAATTCTAATCTGCGGAGCAAACCATAAGTGGAGTATATGTCTTCCAAAATTTTCTTTTCAACAACATAAGCGCCTGAACGCAAAAACTCCTCAAGACCTTTGGCAAACACGTCGATTTTTTCGGCTATTTCATCTTGTTTTAGGGAGTAGGTGGCTTCTAAATACTTGTAAATCATTAGGGCGGCTTCTTCTCCGAAGACTTGTTTGAGCACTTTGTCGATGATTTTTGATATTTTGTTTTCTTTTTTGTTTGTTTGGGTTGTTGTGATTTGCATGGTGTTGTTTCCCTCTTACGTATATCGTTTATATTGCGATTTAATAAGCTTTATCGTATACCTGCACAACACACATACAAAACAAAACCATAAAACACAAAACTAAATGAAATCAGTAAGATTCAACTGTTGAACTCTTTTGACACCCGCCTTCTGCACGGTTTCCCCATCATAAAGAACAAGTTGCCCATAAACTCCATCATAGCCAGGAATAACCCTCACACGTCCTTCTCTAACCCTAACTATCGCATCAGCAATTTCTTCGCTTACCACAGCGGTTAAGGCTTCCCGTGAAGCATCAATTAACACGCTGTATTCGTCACCGAACCGTGCAATAAGCGAATTGTAAATGCTCCACACCTGCTGGGTAGACGGAGAATCACCACCTAAAACAGCAGCAATAATTTCGGAAAGCGGAAGCAAACGCATAAAGCCTATGGCGCCTTCAGGTTTAAAGCCAGCCGGACGGTCAGCCAACTCCTCCACACGCTGTTCCACACCTTTCGTGAATTTTCTACGACAAACTGGACAGACGTTTCCAAGCTTGATTGCTTCGGCGGGCGGAAGCGTCACATGACAATTTCTATGACCAGTCCAATGATATTTCCCATAGGCAGGGTCAGTTTCAATCGTAAATTTAAACCGCTCCCTATCCCTAAAACGAACAGCATCCACAACCTCACCATAGCTTAACCTTTCCAACTCGAAAACATTTGCTTCCCTTCCAATACGCCAAGGCCAAAAACTGTGGCTGTCGCTGTTTGAAACCAACGCGAACCTGTCAAGTTTGCTTAGTCGCCAGTTCATCGGCGGGTCTGAGGAAAGCCCAGTTTCCAAAGCGTGTATGTGTTTTGTCATGTCTTGGTAGCATTCTTCTATGCTGTTGAATCCGCTGAAGGCTCCGAAAATGCTGAACCACGGCGTCCAAGCATGCGCTGGAAAAACCATGTTTCTGCTTGAAACTTCCATAACTTCCTCAACCAAATGCGGAGCGCTCATGTCCAATGTTGGGCGCCCATCCACCGTCAAATCACCATGTTTTGCCAGTCTATCGTTGATTTGAACGGCTGTTTCTATGTTAGGCGTCAAAATCACGTGATGAACCTTTTTGGTTTCTCCACCATAACTAAATATCGTGCTTACTTCCGTTGTTATCATAAAATGTACCGGCGATTCTGGAAGTTTCGCAACCTTGTATAAGCCATTGCCCGATTCCTCTGTTAGGGTTTCCTGCAGTTCCCTAAGCCATTTAGGATGTGTAAAATCGCCCGTGCCTACAAGGTTTAAGCCTTTAATCCTTGCAAAACGCGCTATCTCCTCAACACACATTTTTTGGCTTGCGGCTCGACTGTAACGACCATGAATGTGCAAGTCAGCTATAACCCGCATTTTCCACTTCACTTTCCGCTTTTTTAGCCACGTATTTTTCAAGGCGTTTTTCCCAGTCAACCTTAAACATAACAACAAAAACAATAATTAGGAGGGCTATGGCTAAAGCCATGCCAATTAAGGCGGATGCCCATTCGCTTTCCACGCCGAAAATCTGCTCAATAAAATGTATTGAGAAGCGTCCGCTGTAAGCCACAATCAAATTCATGCAGAACTTTCCAATCAAAGCTGGAATAAAAGCTTTGACGATGCTGTAACGCATAACACCCAACGGAATAAAAAGCAAATCGTCGGGCAAAGGCGTTAAAGCGAAAAGAAAAATAGCAACAGCGCCAAACCTGTTAAAAACTTTCACAAGAAAATCCATTTTACGCTTGTATTTTTCGCCGATGATTCTGCGTCCTCCAACGCCGAGCAGATACCCCGAAAACTCGCCGACGCTGGAGCCTAACCCAGCGGCTACGGCAATCCACAAAGGCTCAAAAACATATTCGCCTCCGTTTTTGAGCCCTCCAAGAGTGAAGATAATTACTGTGTAAGGAATCGGGAAAAAAATCGACATTGCACCAATTAGACTTATGAGGAAAATTCCAAAATACCCATACGTCAGCGAAAGATTCCGCATCCAATCAACAACGTCTTGCAGTTGCAATTGAGGTTTCCTCCTCCCCATGATTTAATAGTTTTATGCTTAAAGCGTTGTCGTTGCTCTAGCCAAGCGTCACATTTAAATTATGGCATATTCACAAAAGGTTTTCACAAGCTTTAGAGGGAAAGCTGAAGTTGACAGCAAAAAAAGAACCAGTTTGGATAGCAAGAGAACTCGCCAAATGCAGCGGCTGCAGAAAATGCGAAGTGGCATGTTCGCTTTTTCACGAAAAACAAATTTGGCCAGAAGCCTCACGCATAAGGGTATTCATGCTAGTTCCAGGCTTGGAGTTTCCACATTTATGCGCGCAATGCGAGGATTATCCATGCGTGAAGGCTTGTCCAGTAAACGCCCTATCCATAAGCAGAAAAACAGGCGCAGTTTCAGTGAAGAAAAAGGCGTGTACTGGCTGTGGAAAATGCATTGAGGCGTGTCCAGGCAAAATACCGCATCTACATCCAAAAGAAAATTACGTTTTAATTTGCGATTTGTGCGGTGGAAACCCGCAGTGTGTGAAGGTTTGCCAAGAAGGCGGATGGAACGCCCTAAAAATAGTTTCTAAAGGGGATAGAGCCTACAAAGTTTATGCTCGAACTCCAGAGGAGATAACACGCAGTTTAGCCATTAAACTTTATGGAGAACGAGGAAGGGAATACCTATGATTTTTGGGTATGCTGGAAAACTTCTTGAGGTTAACCTTTCAGAAAAAAGCGTTAAAGAAACAACCATCAACGAGGATGTTTTGAGGGATTACATCGGCGGCAGAGGATTAGCGGCGAAGATTCTTTGGGATAGGCTTGGAAGGAAATGGGAAACCGTGGATCCTCTTGGACCTGAAAACCTGCTTTTGTTTTTGGCTGGTCCGTTGACGGGGTATTACCCAGGCGCTCGGATTTGTGTTTCTGGAAAGTCTCCGCAGAGCAACGGTGTTGTGGGTTCGACTGTTGCCGGCGAATTTGGTGTTGAGCTTAAATGTGCTGGTTATGACGGCATAATCGTAAACGGCGAAGCGGAAAAGCCTGTTTACCTTTTCGTTAAGGATTCGGATGTTGAAATTAGAAGTGCAAGCCACGTTTGGGGTAAAGATGGGAAACAAACCCTCGCAATACTTACTAAAGAGTGCCGAAGCCTATTGAACGAGCGTTATTCAAGGTTTGGCGAGTGGCGGGAACCCGCAATTTTGTATGTGGGACCAGCTGGCGAAAACAAGGTGCGAACAGCTGTTGTTGCGGCAAAGTGGACGCATGCGGCTGGCTATGGCGGTTACGGCGCAGTTATGGGAGCGAAAAAGCTTAAGGCAGTTGTTGTTAAGGGCACTGGACCATTGCCTAAGGCGGCGGACATAGCGAAAGTGAAAATGGTGATGCAGAAAGTGTGCGAACATGTTTATATGAATGATTTGTGGAGGCGCTGGGGAACAGGGGCTTCAGGCTATGAGGTTGGCGCAAAAGTAAGCGCTGAACCAGTGCGGAATTGGCAGGAGGAGTGGCACGACGAAAAAAGCTTCGGCGTTGACCAGTTTGAAAGTAGGGTTTGGATAAAACAGTATTGGGGTGACTTCAACTGTCCAACCACATGCCTAAAAATTGCCATGGTCAAAAACGGACGGTTTAAAGGGGCTTTAACGGACAATCCAGATTATGAATTGCAAGCTTATTTGGGTACAAACCTTGGAATTTTCACTCCAGAAGAAAACGTGTTTTTGGTTTCGCTTATCGATGATTTGGGGCTTTGCGGCATCCAAACTGGAAACGTGTTAGGGTTCGCCGCTGAACTTTTCCAAAGGGGAATACTAACCAAAGAAGATTTGGACGGCATAGAACTGAAGTGGAACGACGCTGAAGCCTTTGCTGCTTTAATACGGAAAATTGCTTTTAGGGAAGGCATAGGCAACTTACTAGCCGAGGGAACTTACCGTGCAGCCTTAAAAATCAGCGAAATGAAAGGGACAGACGCTTTGCGCTATGCTGTTCAATGTAAGGGAATAGCCATAGGCGCTCATGGAATCCGAAGCGGAAAAGACTTTCCAGAAATTTACGCCTATGCCTGTTCAGTTCAAGGCGGAGACCACACTTCAACCGCTTGCCTACCCCTAGACGACTTTAGAAGCGAACTCTCAATGATCTTTAACGATTCAGCCGTTTACTGCTACTTCAACCTTTTCGAAGTACCAAGCCAACTCAAATTCGACATGTACGAGGCGGTAACGGGCATAAAACTAACACAAAAAGAGTGGATGGAAACCAAAGCGTTAAGGATTCTACAACTGCAAAGGGCAATGCTGCTTCTAGGCGGTCCAGACCTGAAATGGAACCCAAAGGTTCATGACGACAATCCGCCGAGGTTTTACGAGCCGTTGCCCACTGGACCATATATGGGAAAGGCTGTTGACAAAGCCAAATTTGAAGAGGAGAGACGTAAATATTATGAAGCGGCTGGATGGGACGAAAATGGCATACCAAAATCAGAAACCCTTAAAAAGCTTGGGTTAAATGACGTTGATGAAGCACTTAAAAAGCTGCAGTGAAAATTCCATTTTGCTTATTCCACATGTGATACGTGAATTATTTTTGTCGGCGTGACAATTATAGAAACTTTTTCGTCTTTTTCTTCGAATGGAACGTTTTCCACAATTTGTATGTCGTGAACAGTTGTTGCCACTGGAATTTCGCCAAAACGCCTCTTTAAAAGGGCTATTTCCACATCGCCATAACCTCCTCCCTTCCCAAGCCTATGCCCACCCAAGTCAACAGCCACAGAACCCTCAACAATCAAATCTGGCTTTGGAAAATCTTGGGTTAAAACACCAAATTTAAAAGCGCCTTTAATCGTTGATGCAAAACCTTCTCTGCCCTTCACGTTGGCGGGGTTAAGCAAAATAAACCCTTTTTCAAGCTTTGGAGAAGCCATCACCAAAATTTTTCCATCTTTCAACGCGTTTTCACGCACTTTACGCTGAGGCGAATCAGGATTAACAAAAACAACCTTCGCCTTTTTCCATTCCTCTAACTGGCGCAATTTTTCCGCAGCGACATTCGCCCCAACAAAGTTGGGGATTCTACCCTTACATGGCAAAGGAAAAACCGCTATGCCAAGCCTCTCCATTTCACGCCAAACAGCTTCCCTCAACAACTGCTTTTTTGATGATACACTCATTGAAACCAACAAGTAACAGCAAAAGTTTTAGGATTTCAACAAGTTTTCAAGGTCCCGCATAACAGCACCTAAAACGGTTGCTTGAGCCCCAGCGCCCGGACCAGTGAGGATGTAAGTGCCATCATCACCGTAAATCAGTGCCGCGTTGTTTACTCCAGGCGGCACCAGCTGAAGAAACAACGGATTGTGGTTGCGGTTTTTGAACCCTCCCGAAACATACCAGCCGTCAAGCTTGAACCTGAAACCGCCAATTATGTCTTCTTCATCTTCCTCTTTCGTAATTGAAACTATGTATCTGCGAAAAGCTGCTTCACGCACAAGCCTTTTCTCGTCTTTTTCGCTTATGCCTTTCACTTGGATTTCTTTGGCGCGGACCTCCCCAAAACCGCAAATGTTAATGACAGCTGCAATTTTCATCGGCACATCTCTGCACGCTTCTGTGTTGATTACTTCAAGCGGTGTTTGGGCGCCAGGTTCAGCGTAACCCAGTATTTTTGCTTCTTCAACAACTTCTTCTAAGGGTCTGCCTCGGGCTAAGCCGTCGAAGATGTAGTTTAAAGTGCCGTTGATGATTAGGAGGACAGCCGCTGTTCTTTGGGATAAGCGCCACTTCACCCAATGCAGTAGCCTTGTGCCGCCGCCGACCACAGCGGAAAACCCAATCTTGCCTTTAGCCACCCAATCTTTTAGTTCTGGAAAATAGTTTCCCATGGCGCCTTTTTCAGTTGTCACCGTTGGAATTCCGTTTTCCACAAGCGTTTTAATGTAGTTGTAAGCGGTTGCGCCGTCATCAAAAGTTGGAATACACAAAACAGCGGCGTCTACATCCTTAAAATGCCTCAGCCAATTGGAAAGTTCGCCGATTTTTTCTTTTCGAGAGTTATATATACCCGAAGACCTTGCAACCACGGATATTTCCCAACCCTTTTCAAGCACTCTTTTTTCCACTTCCCTTCCAATTCTTCCATACCCAATCAATCCCACTTTGACCATTTCTGCTTGCCTCTTTCTGCACGTTGATGGAACAAAAATTTAGGTTTCAAAATTATTAAAGGTTTTTAAGTGAAAGTTATGTTGCAACTTTAATTTTTGAAATAACTCATCGATTGGGTTTTCGTGAAAATCAATTTTTATTTTAACCTCAACTTTTTCGGCGCTTATCACCGTCAAGGCTGCTGAAACTTCGCCTCGTCTGTCTCCGCCGCTTTTACTTCCAGCCTCTAAAGCCTTCGCCAGCCTTAAAGCCAAGTTTCCGCTGGAACTTTCGAAAGCTTCTGCCACGCTGACAGCCACATTTTCTTTTGAAAGCAAATTCCCAATAACAACATAATCTTTCCCAACGATTTCCGCACGGTATTCTGGAACGTTTGCGCCTGTGAAAACGGCTTTCCGCCCTTTAAAATCAATTATTGCCACTTGCCTCTTGTCGCTTTCAGAATCTTCACTTAAAAGTTTGCTTAACGCTTCTGTTGGAGATGAACCCTTCCGAAGCAACTCCAATCCTTTAACGCCATAAACAACGTTTGTGTATGCTTGAGTTGCCACAACGCCAACTCCAGGTTTTGCGTGGGCAACTCTGTCGCCTACGCTTGTAGAGCCAGAGGCAACAGCAACACCCAACAAGCTAAGGTCATGCGATATAGCCAATATGGAAAAGGTTCCACAAAACACAAAAGCCACACGTTACGCTCCAAACTTTTTGGTTTTACCCAGAAAACTCATTAGAATTGGCATTAAATCCATGCCTCTTATCCTGTTAAGTCCACCTTTAGCGCAAGCTCTTTCGCTGAATTCCGCCACGTCATCGCAGCGAACACCTGGACCCATTATGGCTACTGGAACGGGGTCAGCTTCGTGGTTTCCAGTCATCACGGGTGTTGTGTGATCAGCTGTTACAGCCAAATAAGTGGAATCCCTATCAATGTTTTTTAGTAAATATTCAAACATGCCGTCAATTTTTTCGATTATTTCGATTTTTTGTTTGAAGTTTTTGTCGTGGCTGGCGGCGTCCGTTGCCTTAACATGCAAAAACACGAAGTCATAATGTGCTAGCGCTTGGACAGCCGCTTTGGCTTTACCTAAATAGTTGGTTTGGGGTGTTCCAGTTGCGCCTTCAACATCTATTAAATCCATGCCAGCAACTTTACAAACGCCCTTAATCAATGGTGCAGCGCTTATACAAGCGGCTTTTACGCCGTATTTTTCTGTTAAAGGCTGAACTTTCGGAATAGTGCCAGCGCCTCTGCACAAAACTATGTTTGCAGCGGGCAAGCCACGTTTAACCCGTTCCTTGTTAACTTCATGGTCTTTCAAAACTTTATAGAATTCGTTGGTAAGCACGTTAACAATTTCCGCCGTTTGTTTGGCTTCTGGCGTTTCATCCAACGGCTTTACTTTCAAAACTTTTTCTCCAACATGTCCAGGGTCAACGTCGCTGATGACTGTTGAAAGACCCTTTCCGCGGAGGACAAGCACTGCACGGTGCTGAATTGTATTTTTAAACAGGAAATTAACGTTTAAAGCTGGGTTAACAACAACTTCTCGCTGTATTGTTTCAGCGAGTTTACTTGCATCCTCGTTTGAGATTCTGCCAGCCCGCCTATCCAAAACAACAAAATCCTCATTTACCGTTGCAAAATTACACCTGAAACAGACGTCGCCTGGCAAAACTTCTATGCCAGAACCCAAAACTTCGAAGGCTCCACGTCCAGAATAAACTTTTAAGGCGTCATAACCGAGAAGCGAAAGTGTTGCGGTGTCGCTTCCAGGCGGAACGCCGGGCGCTATTGGATCGATTATACCGCAGACGCCAGACCGTGCAACTTCGTTTAATGATGGTTTATGGGCTGCTTCTAAAGGTGTTTTTCCGCCCAATTCTTTTATGGGGCGGTCAGCCATTCCATCTGCAATAAACAATATCGCTTTCATGTCAATCAGCTCTTTTCTCACTTGAAAACATTTTCGGATTTATAAGCATTCAGCTAGCAAACGCCGAAAACCAGAGGAGACAAGCAATTTTGTTGCGGAAAATGTTTATAGCTGTGTTCCGCATTGTTTTAGGGCGTGTGATGGATAATGGGCGATTGCGTTCCACACCGCTAAATTTTCGCAGTTTTCAGTCCACTGTTTTCCACTAGAATTATATTTGACAGTAAAGAAAAGGATGGAGAGATGAAAATGTCGGATGTGGGAGTTACCGTTAAAAAAGCCGAAGACTTCTCAGAATGGTACACGCAAGTCATCGTAAAATCTGGATTGGCGGATTATGCGCCAGTTAAGGGATGCATGATATTCCGTGAATTGTCATACGCCATTTGGGAAAAAATCCAAGCAATCTTTAACGAAAAAATTAAGGCGGCTGGACACAAAAACGTGTACTTCCCATTGTTTATACCAGAAAGCTTCCTAAAAAAGGAGGCTGAACACTTCGAAGGGTTTGTTCCCCAAGTTGCGTGGGTTACAGTCGGCGGAGACCGACCGCTTGAGGAAAAACTTGCCATAAGACCAACATCTGAAACAATAATGTATGCAACATACGCCAAATGGATAAGAAGTTGGCGTGACTTGCCGTTAAAGCTTAACCAGTGGAACAGCGTTGTGAGATGGGAAACAGAAGCAACAAGGCTATTCTTAAGAACAAGAGAATTTCTGTGGCAAGAGGGACACACGGCTCACGCCACAAAGGAAGAAGCAGACAGAGAAGTAATGGAAATATTAGGCATGTATAAGGAAATAATTGAGGGTTACTTGGCTATTCCAGTAATCGCCGGAAGAAAAAGCGAAAACGAAAAATTCAAAGGCGCATTATACACAACAACTTTGGAGGCTTTAATGCCAGACGGCAAAGCCCTGCAAATGGCAACATCACACCATCTTGGACAAAACTTTTCAAAAGCCTTCGAAATAAAATTTCTAGACAAAGACGAAAAGGAAAAGTATGTTTGGCAAACATCATGGGGATTTTCAACACGCATGATAGGCGCCATGGTGATGGTGCACGGCGACGATAAAGGACTGGTTTTACCGCCAAAAATAGCGCCGATACAAGCCGTAATAGTGCCAATACCATACAAAGAAGCCGATTCTGAGGCGATATTTGCAAAAGCCAGAGAAACCCATGAAAAACTGAAAAACAACGGCGTATCAACCGTTTTAGACGACAGAACAGAGTACACGCCAGGATGGAAATTTAACGACTGGGAGCTAAAAGGCGTGCCAATAAGGATAGAAGTTGGACCGAAAGATTTAAGGCAGAAGCAAGTGACAATAGCCAGAAGAGACACTTTCGAAAGAATAACCGCAAAAGAGGAAGAAATAGTGGAAATAGTGGTGAAGTTGCTTGAGGAAATCCAGAAAAACCTCTTCAACAAAGCGAAAAAGTTCTTGGACGAACACATCACTACAGTGAAAACCTACGATGAATTCAAAGAAGTTTTGAAAAGCAAGGGCGGATTCATTAGAGCTTGCTGGTGCGCCAACTCCACATGTGAAGAAAAAATAAAAGAAGAAACTGGAGCAACCATCAGGATAATACCATTCGAAAAAGAAGAAAAATTTGCAAAATGCGTTTACTGCGGAGAAGAAGCAAAAGAGGTTGCATACTTCGCTAAAGCATACTAAAAAGGGGAGTTACTCGTAAAGTTTCACGTGTTTTCCAAGCTGTTTTACAACGTCCTCCAAACCAAGCCTTTTCAAAGTTGTTTTGGTCGGTATTCCCCGTTCGTCCCAACCTCTCTTTTGGTAGTACTTTTGCAACATAACATCGTATTTTGTCATGTCAAGTTTTGCACCTTTAAACGGACCCTTCGTCAAAGGCTCTTCAAACCACCGCATTGGCGGAACATCCATCTGTTTACTCCAGCTTTTGCCGAATTCACGAATCCAAAAAGCACGGATTAGGGTAAACACCCTATCAGCAATTGTGTTTAGGTTATCCCACGTCATTTCTAAGCCTGTTGCCGCATGCAGAAACTTTGGATACCAATCCAATTCAAAGCCAATTTCAACCCATGGAAGCCTACAAACCGTTAGGCATTCGAAAAGTCCGCCGCGAAGCCGTTGAAGCTCAATCACCTTATCAACTTTTTCTTCGCCGTAGCCTTCACGTCCAGCCTTAACCTCCCAAGAAATAACCCAAGCATCCTTGTGATGAGCGCCAACAGCGCTTGTTCCGTAGGCTAAAGCCATGGCAGGCGCAGCGTGACAATCATAAGCTGAAATTTCTAAGCCTTTCACGTGCATAGCCCAACGGTTTGATTCACCGCCTATTTTTTCGCTGGCAAAACGGACGCCTTCAGCCAACAAACCGCCCAAACCACGCCTATAAGCGATATCTTCAATCAAAGCTTCACACTCCTTAAATTTGCCCCATGAAATTTTCTCCTTAATCAAGCCCTTTTCAGACGCTTCCATGGCAAAACCCAAAACGTTACCCAAAGAAATCGTGTCCAAACCAAGCTCGTCGGCAATTCGGTTAAGCGCTGCAACCTGCTTCAAATTACCCAACCCAATGTTTGAACCCAACATTGTAACATTTTCATAATCAAGCTCCGATTCTTTACGGCTGTTGTCCTTTACAACGTTTCCACAGGTCATATTGCATTGTGGACAGCCCCTGTTGGAAACTTTCAATTTTTCCATGGCAAAACCACCTATGGCATCAGCCTCTTCAAAAACACCCTCACGGTAATTGAACGTTGGCAAACAGCTGTTTTCTTGGCTCCACTCCAAAGTTGACATTGTACCTTGACGTTTCCAAAAAGCATAGTTAGGCTTGGTTAAAACATCCCTGTACGCCTCGGCGCCCAACTCCTTCATCTCCTTTGGATAAGCGGCGGACAAACTGCCAGACCCAATGAAGACTACAGCCTTCAAATTCTTTGACCCCATAACGGCGCCCATGCCAGGTCTTCCACCAGCGCGTCCCTCCTGCGAAACAACATTCGCAAACTTCACAAGGTTTTCTCCAGCGGGACCAATACAGACGATGCCCGCTGTGGGTCCATAAACTTCTCGGAGTTTTCTCTCAGCTTCAAAAGATGAAAGCCCCCACAAATCCTTTGCATCAAGAAAATCAACAGTTTCATCTTGGACAAGCAACGCCGCTGGTTTTTCAGCTTTGCCCTCTATGACTGCAGCGTCATAACCAGCCTTGCGTATTTGAACAGCCGCATAAGAACCAACATTTCCATCGCCGTAACCGCCAGTCAACGGACTTTTCGCCGCCACAACCATTTTACCGCTGCTGGGCAACGCAAAACCAGTCAACGGACCAACAGCGAAAACAAGCTTGTTTTCAGGCGATAATGGATCGACGCCGGGTTTAAGTTCGTCCCACAGGATTTTAGCTGCAAACCCTCTTCCGCCGAGAAAGTTTTTGGCAATGCTTGCATCATATTGTTTTACAGTAGCCTTAGCTTTACTCAAGTTTACATATAGGAACTTGCCAGTCCAACCATACATGAATCAACCATCCCTAGTGACTTACGTAGTTGCAATTCGAAGTAAATAAAATTAGTGATGTAAAAGCCGCAATGCCCACATCTAAAGGGAACACTTATCTATTTCCACGAAGTATGAGAGTAAAAGCAGATGGTGAGAAAATGCGCGTGTTAACCAACAAAAAAGCAATTTCAACTCTCACCCTCATAATATTACTTTTATGCGCAACAGTTTTTGGGGCACTTATATCCTACTTGCTTGTTATGACAAACTACTACAACATGCCAGAAAACACCACAATGCTCATAGTGGAAGATGTCGTTTTCCCAAATTTCACTGTGAAATATTTTAACGTAACAATCCTTAACCCCTCAAACTCAGCTTCAGACGTAAACATAACCACAATTCGCATATGCATAGTTGGAAAAAGTGAAGTATATGATGTTGCGGAAACCGAACCTGAGCTTGGCTCAATTAAACGTGGAACAAGACAAACTTTCAAATGCTTACGAAATTGGGGTGACTTTGCCGGTGAAACTGTAAGAATAGAACCTGTGGCTGCTAATGTTTCAACGTTAAGCCCCCTATGCACCGTGCCAAAGGTGAAGTTGGAATTGACGCCGACCTTCGATGAAACAACAAGCGTAGAATACTTCAACTTGACGATAAAGAACTCGGCGGAATCCATAATGAACCTCACAATTTTAGACATACAAATAAATTGGGAGTCAATAAAAGAAAACGTCACGCCGCCACTAACCGAACCGCTTGTTTTGTCGCCCAGTCAAAGTGAAGAATTCAAGTGTAATTGGAGTTGGGACTGGAGTAGAATTGGAAGGCAAAACTTTACAATCACCGTGATAACGGATGAGGGTTACGAGGCAAAGTACACAACAAGCGAGCTTCCAGGCGCTTACCTTTACGTAGATGAAATAAAATTTGACTACGCAGACCCATCTTACTTCAACGTAACTGTTAGTAGCTCAAAAGACTCTACGGCAATGGCATGGTTAAACAAGGTGAACCTTACATTAGAAAATGAATCTCCAATTACACTTAATGTGACTTTGCCACCAATAAATGTTATGCCAATCCCACTTGCAGGGAACGATTCATTAACTATTAAATGCCATTGGGATTGGAATAGTTACCGCAACAAAACAATTACTGTTAACGTTTACACCAAAGAAGGCTTCACAGTGTTCGGCATGACGGTGAACACGCCCCCAGAAATTGTTTGGAATATAACTGATGTAAAATTTGACCTAGATTACACTGATTACTTCTTGGTTAATGTAACAAATACGCCGTGTTCTCTCCGAAGCATAACAGTTAATAAAATATTGTTAGACGAAACTGAAGTTGCTATGGAGCCAGCGTCCGCCACTTTGGCTAATGGCACTCAAGCCGTGTTTAACTGTTCGGTTTCTCGGAACGCTTACATAGGAAAAACCGTAAATGTTACGGTAATAACCGCCGAAGGATTAAGCATTTCAAGAGTTGTGGAGATATCAACAGTTGGACTCAAGTTGCTTGGCGACAACCTCACTTTCAGCGACTTACAAGACCCAAACATAAATGTTACAATTCCATACATCAACGTTACAATTTCAAACTCTGTTAATTCGCTTCAAAACGTGGCTATAACCAAAATAGTTATCGAAGGAAATGGAACTTACGAAATTGATGGTTCGTTATCGAATCCCAAATTTGCTCCAGAAAGTTATATCCTCAAAATAGGTGAAACTGTAACCGTCATATGTCCATGTAACTACATAATATATCTACCTGCGGGAGGAAAAGTCACCATAACAGTGTATACAGCGGAAGGTTTTCAAGTGTCAAGGACATGGAATGTTCCCTAAAATCCATTTTCCATGGAAAATTTTGTTTTCACAACCGAAAAAATATTTAAGTTAAAAATGTTTTGGCGATTTGAGGAAAAGCTGTTTGGAAACATTGTTATTAACTGATGAGGAAGTGAAAGGGCTTCTTCTAATGCGTGAGGTTATGGATGCAGTTGAAACAGCGTTCAAAGAAAAAAGCCTAAAACGGGTTCAGATGCCAGCAAAAATTTACCTATTCTATGGACGGTATAATGGCGATTTGCGGGCTATGCCATCCTACCTTGAAAGGTTGGATGTTTCAGCAGTTAAAATTGTGAATTCGCATCCAGACAACCGAGTAAGGCATAATCTTCCAACAGTGATGGCAATAATAGTCCTAATAGACCCGAAAAATGGTTTTCCATTGGCGATAATGGGCGGAAAAACCATAACAGACGTGAGAACAGGCGCGGCTGGAGGCGTAGCTGCAAAATACCTTGCAAGAAAAGATTCGCGGGTTGTGGCGTTTGTTGGAGCTGGAGCCCAAGCTAAAACGCAGCTTATGGCTCTTTTAGAGGTTTATGGAAAACTGGAAGAAGTTAGGGTTTGGAGTCGAAGCATGGAGACAAGGCAAGCGTTTATGGTTGAGGTAGAACGTGCGTATGGGCATCTGTGCAAGTTTGTTTCATTTGAAAATGTGGAAGAAGCCGTTAAAGGAGCAGACATAATTGTAACAACAACTCCCTCAAGAAAACCCCTAGTCATGGATGATATGGTTTCTCAGGGGACTCACCTTAACTGTATAGGGGCGGATGCGCCGGGAAAAGAGGAGTTGGACCCAGCTATTCTGAAAAGGGCGAAAATAGTTGTGGACGATTGGGAGCAAGCCGTCCACAGTGGAGAAATAAATGTTCCATTAAGCCAAGGAATAATAACCGAGGAAAATGTTTATGCTGAAATTGGCGAGGTTGTTGCTGGTTTAAAGCCGGGCAGAGAAAACCCAAATGAAATAACGATTTTCACATCTACGGGTTTGGCTGTTCAAGATGCTGTTACGGCGAAGATAGCCTATGACAAAGCAGTTAAAAACGGCGTGGGAAGATTCCTCGAAATGGTGTAGGCTTTATTGGTAGATGGGTGTTCCTTCTTTTGGGTTGCCTAGGAGTTTTGCAAATTCGCTCATTAAGTGGCGTGTAACCGGTCCGGGTTTGCCTTCGCCTATAACTCGGCGGTTAACCTCAACTACTGGGATGATTTCAGCGGCTGTTCCTGTAAAGAAGGCTTCATCAGCCGTGAAGAGGGCAGTTGGCGTAATGTTTTGCTCGATCACTGTGTAGCCGAGTTTTTCAGCTAGTTCTATGGCAACGTTTCTTGTTATTCCTATTAAAATTCCAGACGATGAAGGCGGGGTTATGATTTTGCCGTTTTTAACTATGAAGAGGTTTTCGCCGACACCTTCGCTGACACATCCATTTTTGTCTAGGCAAAGTGCCTCGTCAAAACCTGCGATGTTTGCTTCAATTTTTCCAAGTATACTGTTTAGATAGTTCAGGGATTTAACCTCGTGGGATGTTGCGTCAACGGGGTCACGTCTAACCCAGACAATCATTATTTTTATTCCTTTTTCTTTCACTTCGCTTGGAAACAGTTTTATGGATTCAGTTATGATTATCACTGTTGGTTTTGGGCATTTCCGCGGGTCAAGCCCTAAATCGCCGACGCCTCGCGTCACTACAAGCCGTATATAAGCGTCTCGCAAATTGTTTTTTCGCAGAGTTTCCAAAACAGCGTTTATCATTTCCTCTTTTGTTAATGGAATGTTTAACATAATTACTTTGGCGGAATTGTAAAGGCGGTCTATATGCTCTTTCAGTTTGAAGACTACGCCGTTGTATGCGCGGATGCCCTCGAAAACGCCGTCGCCGTATAGAAAACCGTGGTCGTAAACGGAAATTTTCGCTTGAGATTTAGGGTAGTATTCGCCGTCTATGTATATTAGCGGTTCCCTTTCCATAGCGGATTCCTTTAAACCACAAAGCATAACTCAGTTATGGTTGATATACTTTTTGCAGTTTTCGGCGTTTAACCATAGAATTGGGGTCTTTTTGAAAGGTGCTTCGGCAAAGGCAAAGGCTTGAAAGGTTTGCCATTCACCAGCCTTTTAATTTCGTTTATTAATTCCTCAAGCTTCATTTTCCGTATTCTTTGGTTTTTTCTGTCTCTTACAGCCAACAGTTTTGTTTCCGCTTCTTTTTCGCCGACCACGATTATGTATGGAACCCATTCCATTTCCGCTTCGCGCACCCGTTTTTGCAGAGTAAGCGTTCTATCGTCTATGTCCGCGCGTATGCAATGCGCTTCTAACGTTTTGGCTAGTTCCTCGCAGTGTTCCATGTATTTGTCTGATATTGGGATTATGCGCACTTGGGTTGGCGAAAGCCAAAGTGGAAGCATCGGCGGCTTGCCATTTTGTTGTTCTCTGTAGGCTTTTTCCAACAGCGCGTATATGCACCTTTCAATTGCGCCGCTTGGAGAACAATGCAGGATTAGGGGATGCTGCCTTTCGCCTTTCTCGTCCACGTAGGTTATTCCATATCTTTTTGCGTTTTCAACGTCTATTTGGTCTGTTGAAAGCGCTGCAGCCTTGTCTTGGTTGTCCACGAAGTTAAAATCCCATTTCAGCCTAAAATAGAAGAAGCGTTCCTTCCACATTTCCACCAAAGCGGGTTTGCCGAACAAACGCGCCAACTCGCCGATAAACTCCTTGTTTTCTTCGTAGAAGTCTTTTGTGAAGCGTATCGCCGCTTCATAATCGTTTTTGGATAAGTCTATCTCCTCAAGAACGCGCATGCACAGTTGAAACCTTGTTAGAAATTCTTTTTTGGCTTGCTCCAAATCCGTGCAGAAAGCGTGGCAGTCAGGCATTGTAAAAGCCCTTAAACGCCTTAAACCAACAACTTCCCCGCTTTTTTCTCGCCTAAAACTGTAACGGGTTAACTCGTAAACTCGTAGGGGCATGTGCCTATAAGAAAACTGTGCATCGTGAACCATTAAAAACTGTCCGAAACACGCGGCGAACCGCAAGAAAAGCTCTTTGTCCTCTGTTTTTAGCACGTATTGTCTCGCTGGGAAACGGTTTAGGTAATCTGCAAGGCTTGGATGGTTAAAATCGTACATGACCGGTGTTTCAACTTCCATTGCGCCGTACTCCACCGCTTTGGCGGTTACAAACTGTTCAAGCAAAGATTTTATCAGCCGCCCCTTCGGGTACCAACGGATGTTTCCAGGGTCGCTTCCAAACTCGTAATCGGCGATTTCAAGCCTTTTCATAAGCGGCACATGCGGAGGCATCTGCTGGCTTGCCCTAACCTTTGAAATTTCGTATTTTGCAAACTTTTCAAGGTTTTCATATCCCTCAAAATTGAATTCTTCAACTGGCGTCATTGTGCCGTCGGGCTGTAGAATGTACCAGAAAGACTCGAGTTTTTCCTCAGCTTTTAAGGCTTCAGAAACCTTTTCCGTTTCAGCCGCAGCTTCAGCTGGCAAAAACACGCGGGACTGCTCAGCAAGCGGATGCCCCTTAATTGAAATTGTAAATTGTTTGTTCCAGCCGAAAGGCGCCCGATAAACTTCCAAGCCCTTTTCCTTTGCGTTTTCTTCCATAGCCCTAATCATTTTAAGCGCTTCTGATGGTTTTGCCAGTTTACTGCTTAAGTGAGCGTAGGGATAAATTAAGATTTTTTTCACTTTTAATTTTTTCAGAAAATCGCAAATTTCGGTTATGGCTTTTTCCGCAACTGTTAAGTCGTCGCCTTCTTCAACAGCCGTAAACAAAACAACAATTTCTTCTAGGCGAACTGGTTTCTTTTCAGCTTCTTCAGCGTTGGCTATTTCTTTTTGGATTGGCATATACTCAATGAAGTTTGAGTGTAACTGTAATATTCGCATGGGAAACCGTTTCCTCCAATTTTTAGCCTAAATGTCGCCATTTCTCAAGCATTTTGTCCTTCTTTGTTTTCTTTTTATACTCTTTATAATGTTCTTTGCAGAGGTAGGCACGTTTTTCGCCGCTTACATTTAAGCCTGCAGTTTTGGCTTTTTCGGTTGAAAGCGACCGAACAGCTTCGTTGCCGCAGCCGGACACGCTGCATTTCACACCTTTTGCAACTCGTCCCAAATTCAACGCCTCTCAAACACGTGCAGTTTTAACGTGATAATGAGTATGCGTTATCCCTTAATTCCTTTTTCGTACAACACATTCGCCCTTCTATAAATTTCTGTTTTGTCATGTTGGAACGTGGAGCCGACAGCTTCAACACAAGCGGAAGCCGCTGCTGAACCCACACATGCACACCAAAATGCGTCTTTACCCTTGACGTGTTCAGCTAGGAAACCGCCAATAAAAACGTCTCCAGCTCCTGTTGGGTCAACAATTTTTTCGGTTTTATAAGCTGGAATTTTGCATTTGGTCTCCTCTACGGAGAGTATGGCGCCTTTCACTCCGAAGGTGACGATGACAATTTTCACGCCGTAATCGTGAACCGCTTTTACAGCTGAGCCAATGTCTGAGCGGTTGGTTATAGCCTTAATTTCTTTTGATGAAGACTTGTAAATGTTTACAAGCTCTAACAGGTGTTTGTTTTTAAGCTGGCTGTATGTGAAGTGTCCCTCACCGTCAAAGTTTCGCACAAGTCCCTGCGGGTCGATAGACAAGATTTCAGCGCAATTTCTTAGTTTATCAATTACTTCGTATGATGTTTCATTGGCGATTGGGGCTACGTGAACAACTTTAGCCCTAAAAGATTCAGGCAAATCCTCCAAGTTTATGGGCGGCGCCTTATTTTTTAACCGTAAAATTCGTCTTGACAAGTCAGCGTTATATTTTAACTCGAAACTTGTTGTCTGTGCGTTTTCCACTTTTACTACTCCATCCAAGTTTATGCCTTCTTCCTTAAGCCACCACAAATAGGCTTTTGGAAAATCGCCGCCAACTTTTGAAATAACAGACACAATTGCGTCTAAACGTTTGAGGATTAGGGAAGTGTAGGTTGCAGAACCGCCTAAAACAACGTGGAGCGCATGTTTGTTTGGAAGAAAAATTGAGTCTATGGAAAAGTGACCAACAACAGCAACGTCAACATTAAAAATGCTCAAAGAAACCACAAAATCGTATGATGTGTTAAATTTTTGATTGCAATAGGAGAATGGCTTTCGCTAGGTCTCCTCCGCATTCTTCTAATGCTTTTTTGGCTTCTTCTAGGCTTTTTCCCGTTTGGTCTGCCACAAGCCGAATATCCTCTTCTGGTATGGTTAGTTTTGGCGTTATGGTTTTTTCGGTGATTTTTCCGCCAGCCACTTGGAAGATTTTTTGTCCTTGGATTTCCATGATGGCTACTTCCGGCGCTTCTATGGTTATTTCTTTGTTGCTTGTTTTGATTGTTACTTGCTCCACGTTGGGGATGGCGTCCATGTTTAAGCCTATGCGTTGCATTAGGCGTCTTGCTTCACGGGGGCTTATGCGTCTCTGCATGGGATTTCACCTTAACCGTACATTATACGTTAAACTCGATTATATTTCTGACGTTTGATGTGGTAGTGTTGTTTTCAAGTGTTGTTGTTTTTGGGGGGAAAATAACAATAACATTTGGTGGTTTAAATGTCGTCTGGTTTGTGGGGAAGATGACGATGACATTTGGGTTATTCCAAAATCAATTTTATTCTGCAAATCCACGCCTGACTTTGACGGCGACGCCAACTTTGAAGGCTTTCATTTCAATGCTTGACAAAACGGCTTTTCCAACAGCCAAAACGTTTCCATCCTCGTCCAAAATGATAACTTCGTCTTTTGGGCGGATTTCTTCGTCAGCATCAACGACATGGGCTGCAAAAACGTCGCCGCCTTCGCCGATAAACTTTGCAACTTTATTTTGTACGGTAACGAAGCATTTTGCAAGATTCCGTTTTTCAGCGATGCGCTTTGCGCCTTCAATGCTTATGGAGAATAAACCGTCTGTTGGACGCATTGTGGCAAGCATTTTACCGTTTAGGTATATGTGGCGTATTCTGCCAGTTCTTTTAGAATAGACTATTTCAACATTTTCTGGAAAAAGAATTGCGCCCACGCCTTTTCCGAACTGGTAGTCCGCTACGCTTCTAATCCGTTTTAGGGCGTTTTCCAAGCCTTTACACCATCAAACACATTTACAATTCGACAACTATAAACATAACCAGATTAAAATAACATTAGGGTGTAAATGGCAGTTGCGATGCGAAGTCTGTGGAGGCAAAATTCACGGCAAACCTTATAGAGTTATAATTGAAGGGGCAAAACTCACAGTGTGTGTTCGATGCTCAAAACATGGAGTAGCCACATGGGAAGAAGAACCGAAACCAATGGCAAAAGTCAAAACAGTCATTCTCCAACCGTCAAAAACCGAAAGCGCTGAACCGCCAATGGTCGAGGCAAACCTTGAGCTTGTGGATGGTTTTGGCTTAAAAATAAAGCATGCAAGGGAAAAACTTGGGCTTTCCCATGAAGAATTGGGGAAAAAATTAAACGAGAAAGCGTCGCTTCTCAAAAAAATTGAAACCGAGAAAATGACGCCCGATAACAAACTTGCCGTTAAACTTGAAAGGTTGTTGAAGGTTAAACTGCTTGTTCCAAAAACAGAAGAGAAAACGCCGTTAACGGTTTCGAAGCCCATAAACCGTGAATTAACATTGGGAGATTTAATTCAGTTAGACAAAAAGGAAAAGGAGAAGGAGGAGCCTCAAGAACGAGGGCAATCATAGTTCAAAGGCGACAGCCCCACGAAAACTCAAGCCTAGAAGAACTTAAAAGTTTGGCTGAATCTGCAGGGTACACCGTAGTTGGCAAAATAGAGCAGGTTCGAGAGCCTGATTCCCGTTACCAAATAGGCGCTGGAAAAGTGGAAGAACTTGCAAGACTTGTCAAGGAAACAGGCGCCCAAAAAATAATTTTTGACAACATGTTAAAGCCAGTTCAAGCCTACAATTTGGCAAAAGTCACGGGCGTCGAAGCAATCGACCGTTTCCAGTTAATCCTCGAAATATTCACGAAGCGAGCCAGCACAACCGAAGCGAAACTGCAAATTCAACTTGCAAAGTTGGGATATGAACTGGCACACGCAAAAGAGAAAGTGCGCTTAGCCAAAAAAGGCGAACAGCCCGGATTCATGGGTTTAGGCGCATACGAAGTGGACGTTTACTACGAAGCAGTAAAAAAGCAAGTGCATACGCTCCGTAAAAAGTTAAAGAAAATTCGTGAAAAAAGGCAGTTGCACCGCCAACACAGGGCGGAGTTAGGCTTTTCATCGATTTCTTTGGCGGGATACACAAACGCTGGAAAAAGCTCGCTTTTCAACGCTTTAACAGAAGAGGAAGTTCCAGTGGACACATCCCTATTCACAACGCTTTCCACGACAACACGCCTCGTAAAAATCGCAAAGAAAAAGTTCTTGTTAACGGATACTGTTGGCTTCATAGACCGCCTACCATTAACCCTAATAGAGGCTTTCCACTCAACCCTAGAAGAAACAATTTATTCAGACCTAATACTACTGGTTGTAGACATAAGCGAACCTACACCCACAATAGAAAAGAAACTGGTGGTTTGCCTAGAAACGATAGAACAGATAGGCGCGGCTGGCATCCCATTAATAACGGCTCTGAACAAAATAGACTTGTTAACTGAAAAGGAAGTTTACCAAAAACTTGAAATTTTAAGGGAAAAGGCTCCAAACGCCATTCCAATATCAGCGTTATACAAAACCAACATTGAACCGCTTAAACAGAAAATACTGGAAATTTTAAAAAACCAAATTAAAGTTTCATGCATTATACCATTAACAAACGAAACAATGCCGTTCATATCATGGCTTTTCAAAAGTGCAGATGTGCAAACAATAAAGTACGCCGATGATTATGCACACATCGTTTTTGAGGCAGTTCCATGGTTTATAGATAAAGTTAAAATTTGTTTAGGAGAATTTGGTGGAAAACTTGAGAAACTCCACGCCTAAAATTGTGGTTTTAAGGTGGGGACACAGACCGCAAAGAGACGCCAGACTTACAACGCATGTGGCATTAACCGCACGTGCAATGGGCGCATCGGGCATCATACTCTCAGACGTAAAGGACGAAAAAATAAAAGAAACAATCGAAAAGGTCACGGCGAACTGGGGAGGACCCTTCTTTTTTGAGATGGGTGTTCCATGGAAAAAAGCCGTGAAAGACTGGCGGAAAAAGGGTGGAATAGTTGTGCATTTAACAGCTTACGGCGAAAACATCCAAACAAGCGATGTGCTGGAAAGGGTTAAGGCTTGCGGAAAAGACGTTCTAGTTATTGTCGGCAGCCAAAAAGTTCCAAACGAATTCTTTTCCGAAGAAATTTCAGACTTTAACGTGGCAATTGGAAACCAACCCCACTCCGAATGCGCAAGCCTAGCCATTTTTCTAGACCGTTTCTTTCAAGGGAAAGAATTGGAAAAAACTTTCGAGAACGCAAAAATAAGGATAATTCCCCAAAAAAGAGGCAAGAAAATACTAAGGAAATGTTAGTTTCAGATTCAGATTTCATAAAGAGATTTAAATAAAATCTGCAAATATATTTATTAGAAAGCTGTTGTGAGAAGGCTAAAGTTGTACAAACAATTAAGCAAGGGTATTGTATTGTCAACACCAGACGATACAACGTTAATGAAAGTTGCCCAAGCATTGGGCAACGAAGAAGCAGTTAAACTAATCGAGATTCTTAAAAATTCAGATGAAATAACGGATGACGAAATAGCAAACAAAACAGGCATAAAACTCAACGATGTCCGCAAAATCCTTTACAAGCTTTATGACCATTCGCTTGTAAGCCTAAAAAGAACACGAGACCCAAAAACAGGCTGGTTCATATTCCACTGGAAACTCCAACTAGACCAACTTGAAGGTTTCATACTAAGCCAAAAAAGGCGGGTGCTGGAAAAATTAAACATTCGACTCGACTACGAAAAAAACCATGACTTTTACTACTGTTACACGCCGGGATGCAAACGAATCCCATTCGAAGAAGCTGTTGAACTCGTGTTTCGGTGTCCAACATGCGGCAAACCCCTAGCCCACTACGACAACAGCAAACTCATCCAAGTACTAACCGAAAAAATTGAACAGTTAAAAAAGGAATTAGGTGAGTGAAACGCCTCCATCACGAAACCAAGCGTTGGAGCTTCTCCGCAAAAGCGGATGCTCACCAAACGTGATAAAACATTGTGTGGCAGTGGCTGAAACCGCCGTGGAAATCGCCAAAGCCTGCAAAGAAAAAGGATTAAATGTTGATTTGGAACTTGTTGAGATAGGAGCGCTTTTACACGATATAGGACGTGCAAAAACTCACAGCGTCCACCACGCTGTTATAGGCGCAGAAATTGCAAAATCGCTGGGTTTGCCAGACCAAATAATTTCAATAATAAAAAGGCATGTGGGCGGAGGAATAACATCAAAAGAAGCGAAAAAATTGGGATGGCCCAAGGACATTTACATTCCACAAACCCTAGAAGAAAAAATCGTTGCATACGCCGACAAACTAATCGAAGGTTCAAAACGTGTACCAATAGAAGAAACAATCAAAAGCCTCTCTAAAGAGTTGCCGCCATCCGCCATCGCAAGAATACAAAGGCTACATAATGAAATGATGGCTTTAATCGGCGACTGCAAATGCCTACGGTGACTCTCTCCGCAAAAATCTATAACGAACACCAAATAAGGTTTGTTGAAAAATTCTTAGAATCCACCCTAAAAGGCTTAAACGTCGAAACAAAAATTTGCGGGATTACCCCAACCAGAATGGTTCAGGTAGGCGTTTCCGGCGAAGATGAAAATGTGGCTTTGCGTTACTTAACTGAAAAAGTAGGCGTATGCCCCACATCCATAGAACAACTAAAGAAAAACTCAGAAGTTAAAGGGTATATAACCGCCCTTAACAAAAACGCAAGCGAACTTTACATAGACATTGGAGTTTACATGCCAACAATTATTAACGCTACAATACCAATCCAACATTTGCAGGCGCAACTTGCCGACGGAAGAAAAGTCGCCCTCCAAAAACTCATTGAACTATACGGTTTCTGCGAAAACCTGCCTATAAACATCAAAATTTTAAGCGTAAACAAGGAGGAAAAACGCATAGAAGCCACATTTTCAGAAAGTCAATTTGCTAATTATAAAAATTGGATTAAATCACTCTTGGATAGGCTAATAATTATAGGCGCAACTCCTTTAGAAGTTAAGCTGACTCTAAAAAGGGTGAGAGCCAATCGCGATGTTATAAGCGTCGAACCTTTAGGTTTGTTTGAAAATGCTCTTGTATGTAAGCTTGGAACGGACGCTGAAGGTTTGATTCCAAAAATCGGCGGAAAACTGCGCAACGCAACTCTCACGGTTTTCAGTCCAAAAAAGGTTTTAGAATTCCTAGATTACTCACCTATATTCGCTTCCTAACGAAAGCAGTTAAAGAAACAATGAAAATACTGCGTGAAATTATGATTGAAAAAGCCATAAAAAGCAAGAAACCTCTAAAAATTTAAATGTCATATAAGCTCAAGAAAACTTAATTAATCAAGATTCTCCTCTATTCTTTTGCCGCAAAATGCCCTGGTAGTATAGTCCGGTCTAGTATAAGCGGCTGTCGCCCGCTAGACCCGGGTTCAAATCCCGGCCAGGGCGCCATAGTTTTGTTTCCGGAAAGCATATGAACTTGTTTTAGCCAGAAGTTTTGATGATAAAAGTTGGTTTCTCCCGGTAGGCGAGATAGGTGTTCTCCAAACGTTTGGCTACTTGATATTTTAAGGAATTCAAGTGTTGGTGTGGACTTGAAATATGGTGAAACTTTAGTTGTTAAAGAAGCCTCGAAAAGTGGTTTATGTGTTGTCTGTAAGGGTTCACGTTTTCTCTGTGGCAAAACTCGTTGTCCAATTATTGTGAAAGCTAATTATTTCCTGAGAAGTATTCCGTTGATGCAAAGCGAAGATATTGCTGGAGTTTCGCCTCCAAGTGTTTTTGTCGGGCGGATTGGTTATCCATACGTTTATGCTGGACCGCTTGTTCCACCAGTTCAAGAGGACACAAGCCTTTATGACTTGCCAGAATTTTGGTTTGGAAAAACTATTGAGGATATTGTCAGCTTTCGCTCGTTGCTTGTTCGTGGGAAACACCGTGTTCACGTGTGCAAGTTTGAAGAAGCTGGAAAAATAATTGAGAAAACTCGTGAATTGGCTTTGGCGACGAAGCCAGTGGATGTTGAGCTGATGCTGAAGAAGAAACCGCGTGGTTTCCTCATTTTAGACGATGAAGTTCAGCCGTTTGGTCCCTCAGCGCCGATTCAAGACTTACGTGTTGGCAATGCACAATGGGACCATCAAATAGAGAAGGCGTATGGCGATGTTGACTTGAGGGCTGCTGATGCTGTTTTGGAACTTTACAGTAAAGGTGTTTTGGTTACAAAAATTCAGAGGGCTTTCAGTGTTGGCGCTTTTGGTTTGGAAAAGAATAGGCGTCTTGTGCCAACGCGTTGGAGCATAACAGCCGTTGATAGCATACTCTCCAAAGCGTTGATGGAGAAAGTGAAAACCTTTCCCGAAATAAGCGAATTTCGAGTTTATGAATCCCGTTATTTGGATAATATTTTTGAGGTTTTGATGATTCCAGATAGATGGAGTTACGAAGCCATAGAAGCTTGGTATCCTGGCACTGTTTGGAATCCTAATGGTAGAAGCGTTGTGATGTTTTCAGATTGGGAAGGCTATAATGGAAGAACCACATATGCGGAAATTGGCGGATGCTATTACGCTGCACGTTTGGCAGTCTGCGAACAGCTTGTAAAAGAACAGCGACAAGCCACAGTTATTGTTTTACGTGAAGCGCATCCAGGCTATATAATGCCCGTCGGCGTTTGGCAAGTGAGGGAAAATGTTAGAAATGCCATGCGCCAAAAACCTTTCACCTTCAAAACTTTGGATGAAGCCTTAAAGTTTATTGCGGGTCGATTCGAAATTCCAATTCAAAAATGGATACTGCAAAGCGAACTTTTGAGGAATATGCTTTTTCAAAAGAAAATAACGGATTTTCTGGCGAAGCCCTTGGCGGCTAAACTGAAAGATAAACAGTGCGGCGACAAATAACTTACGTCACGTTCCAGCGGTGTTCTAACAAAAATTCTTTAAGTTGAACTGTGTTAAATTAGGAAACCAAAAGGTTTAGTAACATGGACCACGTTACGCTTGCGTTGATACTGGCTGGTTCAATAATTGTTATTGGGTTTTTGGGCAACTATTTTTTGGAGCGCACGGGTTTTCCAGACATGTTGTTTCTCATAGTTTTGGGCATGTTGATTGGACCAGTAACTGGCGTTGCTGATTCAGCTTCAATAATGGGGCTTGCTCCGTATTTGGCTGCGTTAGCGTTAGTTTTCATTTTGTTTGACGGTGGAATGTCCATGAATATTTACCGTGTTTTCTCTGAAAGCCCAAGGGCTGCTGTTCTCGCCGGCGTCGGCTTCTTGTTTAACGTTGTTGTTATTTCGCTTTTTATGATGTTTTTCGTAATTCCAGACTTTCCGCCACTTTACTCTGCGCTTTTTGGAACAATGTACGGTGGAAGCAGCAGCATCGCAGTTATATCCCTAGTCAGCAAGTTAAAGCCAAGTGAAAAATGCAAAGCCATCCTAAGCTTGGAATCCGCCATAACTGACATTTTTCAAATAGTCTTTTCACTTGTAATCATCGAAGTAATATTGACTGGGAAAGTTGATTTGATAAGTGTTGGACAATCTGTTGCAAGCAGATTTTCAATCGGTATTGTGCTTGGAGTTTTGTTTGGGATTTTCTGGCTAAGCACTTTGAAAAGGATTATACGGGCAACTTACGTTTACATGCTTACTTTGTCTGTTGCACTTTTGGTTTATTCCTTTTCGGAATTTCTAGGGGGAAGCGGTGCGCTTTGCTCCTTATTGTTTGGTGTTGTGCTGGGCAACGAAAAAGAGATTTACAGAATGCTTAGAATGGAAAGGCCATTAAACGCTGTTATCGACACTGGATTGAAAAGGTTTGAATCTGAAGTGGCTTTCCTTCTGAGAACATTCTTCTTTGTGTATATAGGCTTAATAGTTACAATAAGCGAGATTAGAACAGTCATTATTGGAGTAATTATTTCACTGGTGTTGTTGCTGCTCAGGCTTGGCGCTGTGAAAATCGCAACTGCCCGCTGTAGCGAACTCGCAGAAGAACGTCCAATAATGAACGTTATGCTTATAAGGGGTTTAGCCGCCGCAGTGTTGGCAACGTTGCCCATGCAATACGCTGACCCAACAAAATATGGAGAGGCGGGAAGCATTTTTGAGCAGTTAGCTTCTCTTTACATTAACCTCACTGTTGTGGTGATTCTAGCAACCGCAATAATCGCCACTGTAGGCATCCCAATATTAAAGCGAAAAGCCAAAAAGTAGCCGAAAAATCATTTTTACACAAATTTATTCGATTCTCTACATCTATTCTGTTATTACAAACCATAAAATCACTTTTTAACTATTCAATAGCCATATATAAGGTGCTTCTGAAAACGGGTCAGTATTTACAAACTGACAGAAAATTTTTTATAGAAATTAATTAGAATTGTAGGTTTGAGGTCGCAACAGTGGCTGGGTCGAAAACAAAGAAGAAAAAGGGGAAAACAGCGAAAAAGAAGTGAATAAACAACAACGCTAGTCAAATCCCCAATTTTTCCAGCTTTACTTATTCTTCGTAAAGCATTTAAATAAATTACGATTAATTCAACACGGTGAATGCTTGTCCCAAAAAGTTAAGGAATTTATCCTCCCATACGCTGCTTTATCTGAAAATCGGGCAGAACCGTTCTCGGAGGAAATGGAAAAAGCCGCTGTTTACTGTTTCGCTGAGCTAGAACGGGAAAAGGGTGCTGGTTTAATATTAAAGAAACCTGGAGAAAAAGTGAATTTTCTAGCTGAATTTGGCTATCCATTTTGGCTTGTCCCTTGGAATGGACTTAACCTAATCTTTGACGGATTGAAAACAACAGCTTACGCTTTAAGTTATAAGGAAATTCCAAACGTTAAAGCTTTCATGGAAAATTTGCAGAGAAGCTCCAAAACAGTGGAAACTTACACGGCTTTTCTATCAGACAACATTAACTATTTTCAAATGCCCAGCAAAGAAAAGCCAATCACGATAGATGCCCTTGTTACAGAACCAAACATGCTTAACGAGTTTAATCTGTATCTTTCCGAGGCTGAATCCGTTGAAACTCAATCATCGATGACCGTCTTTTTATCGTCAGAAATTGAAGAAACAACAATTTCGTCCGCAACGCAAGAGCTTTACAACATAAAAACGGATTTCAAAGAAGACATCGCTGTTCTTTACGAAAGCATGAAACTTCTAAACAAAACAACTCGAAGCTTTGTGAAAATGATTCGCAGTGAAATAAGAGCCGTCAAAGAAGATTTCAACGTAAAAATAAAGAAACAAAAAGAAATAATAACACCAAAAGTTAACCGCATAAATGAGGAATACGACGAACAGGTAACGAACCTCACAAAAAAGTTTGAACAGCAACTCTTTTCCCTACAGAAGGAGAAAATTAAACTTGAAAAAACAAAAGAACAAATTCTCGGCAAGATTGAACATTACAAGAAAGAGGCGGAAACATGCGCCATCAACAAGGATTCCGTTGGAGAAAGGGAATGGAAAGAAAAAATTAACGAAAGCAAAAAGGAATTTTCTGAAATTGAGGTTAAAATAGAAGAGGTTGAAGAAAGAATAAAGGAGGTAGAGAAAAACAAGTCGCTTGAAACAATCAAGCTCAGGGCGAAATGGGAAGCTGAGGTTAAAGAAGCAGAGAAAGATTTGCTTGAACTTGAGGCTTCCCGCGATGCCAAAATCCAGTTTCATATACAAGAAATAGATAAACTGGAAAAGCTAACTTCCTCCATAATTGAGCAAATAGACAGATTGGCTAAAATGCGGGAGGCAGAACTCGCTACTTTTGAAAAGTTGGGAGTTCAACAAAAATGGGCGGTAAACACTCTGGTTTATGTGCCATTTTATTTGGTTTGTTTTCAGTCAGAATCAAAGAGGCGTTATGTGCTTTTTCCACCGTCTGTTGCAAACAGCATAAGCTTTTCAACAAAGCTTAAAGGGGCGCTTGGCAAAGCGAAAGTTAAGCGTCTTCTTGTTTCCAGATTTAGTGCTATAACGTCATTCCTAAACAAGCTTTCAGCATTTATCGAACAGAACGCTGTATTTGAAAGAGAAATAGTTGAGGCTGGCAGTAAAGCAAGCATGTTAAAGACAAGCGTGGTACGTGAAAAAATTGGGGATGGACTAAAAAAGCTTAAGGAGGAAGGTTGGCTTTCAGAAAAGGAATACGCTATTTTCAATCAGAAGCTACACGAATACGACTAGAAAATGGATATGTCCTTAGTATGCTTTCACAGATATCTTATTTTTCTATTAGGTCTTGATATTCTCTCTTCGTTAGTTTCTTTTCCTTATGATGTCGAATCCATATGGGTTCACCCTAGAAACCCTTGTTTTTGTAACGCGGAATTAGGTGCCAATGCATGCTCACATTCTCCTCCCATTTTTGACATCAATTATCAATATATGGGTCACTTTATAAAAGTTGAGAGTTCAGCCGGCTTCTTTTTCTTTCCCAATGGTCTCTGCCAGAATTTTGAAAGACACAAGCTAATGACTATTTTAATTCCTTAAATTCCTTAAACTTTTTAATTGAGTACTTCACGATTTCCTCTGCGTTTGGGGCATTTCGCCACTCTTTAAACTTAACCCACTTGTGGAGCTCCAGTCGTTTATAAATCTCGAAAAATTCTTGGATTTCCCTAACCTTGTGGGGATGCACATCCGTTATGTCGTTGTAACCATCAAATCTTGCGTCGTTTACAAGCACAGACAATATTTTTGGGTCCTCGCCTTTTTCATCTTCAAGTATTAATGCTCCTATAACCCTAACTTTGACTATGCATCCAACTTCGAGCGGTTCATAACTTAAAACCATTATGTCAAGTGGATCTTCATCGTCAAACCATGTTTGGGGAACAAAACCGTAATCAACTGGAAAGACAACAGGCGAGGGTATGATGCGATCTAGAACAAATGTTTCCCACTGGCGATCGTATTCGTATTTGTCCCTCGAACCCATCACAACCTCAACCACCATATTAAGCAATTTCGGCGGTTTATCACCTGAAGGAATGTCCTTCCAAAGGTTCACGTTTCAAACCCCATTTTTAGCTTGCGGATTTGTTAATTTACGTTTTCCTTATAAATACTATTCCTCTCTTAACACACGCTTTTTGCTTTCCACTTTCGCTTCGCCGTATTTTGCATAAAGCTCCTTTCTTAAAGCCTCAAGCATTTCGATTTTTCTCCCGCAAAACTCAGCGGCAGTAACAACAAGCACTCTACGTCTCTCTGCAGCTTCGTAAACTGGTTTTATTCGCATTTTATAATTCAAGTCCCGTAGAAAATGGTGGTCCAAAACAACCATGTGCACAGCAGTTTCATTTATGGCTTTTACAAGGTTATTGTTTGAAATTTCTAGGCTTTTAAGAGAATAGCGATAACCAAGCATATACGTCATTGGTCCGTCAACAAATAGAATGTCTGGCTTTTCATTAAGGATAAAGTCTATCTGGTCTTTTAAGGACGGGCCCTCAACGTCTGATGTGTAAAGGAATTTTTCATTGTTTGATTTTATGCTGACTTCTGTTACATAGCCTAAGCGTGGGTTTGTTCCGTGGCAAACAGCTCTTGAAAAAATTAGGCGTGTTCCGCCAAGCTGAAAGCTTTTGCCGTCCGCCGTTTCAAGCCTTTTCGGCTTTCCTTTTATGGCGTTTAGGAAAAATTCTGCACGTTCTTTTTGGCTTCTGTTTATGTTTTCTGTTGGATGTTTAATGAAAACCGTTTTCCCATTGTAAAGTTCCGAATAATCTGGGTCGTGGTGGTCATAATGGTAATGCGTAACAACTAACACTTCAGATTCTTCCGCATACCGCTTTATGGTTTCCCAACACTCGTCAAGCCTCTGCCACTCCAACGGATGAGGCCCCAACCCATAACGTATTGGCGCCAAAGAAACTCCAGGGTCTATTAGAATTTTTAAATCGCTTGTTTCTATGAAAGTCGCCATTGAACGCACGCCGAAACTGTCAAAAGCTAAAGGAACAATCCGCTTAATCATGATTCTTCCTTCATGCAAAACAAATATTAATTCACTTGCTAAAATAAATTATTAAAACGCCTTCAGAGTGCAGTCGTCGGATTTGAAAAAGCAATAAAGGATATAATAGAATATTCGTGATTTTGGAATTTAATGTAAGGCTACCCTCTTAGGTTTTCTAGGATTTTTGAATCAGTTGTTTAAGAGGTGGTATATCCTCTGTTGCTGTCTTCCATAAGATTTCTACATCAAGTATTCATGGATTAGCTTATCCCTCATTCCAGCCATCTTCTTCCATGGAACATCCTTATGTTTATCTCTCAATGGTTTTGGAATGTCCTTCGTTGCTTCTCCCATAACTTCAATGCTTCTAACCACAGCGTTTATCGTCTTTTGTCTTTCTAAACTCTTCAAAACCTATTCTTGAAAGTGCGGTCGCCGGGATTTGAACCCGGAACAGCGACTATTGGTGATCTCTCCCGCTCCCTCCCTCTTTTTTTTAAATAAATGTGGCGTTAGTTTTTCAGAGATGCGTTTTTGTGTTGGTGTGTCTTAAGTGCTTAACTCTGTTAAGTAATTTGTGAAGTTAGCAGTAGGGTTTTTAGCATCGGGTCTTTGACCGTGTATACTCCTTCGTGCTCATCTATTAGCATTGCTGCCTTTAGGTTTTCTATTATGTTTTGTATTGTTGCATCGTTAACTGATGAGCCTTTTCGTGCTTCTATCGCGTTCTTTATTTCCTTCCAGCGGGCTGATATGGCTGTGACTTTAAGGGTTGTTATGTAAAGTGTTCTGTCTCTTCCCTCTAGAAAGTGTTTAAGTTCGTCATTGACTATTTTTGTGCCTTCTGTTATTGTTTCTTGTAGTGCTTTTTCGTGAGGCATTTTTTGAACTGCCGCGTTATTTCCATATAGGGTGAGCCAGCCTGGGATGCCATCCAGCTTTTCAACAGCCTCGTTTATCTCCGCTTCTTTTATAGGTTCGCGGTATTCTTGGAATCCTTTTCTCAGGAATTCTATTGCTTTTTCTCGTGTAAATGGTTGCAAGTATAGTCTTGCCGGTGATCTTCCGTACAGGGGTGAAGTGGATTTTGGTTCGAGTAGCGTCTTTAAGAGACCGAACATGGATCCAGTGAAAATAAAGACTATGTTTGGGTATGTGTTGAAAATATTAGCAAGTAGTTTTAGAAGATGCCCAGAAATTACTGATAGCTCTTGAACTTCATCAAGTTCAATAGCGCAATCTCCCCCTTGTTTTCCTATAGCTGCTAAGAGTTCCCACATTGTTGTCATGGGCTTTCTAGATAAAGAAATGGAGATGCCTCCTGTCCCGAACGATACTCCTTCTATGCGTTCAGCAATACTCCTAATTTTCTGAAGTATGCTTCTTTCTTGGTTAAGTCCTTGCGCTAAAGCATTTAACAAGCCATGAGTTCCTCTTGCACCCCAAAGGTTAACATAAATTGTTTTAATGCCCATGCTTTCCAGTTTTTTGTTTGTTGCCTTAACTAGGCTTGTTTTTCCAACCATTCTTGGACCAAGTATTGCAACCCATCTTTTAGCTCTAATTAGGCGGACAAGTTCTTCAATTTCATTCTCCCTTCCAAAGAGCTCCTCTGTTTTTTCTTTTGGATGTAAGCTGAAAAGCGGCAAACCAGACCCCCTTAAGTACTTAACCCCCTTAAGTATCGGGTTCTAATTAAATTTTTGGTTTAAACTCAAACACTATTCGTTTATCAGCGACTAACAGAAAACTTAGGATAGTTTGGATAGGGCGCTAGTAGAAAAAAGTGATGGAAATTAGCTGATTTTTCTTTTTGTTCTTCTTTTTACGGAGGCAAATGTAATAGTTGAAAGTATTAAGAAGCCTAAGAGGAGCAGATGTGATTGAAATTCTGGAATGATCCATGTCGCAACTATGTTGATTTGATGTAATGTATGTGTATACTCGATGTGTATGAAACTGTGAGTTGAATTTTCATAGTGTATAAATGTAGTCAGAGGTTTGCCGTCTATTTCAATCTGCCACGGACCGCTCATAAGGCTCTTTGGAATTGTAAGATTGCAGAACCCAAGGGTGCCATTCGATCCTTCCACATAAAAGGTTAACATTTTGCCGCCAACATCTAGGCTTAAGTTTGTCACATTTGAATTGCTTTCAGTGATTATATTAAAGGTCTGTTCGTTAAGCTGTATTTTGTGCAATTTTCGCTCAAAAACGCTAACTATTGTTTCTTTTGCAACCATGTTTCCTTCACGGTCATGTACAAACATGACAACTACATTATCACCTAAGCATGTTGCCTGAAATGTTCCCGTGTAATTGCCATCGCCATCCAGATCCGTTAGATAAACTTGTTTAAATTTGCTCCAGTCAGCATGTTCAAATGATTTAAACCCTGGCGGGAAGACCATTGCAATTACGCTTGAAACCCCTACATCATCAGTAACCTTACACCAAATATGGACATCGGTTCCAATAGTAGTTTGCTGTTTGGGGGATACTTTTTCTATTTTTGGCGGGATCCCTATTATTTGTGTTGGTTTTGAATATCCAATATATGTTGACAGCGCAATTGATCCGTCTCCACCATTAGGCAAAGGCGATGGATGCCCTATACCATCTCCGTTGTCATCTATTAATGGAGTTTGAAGTCGTTTACTCGCGTCTGATGCCAACTCGAAAGCTCTTCCAACGGAAACTCGAAGTTTTATATTATCCCAAAAAGTAGATGAAAAAGTCATTCCGTATGCTGGATGAGTAGAATTTGAAGCCGTAATTACTATTGTTCCAGGACCAGATAGGTCATCAATGAAACTGCCAGATTGACAAGCGTCAATTATTACTATGATTATTGTTGCATCCGGTGCTTAATCTTACGTCATTAAGATATGCGGATAGATCTTTCGCTCTAAGCCATTCCCACGGCCACTGACCAAAGCAAAAGATATCATTTGCACCATGATCGGTAAGGTATATTAATAGAGGTACATAAGCATTAACCTTGGTTTTAGCAAGTTCAATTGCAACTCTAAAGTTATCAAGGGTTAATGTTGCATCTACATCATTATTCGAGTTTCCGTCTCCATCGACATCTTGGTTTGGAATAGGGCTTATGTAATATATATCATCTCGTGTAAAACCTAACTCTAAGAGAGTTAGATAAGCTTTATTTGCAGTTTTGTTGGTCAGCCATAAGATCGGGTCGGGCTCTAATAGACGTGGACAAGTTCCAGCCACGATAATGGCGTATCCAGCTGCCTTAACTTCCACGTTAACATAAATATTCATCCCACCACCATTAGACACCACGGAAATGTATCCATAGTAACTGCCTGGCGCCAAACTTTCAGTCGAACATGTAACTAATATTGTGTCAGTTTCTGTAGTTGCGTTGCCACGTGTTGGCTCTACTGTTATCCAGTTAAGGTTTTCATTTACACCCCACACCATCACACCGCTTCCGACATTTTTCAGATCTAAAATTAAGCAACTCTTCATGTATGGTTTCATGTTGCCAAAGCTTATAGTATGGGATGAAATCCAAAGTTTAGCCTGAAGAGCGTCAACTACTTTATGAAACACTGTAGAGTCATTGTTGGTTTCATTTAACTCATCTACTTCTCCTTTATAATCCACCACCACTCTTGCCCATTTATTGGTTCCAATTTTTAAATTGGATACTTGATGTATTTTTCTAATGACCTCACCAGCTGCAAGACCACTATATCGCACAGTTTCATTTAGATTATTGGGATGTGGGGGTGTTCCAGCTTCTGCATACCAATATCGCACCCAAAATGGGCCTGCATCAGAAGTGCCAACATTTTTTATGACATATTCGATGACAGCGTCCTGTTTTCCCTCCCATGTATATGGATATTGCACATTTGGCCATGGTGAAACTAAAACACCATCAATGTAGATTTCGGAAACGAGATCTATACCAGTTGGTTCAATAACCTTAAAGCCTATGTCTTCTTTCGACTTGGTTAGTTGCTCCCCGTTGGCTGTAGCAGTGACAATAACTTTGACTCTGTACCAACCTATTTCTGCATTGGTTGGAATTGTCCAATTTCCATCTATAATGGTGGATTCTCCAGGATCTAAAAACTCGTCCAGCGCCTCTCCGACCGCGTGATATATCTTGTTTGTAGGCGATAATATTTCGAATCGGCTACTAACTGTAAAAGTTTTGCCACCCGTATTGCTAATAAATGAGCCAAGCGTTATACTTTCGCCTTTGTAATATTGACCCCTTCCCCAAACACCGACAAACTCTATTTCAAAGTCTAGATTTGATGTCGAAGCTGTTGTACCTGTAATTGTAGTCAACAAATAAGCTGTCAGTAGAAGAACTATTATTACAACACGTTTCTCCTTCAACTTTACTCCCCAAACTTTTTAATGCTCTTTATTCATTAAAAAATTTTATATTCTTTATTCTTAACCAAAAGTATTACGCTTGGCCAGAAACATCGCTACCCTTCTTTTTCGAATGTATTATTGCATCATTTACTAGGTTAGTCTGGTTTTTCACAGCTTTAATTTTTGAAGTTATATATGCTTCTGTCTGTTTTTCTTCAAAACTATCCGTTTTCCAATTTTTTAAGTAATTCATTTATTTTTGTGAGCCAATTGTTTAGATCTAATAATGAAAAATTGTATTCCTTTTCCTTCGTGACGATGTTTAGTATGTTTTCTTCACCTCCAAAAGATTTCTTAGAGGATACTTTTACAATTGAATCTATGGGTATTTCAACTTTCTTTCCGAAACCCCCAAATTTTGCTGGATTAAATAGGATGCGGCTTCTTGTCAACAGCAGATAGCCACCATAAAAGCCAAATCGTCCTTTACAAAGGCTTGCAGGAGAACTCAATAATACTGCTTCCCCATAAAACTCTTTTATCTGTTTAGCTTTTCTCCGCATATACTCGGAGGAGATTACCAGTGTTACCACAATAAGTATCGAGGTTATGACAACGGAAATAAGCAACATATATGCTCCTGTTTCATTTTAACCTTAAAAAATTTCGTAAAATTTAAAAATTTTTACCCCATGATAGTATAAATCATGTCAGAATCAGGAGAAAAACCTTCAAGCAATTATATAATCGTCTTTTACATCGTTGGTCTGCTCTGTGCAATTGTTTTACAACTTGATCCACCTGACCCTGAATGGACAATACTGTTTATGGGCTTAATCTTTTGCTACATTGCGGGTTGTGGTGCAGTATATAGCGACGCTAAAAAAATTGAAGCCTATGCTAAAAGTAAAGGAAAAACAAGTCCACTCTCCCCAAAAACTAGCCTTATAGCAACTATACTCATGTGGATTCTAGCGATCCCCATATACCTCTACCGAAGATCAAAAGTCATTCACTCATTATAGGGAAAAGTAACAACCTCCCAGACTTATCTCGTTTTACTGTATTTTCATTCTAACAACTTTTTGTAAACCAAAACTAGAATCCTTTTCTAGACATCATCTTAAATAAGATTTATAAATGGAAAGCATGCATTTTTGGAAATGAAGGGGAGAGGTAGATGAATAACGCGAAGTTTTTGCTAATATTTTTAGTTTGCATATCTGTTACCGTCTTCAGTATTAATGTTCCTAAAGCAACATCAAGTCCAGCCTATGTAGGATTACCAGCCTTTAATGGTGGATATGAACCAGCCATAATTATCGATGAACCTTTGGGACATTGCTATGATATATATTTTAGACATGTCGACTATACTAGATATAGTAAAGAGGGTAGATCCTATGCCACGGCATGGACCATCGTTCCCGGTCATGAAGGGTATATCAACCTTGAAATTATTAAGAAGTTTGCTTCTGCGGATGCTGATTATGTCTGCGTCGATACATGGAGCGACCCTCAAGGCAAGAAATCTGGAATAACGTGGCAATCTACCAAGCAACCCTACTCACCCGGACAGATAGTTTTCTTTGAATTTTCTGTGGCGTCAAATGCTCAACAAGGAGTTTATACAGTTTACATGACGCTTTACAAAGATATTAGTGGATTGATCGGAATCGTTTATTCAAGATTTAAGGTTTACTTCGTAGTTAGGTCTGGAGCTGACACACCTTCGCCTAAAATTGCTGTGTCTTGGGATTCCATTCCCACACAGATAATTTATGGTAAAGAGATAACGGTGAAATTCTATGTTAAAAATGTAGGGACGGAGGGAGCCAGAACGGCAAATTGGGATTGGTGGGGAAACGGTTTACAAATCTATTTGGAAAACGGTGAATTTACCAGAGAACCTAAACTTACTGGATACTTTCCTTCCCCCGGCTCCTGGGGAGCGTATGACTATAATGACCCTAGTGGACGGAACGTGGTTGGGGCTCCTATAATAGAAGTTTATGATGACTTCATCAATATTGGAGGTGAATCGGAAACTGATATCATTGAAGTTTATATTAGGCCTAAAACAAGCAGTGGAACGTTAAATATTAAGATTCAAGCTTGGATGTCTGAACCTGATGAATGGTTATGGGATATTGATCATGAAGGAACGCTGATATATCGATATAGTCCCGGGGCAACTGCGTGGCCTTTTAATGGGGAGTGGGGTGGTACTCCCAGATTTGATGACACTGCCGCGAGTAGCACCCCTATAGCTCAGATCACAATAATATCTCCGAAAATAACAGTTGACCCCAATGGTGGCAGAATTTTTGTTGATGGTAATCCAATTACCACCAGAACGACTTTTTCGTGGGCTTACGGCTCAACGCATACTTTAGATCCGGACTCTGGATACTCGCCGAGAAGTGGTGAAAGGCTAATTTTTAAGCGGTGGAGGGAGGATGGAAGTTCGGCGGATCCGCGCACAATTGTTGTAAGTGGAGATGCCACCTATACGGCTGAATGGACTCGGCAATACTATTTAACAATGAATGTTAATCCAAGTGGGGGCGGTTCTGTCTCTCCAAGCAGCGGCTGGTATGATGCTGACACATCCGTAACTATACGGGCGAATCCCACATCTGGATGGGCTTTTGAAAGCTGGACTGGATCTGGGTCTGGCTCATATTCTGGCAGTAGCAATCCTGCAACAATAACAATGAATGCTCCAATCACTGAAACTGCAAACTTCTATACCTTCTCGTTATCTGTTAGTCCAAGCGGTGGATCCGTTATACAAGGCAGCAGTGTATCCGCAACAGTCACCGTCTCGTTAACTGGCGGAACATCGTCCAAAACTGTTAGTTTATCTGCCTCTGGACTTCCGCAGGGAGCCTCGGCAAGTTTTAGTCCAAACCAAATAGCAATAAGCCCTGGATCTTCTAAAACCAGCACTATGACTATAACAACTTCAACTACAACGCCGGAAGGAGCCTATAATATTGCAGTACAAGCATCCAGCGACGTGCTCTCCAAAAAAACCACCTATACTCTAACAGTAAACCCAGCAACTTATACCGTTACATTTTACATCAAAGATGATGTAGGCAGCACGGTTTACGGGGCCTCCATTAATTTTGCTGGATCAAGCTACTTCAGCGGCAACTCCACAAGCGTTAAAACAGGATCCTATTCGCTTTCAACAGGGACAATTCCAAGCGGATATAGTTTCAAGCAATGGGAAGTTAGCGGAGGCATAAGTGTAGGATCAGCAACTTCAAGCTCAACAACCGCAACTATAACTGGAGCAGGATCCATAACAATGAGACTAAAGCGCGCTGCAACAATTACTTTCTCGGCGAATGGCTTAGATTTAGACGCTTCTGGCGTAGTTTTGACGGTTGATGGAATAAGCTACAACTATAATAATCTTCCATTAAGCTTCACGTGGGATGTGGGCTCGTCGCATAGCTTCTCCTGGTCTGACCCAATAAGCGCAGGAACAAACAAGCGTTACGTCTGGACCTCAACAAGTGGTCTCTCAACGGCGAAAAGTGGAACAATTAATGTGCCATATAATGGCGGTTCCATATCCGCCACATATAAAACACAGTATACCTTGACCATAAACGTTAACCCGCCCGGCTCGGGATCAACAAATCCTGCTGTTGGAACATACTGGTATGACCATGGTCTTAATGTTCCAGTTTCAGCAACAGCTAGCGCAGATTACATTTTCCAAAAATGGCAACTTGACGGTTTAGATTACACAATAAATAATACAGTGATCCTTACAATGGACGGGCCACATTTGTTAACTGCTCATTTTACGAAAATTCAACAAACAACCCACATCATTAATATCGATAATTACTCGTTTGCTGTTGCTTTTAAAAGCAACTCAATGATATCAAATGTTGCCTTAAACAAGGACCAGAAAAAATTAACTTTTAACGTAGAAGGCCCAACAGGGACGGAAGGAATATGCAATGTTACCATACCAAAAGAGTTATTGAATGCTAATCCGACGGAGTGGAACGTGCTGATTGATGGAACAAATCCAAAAAGCCTTACAATAACATGGAACCAAACACACACATTCATATGCTTCACCTACACACACAGCACTCACTTAGTAGAAATTGGAGGAACAGAAGTTGTTTCAGAATTTAATAGCATAATCTCAGTCTTAGCTTTTACAGCTTTAACAACAGTAACAATCACGGTAAAGAAAAGAAAAATTAAAAAGTAGATCAAATCTCCACAATTTTTCAAAACGTAAACTAATAAATTAATAGGTGTTCTGTTAGTAACGTGTAACCGAAATTTTGTTCAGTTTTTGCGTTTTTGTTTTGTTTTGGCTGTTTTCGTTTAACGCCTATTAAGCGAGGCGCAACAATACTATTGTTGCGTCATATCGTCGGCGCGTTTGCGCGCAAAAAGCTTTGAGTTTTTGGGGAAAGAATAGTATTCTTTCGCTTCTTTTATCAGTTTTTAACCGAAAATTTGCTTGTTTTTGAAAAATAGTCGCAAAATTTAAGTTTTTAGCCAAGATAGTTTGTTATGAGGTGATTCATGTTTGAGTGAAGAGGAGATTGCCGGTTTAATGGCTGAGGAGATAGCTAGGGATGCTTGTGAAATGGTTGGGGCTGATTGTAAAGCAAGGTGTGAGGCTGTTCTGCGAAAGATCATAGTTGAGGGTAAGGGCTTTGAGCTCTTGAATGAGCTTTCGGAGGCTGATAAGGGAGCCGTTAAGGAAAAGCTACGGGAGCTCGTTGGACAAGCCGAAGAAGGGTCCGTTGAAGCTAGCCTTGGACAACATGAGCCATAAGCCCATTTTTAGCATTTTATGCGGGCCCCACCCCCTCCTCCTAGGCAATTTAATATCATCGAGGGTTTGCATCGGTTCCCGTTATCGAGTGTGTTTTCGCATATAACGCAGATATACAAGCAATCATGCGTTGACGCATTCGTCATCGTATCCGTTACATGCTACGTTATCAACTCTCGATTTCCTATGCATGAATTTCAATCCCTAGAATGAAACCCCCACCCCCTATAGGCTAGAGCAAGCATTCAAGAATAGGCATACCGTGCTAGCATATACAGCTAATAATGCCTATTAGGTGTAAGCCATGCATAAATGCTTCCATTGCGACTGAATAGTTCAAGAACAAGCAAGCACTACGAGCGCATTTGAGGTCCTGCGAACAACGACAGCTATAATTCAAAACTTGCAGCTTTACGAGGCGTTTTACAAGCTTAAAATCTCGTAAAGCACATACCGTGACTAAATAAAGGAGCTTTCAGTAGACGTGCATTATCGAAAGTCCTTTGTTTGCCGGGGTTCTCTTAATTTTTCCTTAAGCTTGTCTTCTAGGGGAGGGAGTCCAAAAATTTCTTCAAGCCTTTTGCGCACCTCATTTAATGGCGGCAACATTAACTTTTTCCCAACGTATTCGTCGGCCATATTTTCACTTTCTCGGATAAGCTGGTATAGACTTCTTTCGACAACCTCTTCAACCGGTTCTCTAAAAAGCTCATGGGCTAAGCTGGATAGTGAAATGTAAGAGCGTCTTCCTTCCCGTTTTACGTTGACAAATCCAAGTTTTTCTAACCTCTTAATTTCCCTTGAAACAGTTGCTCTATCTAAATGTGAGTACTCGGACAGCCTTGCTTGCTTTAGGCAAGGCTCGCCTTTCTTATAAGCGTCGTATAAAACGCTCAATAGTTTCCATCCATTTTTTGAAATTTTCATCAACCTTTGGCCCAATGTTGATTCACGCTTCAACAAAGGTTACTACTATCCCCCATTTATCAAATACACGTAATTGACGCTTAAAAAACTTGTAGGTGCACGGAATGGTTAAGGTAAAAGAAAGCCTTAGACCCGTAGGCGTAATAAAGATCACTGATTCACGCGGCTACGGCTATTTACCAAAGATTTTGAGAAAGGAAATAGGCTGCGAAGGCAAAGACGAAATACCCTTCTTTATAAACGCTAACTGCGTCTTGCTCGTAAGAAAGGACGCCGACATTCACAAAGTTTTGGAAGGATTGGACATTCTCAAAAAGGATCTACTTTTGCGGTTTGAGCAAAAGGCTGAGGTGTAAAATATGCGGGAAATCCTCTTCAATTACGACGAATTTAAAAATAAGTTGGATCCCTCAAAGCCCGTGCACCATTGCTTTTATATGAAGGGGCTTGACAGGCATGGCGTTTTTTATCGCTTAGAGTTCTGGGTAACAGGAGTAAGCAAAAACGCCAATCGCATTATTGCCTTCTATTCTGAGAGGCGCTCAACAATAGGAGAGAAAGATGCAGATCAAAAATGGATGGACGAGATGGCTGAGCGGTTTGCCAAACCCCTTGGATCTACAGAGGGCGAGTGGCGAGAATGAAAAAGGATGCCATATCAAGTTTGAGATGGCTTAAAGTGACCGACATAAAAATTCCAGAGGGCAGGCTCCGCAGCCACTTCGACGATCATAGCGATTTTGAGGAAAGCATAAAGGCCGAAGGCGTCATTCAACCCATCCATGTTTGTGAAGATAAGGATGGCGTTTATTGGCTTGCAGACGGCCAGAACAGGCTTGAAGCCCTTAAAAGTCAAGGCAAACTTATAATTCCAGCATATGTGTGGCATGGAAGCAAGCAGGACGCCGTCTTGTTCAGCGCCAAACTAAACGTTTTAAGAGGGGAAGTGAATGTCGGCGAGTTTGCAGAGTATGTTTTAAACTTGAAAGAAAGATATGGCATGACGGTTGAGGATATAGCTAAAAGCATAGGCCGTTCTAAAGGACACGTCTCAAAACTTCTAGCTGTAGCTCAAAACAGGGAATTGCTAGAAAAAGTAAAGAAAGGCGAGCTTTCATTGAAAGAGGCTTATGAGAAACTGGAAAGTTTCACGGTGAAACCAATATCGCAAGAAACAATACATGAAGCTGAAAGTTTCCCGGGGAAACAAAAATCTGAAGTGACAAGACAACCCTTAACAGACGAAGACTTAGGCATAACAACAAACCTTAAACGGGCTTTGGAAGAGGGTAAGCGCTTCAAACCTTTAGGCCCAGAAGATTTGAAGCCTGAAGAACCAAGAAAGACGGAGTATATGACTTGCGATTATTGTGGAAGGCTTCTTTCAAGACTGGACGTTAAGTGGATTAAGGTTCACTCTGAAGAGTACGACAAGGTTTTGTTGGCTATTCACAGCTTGGCTGAAAGGGAGACTCGAAACGGGTCTTCCCAGCCATGAGGTGAATTTTATGGAGAAGAAAGAGGAGACGCCTAAGCAAGGATTGTCAGACGAGGATTTAGGCTTAGCGCTTGTCGATTGCCTACTATTGGCTCCGCCTAAAGAGTCTAGAACATTAGACGCATTAATTTTCGAGGTTGAATATCAAGGAAAACGTTATCGTTTAGGAGTTATCGGAAAAGAGGCGCTTGAAAGCGTCAAGAAACACGGATACAGAGACAATAGTAGCAGAATCCACTTGAAAGTTCCTCAGAGCTTATTGAAAGAGCCTATTGGATGGATTAACGAGGCCTATTAAAATGGCAAGCGGACCTTTCCATCCTCCCTCTTTTTCTGCAAATTTTCAAAGAGGTGAAATGAGTTGAAAATTGAGGATTTCGAAATTTTCATAGAGGATTTCTGCGATTTCCTAGACGGTTTAGAGGCTTCGGTTACTAAAATGAAGCAACAAATTGCTAAGCTTGTGGGCGTTGCTGAAGATAAGCCTAAAAGCTGGAGTTGGGATCCAAACAAGATTAAATGGGAGAAAGCTCAGGGCTTTAGGGGCGAGTTTGAGAAGAGCGAAGACGTTAATAATCCAGAGTTTAAGGCTTTGTTGAAGGATTTAGCTCAGCACAATGGCAAGTTGACGACAGACGGCTGGTTTTACTGGACCTTTAAGAACGGCTCCACAGTGGGAAGGAAGAAGCGAGAGGCTTAAACGAGAGAGGCATAAAGGCTAATGCTTCGCTGCCCACAATGCGGCTCAACACTCCTCTATAAAGACGGCTATCGCTATTTGGCAGACGGCTCAAGCATACAGCGCTATTTATGCAGAAACTGTTGTTACCGGTTTAGCGAAACCAGAAAGCCATATAACGGCTTTGTCACAAAAAGTGAGGGTGATGCACACCAAAAGGCGGCTAAGCTTTTGGTGGAAGCCCAAAGGCAGACTGAAAAGCAGGAAGCGGGAGCCGCAGAAAAGGCAAACGAGGCCGATCTTTATGGAAAAATCGTTGAGTTTCTATGGTGGATGAAGAAGCAGGGATATAAAGAAACAACAATAATTGGAAAAGGTTCAAGGTTAAAGAGGCTAGTAGCACTTGGAGCCAACCTTCTCGATCCAGAGAGCGTT